>JAFDXI010000153.1 GCA_018268035.1 Bacteroidota bacterium | reverse complement strand
GGAATAATGTGCCGGGCATAAAAAATTATGCCATACAACGTAGCGGTGATGGCGCACACTGGTCAACCGTGTACAGCGCCTCCATTAACCATTCACCATTATCCGGTAACAATTATTACAACGATGCCGCACCACTCAGCGGCGACAACTATTACCGCCTGCAAACAACGAGTGTTACCGGCGCAGTTAATTATTCCAATGTGATTGCCATAAATAATACTGCAATAAAAATTTCGCCCAACCCGGCAAAAAATGTTTTGCATGTAGAAGGTTTGCCAAAGGATAAAAAAGTAAAACTGAGTGTAATTGATCTAACCGGAACGGCGAAAATGCAAACCATCGCCAATTCGGTACCGTTATACAACATCAATATCGCTTCCCTGCACCCGGGGAATTACCTGTTGAAAATAGAAAGTAGTGGTGATGTGGTGACGAAGCAATTTGTGAAAGAGTGAGAAATGCATGTTTAAAAACTGGTTTACTGCATAAGGGATACATGCTTCCCATTAATTTGCTTTTTCCGTATCCGGATGAAAGGATTGCCATGAATGCCAGAATTCCTGGTATGCCTGCACAGGTTGCAATCTTGTTCCCTTCATGGCGCCATCAACACAAACACCATTGATATTCCAAGTAGAGTTTGATACATCATCCTTTAGAAAAGTGAAAGTGCTGTCATAACTGAATTGTAAAACTCCATTAGATGTTTCCCTGTTTAAGACATAAAAACTTCTTTCATCCTTACTCATTGTCAACAGAAAAGCGCTACCATAAAATTCATCTTGCAACAATTTATTTTTTGCCAATGTATTCCAGTTATATGCTTTTGAGTGGCCATTAATTTTTATTCCTATCACCCATGATTTGAATTTCCAGGATGCAGTGTCACGTTTTTCCAAACTGCTTTTTATGGTGCCATCATCATAGCCCTTTAGATCTGCATATTCTTTTTTGAAATTTGAATCGGGTTGTAAAATTATACTGTTGGGATGCAATAAAAGCCAGTCGCCCAAAGACATTTGAAAAGAAGGAATTTCTTTTAATGATGCACCTTTTAAAATACCAGTAATGGCTTTCCCGTTTTCCTGCCGCCACCAACTATGGGTAGTAGCATCTTCAAAAATGGCATTATAATGATCCATGCCAACCAACCTGAATTTTTCCAGTTTGCCATTGACAACAGGGCTATACACCCTGCCCGATCTGCATACGGTGCAATACGTAATCAAAGCTGGTTCTCCGCATAGGGTGTCCAGTAACTGGTGGTGATAACCGATCATTTCAATCGGATACGCTTTTGCTTTGTTGTTAGTGACAACGCCTATTATCAATTTATTTCTGTTGGTAGTATCAGATGCAGCGCTGACAAGCAATTTGTAATTGGGTTGGAAAAATAATTTGTCTGCTAAAAATTTAAAATTAAACAAGTAAACAATAGCACCATACACAATCAATACCAGGATGACAATAATTTTCTTCCATCGTTTTCCTGATTGTAATAAGCTGTACAAAGGAATGATGGTAATACAAATGCCAATCAGCCGCAGCCACCAGATATTCCTGTCAATAAAATAAGCAATGTCAATTGTATTGGATTGCTGGCTGCCGGGAAAAGGCATGATGAAATAAACACGCAATATTTCAATAGCAATTAAAAAAAATAAACCAATGGGTAGTTGCCAGGACTTCATAATGGTGAAGGAATAAGTATATAAAATGTGAATGGTAGCCTGTGAACAAATATAAAGTGCTTATACTTATTACAGCTACCATCCACTATTTTAAAAAAAACTATTGTTCTGTTACGGGCAAAGGAAATTCGCTCCACACATTATCATCAGGCCTGTCTAAAGGCAATTCATCAAGCTTGTTGTAACGGCGAAGGTCAATCCACCTGTGCCCTTCAAAGTATAATGAATAACGTCTTTCATATAGTAATTCGTCAATGAGTGCATCTTGTGTTTGTGCACCACTATAATTGTTGAGCCCATGTTTATTTCGGATTATGTTTAAAGCATTGATGGCATCTCCAAAATTGTTTAATTGAATATTAGCTTCAGCATAGATTAATATAAGTTCTTCATTCCTGATAATAGGAATTGGAGCTGTGCTGGAAGTATAAACCCAAACATCTCTGTTACTGCTTAGACCAGCGGAGATAGATGCAGTGGAATTGCGCAAAGTTGCTTTGTTGATGCGGTCATCATTAGGCAATATATCTTCAGCAAAAGAGGGATGAGCTACACGCACTTCTCCACTTTGGTTTTGAGGAATGAATACCGGGTTCAACTGATCTCCTGAGCCTGTCCCAAAAACATGGTTAACCCCTGAATAAAAATCTCCGTTT
This sequence comes from Bacteroidota bacterium, assembly GCA_018268035.1. Classification (GTDB taxonomy): domain Bacteria; phylum Bacteroidota; class Bacteroidia; order Chitinophagales; family Chitinophagaceae; genus Parafilimonas. Next base: position 93,532 of record JAFDXI010000153.1, on the reverse strand, counting down.
AAATCGAAGAAAGATTCATTCAATGCATTTAAAGCATCACTCCATTTTTTTTCATAGATATCAACTCTTGCTGCAAGTGCTCTGTTGAATTTTACCAGTCCGGCTGCATCATTGAATTGTGAGAAACCAGCCAATGTAAATACTACATCTGACCCTGTCAAATCATTTTTGCCATCATCCAGTAAAGAAGATATGCTTGCCAGTGCAGTATTATAATCCACAATTGGCCCGAGGTTCTCAGGATCTGCAACATCAATACGGATACCATTTGAATCTGTAAGATTTAAATTCATTAATAACTGGTAAGCTTCAATAGTTTTTGCAAAACCGGTATAAGCTTTCTTTTGTGCATCAGTTGCCAGCGTTGTATTGTTGGCTGAAGCAATCAGCGTATTACAATTTTTAATAACCCTGTACCTGGATGCCCAAGGTGTTGCAATATAAAAATTGCTTCCGCTTAATTCAGCATTGCTGGCTCCTAATAAGTCAGTTACATAACGAGGTTCAGAATTGGAGAAGTGATAAATCTCCCTGCCAATTGTGCCTACATCATCTAAATAGAAAGCGATAGAATTTCGCATTCCAGATTCTGTGCCACTAACGAGGTTATTAAGCTCTGCTAATGTTGCATCTTTTTGATAGGCTTCAACAGTTGGACCGTTCAGGTTGCCATAATCTTTTTTGCAGGAAACAAAGAACAACATCATTGTTGCAATAGATAACGTTTGAATATTTAATATTTTTTTCATTGTAATAGTTGTTATAATTAAAAGCTTAATGAAATATGAAATTCTGCACGTTTACTTGCAGGATAAGGGTCAACATCTACACCTGTAGAAAATCCTGTACCGAAATTGGATACTTCAGGATCATAAGATTTATATTTTGTAATAGTCAGATAATTGTTGAGTGATACCCCGAGCCTGATATCTTTTATAAGAATATTTTTCAGGTTATTGAATGAATAATACAATCCCACTTCACGTAAACGCAGGTAGCTTGCATCCTGTACAAAAATTCTTGCAGTAGTACCAATTTGCATAATGCGGTACACTGCATCGGGTACACCCAGTTTATTGGTTACATTATCATAATCAACACTGGTGCCACCAAAATCATTTTCAAGCGATGTCAGGTTGATATTGTCTCCACCCTGTTTCCAGTGCAACAGGAAACGTAAACTAAGCTTACCCCAAAAAGTTACTTCATTATAAGTATTCATTTGGAATTTTGGCTCAGCATCGCCCAAGACACCAACACCGTTATCACCATCCAATCCAACAATCTGTGTTGCTGATTTGCCTTGTTCAATCTGGAAAGAACCCAGCACATAACCAAATGAACCTTGTGGTATTGGTGGAATAATTAACCTTGTAACTTTTGATCTGTTCATCCAGAAATTAACTGATGTATTCCAAGTTACATTTTTTGTTTGAACAGGAATTGCATTCATGCCAAGTTCCACACCTCTGTTGCGCAGGTCGCCTGCATTCAACCATTTGCTTGAAAACCCTGACGATGCCGGTAAGCTTTGCAACATCAGGAAATCACTGATGCTTTTATTGTAGTATGTCAATTCAAAGCTTAACCTGTTATTCAATAAACTAAAGTCAATACCTGCTTCCAGTTCTTTTTGTCTTTCAGGTTTTATGTTCGCATCACCCTGTTGAATATTCACAATAACTCCAGGGTTGCCTGCAATATTTGATATTGCCATTCCTGTAAACTTGCTGCCATAAGCAGGGATGTTGTTGGCCTGACCATAAGCTGCACGAAGTTTTACATTATTAAACAAACCATCTTTTACAATTCCTGATTTGGAAAGGTTCCAGGAAATACCAGCTTTCGGATATGTATAAAATTTTGCAGCATCTCCATTATTGCTGCTCCTGTCAAAGCGGACACCTGTAGTTAAAACAACAGCATCATAAATGTTTGCTTCTTCCTGCACAAAAATTCCGGTATTTAAATATTTATTTTGGAATTGAGTTGCGTTTAATGCACCAGCCTGGTCCACGTTGCTCTGACCGGCTATCACTTGTGTTGCAACATTTAATATGTTATTATAATCGCCGGACTCCTGTGTAATGCCTGCTGATGTGGTAAGGGATAAATTATCTGAAGGCGTAAATGAATTAACAAGCGATGCAATATAGTTTGTGTTTAAACTTCTGGTAAAGCCCTGGATTGATGTGCCTTTATTTACAGCCTGCCATTGTAAAACTCCCGGGAATAAGGCTTTGGTTTCAAGATTATAAAAATCAACTCCGCCCCTGGCAATAAATTTTGTTATGCTTTTAGCATTGCTTTGTAAAATGGCTTCAAGATTAATACCAGTGATAAACCTGTTTACAGATTCATTGTTTTGCATTAATGCGATTGTCTGCAATGGGTTGGATGAAGCAAATGGATTAGAAGGATAAATTCCGTTTGCGTCTGGATGCAATTGTGCAAATGAAGGTGTTGAAGATAAAGCAATTCCTATTGTTACACCTGCATTATCATTGCCAAACAAGCCTCTGTCTGAAGATGAGTTAATATAGTTTGTTGTGAAACCTACTTTGACTTTATCAGAAATATTATGATCAACGTTAAGCCTTAAACTGTTATTGCGATAACCGGTTCTGTCCACAATACCGTCTTCATCTTTTTGTGAAGCTGAGAAGAAAAAGGTTGTACGTTCATTGCCCCCAGTTAAGCTTATTTCCGTGTTTCTTGCAAACCCGGTATTGCCATAAATTTCTTTTTCATAATCGTAAATATTTCCGGATGACTGTGCGTCTTCAAATTCCTGTCTCAGTGCAACACTCGTTGCGCTATCACTAGATAAACTTGCTGCCCTGTCAGCAGTGAATTGCCTGACACCTAATAATTTTCTTGCTGTGATAGCACCAAGATCCTGTGATACATTTATTGTAGTTTTTCCCTGCCTTCCTTTTTTTGTTGTTATGATTACAACACCAGCAGCAGCTTTGGATCCATATACTGCAGCAGCAGAAGCGCCTTTTAAAATTTCAATGTTCGCAATATCCTCAGGGTTAATATCTGCAATACGGCTGGAAGCATTATCCTGTGTTGATGTTGGTGCACCTCCGCTGGCAGCAGTGGTAACAGCATTTAATCCTGCCGATGTAATACTGTTATCAATAAATACACCATCAATTACATATAAAGGTTGCGTGTTTCCATACACAGATGTAACTCCGCGTAATTTGACGGATATACCACCACCCGGTGCACCTGAATTGGCATTGATATAGGCGCCCGGAATTTTACCTTCCAATGCTGCATCTAAAGTTTGTGCAGGCGCTGTGCCACTCAGTTCTTTTGATGATATGGTTGCCACTGCATTTGCAAGATTTCTTCTTTTTAATGTTGTGGATAAACCGGTAACTACAACCTCATCCAGATTGGCAACATCCTGTTCAAGCACTATAGTTGATTGCGTTAGTGTATCTGCCCTTAGTGTTTTTGATTTGTAGCCTGTTGAACTGATTGAAATTATTGAATTGCCTGCATTTGGTATAATAATATAACCATTGACATCTGTGATGAAAGTTCTTTTCTTATCTACAATAATTGTTGCAGATGGTACAGGTTGCCCGTTTGCTTCTATAACTTTTAAGTTAACTGTGTTGTTTTGCGCTGTAGATAACAGTGGTGTCAAAAACAACATGAGTAGCGAAATAAAAATAAATGTTCTTTTCATTTTGTTTTAGTAATTGGTTGTAAAATGTTTTTTTTATTCTGGTTGCGATGTAGAAAAAATATAATTACCATAACCATGTTCCATAATTTGTTTTTCCCTTTTCAAATAAGATGAAAGGCCTGTTGGTGTGTTAGCAGCAAGCCCGTCCACATAGCGATTAAACATGCAAAACATTGCAGCTATGAGCACAGTATCATGAATGTCTTTATCACTTGCACCATCATCTCTTGCTTTTATAATTTGTTCTTCTGTTACAGATTTGCCGTCCTTTTGCACGCTGCCTGCGATGGATAGTAGTGCTTTCATCTTTTCAGAAATATCAGCTTGATTATAGTCTTTCCTTACCTGTTCAATCAATCTGTTGTTGTCATTCAAATAACAGGTAACAAGGGCGCCATGAGAATGGTAGCAATAAAAACAATCATTGAGGTAAGAGACATAAGCGCCAATTAATTCTCTTTCTGGCATACTTAATCCCTTATTTGTACGCAGCAATAAATTAGCAAGTTTGCCCATTGGCGTTGCTGGTTCCGGACTAAAGGCTAATAGGCTTCTAATGCCAGGTAAGTCTGGATCTACTTTAATGTGTGGCATAATTTATTTTTTATGTTTTTGATTTTTTGATTTGCAGTTTCAACATCCCTGATTCGTATTGCTATCGAAAAGATGTTTCAATTTTATTGTTTGATTTATCTTATTTGTTTTCTATTTCATTATATTTCTGTTCCAGGAATTGATAACCCGCCATTCTGTATTCAGGTGTGGATACTGTAAAATGATCACCAGGATAATAAGCAAACACAAAACCTGCATCTGTCTTTTTCATTTCATCGTCGAATAAATGCACTGAATAATTCAATAAGAAATTATCCTGTTCACCCACAGATACTCTTATCTTATTTTTCAGATCAGGTTCAAGTTGCAGCCAGTTTGTTCTTACATACAGTGAGATATCATAATTTATCCAATGCTCTACTGTTACAGTGTCAATTATTCCTGTTAATTCATTACACAATCTTCTTGGAGAACCATCATTGCTTTTTACGCTAAAGACTGCATCAAAAGAATGCATTTGCTCACCGCGATAAATTACATGCTCCATTTGTAACATTGTTTTCATAGTAATCCATGGAAAACGCCCTGCTATTGTTCCAGCTGCTCTTAACGAACTATCCTTTGTATAAAAGGTATTTTTGTCTTCGTACAAATTCACTTGCTGAAAACTTCTGAAATCAACAGGGTCTGGTGAGCTTGACCAGCATGCATCGAAAATTTTTGGATAATGTGTCTGCAACCATAATACTGTCCATCCACCACTGCTATGACCGGTAAGAAGTCTTGCTTTGTTGGTTCGATAAAGTTTATCAACCTGAGGTATGAGTTCCTGTGTCAAAGCATCACCCCAGGGGCCGTTGTTATCACTGTTGGCATAAACACAATGGCCAAGCGAACAGTTACCATCAAGAAAAACCCTTATGCAAGCCGTAGTATCAATTGGTGAAGAAGGGTTGTTGTTATCTGAGAAATTATGGTAATCTCCGCCATAACCTGAAACCCAGTACAGCACAGGAAATTTTCTCTCCGGTTGTTCATAATATTCTTTCGGAAGAATGATTGCCGCATTGATGGTTGTTGCTTTTTTGTAAAACGAAGAAAGTAATGTTGATGAGACTTTTAATTCTTTTACAAATTGCGTTTCAACAAAACTTTTTTCTTTCACCACATTGTTGCATACAATGTTGAATATGGTGTTGAAGTTCCTGTTAAATTGAACTGTTATCGTGTTATTATAAATGTTTCCCGGGCTTTCTGCAATTGAACGGCCGCCTTCATTTTTATCCCACACTGCCTGTACATAGTATGTTCCTCTTTCAATATCAGATAATTTAACCGGGTATGAAACCGCATCATCATCAAACACAACCTTATCACCTGGTTTTACATTATATACCGTTATTGCAAAACATGGAAATTTTTCAGCACCCACCATTACATCCTTTGGTGATTTTGCTTCTTTTGACATGTATAAGATCACTTTACCTGTAAAGCTTTCATTGGATGCTGTGGGCGAAAAACTAACACTGAACTTTTGGCCATAAACATGTAATGTGCTTAAGATGATAAAAACCAAAAGACCTGTTTTTTTATAACTCTTCATTGCTGTTATTTTTTGCGACAAAGCGATTTTGAAAAGCCTTGCCGGTTTCCGATACTATTAATTTGATAGTTGTTGTTCAGCGAGTTTTGTTCCTTCCACACGCGCTTTGATTTTTGCAAATGCGGTATCCCTTGATGTGGAAACATCATCTGCAAAAGGTGAGAAACCGCAATCGTCTGTTGTGCCGAGTTGGTTCAATGGAATTTTTTCTGATGCTTCTAAAATAAGGTCACGTATTTCTTCTGGTGTTTCAATGCGTGGATTAATTACATTGGTTACACCAATAAACACTGTTTGATTTGCGCCCAGGTTTTCTTTGATGCATTGCAACACATCCTGTTTGTTTTTTTCGCCTGCATATTCAAGGAAAAAATTACCAGCATTCAATTGAAACAATAGTGGCAGTAAATCAGTATAACTTATATCTGCACTATGTGTAGAATCATGGTCGCCACCGGGACAGGAATGCACACCGATTTTTTTTCTTTCCTCTTCAGAAAAACGGTTAAGCACTTTATTATTTAAATCAATAAATGATTTTAATAATCCTTTTGAAGGGTCTAATTTCAATGCAAGCCTTCCTTCTGTAAAGTCAATCTGTACAAGATGGGCGCCTGCGTTTAAACATTTCCTGATATCAGATTCTGCTTCATTTACCAAATCATTAATGAATTGATCTTGTGAATAATTTTCAATACCATCCTGAGGATATAACAGGCTGATGGCAGACACAGAAATTACTGCCTGTTTTACCGGCAATGATGTTAGTTGTTTGGCTTTCTTTAAATAACTTTCTGCATACGTGGTGTAATGAAAAGGACCAGAAGTAATTTTTGGCAACTGCCTTGTATGCCCATCTGCAAAAGGTATGACAACTCCATCAGGTGCAAGATTTTTTATACCACTGATGGGATAAGTTGCAAAACTTGGTTTTGTTTGTTCGCCATCAGTTATAACTGGTGAACCTGTTGCTTCAAACTGTTGAATGGTTTCTTTTAAAGCTTTATCAAATAAATGTTGTAATTCTATTTCGCTGATTTGTTGTTGAGAATATGCACCTAATGCATCCACTAAATATTGGGGACGTGGTACACTTCCAATAGGAAAAGTTTTTATTATCATAATTCATTTCTTTAATAGCCAGATGCATCAATCACATCATAGCTTATGTTATTAAGTTTATTTATTCAAATCAATATTGGCATACCCATCTTTGGCACGAATGGGTGCCCGGTCAATATATTCCTGCCTGTCTTTTGAAGCCCAGGTATTCAATCCATCCACGTAGCGATTAAACATGCAAAATGCAGCAGCTATTAAAACAGTGTCGTGTATTTCCTTATCTGTTGCCCCTTCTTTCTTTGCCTGCTCTATTTGTGCAGATGTAACATGCTTTCCACCTTTTTGCACGCTACCAGCAATGCTTAATAATGCTTTTAATTTTGGTGATATTGATGTGGATGCAAAATCCTTTTTGATATCGTCAATCATCTGTGTGTTGCAATCAAAATAATACTGCGCCAATGCTCCATGTACATTTTGGCAATAGAAACAATCGTTTTGTGAAGAAACATAAGCACCAATCATTTCACGTTCGCCACGTGATAGCGTGTTGTTATCATCATGCAATAAAATTTCTGCCAGCTCATTTAATGCTTTTCCTGTTTCAATGCTGTATTGCATGAGACCACGAATACCCGGCAGGTTATTTTCAAGATTGATAAATGTTTTACCTCTTTCAGTTGTTTGTGTAATTTGTAAATCGTCTTTATTATTCATACAAATTATTTTTTGTGATAAATAAATTTTACTTTTTTGGTGCTGGTGGTACATAACCTTTTTCAGCCATTCTTTCGCCCATGGTTTCGTATTCTTTTTCATCAGTAGGAGTGAAGCTTGCAAGTCCATCAACGTACCGGTTATACATGCTGAATGCAGCAGCAATTAAAACTGTGTCATGAATTTCTTTATCAGTTGCTCCCTCATTTCTTGCTGCATCAATATCTTCCTGCATTACTTCCCTGCCGAGTATCTGCACTTTCCCTGCTATGTTTAAAAGCATTTTCATTTTATTGCTGATGCCTGCATGTTGCATATCTTTTAAAACATCATCAACAATATTTTTATCATTACCATACAACGCTCTTGATGCGGCGGCATGGCTCATCATACAAAACATAGTGTCATTTCGTTTTGATACATAAGCAGCAATTAATTCTCTTTCTGCTTCGCTTAATGTTGATTCACGTCTTAATAAAACCTGTGCCAGTTCATACAATGGCTTCCCGGTTTCAGGACGGAACATTACCAGGCTTCTTATGCCCGGTACGCCTTCAGGTACTTTGATGAATGCCATAATTTTTTTTATGCACTTTCCTTCTGAAGGAAAGTTTTATTTTATTGTTAGAAAATACTGTTATAGATTAAGCATCCATTTTTATCAATTTAGCAGGTACTAAATAGGTTGCTATCAACCCAATTAAAAAAATGAATGAAAAAATAAAAACTGCATTGCCATAACCACCAAGAAATGTAACTAATGCACCGATAAAAAATACAACGGTTGCAGTGAATAAACGACCTATATTAAAACAAAATCCGGTTGCTGATGCCCGAAGGATTGTTGGAAATAATGCAGGGATATATACTGATAATGCACCCTGACTGATACCAAAAAAGAAAGCAAGCACAACCATTTCTATTAATGTTGCATTAGTGATGGAATGATTTAATTTGAAAACAATTCCAGTCATTATAAAACAAACAATGAAACACATCATCATCGTTTTTCGCATACCGATACTGTTTACAATCCAACCTGAAACAATACTGCCTGCTAAACCTGAAACCGCTAAAATCATTAATGTTATTCCACGTAGATCATTGGCTTTATTGCTATCCGGTGTTATGCTTTGCACCCAGGTGGGAGCCCATGAAAACACTGCCCATAAACCTATTAGCATGGCACCGAAAATTACAGAACCGGTGACGAGTGTATTTCTGTTTGTTGCTGAAAATAACTCAATGCGGTCGGCTTTTTTATCAGTCTGACTTACTCTTTTCCAGCTATCTGGTTCTGCCAGAATAAACATGGCAATAATAGCAGTTATGAGCGGTATGATACCAGTATAAAATGCATGGCGCCATTCAGGAATTATATTGTTCAAAATACCGGCAATAATAAAACCAACCGGCATCGCTGCAGATGCAATCCCTAAAGCTATAGCCCTGTTTTTCTCAGGCCATATTTCTGCAATTAAAATATTCGTAGTTACTAAAATGCCTCCAATGCCAAACCCGGTTACAAAGCGAAAAATACCTGTCAATAACCATGATGATGAAAAAGCAGTGAGTAGTGTAAACATAGCATATAACCCTGTAGAAAAAGCAACAGCTTTGGAACGGCCTATTCTGTCACATATAACTCCCCATATAAAACCACCGAACATACTGCCGAATATGAATATCGAATTGATGTAAGCGCTGATGGTATTCATACGTTCGCCTGTTACACTGCCAAGAAGGTCTTTTACTGCTACCGGAAGATAAACAGACATCAGCATTGTGGAAATACCACTAAACATGATGCTGATAAAACATATAATAAATGCTTTAATCAGGTTACCTTTTGTTGATAAAGATATTTGATGTTCTGAAGTTTTAATAACGGCTGGCGCATTGACGTCAATCAATCCTTTCATTACGAAAATGGTTTATGATTTTTTAAATGGTCATATCCCTGTTGTAAACGATTGTAACCATGATTTTTTAACCGTTCCCCTAAACCAGTATAAAATTCAGGATCAGTTGGTGTAAAGGTTGCAAGGCCGTCAACATATCTGTTATACAAACAGAATAATGCTGCAATTAAAACTGTATCGTGGATTTCAATATCTGTTGCCCCTCTTAATCTGGCTGTATCAATAACATCCTGAGTTACGCATTTACCGTTTTCCCTAACCATCAATGCAATAGTTAAAAGTGATTTCATCTTATCACTCACCGGAGCAGTAACAATATTTTCTTTTACTTTTTTTGAAGTTTCATTATTGCCCAGAAAAATATCTGCTGCTGCTGAATGTGCCGCAGTGCAGAACCTGCATTGGTTGCCGTTAGAAACAACTGTTGCAATCAATTCGCGTTCTCCTTCAGATAAAGTGCTTTCTCCCCTTAACAATATTTGTGTGAGTTCACGTATCGGTGCTGCTGCTTCCTGATCGTATTCAAGCAGTCCTGTCACTCCTGGCAAGTGCTCTTCTAATGGAATATATGACATGTATAATTATTAAAACTTTAGTACATCTATGTTGTAAATAGATAATAACAGTAACTTGTTTGAATGAGTACAATTCCAAAACTGTTTGAAGAAAAACAATGATCAAATTAAAAATGATCAAATGAATAACTTCCCAACTTTAAGTAAACAGTTTTCTGTTTAAAATTTTTGGAAAGGTTAATTCAAACAGGTTATAAGCTTAAATAAACAGGTCGGGTGGCTGTGCAGGCTGCCAGGTAAAGCCTTGTTGTACAGGCTGGTTGATATAGATTGAATTTTGTTTAGATGTAATATCTGTAAAAGTAAAATAAAATTCAGTATCATCCTGTATGTTGTATTCAAAAACAAAACTGAATGGATTGAAAACAGGGACTACTGCTTTTTTATCTGTTGAATGATCTGCAATTTGCTGAGCACAAATATTTTTAAATTTAGAAACAGCAGTTTTTTGCATGTTGGGAATGCAATAGAGATATAAAGTATCGTTTGCTACTTTCCTTTTCACATAATTATATTGTACCCCATTATACTCCACTTCACCATCGCATCTTTCATAACTATTGTTGTTTTGATAGTATGGAATATTTAATGCGAATTTTATTAATACAAGGTCTTGCTCATTATAATTATTCTTGTCTATAGAAGCGATCATTGATTCGTTGGCATAGTTGCCGGCTAATGAAAATACCAGCCTGTATCCATAAATACTAAACAGGAAAATGGAAAGGAGCAATATCGTTATGGTTTTCTTCAAGTACAAAAGCAAGTGGCAAAGTAATAATATATTTCAAATTTTAAAAACTTATTTGATTAATGAAGAATTGCTATGAAATTTCTTCTCTTTGACTTTTGGGTAATGATTGTACAATAAGGTTATAGGAATCATCCACCATTTCTTTCAACAGGTTTGTTGATATACTGCCGTCATTTATCACTGTGTTCCAATGTTTTTTATTCATGTGATATCCAGGTTGAATGGCATTAAATTGTTCCCTCAATTCTACTGCTTTATCCGGGTTGCATTTGGCATTAAACTGTAATGGGTTAGCATCAAGCGCAGCTAATAAAAATATTTTTCCTTTGACCCTGAACACCAAAGTAGTCTCGCCAAAAGGAAAATCTTCTGTAACCGCTTTCTTAGACAGGCAATATGCACGAAGTGTTTCAATATTCATGTTTGAATTAATTAAACAAACCTACTCTCACTTCCACATCAGGGTTACCCAAAAGAAATGTTGCCATTTCTTCATTCATAGAAAAACCTTTGTCTGTAGTATTCAGTATTACTTCAAGATTTTCTTTGGGTTCTTTTATTTTAAATTTTAATGATGAGCGACCGGGGTTTGCTTTTACATTTTCCTCAATGAAATTTACAAATTCGTTGGTGATAGATCCTGGTTGAATAATTATTTCAAGGTTACGTGTGAGATTCATTTTTGCTGTCTCGAGCAAGCTCATTGATACAACTTTAAATTCATAATCTTCACCATTATACCTTGGTTTAAAATATCCGTTGATCAAAATGTTATTTCCTTTTTCCAGGTAGTTTTTAAATTTTACATGATCATCGCTCCACAACATTAATTCTGATTTGCCACTATAATCTTCAATGATCATTGACCCGAAATTTTTTCCATTGCGGGAGATGCGGTGTTGTGCATCTGTTATCAACCCGGCAATGCGTAAATGCCTGTCACGGTTTGCAGCAGACAATGTTTTGGATTCTTTTATTTCATTGAATGAAGATAGTTGTGTGATACCGTAATATGTCAGTTCAAATTTAAAATGATCTAACGGGTGGCCACTCATAAACATACCTGTAACTTCTTTTTCCTTATCCAGTTTTTCTGTGAGTGACCATTCTTCGCATTTGGGTAAAAGCGGTGCAGCTATTGCAGGCAATATTGAATCGCCAAAAAGTGTGTTGGCCTGTGATTGCTGATTAGTATGGAAGATATTTCCAAAACGGATGATGCGTTCAATACCTGTAACAGTGTCCCCCGGCATTGAATAAAAATATTGTGCCCGGTTAACATCCGGAAAGCAATCAAAAGCGCCGGCATAAGCAAGGCTTTCCAATGATTTTTTGTTTACTGCTCGCTGGTTAACGCGTTTAATCAAATCAAAAATATCTTTGAATGTCCCATTATTTTTTCTTTCATTAATAATACTTTCGATGGCTGCTTCGCCAACTCCTTTTATACCACCCAAACCAAAACGGATTTCTCCTTTTTTATTGACAGCAAAACCTTTCAATGATTCATTGATGTCGGGACCAAGTACTTTTATTCCCATATGTTTACATTCTTCCATAAAGAATGTAATTTTTTCAATTGCACCGGCATGGTTCAGCACTGCTGCCATATATTCACTTGGGTAATGCGCTTTTAAATAACCTGTCTGATAAGCCACAAAACCATAGCAGGTAGAGTGTGATTTATTAAAAGCATATTGAGCAAATGCTTCCCAGTCGGTCCAAATTTTTTCCAGGATCTTTTTATCATGTCCTTTCGCTACTCCGCCTGATATAAATTTACCTTTCTTTTCATCCAAAGTTTTCCTGTCTTTTTTACCCATTGCTTTTCGCAAGGAATCGGCATCACCTTTTGTAAAGCCGGCGAGTTTTTGCGAAAGCAACATCACCTGTTCCTGATAAACAGTAATGCCATAAGTTTCCTGCAAATACTCTTCCATTTCAGCAATGTCATACACAATTTTTTCACTACCATGTTTTCGGGCAATGTAATTGGGGATATATGCTATTGGCCCGGGGCGGTACAATGCATTCATTGCAATGAGATCAGCAAACTTATCCGGTTTTAATTCACGCAGGTATTTTTGCATTCCCGGACTTTCAAACTGGAATGTACCATTAGTTTCTCCGTGTTGATATAAAAGAAAAGTTTCTTCATCATCCAACGGAATATTATCCAGGTCAATATCTATGTTATGATTTTGTTTGATGAGTTCTAAAGCTGTTTTTAAAATGGACAAAGTTTTCAATCCTAAGAAATCCATTTTAATAACACCAGCCTGTTCAATAACACTACCTTCAATTTGAGTGACCCAGAGATCAGAGTCTTTTGCTGTGGAAACAGGCAATAAATCTGTCAGGTCTTTTGGTGCGATGATGATGCCTGCAGCATGGATGCCTGTATTGCGTACACTGCCTTCCAGTCTTTCTGCTTCGTGCAAGACTTTACTTCGAATATCATCACCGTTGTAAATTTCACGAAGCTGCCTGATATTTTCTAATTCTTCTGCTCCATATTTTTCATTTTCTTCAATTGATTCTTCACCCTCTTTAGCTTCTTTTGAAGTGATTGGTGCAGTTAATACACGGCCAAGATTTGTGCCCGGTTTGTCTGGAACCATCTTTGCCAAAGCATTGCTTTCGGGTAATGGTAAATCCATAACACGTGCTACATCTTTAATACTCATCTTTGCAGCCATGGTGCCATAGGTGATGATTTGTGCTACCTGATTTTTGCCATATTTTTTCACAACATAATCTATCACTTTCTGCCTGCCATCATCATCAAAATCAGTATCAATATCTGGCATAGATTTTCGATCCGGGTTCAAAAATCTTTCAAACAGTAAATTATATTTGACAGGGTCAATGTTGGTAATGCCAACACAAAATGCTACTACACTACCAGCAGCAGAACCACGGCCCGGGCCAATGAACACACCCATGTCGCGGCCAGCTTTTATAAAATCACTTACAATCAAAAAGTAGCCGGCAAATCCCATTGTTTTAATTATGAATAATTCATATTCTATTCTTTCTCGAATTTCTTCAGTGATTTCACTGTATCTTTTTTTTGCTCCTTCATAAGTTAAGTGATATAAATAATTCCATTGGTTCATGTTGCTGTCATCGCTTGTAATAAATTCCTGTGGTAATGGAAATGCAGGCAGTAAAATATCTTTATTCAGGTTCAATACTTCTACTTTGTCCACTATTGCCTGAGTGTTGTCTAATGATTGAGGAATGTCTTTAAACAAACCAGCCATTTCATCCTGTGTTTTAAAATAAAACTGATCATTGGGAAATTTAAACCTTCGGTTTTTTATTTGTAATTCATCATTGACAAAATCATCAAAGCCCGGTGTGCTTTGTTTTTCACCGGTATTGATGCACAATAAAATATCGTGTGCATTAAAATCATCCTGGTTAGTATAATGACTATCGTTGGTAGCAATAACAGGGACATTATATTTTTTTGAGAATTTGAGTAAAACGGCATTGATGGTTTCCTGTTCTTTCAAACCATGTCTTTGCAGCTCGATGTAATAATCATCACCAAACAAATCCAACCACCATTTGAATTCTATTTCTGCAGCTTCTTCGCCTTCATATAAAATTGTTTGTGGCACATACGCACCAATGCAACAGGTAGTAGCAATCAATCCTTCATGATATTGAGTGATTAATTCTTTGTCCACACGAGGGTACTTGCTATACATTCCTTCAATGAATCCTAATGAAGTTAATTTGACAAGGTTGGCATATCCTGTTTTATTTTTTGCAAGCAATACCTGATGATAGCGGGCGTCTTTTAGCTCTTTTGTAAAAGTTTTGCAGTGTCTGTCTGCAACAACATAGAATTCACAACCTACGATTGGTTTTACAACAGGTTCAAGGATGTCTTTTCCATCTTCTGTTTTACCTACAACTTTTGTTTTCTTCCATGCCTGTTTTACAAATTCAAAAACGCCAAACATGTTTCCATGATCTGTTATAGCTAATGCTGGCATTCCAAGTTTTTCTGCTTTTTTATAAAGGTCCTTGATGGAAGCTGCGCCATCCAACAATGAATATTGAGTGTGTACATGAAGATGTGAGAACTGCATTTTATTCCGGATTTCTGATTTTCAAAATGAACCAACAAATTTCTTAAATATGGTTTAATTCTTCATTTGTCATTATCCACATTTTCACAGTGTTAATTAAAATGCATAAAATTTATCCTCTTTGACTGCATTATTTAGAATGGATAATTAAATTGCGCCTATTCATGAAATTAAGATTAACACAATTTATTTGCCTGCTGTTAATTTTAAGCAGTTGTAAAAGCCTTCGTTTATCATCCCGCACTAATTCAAATGCGGAGAATACTGCTGTTGCACCAAAATATAATTCAACAAAATTTCTGGACGATGTAAGTATAACACCCGGAAGCAATAAGACAAATTATAAATATGGGGAGGCATCTTTACAATTATATCAAAAAAGTAATGTTGTAAGTAATTCATCGTTTAGCCTGGAAAAGGCAGACTGGTTGCAGATTAAATATGCCATCATAACAGATATGCCAGTAGAGCAAATGAATGATTTGCCTTTATTGCGCGAAATAGATCATTGGTGGGGGATACGTTATTGTTATGGTGGAACTGATGAATCCTGTATTGATTGTTCAGCATTTACACAAACATTGTTGCATAATGTTTTTAGAGTAGATGTGCCAAGAACGGCAAATGAACAATATGATTTTGCAACACATATTGGTGACCAGGAATTGAGAGAAGGTGATCTTGTCTTTTTTAAAACAGGTAAACATATTACACACGTTGGGCTATATGTTGGTAATTATAAATTTGTACATGCATCCACGAGTAGTGGTGTTACCATTAGTGATTTAAGTGATAGCTATTGGAGTAAAAAATATGCAGGTGCAGGAAGGGTCATCATTGATACACTTCAGCAGGTGACAAAAAATATCAGTTCAAAATAAAATTTATTCAACTCTTTTTAAAACGGGTATAGCCATCATAGCAGCTGCATCACTTGCTTCAATTAACAATTTGTTTCCGGGATAATGAAAACGGTAATATTTTCTTGTAATGCTGCCGATAACTGATAAGGCTGTATTGCCTGTGTATTCAAACATCACAGGTGATCTTTTTTCGATGAAAGACATTGGCTGCATGGCTTGATTGATTTTTGTTTGTCTTACAATCTTATTTGGTTGTTGTTGGGTGATGTGATTTCTTTTATTTCCGCAATTGCACATAGGTTATATTTTATTTTTAAATATTCAGTTATTCATCTTCATAATAAATGGGTGGTTGTTTGCCGTTATTTTTTGTTGTTGCCTGTTCCAATAAACATGCTGCCCCGGACAGTGCAAACCAAATTAAAATCTTTTCCCACCATGTTGTGCCTAACCATAATCCAAATGGAAGAGCAATCCAAATGCTTACACAATAAAAGCAGTCGAGCAGGCTCCCGAAGAAACCTGCCCCTGCTTTTTTTCTTAATAAAAAGATGATATCAAATGGTCCATCTTCTTTATTGAATAAATGTGTTAAGCGCCATACGGCTAAAACTGAAAGCATGAAATAAAAGATGTTTTGTTCCATCAAAAATTGTTTAAACAATCATTAATTGAAGTTAACATCTTTTATTCTTTTTATTCAACATGGTGTTCTAATGCGAATGCTGTTGCCAGGCTCCAGTTGTTATATAACCTGCTATAACCATCCTGCACTAAAGGGTGAACGGATGCAATTTGTGAAAATGCTGCTTTATTGCAACTGCCTAATATGAAATCAGGTGTTACATGCAATTCATAATCGCCTCCTACCAGGTTTAGATTTGCACCTGATATTGCACTATTATGTAAGAGAGGGGTAGATGCTACACCTACTCGATTGCCTGCAATGAATGTATCAGTTGTGCCATTCCCCTTTATTATTTCAAAACCAAATGTTGCAAAATTATTTTGCTGTGATGCATTGAATTTGAAATTCACAGTGCTGGTATGTCTGTTTTTAAATGCTAAGAATCCACATGGGCCGGCAACAGCTGTTGTTGCATCAGCATTGGTAACAGTTACATCTTCCAATGATAAATGTGGAATCAGATTATCAATGAAAATCTTCATAGTAAAACCAAACAGATTGCCACTTTCAATGTATTTGTATTGGTTGATGATGGTGTTATCGGTTTCATGATTGATTGTTACATCGCCAAAAGGTGAAGCGAGTGTGTGATCAGGTACAAAAAGATTGATGCCTTCTGCTGTCCAGTTTACCCTTGTAGCTACTCCTGCAACATATTTATATAGCTCCATTTTTATTTCATATACCCCATCGGTGAGGCTGTAATCATCTGAGACACCATTTTCATCCAGGTCGGTAGTAATAAATTTTGTGCTGGCAGTATCTGTTCTGCTGTCAACAACCCACAGATCATTTCCTCCTTGTGAAAGTGGTAAATGATAACGTAATATTTGATATAACTTATCTGCATTTGCGCCGATGTTATAAGGCTTGAATATGGGGCCATCAGATGTTTCTACAAGATAATGGCGGAATGTGTCGGTAGTAATTTCTTTCCATAACAAATCACTTTCTTTGCGGTAAGACCATTTATAAAAATAGTTGTTGCCACCATCTATATTATCACACAGATAACTTCCAAAATAAACCCTTGGTTCCACACTGCCACCAAATGGTGATCCTTCTTCATACGGTGTACCCGGCATGGTTTGGCCTTTCATCGCACCATCCTGGTAAACTTTTGTAACACTAACATCGTTGCCAATACTGAATACAAATACGTCTTTGAAACCAATGTTAGGCTGTGGGATAGGGCAGGGGATGCGTTGATCATTTAAATAAATATCTACTTCAGTATTGCATGGATAATCCCAATGTGTGCCGCAACGCAAACCCGGATTATAAACTGTTGTCCATACACCATTAATGTTATATTCAACCCAGAAATAAAGATCTGGTTTATCACCGCAACATGGATACCAGATGTAAGAATTAAACCAACCATTTTGATCAGTTTCAACAACTGCTACTTCATCACTTTTTAAAAACCAGGGATATATCCAACACCAGAAAGGATATAATATGTGATAGTTATTAACCAGGTAGTTCCTGATCAAATAAGCTGAATCAGAATAAAATGATGCAAGATTTTCCTCAGGTAAACGAGGAGCCACAGATATTGCAGTTGTTCTTTGAGTGACTGTATCTAATTGTAAACCCTTGTTGATAGAAGCCATTGGTTGAGCAGTAGATATTTTTGAAACAACATTTGGGTTGACAGTTTTAGTCATTTCAGGGGGTGGGTCAGGTAAATGCCAGTCTTTAATTTTTCCCAGAATATCATCCCTTAATTTATACACTTCATAGTCGGGTAATTTTTGAAGATACCAGATAATGGGATCAACTTCACAGATATGAACTCTAGCTTTGTAAACAGGGAGATATTCATTGCCACACCAGTTAAACACCCGGCCACGCACCTGGCATAAACAATACCACCACCAACACCAGATATATTCGGGTATGGGGCTGATAAGAACAGGTTCATCAGGGTTAATTTTTAATGGCAGGTTTACTTCAAAACCATTCCCTTTGTCAAGATTATCGAGTGATAATTCGTTTTTTCTATCCTGTGAAAAAGGAGCAAGAAAAATACGTTTTCCTTTTAAATCTTCGGATGAAAATGGTAGTGAAAATGAATTGTCATTTACCAGTGATTGGTAGGTAACATTTTTATCCCTGTCAAAAACTGCTACCTGATAATTAATTGCCTCAGTAGGCGTTCCTTCAAATTGCACTTTAAATTGCAATCCTCTTTGATCATTTGATTTCATTTGTTAGCTTTTTTTAAATTGATTAATAGTGAGACTCACAAAAATTCATGAAGATTTTTTCTTCCTGAGAATTTTAAAGCCCCTTTGCATTTGTTTTAAAATTGATTATGGTGAAAAGATTTGTGTTATTTCATTATTGATTTAATGCCAATTAAATCCTTTGTTGTATCAAAGATTATTTGCTAATAGCAGAATTGAGGGAGTTATGCTGTGGTGTTTTCCATTCACAGGATTAATCGTTGAAATAAATGTGACGGAAACTATATAAAAAATTTTTTAGAGTATTTATTTTTAAGAGAGAATTGTTGAGTTTGAAAATTATGGTACTGTTATTGGCTATTATTTCTTCCAATCCTGTATTCTTGTTTTGGCCACATCCACCAACTGCATTGCATCCGGTGTTAACTTTAAAACGAAAATTCCGCCAATCAAAATACCTGAGAAAATAAAAATGCGGATAATAATTCCTGCCCATCCTTCTATGTTGTGAAATAAAAAATAGGTGCCTGCAACTGCAATGATACCCAGCAATACTGTGTATATAGTTTCGATATTAAATGGCTGCATTTGAAATCTTCTGCGCAAAAATTCGTATCGGATAAAATTATAAACAACCTGTGAAATAAGTTCTGCATAAGCTGGGCCAAGAATACCATATTTTTCAATAAAGAAATAGGCGAGGGGTATTCTTAATGCCAGTAAAACCACATTAGTATAGAACTCAAATTTCCATAAAGTTGATGTTGTGATGATAACAGAATTGACGCCTGTTCCTGCATCAATTATCTTTGCTATCCCCAAAATAAAAATTACTCCAAGCCCTGCAGCATATTCATTTTGGATATGTAAAACTGCAATGCCCTGTGCTACATTTAGCCAAACATTTCCAAAAACTAAAATCGCAAGTATCAACATATTGATACTTGATCGGTGATAGACCCGGTTTATGGTAGCAAAGTCTTTGTCTTTCCATGCACGGGACAACACTCCTGTTGAAATTGAAGTAACACTACGCTGTGGGATTTCTATGAAGTTAGCAACATAAGCTGCAAGACTAAAAATAGCTGCATCAGCTAATCCCTGTTTGGCAGCAATCAATAAGCCACTGATAGTGACCGCAACCGCATTGATGCAAACGCCACCAAAGACAAATAGTTGCAAGCCTAACATTTTTTTATAAAACTTTTTGGTGACCCTGCTGATACTAAATGTAAAATGTAATCTGTTGGTTTTCCATAAATAGAAAAGTAAAATCAATGCTATTAACAGGTAAAGAGTGGAAAACAAATACATAAACTGATTGAAGTTTACCAATTTAAAATAAAACAACAATATGAAAACTGTGGTGAATATCCTCAATGCAGTTTCTTTCAAACCGTTTGTGATAACAGTTGTTTGCAATGCCCAGGAATAACTTTCAAAAACTGCAAACATTAAATAGCCTAAACTAAATGGGAAAACGAGATAATAAAACTGGAGAAGCATAGGTGAGTGCTCTCCAAATTTCCTGATAACAAACGGTTCGAATATTATACCACACAAAGTAACGATGATGCATCCAATAATAGATGTTATGCAAACCCAGGTCAAAAGATCATTTTTCTTATCGGATAAATTGTCTTTGAAGTAAGGATAAAATTTATACAAAACCGGTACTGAACCCAGGCTGGCAAATGCAAAAA
This sequence comes from Bacteroidota bacterium, assembly GCA_018268035.1. GTDB lineage: Bacteria > Bacteroidota > Bacteroidia > Chitinophagales > Chitinophagaceae > Parafilimonas. Next base: position 73,083 of record JAFDXI010000153.1, on the reverse strand, counting down.
AGTTTTGAGCAAAATCAAAAAAGATACGTGTTACACCATATTCTTCTTTGCTGAAAGATCCATTCCTTGTATAAAGATAAGTGTTGAAAGCGCCTATTGCAAAACCGAAATAAACAATAATGCTCGATTGAATAGTTTGCTTTCTAATATCGCCCATGTAGAATTTTTTTGAGAAAATAGAACCACAATGCTACGCAAAAACAACTTATCTGTAGTAAAGTTTGATATAGTTTCCTTGTATTTTTATTAATGAATCTACACCAAAATCAATCATTCAAATTCAGGTTCTGTTAAAAAACATTGAATGTAGAATTTATTTTTAAACCGGCTTTACAAAGACTCGTCAGTGCAACACAAAATTTTTTTTAATTATGAAGAAAGCTTTTTTATTAATTACCTGCGCAATTTTCTCAATGTCCCTTTTTGCTCAAACGCCTGCTACATCAACTGCAGCAAAGCAAACAACTACACAACATGCAAAAACTACTAAAGCCAATGATGTGAAGTCGCACAAGAAGGCTGAAAAGAAAGTGGCAAAAAAAGCCAAAAAAGCAAGTGCAAAGAGCACTAAAGCCGTTGCTAAGAAGTCATCAAAGACAACTACTCCTTCAACATCGGCTTCACATTAATATGAAGGAAACATTTAACACATCTCTATTAACAATAAAAAACCCCGAATATTTTCCGGGGTTTTTTATTTAGATATAAATCACTTAATAATTACTAAAGGAAGAAGCAGTTTGTCTGCCTTGCAAACGGCCGCCTTTCATTAAACCATCATATTGGCGCATCAACAAATGAGTTTCTATTTGCTGTAAAGTATCAAGGATAACTGCTACCATAATTAATAATGAAGTACCACCATAAAATGAGCTGAATATCTGTGTTACACCAAGCATTTCAGCAAAGCCAGGCAGAATACCAACTATACCGAGGAATATAGCTCCTGGTAACGTTACTTTATCCATCACCGAACCAATATAATCAGCAGTGGGTTGTCCGGGTTTGACACCAGGAATGAAACCATTATTGCGTTTGAGATCTTCACTCATTTGTTTCGGGTTAAATATAAGCGCTGTATAAAGGAAAGTAAAAGCTATCACCATTAATGCATAAATAACCATGTACCATGGATTACTTTGGCTGGAAAATATTTTTACAATACCCTGTGCAGATTCCAGGTTGGTAAAAGAAAATAATGTTGGTAAAAACATGATGGCTTGTGCAAAGATGATAGGCATCACGCCTGCGCCATTTACTTTTATCGGTAAGAATTGTCTGGCGCCCCCAAATTGTCTGTTACCAACAATTTGTTTGGCATAATTGACAGGTATTTTTCTCACTCCCTGTATTAAAATTACAAGACCAAGAATTACTGCAACCATCACAGCTACTTCAATCAGGAATATCAATAAACCACCACCACCTCTAACTTCTTTTTGTTGAAACTCCTGAATGAATGCCTGTGGCAAACGCGCCAGGATACCAATCATGATGATGATGGAGGTACCATTTCCTAAACCACTATCCTGAATTTTTTCACCAAGCCACATTACGAAGAGTGAACCAGCTGTAAGGATAATAACTGTTGATGCTAAAAAATATGGAGCATAACTGGTTAAAATCGCTGGGGCATAAGAAGGTGTTTTTAAATATTGATAATAAGCACTTGCCTGTAAGGCTGTAACAGCCACTGTAAGGTAACGTGTCCATTGATTGATTTTCTTCCTGCCACTTTCACCTTCTTTCTGAAGTTTTTGCATTTGAGGTACAAGTATGGTCATCAATTGCATGAAGATGGAAGCAGAAATATATGGCATTACACCTAATGCAAAAATGGATGCATGAGAAAATGCACCACCTGCAAAAGCATCAAACAAACCTAAAAGACCATTACTACTTGTGCTATTGGCTGCTTCAGATAATTTATTTGGATCCAAACCCGGCAATACAACGTGTGTGCCGACCCTATACACCAGAATAAGCGCTAAAGTGGTAATAATCTTTTTACGCAGGTCCTCAATGCTCCAGATATTCTTTAGTGTTTCAATGAATTTTTTCACCGGGAAAAATTATAAGTAAAAATGAATAACATCTCAGCGATGTGCGGGCAAATATCGGGAAAATTATTTCAATATTTCAATTGTGCCTCCTGTAGCTTCAATTGCAGATTTTGCTTTTTCGCTTACAGCATTCACTTTGAAAGTTAACTTGGTTTTCAATTCACCGTTGCCGAGTACTTTTACTTTATCAGTTTTGCTGATAAAGCCACTTCCATAAAGGGTGTCAACTGTTATTTCAGATAATTCGTATTTGGCAGCTATTGTTTCTATTTGTCCTAAATTGAAAACTCTGTATTCAATCCTGTTATTGTTTTTGAAACCACGTTTTGGCAAACGGCGCTGTATGGGCATCTGACCACCTTCATGAGCCATTTTGCTTTTGTAACCTGCACGGCTTTGTCCGCCTTTATTACCTTTAGTAGAAGTTCCGCCTTTTCCACTGGCTTCACCACGACCTAATCTTTTTTGTTTGTGAACAGAGCCTTTAGCAGGCTTTAAATTGTGTAATTGCATTTTTATTGTTTTTAAACTCAACGCCCCCAATAAAGGAGCTCGCTAAATATTTTATGTTTTGTTGAAATCAACAGTTTATGCCAACTCTTCAACCTTTATCAGGTGATCCACTTTGCGAATCATGCCTAAGATTTGGTCAGTAGCTTCCACTTCTTTTGTAGAATGAAGTTTGTTTAAACCCAGTGCTTTTAAAGTAAGCTTCTGGCGTTCCGGCCTGTCTATTCCGCTTTTGACTAAAGTAATTTTTATTTTTTTCATATCCGAGTTCCCTGGGGAATTTTAATAATTTGGAAAATACTTTGATTCCTCTTTGATGAGGAAGTTTTTATCCCTGGAATACTTTGCTTAATTTGATATTACGTTCTTTGGAGACCTGTACCGGCTCTCTCAGCAAAGTCAAAGCCTTGATTGTTGCTTTTACCACATTATGCGGATTAGCAGACCCAAGACTTTTTGCCAATACGTCTGTAATACCAGCACTTTCCAATACTGCACGCATACTACCTCCTGCTATTACACCAGTACCATGAGCTGCAGGTTTAATCAAAACTTTAGCTGCACCTGCCTTTGCTAATTGGTCATGTGGTATAGTGCCATGCATAATCGGAACCTTAACCAGGTTTTTCTTTGCATCTTCAATACCTTTTGTAATTGCTTCCTGTACTTCTTTTGCTTTTCCTAAACCCTGGCCTACAACGCCACCATCATTTCCTACGACCACAAGGGCAGAAAAGCTGAATGTACGGCCACCTTTTGTAGTTTTTACTACGCGGTTTACTGCAACTACTTTTTCTTTTAGTTCCACATCGCCGCCGGGCTTAACTTTTGTTGTGCTGATTTTTGCCATTTCTTATTTGAAAATTATTTTGATTAAAACTGAAGGCCACCTTCTCTTGCCCCATCGGCAAGCGCTTTTACACGGCCATGATATAAATAACCGCTTCTGTCAAATACAACATTTGAGATTCCGAGGTCTTTTGCTTTGCGGGCTACAGCTTCTCCCACTAATTTGGATTTTTCAAGCTTGGTAACTTTCTGAGCTTTCAAATCTTTATCCTGAGATGATGCCGCAACAATTGTTTTACCAGTTACATCATCAATTAATTGCACATAGATTTCGGAATTGCTCCTGAAGACGGATAATCTTGGTTTCTCATTCGTACCATTTATTTTATGACGAATGCGGTATTTGATTTTTTGTCTTCTTTCAACTTTATTGTCCATAACTTTTATTTAAACCCGATACTGCCGGGTATTTAATTATTATTTTCCTGCTGCTTTGCCCGCTTTACGACGAATTAATTCATTAGAATATTTCACACCTTTTCCTTTATAAGGTTCAGGTTTACGTAAGCTGCGGATTTTTGCTGCCACCTGGCCCAACAACTGTTTATCCACACCCTCAATAAAAATTTTTGGGTTCTGGCCTTTTTCAGTTGCTGTAGAAACCTTTAATTCTTTAGGTACTTCAAAAATGATATTATGAGAATAACCTAAAGAAAGGTCAAGTAAATTTCCCTGGTTTGAAGCTTTGTAACCCACACCTACCAATTCGAGTTCCTTCTTGTATCCTTCAGTCACACCTTTTACCATATTGGCTATCAAAGCACGGTATAATCCATGCATGGATCGGTGCCGAATCTGGTCAGTAGGCCTTGATAAGGTCAGGGTGCCATTTTCAGATTCTACTTTGATGTCTCTGTCTATTGATTCTTTTAATTCTCCTTTTGGACCTTTAACTGTAATAACATTGTCTTTACCAATATTAATGGTTACACTATTGGGAAATGTTACAGGAGCTTTACCTATACGTGACATAAAATCAGTTTAAATTTTTTACGAAATATAGCACAATACTTCACCACCCACATTCTGTGATTTGGCCTGTTTGTCGGTCATCACACCTTTTGAAGTGCTAATGATAGCAACACCTAAACCATTAATTACTCTTTTGAAATCTGCTGGCTTGGAATATTGGCGCAAACCCGGACGGCTCACCCTTTCCAAAGAGCGGATGGCTGGTTGTCTTGTTTGAGGATCATATTTCAAAGCTATTTTGATAAAGCCTTGTTTATTATCTTCTTCAAACTTGTATTTAAGAATATAACCTTGCTCGTATAAAATTTCAGTTATACGTTTTTTCAGGTTAGATGCTGGGATTTCCACTACACGATGACCTGCCATCTGTGCATTGCGGACCCTTGTAAGATAATCTGCTATAGGATCTGTTACCATATTTTGCCCTCCTACACTACGCCGGAGCGTAATAATTGGATTTATTTAATTGTTTACAATTGTTATTGTTAAGTTGTAAATGATTTTCATTGATTTTTTCTTTCAAACCATTTACTTTTTACCAGCTTGCTTTTTTAACACCTGGTATTTTACCATTGAGAGCCATATCTCTGAAGATTACTCTTGAAATACCGAAATATCCGATATAACCTTTAGGACGACCAGTCAATTGGCAACGGTTTTTTAAACGAACCGGTGAAGCATTCTTTGGCAGTTTATCAAGCCCTGCATAATCGCCGGCTTCTTTTAGGGCAGCGCGTTTTGCAGCATATTGTGCTACCATGCGCTCTCTTTTTCTTTGCCTTGCTTCTACTGATTTTTTAGCCATAATTTTTCTTATTTCTAATCTTTAAAACCGGATCAATTTGTTTTCCGGTTTTGTTTTTTTTGATTATTGTTTTTTGAATGGCATACCTAATTCTTTCAACAATTCGTATGCTTCTTCATTGTTTTGACCTGATGTTACAAAAGTGATATCCATACCTGTAATCTTATTCACTTTGTCAATATCAATTTCAGGAAAAATGATTTGTTCTGTAATACCCAGGGTGTAATTACCACGTCCATCAAATGATTTATCGTTGATACCTTTGAAATCACGTACACGGGGCAACGCAACAGAAATCAGCCTGTCAAGGAATTCATACATTTTCTCACCACGTAAAGTAACTCTTGCACCAATGGGCATACCCTTACGTAGTTTGAAATTTGAAATATCTTTTTTACTGTAAGTTGGTACTGCCTTTTGCCCTGTAATCTGGCTAAGTTCTTCCACAGCCACTTCCACTAATTTCTTATCTGCCACAGCACCGTTCACTCCACGATTGATAGAAATCTTTTTCAGTTTTGGAGTTTGCATAATGCTTTTAAAGCCAAATTTTTTGGTTAAAGCAGGAACAACTTCTTCTTTGTATTTTTTTGCCAGTCTTGGCGTATATTTTTCTGTTGCCATTATTTAATTACCTCCCCTGATTTTTTTGCTATGCGGATTAATTTTCCGTTTTCGCGGCTGCGTTTAACTTTTGTTGGCACACCGGCTTTAGCGTCCCATAACATCACGTTACTGATATGTATAGGAGATTCTTTTTTTATCAAACCACCTTTTGTATTTTGAGCCGAAGGTTTTGTGTGATGGGTTGCCATTGCAACACCTTCAACAATGATGCGTTCATCTTCAGGAAGTACTTTAAGCACTTTGCGTGGTTTATAGATGGTTTTACCATCTTCCCTGCGTGGTTTATTGTTACCGGTCATAACAATCACCATGTCTCCCTTTTTAATGTTGAACTTCGGTTTAAATCTGGTACTCATTTTATTAAACTTTTGCCTTAAGCGGTTGGAAATAAACCAACCAAATTTTTATTGTTATCCATAGCCAGTAGCATAGAAGCTATTAGCTTATGGTATTATTATAATACCTCAGGTGCCAATGAAATAATTTTCATATATCCTTTATCTCTCAATTCTCTGGCTACTGGTCCGAAAATACGAGTTCCCCTTGGTTCGTCGGATGCGTTGAGCAAGACAACTGCATTATCATCGAAACGGATGTATGAACCGTCTTTTCTTCTTAATTTGTTAGTGGTGCGAACTATTACTGCTTTTGAAACAGTACCTTTCTTAACACCGCCTGCGGGTATTGCATCTTTTACAGTAACCACTATTTTATCACCAATTTTAGCGTAGTCCTGGCCACTGTTACCAAGTACGCGAATGCATAATACTTCTTTGGCCCCACTGTTATCTGCTACGTTTAGACGACTTTCCTGCTGAATCATTTTATACGCTTTTAGCCTTTAGCGGTTAGCTTTTTGCTAACCAAATTTTATTACTTCTTCCGAAGCTAACAGCTAAGAGCCATCAGCAAACGGATTTTCTTTTTATTTTGCTTTTTCTACGATTTCAACCAACCGCCAGCGTTTTGTTTTGCTTAATGGGCGTGTTTCCATGATTTTAACGATATCACCAATTGTGCATTCGTTCTTTTCATCGTGTGCATGAAATTTGGTTGTCTTTTTCACGAACTTACCATAAATGGGATGTTTCACCTTTCTTTCAACAGCAACTGTAATGGTCTTATCCATTTTATTGCTGCGTACCACACCGATTCTCGTTTTGCGTAAATTTCTTTCCGCTGTTGTTGTTGATTCTGACATTATTTTAAGCTTGTAATGTTCTCTTTTTTAATTCTGTTTTTAAACGGGCAATATCCCTGCGAAGGCTACGGATACTCAAAGGATTTTCGAGTGGCGAAATGGCGTGCGCAAACTCGAGTTTCTTCAAGCGCAACGCGTCTTCACTGATACGTGCCTTCAGATCTTTTTCGTTCAGATCTTTCAAACTTTTATTAAAATCAATTCTGTTTGCCATTTTTCTTTTTTTGTAATTTTTTAATTTTCTGCCTTCTATTGGGCTGGAAAATATTTGAAAATGTTTTGAATGTTTTTTTTCAAACGATTTTCAAAACATCTATTTTATAAATCCCTTCTTTGTACAAACTGTGTTTTGATTGGTAACTTCTGAGCTGCCAAATGCATGGCTTCCTGGGCTGTTTGTATGCTTACGCCATCGCATTCAAACAGGATGCGACCTGGTTCTACTACTGCTGCCCAAAATTCAGGGTTACCTTTACCTTTACCCATCCTCACTTCAAGAGGTTTACGGGTAATTGGCTTATCAGGAAAAATACGTATCCACACATTACCTTCACGTTTCATGGCTCTTGTCATTGCCTGACGGGCTGCTTCTATTTGCCTGTTATTTAACCAGATTGGTTCAAGTGCTTTTAATCCATAAGAACCAAAAGAAATAGAGGTACCTCTTTTTGCTACTTTACGTATTCTGCCTTTTTGTGCCTTTCTGTGTTTTGTTCTTTTTGGCTGTAACATTTCTTCAGCTTTGTGCTTTTAGTTTTTAACTATCAGCATTTAAAATATTTTATAAATAACCAATAGATCTTCTTTTAATATACTATTGTTATTATCTTCTTTCTCTTCTTTCACCACCGCGGTTATCCCGGCCACGACCACCACCACGTTCGCCTCTATCCCTATGGTCACCACCACCTCTTCTATCTCTGTGATCTCCACCTTCGTTTTTAGTGCCTGTAAAGTTTGGATTCAACTCTCTTTTACCCAGTACTTCACCTTTACAAATCCATACTTTGATACCAATTTTTCCATATACTGTCAGTGCAAAAACATTGGCATAATCAATATCCATACGGAAAGTATGCAATGGGGTACGACCCTGTTTGATTTCTTCAGTACGGGCAATTTCAGCTCCACCTAAACGACCGGCAACTTTTACTTTAATACCTTCCGCACCCATACGAAGTGAAGAAGCTATTGCCATTTTAATTGCCCTTTTATAATTAATGCGATTTTCAATTTGCCTTGCAATGTTGTCGGCAACGATGGCTGCATCTAATTCGGGGCGGCGTATTTCGAGGATGTTGATTTGTACATCTTCATTGCTGGTAAGTTTTTTCAATTCTTCTTTAATCCTGTCAACTTCATTACCACCTTTACCAATAATGATCCCTGGTTTAGAAGTGTGGATGGTAACAATAAGCTTACCTAATGTGCGCTCAATAACAATCTTTGAGATACCTCCTTTATTGATACGTGCATTCAGGTAGTTTCTTATTTTGTTATCCTCGATGAGTTTAGCAGAGAAATCTTTCTTTCCGCCATACCAGTTACTTTCCCACCCGCGGATAATACCTAACCGGTTACCAATTGGATTTGCTTTTTGACCCATAGTAAGGTTTGTTCTTTTTTATTATTTTTTAGAATCAACAATTATTGTTACATGATTGCTGCGTTTGCGTACCCTGTAGCCACGTCCTTGTGGTGCAGGCCGCATTCTTTTTAAAACCCTGCCACCATCTACAAACACAGTTTTTACAACCAGGTTTGCATCAGCAGCGCTTGTATCTTTATTTACCTGTTCCCAGTTACTGATAGCGCTTCTTAAAAGCTTTGCTAATGGCGTTGCATTATGCTGTGGATGATGTTCTAAAAAACCAAGAGCTTTTTCTACCTGCATACCACGAATAACATCAGCCAATAAACGCATTTTGCGTGGGCCTGTTGGATAATTTTTAAGTTTAGCTACTGCTTCCATTTATTTATAATTTCTGGTTCTGTTTCAAGTTTCAGGTTTGAACCTTTTACTTTATACTTTCACCTACCTGCTGTCGTGGCAGGTATTAAACAATTTTATTTACTGCCGGAATGGCTTCTAAAGTTCCTTGTTGGTGCAAATTCTCCTAATTTATGGCCTACCATATATTCTGTAACATACACCGGGATGAATTTGTTTCCGTTGTGTACTGCGAATGTATGTCCTACAAAATCAGGTGTAATAGTAGAGCGGCGGCTCCATGTTTTAATCACTGATTTTTTGGCTTTACCATCGTTGATATTGAAAACTTTCTTATCAAGTTTTGCATCTACATAAGGACCTTTTTTAATCGAACGACCCATTTATTTTTCTGATTTTACGATTTCTAAATTTTTTCTACCAGGACTATTTAGCTAATTTTTTTCCATTGCTTCTTTGCAGGATCAACTTGTTACTTGATTTGCCATGCTTCCTTGTTTTTTCTCCCTTGGCATATTTACCAGTCCTGCTCCTTGGGTGACCACCTGATGCTTTACCTTCACCACCGCCCATTGGGTGATCTACCGGGTTCATTGCTACACCGCGGTTGCGTGGGCGAATTCCTTTCCATCTGTTTCTTCCAGCCTTTCCCATCGTTTGCAGGTTGTGATCGCTATTGGAAACCACACCAACAGTTGCATAACAGTTAATTAGTATTCTTCTTATCTCACCAGAAGGCATTTTTAAAACTGCATACCTGTCTTCTTTAGCCGTAAGTTGTGCAGAAGATCCTGCACTTCTTGATAATTTTCCTCCCTGGTTAGGCTGCATTTCAATATTATGAACCATTGTACCTAAAGGCATATTCTTTATTTGTAAAGCATTGCCTATTTCGGGTGCTACTGCATCGCCTGAAATAATAGTAGTGCCTACCTGTAACCCCTGCGGTGCAATTATGTATCTTTTTTCTCCATCAGCATATTCTACTAAAGCAATGAATGCTGATCTGTTAGGGTCGTATTCAATTGATTTAACCTTTGCTTCAATGCCTTTTTTATTGCGTTTAAAATCTATTACACGGTATTTCTTTTTATGACCACCACCAATATAGCGCATTGCCCTGCGACCTTGTGCATTACGGCCTGCCGGGTTGTGTAATGGTTCCAACAAGCTTTTTTCAGGTGTATCTGTGGTTATCTCAGCATAAGCATTACCAATTCTCCAACGCATGCCTGCCGTAACCGGTTTATATTTTTTTAATGCCATAATCCTTACCCACTAATAGTGGGTTAATTTTTGTTTTAAACCAAATAATGGATTAAAACGAATTAGTAATTAATATTTCAATTTTTGCGGCAACTGACTGCCATTACTCTTTGTCAACCTTTATTTCCGGTTAAGGGAAAGAGGTTAAATATTTGCATATAAATCAATAGTATCACCTTCAGCCAGTGTAACCAATGCCTTTTTATAAGCCGGTTTTACACCTTTTACAAAACCATCCTTTGTGAATTTGGTTTTGTTTTTTCCTGGAGATACCAAAGTATTTACATTTACTACAGATACACCATAAAAATCTTCAACCGCTTTTTTAATTTCCAGTTTGTTGGCTTTACGGTTTACCTTAAAAGCATAGCGTTTCAACTTTTCCTGTTGGCTGTTTGCTTTTTCTGTAATAAGGGGTTTTATTAAAACTTCTGCTAACTGCATTTTTTTATATTGAAATGTTATTCAATTATTCAGCTCCTATTTCTTCCACTTCTTCAGTAAATATTTTTGCTGCACCTTCTGTCAAGATTAATACATCTGCATGTATGATGTCATAAGTATTCATATCTACCAATGAACGACTTTGAACTGTTTGAAGATTCCGAAGGCTTAAAAACAAGTTGTCATTGATGTCATTTACCAACAACAAAGTCTTTTTATCTGCTACTTTAAGATTTTTTAAAGCATCAGTCACATGTTTTGTTTTTGGTGCATCCAACTGGATGTCTTCTACAACTAAGATAGAGTTATTTTGAGCTTTGTAAGATAAAGCGCTCCATTTAGCCAGGTCTTTTTCTTTCCTGTTCAGCTTGAAATCATAGCTGTGTGGTTTGGGGCCAAACACTGTACCACCACCTTTATACAATGGGTTACGAATATTCCCTTTTCTTGAACCACCTGTGCCTTTCTGGCGATGTAGTTTGCGGCTGGCACCATGCACTTCAGCACGGGTCTTTACTTTATGTGTACCCTGGCGTTGCGCTGCCTGGTATTGCTTAACAGCGAGATAAATTACATGATCATTTGGCTCAATTCCAAAAACGTAATCAGGCAATTCAACTGTCCTGCCGGTCTTTTCACCTTTTATATTTAAAACGTCAACTTGCATTTCTTTTAATTGAATTATTTCTGAATTAATACAATAGAGCCGTTATGACCCGGCACTGAACCACTGATAAGGATATAGTTTTTTTCAGGAAAAAGTTTAATCACTTTTAATCCTTTTAATTTTACACGGTCACCACCCATTCTGCCAGCCATACGTAAGCCTTTGAAAACGCGGGAAGCATCAGAAGAGTTACCAATTGAACCAGGAGCTCTTTGGCGATCATGCTGACCATGTGATTGCTGGCCTACACCACCAAAACCGTGACGTTTTACAACACCCTGGAATCCTTTACCCTTAGTGGTACCTACAACATCTACATTTTCACCTTCTGTAAAAATGTCAATTGTTATTGTTTCACCTAAGTTTTTTTCAATAGTATAATCGCGGAATTCTTTTACGAATTTTTTAGGAGCGGTGTTTGCTTTTGCAAAGTGATTGGTTTCGGCTTTGATGGAGTGTTTTTCATTTTTGTCGCCGAATGCCAACTGAAGAGAAGAATAACCATCGGTCTCTTTTGTTTTAACCTGGGTTACCACACAGGGGCCAGCTTCAATGATTGTACAAGCAGTCTGCTTGCCATCAGGAGTGAAGATGCTGGTCATCCCAATCTTTTTACCAATAATTCCTTTCATTTATTTGCGGTTTTTGCCCCGCATGGTTATAAGGACATCCGCCTGAGACGGATTCAATCCTCTGTTTAGCTACCGACCTTTTCTTTTGTTTCCGCCGGGCGGAGAGAAGTACCGGAAGTAAACAAACCTCGAAGGGCTTGTTTATATGTGCGCTTATCCTTTTAATTAGATAAGTATTGTTTATTATTTAATCAGAGCTCTTTTTTCTGCTTTTGCAGATTGAGAGTTGATATTATTTATAAGAACTTTTTTGTCTCACAACCCATGTAATAATTATGGCCTTCTATCATGCTTTAATCTCAACTTCAACTCCTGATGGAAGATCAAGTTTGCTGAGTGCATCTACAGTTCTTGAAGAAGATGTATAGATATCCAGCAAACGCTTATGGGTTGCTAATTGAAACTGCTCACGGCTTTTCTTGTTTACGTGTGGTGAACGAAGTACCGTGAAAATCCTCTTATGTGTTGGAAGAGGAATTGGGCCAGTAACTACTGCACCTGTGCTGCGAACTGTTTTTACGATTTTTTCAGCTGATTTATCAACCAGGTTGTGATCGTAAGATTTCAATTTTATTCTGATTCTCTGAGACATATTTCAAACCAAAATTTTCATTTTGGGAGCGCAAAGTTATGGGTATATACTATATGGTACAAGCTTTCATTAAAGTTTTTTTGATATTTTTTGCAAATATGTACATCCTTATTGCAAAGTTGTTGCCTGCATTCAGCTTTTCTTGTCATTTTTTTACACTCATGAATGATTTATTAACCTACCAATAGAATTTGTTAGCCGATTCAATGTTTTAAGGGACTGTCATATAGAATAGCTTGCAACTCAATTAATAAATTTCTATGAATGCTGTATTTTATATCAAAATTATCTGGGTTGTTTTAGTTTTTTTCTGGCTGCTATCATCTTCATTAGCAAAGAAAAGATTATAGTATCTCTTATATTATTTATTGTATGGTTGAAAGAAGTTGCTGTCCTTCTCCTTTTATGGAGTCATCATCATAAGTGCGGTTTGGTAATTTAACGAGTTTTTCTAAAACTCCTAATGCTTTTGCAGGTTGGTGATCATAGATATATAGTTTAGCAAGGTCGAGATAATCAATGGCGAAATAAGGCTCGATGATTCTTGCCTTTTCCATATACAAAGCGGCCGAATCTAATTGTGTATCAAAAATGCCTGGATAAAATTCTTTCGCAGCTTTCTTTTTTATCCAGCCCGATTTTATTAATTCAAAATGCCATAAACCCAATAGATAAAGTGCATTTGCATTTTGAGGATTGCTGGCAATGGCTTTGTCACAAAAAATTTTTGTTGCTTTAATATTATTAAACAAGGTTTTATTGTTATCATCAATTTGACTCATCCTCGTTGCAACTAAAGCCATAGCATAACAGGCATTTGAATTAGCAGAATCTTTTAAATAAGCATTTTGAGCAAAAGCAAATGCTTTATCATAAAAGCCTTTTTTTATATTATTATCTTTTTGCCTGTAGCCAATGCTGCAATTGAGTTCTGCGCATTTTATCAATGCAGCAATGTTGTTTGGGTCAATGGAAATTATTTCCAAGTATTTGGAGAGTGCTCCGGCTTCATCAAATTTTAATTCAAGATTTTTTACATCTCTTAAAATTGATGCCGTTTGCTGTGCTGCACCAATTTGTGAAAATGAAATGAAAACAAGTAACAGAGATAATTTTATTGATTGTAAAAGCATCTTCATTATTTTTTATTTTTTTTCGCTCTTTTACCAGAATAAACAGCAGCTACATAACCATTAAAAAAAGGTATGGGTGGGTTTAATTTTTTAATTTCTACTTCCACGTTTTCTACTATGTCAAAGGAGTGCAAAACCTCTTCTGCTATTTCAATAGCCAGAGTCTCGATTAATCTCGTTGGTTTGTCCATTCTCTTTTTTACCAGCTCATATAATTTTGTATAGTCTAATGTTTCGTCAAGATGCAAGACTGTCAAATGATGTGGAATGAAGTGAGCCACAAGATTTACTTCAAAATCTCCACCTGTCTTTTTTTCTTCTTCATGTATGCCATGATAACCATGAAAACGGATATGGCGTAATTCTATTTTTAGCATCGAACAAAGCTATATTGCAGTCAAACAGTAGCAAAAATTAAATAGTTAATCATAGGGGTAAAATTTTTTTCTTTAGAATTGATGATTATTTTGCAATTATGGTAAAGAAAATTTCCGGTTTTATTTTTATTGCTGCAGCATTATTTTTTTTTCGTTCAAATCTTTCCGCCCAAACAAAAACAATTAGTAAGGAATTTCCCAGATTTGAAATGTTATTGACGAATGCAACGCATTTTCAATCCTCATCAGTTAAAAAGGGGGAGCCTTCAATGTTGATTTATTTTTCTCCTACCTGCGATCATTGTAAGCAATTTATAAGCTCGCTTTTGCAGGAAATGCAGAGTTTTAAACATTACCAGATTATTTTGGTTACTTATGTTGATATAAGTGAAGTAAAACAATTTGAAAATGATTACCATCTAAAAAACTACAAGAACATTATTGCCGGAACAGAAGGTACAGATTTTGTTGTTCGGTATTTTTATGATGTAGTCAACTTCCCATTCATAGCTTTATATAATAAAAATAAAAGCCTCGTTGCTGTGTACAGGCAACCACCACCTTTTGATAAGTTAAAAAACATAAATTAAAAAGCCATTCAATTTGAATGGCTTTCATTATAAAAAAATTTATATTGTCAAGAGAAAACTTCTTTCACTTTTTCAAAAAAACTTTTTTCACTCTTCCCAGGTTGTGGTTTAAAGTTTGGGCTGTTATTCATTTTATTGAGCATCTCTTTTTCTTCATGCGTAATATTCTGGGGAGTCCATACATTGATATGAATTAACTGATCGCCTTTACTATAGCCATTGACATCTGGAAATCCTTTGCCCTTTAACCTGAATATTTTACCACTTTGCGTGCCTGGAGGAATTTTTATTTTAGCTCTGCCATCAATAGTAGGGACTTCCAGTTGAGTGCCAAACACTGCATCGGGGAAAGAGATATGTAATTCATAGGCTACATTCAATCCATCCCTGTGTAATTCTTTATGAGCTTCTTCTTCAATCAAGATTATAAGGTCGCCTGGAGTGCCACCGCGTTCGCCTGAGTTTCCTTTTCCGCTTAGGCTCAACTGCATGCCTTCCTGTACGCCTGCAGGAATATTTATATTGACAGTTTCCTCACCATATACCCTGCCTTCACCTTTACATACTGAACATTTGCTGGTTACTGAGCTGCCTTCACCATTACAGGTAGGACAGGTAGTCACTGTTTGCATCTGGCCAAGAAAAGTGCTGGTTACTTTTCTCACCTGGCCGCTACCACCACAGGTGCTGCAGGTTTGAATACTGCCTTTATCTTTTGCGCCGCTACCACTGCAGGTATCACAGGGTATATATTTTTTTACTTTAATATTTTTTGTAACCCCTTTGCTTAATTCTTCATAGTTCAATTTTAGTTTGATACGTAAGTTGCTTCCTCTTGCTCCCCTTGCTCTTGCTCCACTACTGCTGCTTCTTCTTCCACCTCCAAAAAAGCTTCCAAATATATCATCACCAAAAATATCTCCAAACTGGCTGAAGATATCATCCATATTTACATTCTGACCACCACTAAAACCACCACTGCCAGGTGCAAAAGCAGCATGGCCATACCTGTCATATTTTGCTTTTTTGTCTGGATCACTTAAAACTTCATAAGCTTCTGCTGCCTCTTTGAATTTTTCTTCTGCTGTTTTATCACCGGGATTTCTATCTGGGTGATATTGCATTGCCACTTTACGGTATGCTTTCTTGATCTCCTCGGCGGAAGCATTCTTTGAAACACCTAATATTTCGTAATAGTCTCTTTTAGTCATGATGGTACTACCTCTTAGAATTTATTTTCCTACAACAACTTTTGCAAAGCGAATAATCTTGTCATTCAGGTAATAACCTTTTTGAATTTCGTCAATTACTTTTCCCTGCTTATTTTTTTCGTTTACCGGTATTTGAGTGATGGCTTCATGCTTCTCAGTATCAAAATCGGTATTAAGGCTTTCCATTGGTTTGAGCCCTTTAGATTCTAATGTCTTTCTTAGTTTATTAAAGATTAACATCGCACCTTCACTGAATTGATTGATATCTCCTGACTTTTCCAATTGATTTTCAGCCCGGTCACAATCATCAAGGATATCCAATAAAAATGTTATTATTTCCCTGCCGGCAGTTTGCCTGATCTCAATATTTTCTTTAGCAGTCCGCTTACGAAAATTATCAAATTCAGCAACAAGACGTATGTATTTATCCTTTTGTTCCTGCAAATCGCTGTTTAGCTTTGCAACAACATCTTCTTCTTCAACCGGGTTGTTTAAATGTGTCGTGCCGGCTGCATTTTCGTCAGCGTTTATGCCGAAATCTTCATTTTTTGTCGTAATGTCCTCTGTAAATTCTTTTTCTTGCATAGTTAAATGATAATCTGTGTTGTGCTTCAAATTTTTTGCCAACGGCAAATAGACGAAAAAATGTCAGCAGAAAATAAAAAAATTATAATAAGGTAATATATTCACTGCATATTTTTGTAACCAAAGAAATTTTTATGAAACAAAAAACTACACTTTTTATTTTAGCAATGCTATTTGCTATTTCTACAATTAATGCACAACATGTAGAATTAAAACAAGTAGTACCTCAACCTTTTACAGGAATTTCCGGTCATAGTTCACCTAACGGTTCATGTGATACATTAAATATTTATGATGCCGGCAGTTGGTCTGCATATTATTATGATTATCGCGGTGGTGGTTCAGTTTTGGGAACAAACAATCTAACAGCCACTAAGGATGCAACCATATTGGAAGATGCTAATTTTTTTGATGTAAATGGTTCTGATTACAATTTTATCTCAGGCGGGCTTGTTTATTTTTCTTATGCTAATTCTACATTAACTGAAAACCTAAACAAAGATGTTGTTTTCAAAATTTATGATGATGCCAGTGGATTACCGGGTACTTTACTATCTTCCGTTTCTATACCGTTAAGCCAGGTGCATCAGGACGTTTTAAATGGTAAATTAACTGAATTCAAGCTGGGCACACCAATAGCTGTACCAGCATCCGGCAAATTTTATGTTTCCGTTGATCATAGCAATTTTGAATGGAAAACTGGTAAGAAAGATTCAATTGCCATTGTTGCAACTGATAATCATGCCACTGCCAATAAAGCATTTCAATATATAAAAGACAATAATGGAAACTCATGGATGCCTGTACCAGATTTCTGGAGAAATGCCGATGGCAGTGACTCACTTGATGTTACTTTATTCATCTTTCCATACCTGCAAAATTCTCTTACATCCTGTGAAGTATTGGCAGTGAGTATGTATAATTTTGGTGGCTTTGTAAAAGATAATAAAGCATATTTGAATTGGAGCACTGCAACAGAAAGTAATAATAAAGGCTTTTATGTTGAAAGGAGTAAAGATGGAAGAAATTTTTCCAGTATTGGTTTTGTAAAAGGTGCCGGTAACTCATCTCAGGTTAAGAACTATACTTTTACTGATGATAATCTAAAAAGTGTTGGAACTACTACAACTTATTATCGCTTAAAACAGGTTGACCTGGATGAGAAAGCAAATTATTCAAATGTTATCGCACTGAACCTGAAAGACATTGTTCAGTGGAGAGTTTATCCTAACCCGGTTAAAGATGTTGCAACAATTGAATTAAATCTAACAACATCATCTAAAGTGAATTTACAGGTGATTTCTCGCGATGGTAAAATTGTTCTTAATTCAGATAAAGGACTTTTAAATGCCGGAGTACAACAAATCTATTTCCATACACAAGGATTGGCAAAAGGCTCTTATATTATTAAAGTAAAAGCTGGTACAAATACTTATACAATGCCAATAATTAAAGAATAATATTTTATTTGATTTATAACTAAAAGGCTGTTGATGAAACAGCCTTTTTTGATTTCCAATGGAGGAGATCTTTATGTTATAAAAAAATCATTGTTGACCGAATAAAATTATTCAAAATAGCTGAAACCATTTGCCAGTAAGGGTTTTAAGTCCGCCATAGGCGAATGAGGTCTTGAAAGGCAAAGGGTTATTATATTTAGTCAGACAACAATAATAAAAAATATTTTTTATTCAATGTTTTAAAAAGTGAGTTTACCACTATAATAATTTAATACCATTGATCGCAATACATAATCATATTTGGCAATGATCAGGTTAAAATCAGACTGATCAACTTTATTTTTTGCAATCAGGTAATCAACTGATGTAATCACTCCGGCATTAAACTTTATTTCCGCCACTCGGAAAGATTCTTTATATGCATTTACCTGGTCGGTTAATGCATCATATCTCAACCGGGCAGATGTAACATTTGCTGATGCCTGCTCTATATTTTGCTGCAGTTTTGTTTTTGTTGCAGTTAATGTTATTTCAGCATCTTTCTGCTGCATTTTTGCAACTTTAATTTGAGTTTTATTCCTGAAATTATTTAACAGAGGGATGCTAATGCCAATACTAATGGAGCTATTAAAATTATTAGAGATCTGGTCATTGTATCTTATTTTCCTGCTGATATAATTATCCTGTTGCACATATAAAGGCAATTTATCAGTTCCATTCAAAACATAGTTATTGGTTTGTATTTCAGTTGTGCCCAAATACTGTTGCGTTGTAGCGCTGCTTGAATAATTGGTAAACAAGCCGCCATTGATATATAATGAAGGATAGCTTTGAGAGCGATAAGTTTTTACACCATATATAGCACTTTTGTTTCTCAACTCTGCTGCTTTGATAACAGCAAGATTATTTAATGCAGACTGATAAATTGAATCTGCATTGGTTACAATATTTTCATCTATATCTGACAAAGCTAACCTTTCAACTTCCATATTTTTATTATAAGGAATATTCAATAAACCTGCCAGTGAAATTTTGGCTGTCTCCAATGCATTAGCTGCATTTGCAAGTGTTAACTGGTTGCCGGCATATTCACCTTTTAAATCAAATAATTGATCCGGCGCAATGGCTCCATCTTTATTTAAAATATTCAATCGGTCAACCTGTTTGGCAGAAACTTCTGACTGCTGTTTTGCTACTGCCAACAAATCTTCATTGGTCAATACCTGGAGATATGCCAATATCACTTGTAAGGCTATAGCATCTTTTTGATTCTGTACTTCAAACCTGCTGGCATCATAAGCCAGTTTATTTTGCTTGATATTATTCTGTACAGCAAATGCATTGAATATGGTGATGCTTGAGTTTAAACCATAGTTCCCAAATTTGGTAGTTTGGTTGGAATAAGTGTTTGTATAAGGATCAATATTGCGCCCGGTATTAATACCATGAACGATATCTCCATTCAATGTTGGAATCATATCTCCTTTTGATCCCTGCCATTCAGATTTTGCAATACCTGAAGTTATTTCCTGGTGTTGAACCACATCATTTTGCTGCAAAGCAATTTGTAAACACTGGTGCAGGTTAAGTTTCTGATAGGAAAGCGTATCAGTTTGTGCGAAAATTTTTGTTGTATTACAAATTAAAAAAGCAATCAATGCCAATATGGGTTTTCTTATCATGTTCATCTTCATTATGGTTCAATTCTGCCATCTAATAAATTAATAATCCTGGAGCCGTATTCGGCATTTTTTTCAGAATGCGTAACCTGGATAATGGTTACGCCATCTTCTTTATTCAACTCAGTAAATAAATCCATGATCTCAGTACCTTGCTTTGAATTAAGGTTTCCTGTTGGTTCATCTGCCAATATTAATTTTGGTTTTGCCACCAATGCCCTAGCAATACCAACCAATTGTTGCTGGCCACCTGAAAGCTGTGTTGGAAATAGATCTTTTTTGCCAACTATATTAAACCTGTCGAGAATATCTGCAACAATCGCTTTTCTTTCTGATGACTTTGAGTTTTGATAAATCAACGGTGTTTCAATGTTTTCGTAAACAGTCAATTCATCTATTAGATGATATGCCTGGAAAACAAAACCTATATATTGTTTATATAATTGAGAACGATGCTTCTCTTTCAGTTTATGCACTGCTTCATCAAAGAAAGAATATTCACCTTCATTAAATTCATCCAGCATGCCAATCACGTTTAGCAAGGTGGATTTACCAGAACCGGAAGGCCCCATTATTGAAACAAATTCACCCTGATTAATTTTAAGATTAATGTCTTTTAATAAATATGTCCTGGAGCCACCAACAGTTACCCACTTTGAAAGATGCTGAAGTTCAATCATGCTGTTATTATTTTAAGATTATCAGAAATATAAGAAAGATATACCAAATGTCTCATTCATTGAGGAGCAATAAGTTAGAAAAAGAGTTAGAGATAATGGTGTACGGTTTTGATACAATGGTTGTTCATTTTCGGCATAGAGTGATGCCGGATAATTAGTCTTTAAAATGTATTGTTTAAAATAAACTGTTGATCTTTTGTGCAAGCTGTATATCCTTTTCAGTAACGATATTTCCTGCATCATGTGTAGATAGAGTTATCTCAACTTTATTATAAACATTTTGCCAGAATGGATGATGGTCCATGCATTGCGCTTCAATAGCAACACGCACCATAAATGCAAACGCTTCGGAAAAATCTTTGAATTCAAATTTGCGATACAAAGTGTTGTCTTTTTCGGACCAGCCTTCAGGAATATTCATAACTATAAAATTAAATTTTCTTTGTTTTTAATTTTCTCCAACATTAATTCTGTTACAAGTTGTACGCCGGAAATTGTTTTCAGGTTTTGTTGCAGATCAGAAAATTCTTCTTCAGAAATTATATCAGCTTTAATCAGCCACAAAAAATCAAAGTGTTTTAATTCTGCTACCAGGTATTCGCCTTCAAACTGGTTTTCATATATGGAATGTACCATTTGAATGCCTGGTTCATAATATTGATATACCTGAAAAAAATAGTTGCGGTTTTTTTTCCTTGTTTGCACTTCTGCATCTGCGCATAAACGAAAGTCATATTGTAGTTGTGCATTTACCTGCCAGCAAAAGCGATATCCCTTTAATTGTGAGATGATGCCCAACATGCGGGTTCCTGTAAAATAATTGTCTTCAAAACCTTCTGTATTTAATACCAGCTTTGCCATAGTAATACACAAAGAACATAAAAATTTCTTGGATTAAAAATGAGTAGGTAATGTTGAAATGAAATTATCGCCGGAATTATTTTTCTTTTACTTCTATCATGAGAAAATGTTTGAAGGCAACTTTCATATCTGGCTTGCTTCCATCAACAGTTCCAAAATTTAAATGATTGAAATAATCTGTTACTGTATATTTTTTATTACTGTTTAATCCTCTCAGATTTATTGTACCATTAAAATCAGGATTAAAAAAAGCGTAATACATCACACCATTTTTTTCTATGCAATGTGTTTCGGGATAATCATATCCTATGTCATATAATTCTCCATGATAAACACCTGTGCTCAGCATTTTATCTTTATAAATATCCAACCATTTTTTAAAGAGCTTTTCTTTTTCTGGTGTCAATAAATTTTCATCTTTACTCTTTACGCCTGTAGCAGGATAAACAAATTTTGTTCCCGGCACTGCACCCACTCCAACCTGTGATGCAAAATCCTGTTTTGTATCGGTTAGTTCCACATGGTCACCAAAATATGCTGTGTTTGGCATCAATGCATGATATACTTTCCCTTTCAGCCTGACCTGCCAGCTACTTTCCGGATCGCTGGCTACAAACTGGTTGGTATAAGGCATGTGATACAAATTCATAACATCGCCACAAGGACAAAATTCTATCACTGCATTGGGTTTTATTTTTCTTGCAGTAGTGAAAATTGTATCAAACAAAGAAGGCATTTTTTCAAAACTTTGTTCTGGATAATCAAGATTATGATCACCATAATCAGGTGCCACTGCATTCATATACTGGCCATCTAATTTCAATGCATCAAAGCCCCAGTCATGCATAAAAAGCTTTACATTATTTTTTGTTTCTTCTATCACTATGCTGTCTGTGGGTGATAAATAATATGCATTCCACCAGGTTACAAATTGTGGTGCACCGTTTTTTTGTTCTACAATGATATCCGGATATTTTTGTAATAGCTTACTATCAGGGTTAGCAATCATGGGTGCCCACCACAACACTGCTTTCATTCCTTGTGCATGAATGCTGTCAACAAATGCTTTCATCTGTGCATCGCCACCCGGAAAATGTTCCTTATTGGTATGCCAATCGCCTTCAGCCTGCTGGTATCCGTCATCAAGGCCAACCCATTTTATGCCGAGCTCTTTTACTTTTGGTAGTGTGTTTAATATTTCCTGTAAAGTAAAATCTCTTTCATATCCCCATGCACACCATATAGGTTCATAAGCAGATGGTTCTTCCGGTGCAGGCCTGATACCTTTTGTCTGCATGAATTCTCCGAAAGTTCTTAAAGTAGCAAAACAATCTTTCTGATGCACACTCACAAACGTTTCAAAAGTTTTGAGTGTATCATTGGGCTTCAGAATTTCAGTTTCCGGATATTCATATTGCACACCCATTGTTGCAGTTGAAGCATATTGATCAAAATCTATTGGCATAGCAATGAGTTTGGCAACAGCTTCAGTATTGCCCACTGCTATCCCTGCATCTTTACGCCAGAGATCAATTACCGGTATGCCACCGCCATAATCAGATGCGTTCATCCCCATAAAATTTTTATTATAAAATCCCGGGTTCACTTTTAAAATCCAATCGCGTCTGTCAGAATTTGAACTGCCCTGGAAACTCCAGAATTTTGTTGTGTCATTCGATGGTAAAACATGATATTCATTATTTACCCATTTTATTATTGGTAAGTCTTTATTGCTTTTATTGATGTATTGTACATAGAAATAAGCAGCGTCAGAAAAATTTTTATAAGTCTTTATTGAAATGATTTTTTCAATATGATTGGTGTTGTCTAAACCAAAAAAAATCCATTCTGTACCATCACCGACTGCATCATGAAAATTTGTTTTTTCTTTTTTGGTAAGATGGAAATTTTTTGCAGTAAAATATTTTGTAACGATATATTCAGACGAAGAAAAATGATCTGTCAATTGTTTTGCAAGAGCGAAAGTTGAATTGATTTTTGTTTGAAGTTCATCGTTCACTTCAATCTTTAAATTATTGTTTGTAATAATGCTTTGTGCTGATGCAATGCAAATGCTGCACCAGCTTAAAATAGTTACTATTGTTTTCTTCATCTCAAAAAATATTTTTTGTGCCTTCACTCTTATATGTTCATAATAAAATCATGCTGATTCTAAATTATGATGTAGCACAAACGTTATTTATAATATTTCAAAATTCTTTCCGCATTGGCCCTGTATATTTTTTTCAATACATTTTTTGGTAGGTTCAATCCATATAAAGGCCAGTGATAAGTGAACAAACCTATTTCATAAAAATGTTCATCAGCACTTTCCAAAATCCTGAATGTTGTTAAATACATGTGTTCCTCAGGATCATTATCTGTGCCATACAACAACCTGTTCTGGTATTTTGTAATAAATGCTGCAGCATATCTTGGCACAGGTGCAATCTCGGCATACCGCGCTGCAATATCAGCATACAGGTTGGGGTATTTATCCAGCATATCGGCAAGCACTTTCAAATTAGAACAGGAATTGGCCAGGTGACAGGCAATAAAAATTGTTGCAGGGTTTTCACGCACTGCATTTTCCAGAGATTTTATCAATGCATCATGGCCAAGCTTTCCCGGTTGATTCATATCCACATGCCATTTAGATGAATTCATTAAACCATCATTTGTGCTGTCTTGTGTTTCATACATCCATTCATCTTCCGCTACATGAATGCTGACGGGTAAATGCAATGCTGCGCATTTTTCAAGCAAAGGTTTCATCTGCGGGTCATCAATATGCAAACCCTTTCCCGGTGTTGGTTTTGAATATAATTCACCATCACCTTTATCACCTAATTCACCCACGCCTTTAGCGCCTTTCCTGTAACATCTTTCCAATTCTGCTACTGCATGTTTTTGCCAACCCGGTGTGCCATAACCAGTATAATCAAAACCACACCAGAGCTCAAACCTGCCAGGATATTTACTGTATTTTTCTACTGCACTGTCAAACCCTTTTCCTGTTTCATAAGTAAATATCATTGTTGTCTGAATATTCATTTTATCCATCAGTTTTACCCATTCATCAATATCTTTTTGAGTTTGCATATAATCATGTGAATGCATATCAATCACAGGAAATGCAGCTTTCTTTATATCGGCTGTTGGTGTTTTATAAATTGATACCGGGCGATAATTTCTTAATAAAATATTTTCGGTTTTTGTTTGAGCAAAAGAATGTTGTGTGAAAATAAATGCGCAGGCAACCAGTATCTTTTTCATAACATAGACCGTTTTTTAAAATAATAAAAAAGAAGCAAAACGGAACTTCTTAAAAAATGAACAACATGGTGAATCATTCACCATCTAAATATTAATCACTTCAAGTTTTCTTACTATCAAATCCTTTACTGCATCAATTGCTTTTGGAAACACTTTGCGCAAATCAATTTCATCATTGTCTGCCAGCAATGATTGCAACCTTTTCATGAAAGTATTTTTTGTTTCCGTTGCCAGGTTGATTTTACTGATGCCCTTGCGAATGGCTTCCTGCAATTGTTCTTCAGGTATGCCACTGCTGCCATGTAATACCAGTGCACAGGAAACTTCAGCGCGTATTTCTTCTAACCTGTCCAATCTTAACCTGGGCGTTTCTTTATAAAAGCCATGTGCATTGCCGATGGCTATTGCCAGTGCATCAATACCAGTTGCTTCTGCAAAACGTTTGGCATCCGATGCACGGGTAGGTTCAAATTCCTGAGACTGGTTGAGCTTTGCAATATATCCCAGTTCAGCTTCAACATTTGCATTGTATGTTGCTGCAATCTTTACAGCTTCTGTTGTGATGCGTACATTTTCATCAAAAGGTCTTTCACTGGCATCAATCATGACACTGTCAAAACCTGCATCAAGACATTGTTGTATGATTTCAATACTACTGCCATGATCAAGATGCACCCATCCTTCTACATCAAATTCTTTCAGCATGGCTCTTGCCATTGCAATTGATGGTTTGATGCCGAGATAGTGTAATGAACTTTCACTTAGCTGTAAAATCAAACTGCTGTTGGTAACTTTTGCTGCAAGCAACAAACCTTTTAATGTTTCGAAATTGTAGAAATTAACTGCCAGTAATGCCTTACCTGCTTTTGTGTATCCTGCAAGTTTTTCTTTCATCGTCATTGTAAAATGTAATTAAATTTTTTCAGGGCAATTTTTTTTATCGAAGCCAGGTCGGTAAATGCTGTAGTGCCACCATGAGCTGTAGTATTGATAGCGCCACAAACAGCGCCAAGTTCAGTGCATTGTTTTAATGATTTATCAAAAATAAATTCACGGATAAAGCCTGCATTAAAACTGTCGCCTGCACCAATGGCATCAGCAAATTCATGATTGATAAATGCAGGTTGATTTGTTATTTCATTTTTGTAAAATGCTGAAGCGCCTTCCACACTTTTTTTCACAACAATCATATTTGCAAAATCTTTGAGGGTTGCTACAGCTTCATCAACATTTTGTTTTTTAGTTATGTTCCTGAGTTCTTCAATGTTTGGCAAGAACACATCTACAAATGCTAATAATGTTTTCCAATCGCTTTCCCATTTTTCAGTTGTATCCCATTGTGGATCCAACGAAGTGGTCAACCCAAGATCTTTTGCCCTTTTAAACAATTTTGGAAGGCCAGGCTTTAATGCAGGTTGCAAAAACATGGAGCTGACATGCAGGTGTTTTGCATTGCTTAACATGGCATCAGTAATATCATTTTCATTCAATTCATTCATGGCACCAGGGTATGTGACCATAGCGCGTTGCTGGTCAAAATTGAATGCGACGGTAATACCTGTTTTAACATGATTAGTTTGAATAATATTTTCTGTTCCCACTCCTTTTGATTCCAGATCTACAATTATTTTTTTACCAAAATCATCATTGCCAATACAGCCGCAATAATTCACTGAAACGCCCAGTGCGCTTAGGTTTGAAGCAAATATGGCTGCACTGCTCCCAAGTGTATAAATCATATTGTCAGCCAGTATTTCTTTACCTACTTCAGGAAATTGCTGAAGTCCGTTTAAGATGAGGTCAATGTTTAATTCACCTACAACCAAAACATCAAATTGGGTGGAATGTGATTTATTATTTTTATTCTTTATCACGTTTAATTTTTTTTTCAAATGAAGCAGTTCGTTTTGAGAAATAAATATTGTATAAAAAATCATTCAATTGTTGTCGGTTGTTTTTTTGTTTCAACCGGGTAAATATTTACGCCCTGCACCACCCTTGAAATTGCACCGTTCACAGATGGATTGTCAGGTGAAAGTCCCAATTGAATGCTTTTGTAAAAACCTAGTAACTGACCAGCAATGATTGAACACACAGGTAAAAAATCTTCGTGGATTTTTTCACCTGTCATTCCAAAGCTAATTTTTTCATCTGTATTTGGCATCATTGCATTGCCATCACCAACGGCAAGACAAAGCATTACATGATTGCCATCTTTCATAGTGTTGATGAGGTCTTCTTCATATCTCCTAACATAATCATCACTGCTTAAAAAATATACTACAAGGGTTTGTTCATTAATTACTGCTTTAGGCCCGTGCCTCAGGCCAAGATAACTATCCTGTTTGCAAATAATTTTTCCATTGGTAAGCTCCTGTAATTTTAAAGCAGCTTCTGTTGCTGTGCCCAATAAATTTCCTGAACCGAGAAATACTGCACGTTTGAAATCTTTCGCTGCTATTTCACTGATGGTTTCTAATTCTCCTGATAAAATATTTTGTGCTGCCCTCTTGATGAATTGAAGTTGTGTTTTTATAAATGCAGGATGATGGATATATGCAATCATCAGTCCTGATAATAACATGGCAGAATAGCTGCCGGTCATTGCAAGACTTTTATCATTGGCTGTTG
This sequence comes from Bacteroidota bacterium, assembly GCA_018268035.1. Taxonomy (GTDB): domain Bacteria; phylum Bacteroidota; class Bacteroidia; order Chitinophagales; family Chitinophagaceae; genus Parafilimonas. The sequence continues at coordinate 46,021 of JAFDXI010000153.1, read as the reverse complement.
CAGGTAAAACAAAAACATATCTTGGATTGATTGTTTTAAGATGTGCCAATGCTCCATTTGCATCGCAGGTGATAATTATATGAAAACATTTTTTTGAAAACTTATCTGCCAATTCAATCGCTGCGCAGCTTTCAGGACTGTTGCCGCTTCTTGCGAAAGAAACCACTAATGAAACCTGTTCATCATTAAAATAATCCTGTGGATGCGAAACAATATGAGTGGTAGGAATAGCCCTTGTTTGAATTTTTGCTTGCCTGAAAAAAACACCTTCGAGTGAAAGCCCGATAAAAGCGCTGGTGCCTGCGCCGGTCAGGATAATATTATCAATTTCTGAATAAGCTTCCGAAAGTAATTGCTGCAACTTTTTTATATGCTCCAGGAATAATTGATGTGTAGCTTCCCATAATTGGGGCTGGCCGGCAATCTCTGAAGCTGTTAGTTGTGCACCCTTCTGACGGAGATATTTTTCGTCGAGTTTAAGAAAAGACATTCATTGTGTTTTGTAGAAACAAAAATAAAGAAATTTATTTTATCTTTCAAAATCTTTCATTTTTCTTCATAAACTTTCAAAAAATATTATATTTGGTTTCATTTCTCATAAAACAGACATCATGAAAAACTTTACAAACCACTACAAAATCGCTGTATTGGTAACATTTTTATCAGTGTTATCATTGCAATTTTCGTTTGCAACTACCTATTATGTAAATGCGTCCACAGGTAATGATGCTAATAACGGCACATCGGCTTCTACACCATTTTTAACTGTACAAAAAGCGTTGAATACAGCATCGTCGCCAGGTGATATTATTTTGGTAGCGCCAGGTACTTACAAACAAAATCTTACCTGGAAATTTTCAGGTACTTCATCTGCAAAAATTACTTTACAAAAAAATGGAAGTGGAACAGTCTATTTAAAATCAATTGGTGCATCTGCTGCACCTGTTTTGCAGATTACCAACTTCAGCAATATCATTATTGATGGTTTTACATTTACGAGAGACAATGCAAAAAACAATGCCCAGGGTTTACTCATCAATTCTTCAGGAAGCTATGCCATGCAAAATATCGAAATAAAAAATTGTGTTTTCACAGCAATCAACTGGAATACGAATCCTAATAAAAAACCAACATCAAGTAAAAATTCTCAACCGTTTATTGTGTATGGAAGAAGCACTGCGGCTATACAAAATATCAATATACATGATTGCGAATTTCATGATAATGTCACAGGCTTCAGTGAAGTATGTTCTTTCAATTCAAACATTGATGGTTTCAGCGCAACAAATAATATTATACACGATAATACTAATATTGGAATTGATGTAATCGGGTTTGAAGGTGAAAACAGCAACACAAGCATTGACCAGGCAAGAAACGGAACAATTGCCAACAATACATTTTATGAAAACCAAAGTCCTTATGCTGAAGGCGCCAGCATTTATGTGGATGGAGGAAAATCTGTATTGATTGAACGCAACCTGATACATGATGGTGATTATGGTATTGAGATAAGTGCTGAGAATGATCCTTCATCCATTACTTATGAAACTCAGGATATAACTGTTCGAAATAATCTTATTTATAATTGCCGTAGCGCAGGCTTGAAAATCGGAAATTATAAAGGAAAATTGCAGAATGCATTAGTGGTTAACAATACTTGTTTTTATAATAACAGGGGTGGTAAAAGAGATGGTGATGTTAGTGGTACCAGTGTTAAGTTTTCTGCATGGGCAGAACTGGTGATTGATAATATGCAGGATGTTAAAATCAATGATAATATTTTTTATGCAAGATCAAGCAATACTGCAATGATCAATTCAGATGCCAATGCTGTAATCTCTAACCTTACCATGAATTATAATCAATGGTATTGCAAAGGCAATGCAAACGGTTCAGGCCTGACATATCAGTTTAAAATAAACGGAACAAACTATAATTATTCTTCATTTAACAGTTATCAATCATCTAACAGTTTTGGTTTTGCAACAGAAGATCAATATGGAAATCCACTATTTGTTAATGAAGGCATTAGTGGCAACAATGCTGTATATCCCGACCTGCATATTCAAAGTAGTTCACCATGTATTGGTCAGGGCGATCCTTCTGCTATTGTTGGAGATGACATGGGAGAGTGGGGTACTGTTGATTATTTTGGCAACAATAGAAAAGTAGGTACAATTGATATAGGCGCTCATGAGCTGGCTACCGGATTTTTACAGAATAAGAAAAACATAATTATTCAATCATTGCAATTTTCTCCTAACCCGGTTACAGATTTTATTATGCTAAAAAATATTCCAAAAGGGAAATATATAGTTCGTATTGCTAATATGCAGGGTAATTCTTTTATCTCCCAAAACATTGAAATAAATAATGTATATAAAATGAGCGTAGCTGTGCTTCCGAAAGGGTCTTATGTGATAACAGTTTCAGATAATAATACTGTAAAGTCTGCAAATTTTTTCAAACAATAATAATATTCGTCCAATTGACAATTATAATATCCAGATAAAAAAAGCAGCAGACAAATGAATTTTATCTGCTGCTTTTTTTTATTGTTTACTGATGCGATACAAACATCCATCATCAGTGATTGCGTATAGCATTTGGTTGCTGTAAGCAACATCGCGAAAACGTTTATTCTTATCAGTCAGTAATCTTTCTTCACCTACCACTTTATTATCTTTTATTACCAGCCTGCAAATATGCTGTCCGCTTAAGCAGGCAAGGAACAAATTATTTTTCCATTCCGGAATTGCATCTCCATTATAAAAAACTATTCCGCTTGGCGATACAACAGGATCCCAATAATAAACCGGTTGTTCAAGTCCTTCTTTTTGTTGGATGCCATCACCGACTTTTTCACCACTATATTCAATGCCATAAGTAATAATGGGCCATCCATAATCTTTTCCTGCATGAATAATGTTCACTTCATCACCACCTCTTGGCCCAAACTCTGCTTCCCACAATTCACCTGTTGCAGGATTGATATCAAGGCCCTGCGGGTTGCGATGGCCATAACTATAAATTTGTGGCACTGCACCTGGTGTGTTGATGAATGGATTGCCCGGTGCTGGGTTGCCATCGGTGGTAATCTTAAAAATTTTTCCAAGCCCTGCTTCTAATTTTTGAGCTTGTGCTCTGCCTTCAAGAATTGATCTTTCACCAGCACTGACAAAGAGGTTTCCGTCTTTATCAAATATGAGGCGTGAACCAAAATGCAGGTCGCTTTTTAATGCCGGTAAAGCACGGAAAATAACTTTTACATCTTCCACTTTGCCTGCAGTTTCATTGAGTTTTCCTTTAGCAACTGCAGTACAATTGGCTGAGCCGTGGGGCTCAGAGAATGACCAGTAAATTATTTTGTTGTTATTAAAATCAGGATCGAATGCGACATCGAGTAAACCGCCTTGTCCGTCATCATCAACTGCAGGAAACCCGGTAATTTTTTTTACAGGTTTCCCGTCTGCATCATGGATTTCCATGTAGCCTTTTTTAAATGTAATCATAAACCTGCCATCATTCATCGGTACTATAGCCCAGGGTTCACCCATTTTGGTTACTAACTCATCTACTTTAAATGGCGTTGTGGTTTTTGCACCTGCAATCCTTGTTTGTCCTTCAAATGCAGGTTTATAATTTGAATTTGGCGCTTGTTTTTCTACAGGCGGTAGTTTTGTTGAATCAGTATTTTGTGTAGTAGCTATTGGTTCATGGCTGCCACAACTTGCTAAAACTAATGTTGCACTAAACAACATATACAATGGAATTTTTATTTGCATACAGGATGTTTTTTATTGAGAAAAAATTGTTGCAATCTATTACATACAAGTGATGGTTGTAAATTTCAAATATTAAATTCATACAAAAAATTTATCTGCATATCTTTATTAAAACCTGCTGATATGAAACTTACTTATTTACTCATGGTTGCTGTCGGGATGTGGAGTTGTAACAGCCCCAAAGCGCAGCATTCGCTCACAAAATTGTGGCAAACTGATACCTTATTAAAAGTTCCGGAATCTGTTTTCTTTGATGGTGGCAACCATGTTTTATATGTTTCAAATATTAATGGTACAGATCCCTGGGCAATGGATGGCAATGGTTCAATAGGTAAAGTGGGATTAGATGGAAAAATTATTGCTGTTGATTGGGTGACAGGTTTAAATTCACCAAAAGGAATTGGGATGTATGATGGTAAATTATATGTGGCAGATGTTACAGGCATTGCAGTAATTAATATTCAAAATGCAACTGTAGAAAAAAGAATAGAAGTGAGTGATTCTGCGGGATTGAATGATGTTTCTGTTGACAGTGATGGTGTGATATGGGTGTCTGATTCAAAGAATGAGAGGATATACAGAATTGAAAATGATCAACCCAAAATTTATATTGACAATTTAAAAGGTCCCAATGGAGTTTTATGGCATGACCATGCACTTTATTTTCTTGATGCAGGAACCGTTTTTAAGACAAATCCGGATAAATCTTTAGTGAGACTGGCTGATGGTCTGGATGAAAGCACCGACGGAATAGAAAATGTTTCAGGTAATGACTTTATTGTTTCCTGCTGGACTGGCGCAATTTATTATGTGAACGGAAAAGGAGAAAAGCAATTAATGGTTGATACAAGAAAAGAAAACATTAATTCGGCTGATATTGGTTATGATACAAAAAATAAAATTGTGTATGTGCCTACCTTCTGGAAAAACTCAATTGTTGCTTACCAGTTGAAATAAAATATTCAATTTTATGTAATCACATTTATTGTTATTTATTTTTCATTACAAAAAAAATTTTCTTACCACAATTTCATTTTTAAAATGCTTTGGATTTTTCCATTGCTATAAAAAAATATCAACTTCTGTAAAGTAAATTTTATTTTCATCCGTCTTCCTCGTTAAATGGCAGGCATGGCTGAAATGGCCTTAAGAAAAAATAATATTATACAGACGATTAAATTGTATGGGCAACAATTATTTGCTTTCATCCGGAGCAGGGTGCCTACAAAAGAAGATGCAGAGGATATTTTACAGGACGTTTGGTACCAGTTGAGCAATCAGCCATCATTGGAAAATATTGATAGTATGAGTGGCTGGTTATATAGGGTGGCACGCAATAAAATCACAGATCAATATCGTAGAAAAAAAGAAGACAGCCTGGACTATTTTGTCAGTGATGACGAGGATGGGTTGAATATGATTGATTTTTTCCTTGCAGATGATGAGAACAAAGACACAAAAGAATTGCAACAAATGTTTTGGGAAACGCTGATGAGTGCCTTAGATGAATTGCCGGCCAACCAGCGAGAGGTATTTATTTTGAATGAATTTGAAGAAAAGACCTTGCAGCAGATAGCGGACTTACAACATGAAAAATTAAAAACTATAATTTCAAGAAAGCGGTATGCAGTTCTTTACCTGCGCAAACGACTTGAAGATTTGTATAATGAATTTATAAACTATTAAACTAAAATTTATGACAAACTACAGAAGAAGGTTCCCTTTTCCGCTATTAATCCTGCCACTGATATTACTTGCAGGATTAATAGTGATGTTATTATGGAATGCAATTATGCCTCATGCTATTCATGCGTCATCACTTAATTATTTACAGTCACTTGGATTACTTGTTTTATCGAGGATATTATTTGGCGGTTTCCGGGGTGGCCCGGGTAGAAGGCACAGGATGTGGCGAGGTGGTGATCCATCGTGGCGGGAGAAATGGAAATATATGAGTGATGAAGAAAAAATGAAATTTCGTGAAGAATGGAAAAACCGTTGTAGTAGGATGAATAAAAATGAAGAAACAGGCAAGCAATAGTTGCTTTCATTAATCAATTGAAAAAATACAACCTGCTTAAATACTTTTTGTATTTACAAAGGTATTTTCCTGTAACAATCCTATCAATGATTTCACCAACATAAAAAAAATATCTTCATCAATTTTATGCAAAGGCACTGGTGCAATATGGATAAAATTGAGTTCACTTCAATCACATAAAACACCTTCAACATAAATAGCTTTGCTGTTTTTAATACATCAGCATTGGCATCTGTCAGTCACGTTCGGTTTCATTAAATGGTGTAATGATTTCAATGGCGCTTGAATTATTTTTTTAATTGATGTCGTTCAAAATAAAATGCAGGTAAGCAAGTTGTGATAATGCTTCAAAGGTATCTTTGCCTTAGTATGTCTTTCTTCACCAGGTGTTTTCCAATCAATCAATATTTAATTAATCTCTCCTTTTGTTGTTTTATGTTGAAGTCGGTGAGAGTTGCCGGTTAAATAAATAGCATCTTTCTCTTTATGCTGTGAAATTAAAAAAAAATTAGTCCTGAAAAGCTTGCGTGTATCCTGTTCATCAAGTTGTCTGGCAAATACAATGCTGTTTTGAAAATCCATGCTGCAATGCAAAAATAAAATAACATGGATTAAAATTTATTAAGGCTCATATTCTATAATCACCTTTGCATTTTTTTGAGTATCACTTGATACAAACAATTGATACCTTTTTCCGCCAGTAGTAATAATCATCAGTGCAGTATTGGGTGGTATAGAACCAAGATTATCGGCTACCATTACAAATTCATGCACCGGGTTTTCCGTATCGGCTTTGATATTTAAAGTAATAGGATTCTTAGTCAATCCCTGTTTCCACGCAATCACCCTGTTGTTGTCATAAACAGTGATTGTGTCACCATCTATTTCCCCATTATCATACAGCTCAATTTTAATATCAGGTGAATTGGTTGTTATCGTTTTTAATAATGGGTTACTTCTTTTTTTAATTACATCGGGCACAGGAATATTTTTCTTTTCAGGTACTGGTGAAACCTTTGTTTGCGCTGATGGATTGGCGGGTGTTTTAACCACTGAGTCTTTATTATTCGCAACAGGCGGTTGAACCTTGTTTTGTACCTGTGGCTTTTGGGTAATAGTTTTTTGAGCAGTTGATGTATTTGCCTTTTTTATCTGGTCAATCAGTTTATTCACCTGAGTTGTATTATTGAGATCAAGTTTATCATTAAAATCAGGTAGTTTCTTTTTTAATGCAGTCATTGTTTTTGGCCCAACAACACCATCATCCGGAACACCTAAGGCGTTTTGTAATTTCTTTGCATTAGTTTTTGTTATAGTGTTGGTAACGGTTTTTGTTGCTGTATTGGGTATTATTTTATTTTTAGATGGAGGTGTTGTTGTAGGGCTTTTCTTTAATAAAAAATCTTCTTTATGAAAATCTGATTCTAACTCTTTTTCGAGATAAACAGTGCCTGAGCCACAATCTGCCTTTGTATCAGTGTTTACACTTGTGAAAGTTCCCTGCAGCGTTTCCTTGTTGCCATCTTTTGAATAAATAAGGTTGCACGTCATTGCGCATGCATCACTGCCCTGCGCCATCCTGAGTTCTATTAATTTCAATTCTTTGACAATTGCATTTTTGGATTTAGGAAACCAAATTCCCTGGAAACTTGCTTTGCCATAAAACACAGTAGTCAGGTAAGAGTAAGTTACTCCTTTCAATGAATTGTTGGGGAGTTGATCAATCTGAACTTCGTATTTATATGTTTGAGAAAATGGTCCAATTCCTGAATGAAAAGTGCCCCGCCAAACGCCTGTAATGTTTTGAGCGGATAAAGATGATGTTGCAAATAAAATGGCAAATAGCCAGCGGTACTTCATTTTACAAAGCTAATTTGATGCAATAAAACTCTGTTTAAAGAAGCGTTAAGTTTTGGTTGAATACATGATGACCGGTTGTGTTTCATGAACTATAGAATAAAAAATCAATAATGTGTATTTTGTTTTTGAATTATGATAACATTTTATTCAACCACAAACCAAGTATAGCTTTCAGGGTTGATGGTGAAACTTACTGTTGCTTCATAGTTCCTGTTTAGTGTATAAGATTTTGCAGCGCTACCTTCACAACTGATCATTGCTTTTGAAATAAGACCTGAATAATACAACGGAATATTGATAGTCCTCGAGATCTTTTCTTTCAGCGGATTGAATAAAATGACGAAAGCTTTAGTTTTTAATTGTGGATTGACATGCATACATCCATCCCAGTCACGGCCATCGGCACGACGCAGGTGAATGATGTCAGAATTTAATATCTCCCGGTATTTTTTATACCATTGAATGGTATGAATAACGAGTTGCTTTGTGCTGTCTGTATCATACAATCTCGGGCCCCGGTAACAGGCTTGCACACCTGCACCATAGTATTGCACCATCAGTTGCCTGTAATCATTCAAATGTGCTGAAAGTGGCTCCAGCACTGCGTTTGAGTCACCTCCCTGATATTTGGTAAGAGGAACAAAACCCCAGCTCATGGAGGGTGTTTTTTCCCATAAACCATCATAAATATTTTGACGGTTTAAAATTTTCTGTTCACTTCTTGGTAAAGAAAAATTCACTTCGCGGTAACCAAGTGCAATCTTGTTGGTACCATCTAAAAAATACCAGTCTGGTGCATTCACATACACGCCATGTTCGCAACACCAATGGTAAAAACCCTTTTGTAATTCCATTTGTTTCCACTGGCTGTCATCAACATTTTTATGACCCGGATGTGTTGTTGATGCACAAACATCACCAGGATATGGCCCATCATTTTCAAAAATGTCAAAGCCAGTTTCGCTGATAAAATATTTTAGTTTATCAAGATAGGTCAATCCCCATTTGCTTCCAAGGCAAGGTGCATGTCCAAAAAATGCTGCAGCATCAGGTTTCCCTGTTAATGGGTCAATCACATCATCAGAATCACTGATTCTTCTTGAACTGAATAATGAATAACCTCCAATCAGGATATGTTTGCTATGCGCATATTCAGCCAGTGATTTCCAGTTTTGAATATTTTGAAATGATGTGTCTTCCATATTGCAATGGCTGCCGAAACTTAATATCAAAGCTTCATAACCGGTGGCCGCACATTGGTCAATAGCAGTCTTTACTTCTTCATCATTTTTACTGACGAGGTGCATGAAAATTGGATTGGCAGTTGTCCATGGCGCTACTGTTCTGTACATCCTTCGAATAAACAACCCCCTGCGTTCACGGTCATAACTATCCATCAATAATTCATAAGTGCGCACTGAAGTGAAAATTTTTCCCGGCAGTAAATCAACTGCTTTCACTTTTTCCGGAAATACCTGTAACCAGCAAGGAGTTTGATAACTATAATTTACCTGTGAAGTATAAGTTGTATCAGCCAGCCAATGGGTGGTTTGATCACTGATATCATACCGCATCGCATTGTTGAATGCATAATTTGTTTCTATGTAAATGCCATGTTGTTTTTTCATTTCATCTGTTGAGCCTACCACTGCACTTTCTTCCTCAACGATAGCAAGATTTTCGTTGACGAGTTTCCCGATTGTGATTGTTTCCGGTGTTTTGTTTTCGATTGTTACATATTTTACAATTAATGGAATGCCATCATATAATTCATAATGTACTTTGATAATAATATTTTGCAATGCAGGTAATGATGATGTGAAAATAAAAGAAATGGTTGTACCGGAGGGCTGTCGTTGATTCAATGTCCAGCTTCTTGTTTTCCAATTGATGTAAGGCTGCAGTGGATTGATTTCAAAAGAATGGTAATGAAAGCTACTGTCATTTTTTGTAAAACTATTCAGCCATTCGGGAAGCAGGTAAGCATTTTCTTTCTGCCCGTTTAAACCACCCACATTATAACTAATACCATTAATTGTTACAATGGCTTCAGGTTTAACAGCCCTGATAAGTTGCTGCCCGGTACTCATATTTTTATAATCATAACAAACTAAATCTGGTTGCATCCTGAATGTCCGTTTTACAAGGCCATTGAATAGAATCATATCTTTTTTATCAGGAGATGAATAGATCGCTGCTTTTTGTTTTACAGGTTGTATCAACCAGTCATGCTGATACATTTTTTCTGACCTGTTGTTATATACAGGTAGGTTGTTTTGTGCTTGCGTTTTGGTTATTAAAAATATGAAGCCGATGCATACTGCAAAAAACCTGTTCATTACAGTTTGAAATTTTATAGCTGAAAGGTAATGGAACTTTTATTGTTGATAATTGTTGGTTTGATAATGGTTAAACTCAAGCAGCAATAAATTTTTTTAATTTATGATAAATGGTGTTGAAAATATTTTTTATCCCCAGTTAAACTCAACAACATCTTTCCCGAATTTCCATTTTGATGGAAGCGGATTAGTTAACCAATCTAATGGCTCAGCTACTGGCTGGTCCTGCGATGCATCAGTAAAACAATGCCTGATAAAATCTTTTTGTTCATTGCCTACAGCTTCAGCTTGTGCTGAAATAAATAAAGGTGCGCTGCTTTGTGCCAGCAGTTGCATCCATTGTTTGTTTTTCTCCCATGGGATAGCTGTTGTTAATCCAACACAATCACCATCAGCCTGGTAAAAATTATCGTGTTGCACCAGCCTGAATCCCATCGTATTTACACCCATTTTTTTTGTGCGTTCCCATTCTTTTCCACTTGTGTCATCGCCAATACGGTTGAGTTCAAATACACCTGCTGAAAGATGGCTGATAGTATTACAACCAATCAGGTACATATCTCCTGCAGCAGCACGCATTGCTCTGTATAAATATAAAATTATCTCTGCGTTTGTCTTTGAATTATCGTTGAATTGCCATCCGGGATCAGTCATGCTATCACCCATTTGCATACCCCATCGTTTAAAAACATCAAACGTACTATAATCATGCTTCACTAATTCAAAACCCCATTGTTGATAGAGCTTAAACAGACTTTGTATGTATAAAATATTTTCTTCTATTGTTGGGTCAAGCACATTATCGTTTGCATCTATTTGCACACGGTTAATCATCATGTTTTTATTTTCACCGGGTTTGGGCAATAAAGGCCTTGTCCACAAACCGGGCCGCATGCCAAGATTTTTTATGTCAGAAACCAGCTTTGGCATGTTGGTAAATTTTTCATTTGTTTTAGTATAATCTGTTCCCAATGACCATCCATCATCAATCACTGAAAAAGGGCGATTGGAAGTGTTGATAGCTAATGGAGACATCATTGCAGTATGTTTGATAATCAAATCGGCAGAGTTGTTGCCATATGCAATATACCAGTCATTGATACCATATACAGGTTGTTTAACTTTTCTAGGTTTATCACACATCAGACTACAGAAACGCCGTACCGTTGCAAATACATTTTCTTTACTTGTATTTTTTGTTGTAACAATGTCTGCTGCATATAACATCCTTGAACCAAGAAAAACACCATTGCCACCATTCCTTGTATCGAGATTTAATGCAAGTGTTGAAGACGTTACATACCAGCAACAGAATGCGGCACATCCTGTTTTCACACCAAAACAAGTAGTGTGGTTGTTGTACTGTTCAACGAAATACCAGGGCATCTTACCTGTTTGTGAAACAGCAGGACGAAAACTCAAATCGCCATAAGACCTTTCATAAGCATCACCTAATATTACTGCATCTTTATGTGTTGAATATTTCCATATTAGCTGTACTTCTTTTATGGGCAAAGTGGGTGAATGTATGAATACACTCACTGAATCTTTGTTGTTTTTCAGCTGCACTACCACATCCCTGTACAACCATCTTTGTTTGTCTGAAGACTGCATGGATAAATATTCTGTGGCAGATAATATTTTTACTTCATCCGGCATTTGTATTAAAGTGGCAGTTGTGTTGCCTGCCTTTATATAATTGCTGACAAGTAATGATGATAAAGTGGCTCCTGTTATTCTTATAAAATTTCTCCTTTTCAATATTGTTCCTTTTTTCAAAAATAAAACAACAATGCTTTCATCTATAGAAAAGAACTTATTTAAAATACAGTAATTATATTTTGATAAAATGATAGCCTTAAGTTTCCATAAACCCCTGAAACCCGATTAATCACGAGATAAAAAACGGTGTTTACACAAATGCAGAAGCTAATTGGGTTATTGTTTTGTTACTTTACATCATACTTTTTTTGAACAATGCACGTATTAATACCCGGGTTGTTTTAGGAAAGTCCCACAACACACTTCTTATTAGCACATCATTTTAATAACACTGCTTATAAAAAAGCATAAAACGATTTGCTATGACAAAAATTATTGAATTCAGTCATTGCGGAGAACAAATCAGGTCTGTCGCAATTATCAATTTAGATTCTTCTGAATGTTCAGTTATGGTAATGCCTTATGAGCATAAAGATGAGCTGGGTAATTCTATTGTTATCAACCGCAAAGACCATCACTGGCAAAGTGATTCATCTATTGTTGATACGCATAAAATTACTTACCTGAATATTTTGAACCAACTCAATATTTTGGTTGCCCCTTATGTGAATTAACAAGCAGTTATTTTTAATAGGACAAGGTGATGTTTTTCCAAACACCACCTTTATTTATTTGTAGCTCATACAGAGCTAATCAATATTGTTCTTGTAAAAGATTTCTTGTTTTTTTTGATGTAATTGATGGATCCTATTTTTTTATAAAAATTTGATCCATCAAAATATTCTGATGGTTACAGATTTAAGAGTTGTAATGTCCTTTCATCTTTCCTGCCATGAAAAAATTTATCTAACACAGCATCAAACACTTTATCTGTACCAGGCACCATTGAAAATAAAGTCATACTTGACCTTAACTTCATAGTGTCTGTATTGCCAAATATTTCAGAGGCATTGTTGGTAGGTAAGGATAATAAAACATGGCTTATTTCAATCAGCCTTTTACCTAATATTTCATTTTCAAGATATGCTTTTGCTTCATCCAGGTCGGTAATAGAATATTCAATAGATATGCCGGTAAAACCAAGGCCCATCACTTGTGGGAAGATATACCACATCCAATGCGTTTCTTTACGGCCGTTTTTTATCTCTGATAATGCAATGGCATAATCCTTTCTTTGTGCTTCTATAAACCTTTCAAGATTATATCTATCCTTCATGTTCCGGGTTATTAGTCCGGTTAAATATAGTCAAAATAAAACAGATAGATTAAATGTAATTCCTTCCTGCTCAAGCATCACATTTTTTCAAAATGATAATTCAATCATCCCTGTGAAAGAATTTTCTTTTTCACGATATTTGAAAAATGAAAAAGAATATTGTATTGATTTTTATTGTTGCAAATTTTGCTGCATGCCAGTCAGCAGAAAATAAAAATAGTGATATAAAAAAAGATAGTACTGATACAACTGCTGTTGCCACGATAATGGTGCCCAACACTACCTGTTACCGCTACATTCATGATAAGGATACAGTTTACCTGAAGCTTGAAAAATTTCCCAACGTGGTAACCGGAAAGCTGGTTTATAATTTCTTTGAAAAAGATGGGAATACAGGTGATATTGACGGCAAACTACAAGGCGATACCCTGATTGCTGATTATACATTTATGAGTGAAGGACAAACTTCGGTGCGGCAGGTTGCATTTATTGTTAATGATAATATGGCAACTGAAGGTAATGGTGATATGGTTGAGAAAGATGGTAAAATGATTTTTAAAAACAATGCTACGCTTGATTTCAGCAAAGGTTTGCAGTTGAATAAAATTGATTGTCCTGTTGAGTGATGATGTTATTTGAAATTATGAATATAAGAAACCAGTAATCCTATTGAAAAATAAGAAGCTTTGGTTACAGATGGGTTGCCCATCAGGAAATTGGATTCAGATGGATTGTTAAAATTTATTTCCTGTTTATAATTTTTAGTTGACCCGATGCTCGAATAAATTCCGGCCCTCAAATTATACCTTGCTTTCTTAAGATTAATGCCCAGTTGTAAATGATAAATATCCCATGCAGAAGTGTTGGGTATAAATCCATCAATTGAATCTTTGAACCTGTTTTTCCCTGCATAAGTGAAATCTGTTCTTGCTGCTGCATACAAAGTATATTTTTCAGAAAGCTTATAGTTTGCACCGAGTGCAACATTCATCACAGCCATGCGTGCATCTTTTAATTTCAGCAAATCAGGAGTGATTAAATTACTGTTGCCTGTATCAGGCCTGATAAAAAAATCCGGGCGTGGTGTGATGATATTGTATTCATTCACTTTTAAAAAATATTCTCCTGCCCAATATAATTGCCATTGATTAAAGTCGTGTGTATAACCCACTGCAATGCTCAATGGTGTTTTATATTTTACAGGAAGTTTGTCCTGTCTTGTATTGGCAAATAAACTTATCGGCAGTTGCCCTGTGCCCGTGATATCAATATTGTTGATGGTATTATCAGATAACAACAATCCTTTGCCACCAATATGCAGTGAAGGGCTTGTGAGCAATAAACCGAAATGATTGTGTGCATCATCAAATGCAAAACCGATTTTTGGTGTGAGTGAAAGATTGGTAAATGAAACATAATAGCTGGCATCAACACCCACTAAAGAAAGACTGGAACCTGCACCAGGATTGACTATTGCCCTTGCATAATAATTGAAATTCTGTTCATGGCTTAGCCTCGAACCTTCAAGCGTAACGCCTATGCTTAACTTGTTGCTGAGTTTCCATCCTGCTGATGCTATAAGCCTGAAATCATTGAAGTCATTCTGAGCAAGGTATTGGCCAACGAATGTTTCATCACCAGGGCTGTAACTATCGTTTAAAACATTTGCTTTTTCATCTCTTCTTTGTGATGCTGCATAAGAAAATGATGGCGGCTGTATAATGCCATAAGCTATGATGATATTTTTATTTTTAAAAGGAAGCCTGAAATTCCCTGAAACCATTGTTGGTATTGCGCCTGCATTCGATGACTCCAGGTTAAACCCTTTTCCTGCGCCATCTTTAATTTTTATTTTGTCTGCATGATAAATTGTTGCATTGGCAGACAACAAAGTGATTTTTGAATTGACCAGCAATGCGGGGTTGATATACAATACGCCACTGTCGCTGTTATAGGCAATAACTGAACCCGGTAAAAAATAACCGCCTGCGCTGTATTGGTTGTTCCAGTAATTGGCATCCTGTGAAAATGCTATTGATAATAACAAAAGCGAAACAATCAGTAAGCACAATTTTTTCTTTTGCATGCGGAGGTTTGATTGATAAAAAAGCAAAAGCTAATTTAAACTCTAAACAACAATATTGATGCTTATACATTAAAATAATTTTATGTTGGTAAATACAATTATGCTTTAAAATTTTTTTGCAACCTGTATCCTGTATTTCTTTTTATGTTTGTAAAAAATAACAGTCATTTTGACAAATAAATTTCTCTCCATTTTTTTGTTTGCAATAGTGTGTATCAGCAGTTGCGATAAAACTGATGCGCCATCACCGGTAACACCCCCTCAAAACCCGGGAGATACAACAGACACTTCCACGCATGTTACTGCATTTGCCAAAGGCGCTGATATCAGTTGGCTTACAGAAATGGAAGACAGTGGTTATACATTTTATGACAGAAACAATGTTGAAAAAGATTGTTATGCAATATTGAAAGAAGAAGGGATGAACTCAATCCGTTTGAGGGCATGGGTTGATCCTGAAGATGGCTGGTGCAATACAAATGATGTGGTTGTGAAAGCATTGCGTGCAAAGGCAGCAGGCATGAGGATTATGATTGACCTGCATTACAGTGATAGCTGGGCAGATCCTTCCAAACAAAATAAACCTGCAGCATGGTCATCACTCAATTTTAATGCTTTAAAAAATGCTTTATCTGATTATACAAAAAGCATCATGGATACTTTGCAGGAGAATGGTATTTATCCTGAATGGGTGCAGGTGGGTAATGAAATAAATGATGGCATGTTGTGGGAGGATGGCCGTGCTAGTGCAAACATGGGAAATTTTGCTGCATTGGTAAAATCAGGTTATGAAGCAGTAAAATCTGTGTTTGATACCACTAAAGTTATTGTGCACCTCTCCAATGGTTTTGATAATAATTTATACCGCTGGCTTTTTGATGGTTTAAAAAATAATGGCGCAAAATGGGATGTTATTGGTATGTCTATGTATCCTACTTCATCCAACTGGCAAACACAGAATGCACAATGTTTGGCAAACATGAAAGATATGGTTACCCGTTATAAAACGCCAGTGATGATTTGTGAAGCTGGTATGCCGTGGACAGACTCTGTTGCCTGTAGCCTGTTTTTAAAAGATATCATCTCAAAAACTAAATCTATATCCGGGAACAATGGCCTTGGTGTTTTTTATTGGGAACCGGAATGTTATAATCAATGGCATGGTTATACACTTGGCGCTTTTGATGATAATGGTAAGCCAACTGAGGCATTGGATGCATTCAACAATTGATTTTTGAATTAGCAAAAAATGCTGATTGAACCAGCTTTCTTTCCTGAAAGTTATCAATTCACCATTACCAATTATTATCCATTCGTAAATACTTTAAACGTTAGTTCATTTTTGAATGATTGCAGGGGCCAGGTATTTGAGATAAACTATTTACTTTCATTAAACCTGTTGTATTTTTTCAAAATTTCGATGAGCCTGTTATGTGGTAATGCATAAACAGTATTGCCATTTATTCCTTTCATTGTTTTGGCTGCTACCAACGCATTGATGATAGCTTCTTCAGTTGCATCCACTGTGGCTTTATAAACCGGATCAAGGAATTCTTTTGAAATACTGTTCCATGTTTGGATAGAAACCGATGAATTTTGTGTTGGTGTTTGTGTACTGAAAGCAAGAAAAATATCACCTGAACCATTATGGGCTATACTGCCTACCCTGCCTAATGCAAGTGCTGCATGCCTGACAACCAGTTTTAATTGTGATGGCAGGAGTGGTGCATCTGTTGCAATGATAATGATGATGGAGCCATCTTTTGTATCATCAGAAATTGATGGCATAAGATCATTGATTTCTTTTCCAACAGGAACACCCTTCATCATCAGCTCATCCCTGTTGCCAAAATTTGCCTGCACAAAAACTCCTACTGTGTAGGTGTTATTGTCAATATGTATCACTCTTGAAGATGTACCGTTGCCACCTTTAAATTTAAACAGCACCATGCCTGTTCCGCCACCAACATTGCCTTCTTCAACAGTGCCTGATTTGGCAGCATCAAGTGCATCAAAAACATCTTGCTGTGTTACATGCATTCCATTAATATCATTCAGATAACCATCCCATGTTTCAGCAGCAACAGGCAAACCGAAAGAAAAATCATAAGGGCTTTTAAAAAAGTGTTTTACGTTCCATGCGCCAATTGCATCCCTTACCACACCAACACTGTTGGTATTGGTTATACCTAATGCACCATAACTGAAACCATAATCATCGATGCTTTCGGTACCTGTCATTTCACCATCACCATTCATGTGAAATAAGCTGTGGGTACAGGTTCCAGCGTTTTACCTTTTGGAAAAATAACTGTAACGCCAGTCCTTACCGGGCCTTTCCCTAATTCAAATTTTCCATCGCCGCTAATCAGTGTTTTATATCCAACCAAAACCCCTTTCACATCAGTAATAGCATTATATGCACCTGTTGTGCCATCAAAAGGAATTCCTAAGTCTCTGGCACGTTGTTGTGCAAAAAGTGAGAAAGAAATTAATGATGATATAAAAATCGAAGCAAGATTTTTCATAAACAGCTTTTGATAAAACTAGATGAAAACAGGATGTATGAAATAATGCCAGGCAATCATTATTGCAAAAATAATATTGATTTTGCTGCTGGTAGCAAATGATTACATCGTTTCACAAATTACCACACATAAGTGCCTACTGCACCTGCAGGTAAAGAAGTAGTGGCATACTTTCCATTAAAAGATATACTGAAAGATTGTGTGTCTTTGCCATCATTTTCTACAATCAATACTTTCTTTTTATCTGGCCTTAAAAAGGCAACGTTGTTCAGTGATCCCTGCATGTTGGAAGCAATTCTTACAGAACCAGGTTGCACAAACTTAGATGCATGCGCAATAATATAGTAAGCAACATTTCTTTTGATATCATTACTCCCTATTGTCAATGCCCCTTTGCATTCTGTGCATCCACCATTGGTATGTGGATTATAAGCAGGATCATTGGCGAGGTTCCATTCAAGTGCATTCCTGCTCCAGTTGCGCATTGAACCAATAATTACATTTTTTAAGTGCCAGTCAAGGTCGCCACCAAAATCACCTGTTGAAGAAGTAAACTGTTCAGTAAAATAAATATTCTTATCAGGATAGCTGCTATGTACTGTTGATAATGCACTGATGTCGCCTGCATATAAATGAAAGGCAGAGCCATCAACATATTTTGCAGCATCTGCATCCTGTAAAATGGTCAACGGGTATTGCGGCATATCACAATTGTGATCATATACTATAATTTTCGTAGTGATGCCGGCATTAGCGAAAGCAGGGCCTAAATATTCTTTTATAAAATCCCTTTCCTGCTCAGCAGTCATTACCATACTCGGATTGTTGTTGCCATTCAGTGGTTCATTCTGAGGTGTAACAGCATCAATTGTGATGCCTTCATTTTTCATCGCCTGTATATACTTCACAAAATAGTTGGCATACACACTATAATATTCAGTTTTTAAACTACCGTTTGCACTACTGTTGTTGTCTTTCATCCAGGCCGGTGCCGACCATGGTGTGGCAACAATTTTTATAGATGGGTTGATAGACAAAATTTCTTTCAGCACCGGCAGGAAGTCTGTTTGTTCCATACTGATGTCAAAGTGATCAAGATTAGTATCAGTTTCACCTGCAGGCATATCATCATAACTATACACTGATGCATTCAAATCTGAAGCACCAATGCTGATACGCAGGTAACTTACGCCGATATCATCATCGCTATTTCCGAAAAGTTCTTGTAAAAGGGTAGATTGTTTTTCTGCTGATAAATATTGATTGATTACATAAGCACTGCCACCGGTTAATGTGTAACCAAAGCCATCAATATCCTGGTATGTCTGTGTTGAATCAACAGTGATTGTATTATTGCCGGCTTTGTTAGAAAAAGAAAGCGCTGCCGTTTGTTTTTGCAATAATGCACTCTGATCTTTTTTTGTAATCCAGTATTCAACAGGGATGTTTGTAGATGGCGGTGTTGTAGTCGTATCGTTACTGCCTGGTGTATTGCTTATGTCATTTCCTTTGGAACAATTGATCATTGAAAATGAGATAGTCGAGGCAATAATCAGGGCAATTATTTTTTTCATGTGCTGATGAAGATTTAGTTTAATGGGTCCTTCCGCAAGCCTGTATGTGTCCGTGCAGTTCATCATTAAAATCATCTGCATCTAACAGGTCTTCTAAAAATAAATGCATTCTGTATCGCCAATAATACTTTGGTATTGGCGGGTTGTTGATGCGCTCTTCATACGGGTTTTCCCGCCTGAGTTTTTTACTCATACCTAAAATATCCTGCATCTGGAAAATGCTCCACATTGCAGGCGAATATAAATGTTGAATAATGATTGTACGGTTTATCCATGGCTCACAAAAATGTGGTGCATCGCCCCATTGCCCTAATTCATAATTAAAAAATCGTTGTGTTTTTGCCCTGTCTTCTTCCCACCATTCACGGATTGTACTCATGTCGTGAGTTGAAGGTGTTACCACGCTTAAATAAGGTGCATCATTAGGATGAAAAAATTCACGGTCAGAGTGTTTGGGCATGCGTTGGATCTCTAAGCTCAACAGACCTAATTGCTTCATCACTTCAGGCACACAACCCGGTACCAGCCCGAGATCTTCACCACACACCAGCATGTTTGTAGCCCGTTTTAATGCCGGCAATTTTTGCATTGCTTCTTTCATCCATAAATTATCCTGACGACGGAAAAAATAATCAACATATAATTCACTTAACTGGTTTTGTGTATGTTGATCAAGATTTCGAAATGATGTTGTTCTATCAATGGCAAACCTGAAATGGAATTGTTGTCCATTTGTTCCGGCAACTTCAAACAATATAACGTTGGATAAAAGATTAAACAGTTGTTGCTTGATCTTCTTATTGTGTTCTGTTGCTTCAGTAACAAAGAAATAATTTTCAACTTTTCTTTGTGTTGAAAATTCTTGTCGCAAAGAATAATTCCCATTATCGTCAGATGACAGGAAATTTTCTTTGAAATAATCTATATCATCACCAACAAGTTCCTGTAAAACCTGGTCTGTAATAAAAGGTTTTGTATATCGGTTAAAATCAAACCAGATATTTCTTTGATTAAACTCATGAACGTGCAAAGGTATGGCAGGTTCAAAGTGTCCCATGATGCCTTCAACAGAATGGATAGGTACACTCCAGATGCGGAAAAAACCGAGGATGTGATCAATCCTGAATGCATCAAAATAATAACTCATTTGTTTAAAACGGTTGCGCCACCATGTATAACCATCGGCTTCCATTTGCTCCCAGTTGTAAGTAGGGAATCCCCAGTTCTGACCTGCTGCAGTAAAGCCATCAGGTGGTGCGCCTGCCTGCATATCCATGTGATAGATGGTGGGCATCTGCCAAGCATCTGATCCATACCTGTAAATTCCAATAGGTATGTCGCCTTTTATTATGATACCGTTTTCATGTGCATACGTTGCTGCTTCCAGTAATTGAAGATGTAAATGATATTGAACAAAACAATGTAATGAAACTTTATCTGCTGTTTCAGTATTGTCAAATAATGCAGCAGCATTTTCTGCACGATATATTTTGTGGGTTTTCCAAAGATTAAAATCTGCAGTTTTATACTTATCTCTGAAAAAACAAAATGCAGCATAAGGGATTAACCAATGCTTATTTTTATTGAAAAAGTTTTTATAGTCTGCAGATGCCAGTGTTGCTTTTTTTTGTGCCTGGTATAATTGTTCAATTAACTTCCATTTCAGTTTATTGACGGCCTCATAATCCACTTTATCCAAACCGTTCAACTTTTCTTTTTCTTTAATAGCAACATCTAACAATTTCTTATTATTCTCTGAAGCTATTGCATCAAGGTTGAGATACATTGGATGTAATGCAAATGCCGATATGGCTGCATAAGGATAAGAATCCAGCCAGGTGGATGTGGCATTGGTGTCGTTGACAGGCAATAATTGTATTAATTGCAAACCTGTCTTTTTAGCCCAGTCAACCAATAATTTGATATCTGTAAATTCACCCACACCCCAACTGTTTTTACTTCTCAAACTAAACACAGGTATTGAGACTCCTGCGCCTTTCCATGCATTATCTGGCAATGCAATAAAACCATCATTGATGATAGTGATTTTATTTTTTGCTGCTGCATGTGCATGAAATAAAATGCGATTGTTGCCGTCTTCATAACGAAGGAATTTTTTATTTGCAGTATCATATACACCATATTTGTACATAATAGGCAGGTCAGCTTTGGCAAGATTTAATTTAACGCTGTGAAATTCTTCATCCTGAGGCCTGTTTAATATTACTGGTTTTGTTTCATCCCATCCTCCTGTTTCTTTTGCTGAACCCAACAGACAAACTGTTTCTCCTTTTTTTAATAAAGGAGCTTTAACTTTAAACAGGTGTGTATAATTTTTATGTTGATTGGATTTTGTTTCAGTAAAATTTTTTTTCAACAATACATTTTGAAATGGTTCTGTATAAAATGCATTGTTGTAATACCCTGCATGGTTCCATGCATCAGAAATTAATATTTCTTCATAAATAAAATGATCAGGCTTCAATACTTTGTCATTACCCCAATCATAAATAACAGGGTTGTCAGCAGTTTTTAAAAAGTAATTGTATTTAATACCTTCTGCCGGAACAGTGGCAGCATCCAGATCAATGGAAACTACCCAGCTTGCTTCATTTAAATACTGTAGTGGCACTGCTTTATCACTGTTATTATTTCCCAACAAAGCATGATTACCCAAAACAAATAATGACTCGCCCGGTTTTGTATGAAATCTTAATTGAAAAATAAGTTTGGTTATTTTGGCGCCAACTATTTTTTTCGTTGTACTCTTTTTCATAACACCAGAGTTGGGTGTTGATACAACTGCATTACTCTTTTTTGTTTTGGTAGCGGTTTTTTTAGCCGGCTTTTTTGAAGCAACTTTTTTTTCTGTTGATTTTGCTATTCCTTTATTTTTCGAAGTATTTTTTTTCTTATCAGCAGCATTGCTTTCATCTTCCACACCAGGCTCTAATATTTCAGGATTAACATCCATACCATTGGAGATGGATGATGATTCATCTGAAACTTTTGCATTATTCTTATGCGATATCTTATGTTGTTGCTCGGTTGCCAACTAATTGAAATTTAGAAATTAAAAAATTTGAGGTTATACAAGCAATATATGGCTAAGCGAAAATATGTAATGTGTAATAATTACACAAAAATAATTACACATAAATTTTAGTTCATCACCTGTATAAAATATGTTGATGGGAAAACTGATGTGTCAATGGTTGTATTCTTTGAAAAAATCCCGAACACTGTACTTCCGCTGCCGCTCATGGAAGCATAAATCGCACCAATATTATATAACTGTTCTTTTATTTTTTGTATTAATGGATATTTATTGAAAACAGGTTCTTCGAAATCGTTGGTCATTTTTTCTTTCCAGTTCTGAATTGGTTCTGTCATGAGTTGTTGAAGGTTACTACCTGCACTAAATGTCGCCTGTGAAAAAGCCCACCCTGTATCCACATGTATGCGTGGATTTACAAGTACTATTGAATGATTGGAAAGATTGATTTCAACAGGAGTCAATTGCTCTCCACGTTGTTGTGCAAAACATGGCTGGTTCAGGATAAAAAATGGGCAATCACTGCCTAACTGCAGGGCATATTGCATCAGCATTTGTTGTGAAATATGCAGATGAAATTTTTCATTAAGCAACATTAGCATGAATGCGCCATCAGCACTGCCACCACCGAGCCCGGCGCCAAGAGGAATTGTTTTGTGTAAATAAATTTTTACAGGTGGCAAAGCGGGGAAATCTTTCTTTAATAATTGATAGGCTTGCACACAGAGATTTTTGTGTTCACTTGTGTCAATTGAAAAACCGGAAAGATGTAGTTCATATTCTTTTGATGAATCATCAGAGCTAATCAACTCAAGCATATCTTTTAATGCAAGCGGATAAAAAATAGTTTCAAGGTTATGATAACCATCATCTCGTTTTTCAAGAATGTTTAAACCAAGATTGATCTTACAATTAGGGAACGCTATCAATGCAGTTGATATTTGGTAATGAAGAGTGGTTTAAAAAATTGAATCCGATTATTTATCAATAAATGAAACATGCAACAATAATTTTATTTCCGTTTATTGATTTCATCCCTTATCTCAATTGCACGGATATAATCTTCATGTTCCAACACATCATTCAGTAGTTTTTGTAAATCTTCAAGGCTCATCCTGCTTAGGTCCTGGTAGCCAGAAGCAGGTGCCGGGTCCTGCACAGGGATATCGGCTTTGCTTTTTTTGCCTTCATCTTCCATTAATATGCCAGCGTTTTCAAGAATGTTTTCATAAGTATAAATGGGGCATCCAAATCGAACAGCCAAAGCAAGCGCATCACTGGTACGACTGTCAATCTCAACAGTGTCATGTTCGTTTACGCAAACCAACTTTGAATAAAAAATGCCTTCCTGCAGATCGTTAATAATAATTTCCATTAACTCCACATTAAAGGCATACATAAAATTTTTCATCAAATCATGTGTAAGCGGACGGCTTGGTTGCATTCGTTCCAGGGCTACAGCAATTGCCTGCGCCTCAAAGCCACCAATCACGATGGGCAGCCTCCTCAAACCGTTTACTTCACCCAGCACTACTGCATAAGAATGCGTTTGGGTTATACTATGCGAGAGGGCAACAATTTCGAGTTCTATTTTCTTCATGAAAAAAATCCTTGCTTGTTGCGGCAAAAGTAAACATTTAGCAATTACTACATAATCCTTGCCTCATGAAATGGTTTATAAAATAATTTGTTAGTACCGGTTTTTTAATGTCTCGTACAAAGAATACCTAATCATTCACGGCATTTGGTTTTCTTTTTTCCGGATTTTTTTGCTTCCCTGAAATTTTATTGATGGCTTCCTTCAACATAAACCTTATTTTTTGCTTTGCTGAAATTCCTCTAACTTTCTTCTTCAATAACTGCTCTCATCTTAAAACTTATTGTTTGAAATGCCTATAAAAATTTTAGGGTAATTTTTGAAGACTATTAAAAAATGAAACTATGAAAAGATTATTTATTGCTTTGTTGTCAGGTACAGTTTTTTTTAGTGCCTGTACAAAAACATCCAACAGTGATCAAATAAGTGCATCCATAACAAGCGATGCAAGACAAGTGCAAATACAAACTCCTCAGCAAATAAATGCTATCATCAAACAAAGCATTGAGAGTACAGGCTCATTCAACTGGAATGATGCATCAGACCTTACAATTTACAGTGCCGTGATGCATAGTAAAGATCATCTTGTATCAGTGGGCTATCAACCTGCTGATGAAAAAAATGTTGATCAGCGGTTAAGCCAGATTCATATCAGCGATGCAAAATGGAAACAGGTAAAATCACAGGTGATTCAGTTGATATTACAGGAAGAAAAAGCAATGCAGCCCAAATTAACAGCAGATAATGTGGAAGTATGGAAAGAATTTAAATTGCCGGTGATAGATGTGAGGATAGACAATTTTAATACGATAAAATTATTACGCAGAAGCAACCTGATACGATATGTGGAACCGATGAGCTATGAGCCTGAAAACTATGATGCTGTTTTATATAATCAGCTTGAACAAAGTATATCAGGTGGTAGTGGATGCGGTGGTTATGTGGGTGACCCTAATTTAATTGAAGGTGATGATTATGTCAATATTTTACCCGGTGCCAAACAATCCTGGAATTATACCTATCATAATATCCCGCAGGCCTGGAATGTGAGCACTGGCACAGGCATGAAAATTATGGTGATTGATACAGGTGTCAGCCCGGATCAGGATAACATGAACAGCAATTTTAATCAGGGATATTCTTCAGGCAGAACCATTCAGAAGATGGTTACTTTGCCCGGAGCTTCCAATGCTGATGATGATTGCGGACATGGCACAGCAATGAGCAGCACAGCTACTGCACCGCGTTGTACTGATGGTAATTCATGTGGTGTTGCATATAACAGCAGCCTCATCATTTGTAAAGCAGTCAATGATGTGATTATTGACGGCGGAGATGAAATTAAAGGCGTATCTGATGCTTACACCAATGCTGCTGATGATCCTTCTGTAAAAATTACCAGTATGAGTGTAGGCCGTATCACAGGTTCTTCACAAATAAAAGATGCTATCAACTACGCTTATGGAAAAGGTAAACTGATGTTTTGTGCTGGTGGTACATCTACAGATTATACTTCATGGTGGGGTGTGGTTTTCCCGGCAACTTTACCAACTGTTGAAGCAATAACCGGTGTAAAAAATAAAGACAAACTTACTGCATGCTCAGATTGTCATAAAGGCAAACAAATAGATTTTGTAATAGTGATGGAAAAATCTAGTGATAAAGGCCATCCTATTTGTAATGCAATTAGCGGTGATGTGCCTTCAACTGTTGGTGGTTCATCTGTTGCTACATCCACTTCTGCTGGTATTGCAGCCTTGGTTTGGTCTGCACATCCATCAGAAACAAGGGAACAAATATTGAACAGGCTTACTACAACTGCAAGCGCTTATCCTGCCAAGAATAAAAATTATGGATATGGTAAACTGAATGCTTATGCGGCAATAATGCAATAAGTTTTTTTATATAGATGTGCTAAAAATATTTTTGATAAATACCTGGTTCAGCAAAATGGTTGAAATGGTAGTTGTTTAAATAAACGCAAACGCATAAAATTTCACAACCTTGAGAATTGCCACATATAATGTAAATGGTGTAAACGGCCACCTGCCCGTATTATTACAATGGTTACACGAAACATCACCCGATGTTGCCTGTTTGCAGGAGTTAAAAGCACCGCAGGAAAGATTTCCTTTGGATGCCATCAATGCTGCAGGTTATCATGCATTATGGCATGGACAAAAAAGCTGGAATGGAATTGCTATTTTGTCAAAAGGTGGACCCGCTACTGAAATTAGGAGGATTTTGCCAGGCGATGATCAGGATGAACAAAGTCGTTATCTTGAAGCTACGATAAACAATATAGTTATTGGTTGTTTGTATTTGCCAAATGGCAACCCTGCACCGGGTCCCAAATTTGATTATAAGTTGAGATGGATGGATCGTTTTATACAACATACAGCTACTTTGCAGGCATCGGGCAAACCGGTAGTGCTTACAGGGGATTATAATGTAATCCCTGATGAACAAGATGTATATAAACCTGAACGATGGGTGGATGACGCTTTATTCCGCCCTGAAACAAGAGCAGCTTTTCAACATCTGCTGAAGCAGGGATGGACAGACGCACTGAGAAAATTATATCCTGATGAAACTATTTATACTTACTGGGATTATTTCAGGAATGCTTATCAACGTAATGCGGGTTTGCGAATAGATCATTTTTTATTAAACGATAAGCTGGAAAAAAGATTGTTGTCAGCAGGTGTTGACAAAAACGTGCGTGGTTGGGAAAAATCAAGTGATCATGCTCCGGTATGGATTGAATTGAAAGAAGAATAATCACTTTCCGTATTGGAGAATTATTGTTTTTTCCTGTTGTAGAAAATTATCTTCTGTTGTAGGGAGGTAATGTTGTTGCTGGGTTAAACGTATTCAACTGGTTATATGGATACATTGGAAAATTGCTTCTCTCAATACCTATACTACCCGAAATTGAAAATGTTTTTGCATCATTCACATACATTAGCCCAGCTTCTAACCTGGTATATAATCCAAAATTATTTGCATTAAATGCATTTTTGTTTTGAGGCATCTTACTGAGATCTGTGGATAAGAACCTTTGAGAAAAATTGATATAGGCAGGTGCTGCAGATACGGCAGCAAAAGCGAATATATTTTTATTTAATTGCCTGTTTAATTGTAAAGTAAAAGGCGCTGCAATTACTGCAGCACTGCCACCTTTGAAAAAAACATAAGATGTTGAAATTGCTGCGGTGTGAGTTAATGACCACTTGCTGTTGTTATTGCTGTCATTTAAATGAATATTTTGAAAATAAGACGGCCTTTGCAGAAAAGCATTTGTACCCAATGAAGAAAAAGACTGGGCTTTTGCAGAAACAGAAAATATTAATAAAGCAATCACTAAACGCATTCAGCTTAAATTTTGAGTGATAAAGTTAAGTATGAAACCATTAAATGCGTTGTTAATCATATTTATTAATATTCGTGAATAAAATTTAAGGAATAATTTTTGCATTTATGCGTTATTTTACTGTTTACATTATCAAAACAATCATAAGTTGAAGGAGTTGAAATTGAAATATTATTTATTCCTTTTTTTATTATTTGGAGGTTCTGCATTTGCGCAACAAGTGAGTGTGCAGCTTTCGCCTGGAATGATGAATTATGGTGGAGATCTGCAATCATCGGTTTATACCTTTAAAGGAGCAAAATTTTCAATAGGAGCAGATGTTTTATACAGGATAAGTAAATTCTCCATTCGTAGCGGAATTCATTTTGGAAAAGTGCAGGGTAGTGATGCTGAATTCACAAATTATAAAAGCCGTAACCTGAGTTTTGCATCCAATATTGTGGACGGAAATCTATGTCTTCAATATGATGTATTTTCATTGGATGATAAAAAGATTACTCCTTATATTTTTGCAGGTGTCGGTGTTTTTCATTTTAATCCTTATGCAATTTATAATGCACAAAAAGTTTACCTGCAACCTTTGGGCACAGAAGGTCAGGGTTTGACAGCTTATCCCCAGAAAAAAATGTATTCGCTCACACAATTGAATGTGCCGGTTGGTATTGGTATGAAATATAAAGTTTCTGATCGCATACAGGTAGGTATTGAAGCTTGCGGCAGGTTGTTATTTACAGACTATCTTGATGATGTCAGTGATAAATATCCTGATGAGAATGAGTTGTTCAAGGGTCGTGGTCAATTGGCTGTGGATTTGTCATTCAGAGGCGATGAGGTTGATCCTTCACTTACTTATCCTTCCAACAAACAAAGAGGGAGCCCTGCACATAATGATAATTATTATACCACATCACTAACTTTTATTTATACACTTACACAGCACTCATTATTTGGTGGTATTGGCCAACGCAACAAACTAATCAAAGATATTGACTGCCCAAAAAATGTAAACCATAAATAATGCAACAAATTCGGCCATTGAATGAACTGGGTTAAGCACCCATTTTATATGTTTGCAATATCATGGTCTATCGTTCGCTTGAAGAAAGTCTTATTGATCTTGAAAAAAACGGGCAACTTGTTAGAATAAAAGAAGAAGTGAATCCATTTCTCGAAATGGCCGCCATACATCTAAGAGTGCATGAAGCCAAAGGCCCGGCATTGTTGTTTGAAAATGTAAAGGGATTTAATTACCGTGCTGCATCAAATATTTTTGGAACTATTGAGCGCAGCAAATTTCTTTTTAGGAAAAGGTTGGAAATTATTCAGCAACTGATTCAACTCAGAAACAACCCACAGCAATTTTTTAAAAAACCTTTTTCAACAATCAACACCGGTGTTGCAGCGCTTTCGTCTTTGCCTAAAAAAATGAATTCAAAAAATTTTGATGTTATAAAAATTTCTGATCTGCCTTTGATACATCACTGGCCTGATGATGGGGGTGCTTTCGTAACTCTGCCACAGGTTTATACAGAAGATGTAACAAAGCCTGGTGCAGGCCATTCCAATTTGGGTATGTATCGGATACAATTAACCGGTAACAAATTTGAGTTGAATAAAGAAGTAGGATTGCATTACCAGATACACCGTGGTATTGGAATACATCAAACAAAAGCGAATGAAAAAAACCTGCCGTTAAAAGTCAGTGTTTTTGTTGGCGGACCGCCAGCTCATGCATTATCTGCAGTAATGCCTTTGCCTGAAGATTTGAGTGAATTGAATTTTGCAGGATTGTTGGGTGGCAGGCGTTTCAGGTATTATTATGATGAAGGTTTTTGTATCAGCTATGATGCAGACTTTGTTATAACAGGTGAAGTGTTGCCCAATGAAAACAAACCCGAAGGACCTTTTGGTGATCATCTTGGTTATTATAGTTTGCAACACGATTTTCCACTGATGCATGTGCACAAAGTATATGCGAAAAAAAATGCAATTTGGCCTTTCACTGTTGTGGGCAGACCGCCACAGGAAGATACATCTTTTGGAGAACTGATTCATGAAATAACTGGCGACGTAGTAACAAAAGAAATTCCCGGCCTGCGGCAATTGAATGCGGTTGATGCAGCAGGAGTTCATCCATTATTGCTTGCTACAGGAAGTGAACGATATACTCCTTATCAAAAAACAAAGCAACCTGCTGAAATATTAACCATTGCCAATCACATTCTCGGCACAGGTCAGTTAAGTCTTGCAAAATTTTTATTTATAACTGCAAGTGATGCTCATGATATTTCACCAAATGATATTCCATTATTTTTTAAATATGTGTTGGAAAGAATAGACCTGAAACGGGACATTCATTTTTATACCAATACAACAATTGATACCCTTGATTATTCCGGTACTGCATTAAATGAAGGTAGTAAAGTGGTGTTTGCTGCTTATGGTGATGTGAGAAGGGAATTATGTACGGAAGTGCCATCAATAATACATACATTGAAAAGTTTTGATAATGCAAAATTGGCGATGCCTGGGATTGTTTGTTTGCAATCAACAAAATTTACCAGTTATGAAATTGCAGATAAGGAAATGATGATGTTGAAAGATCAGATTAAGGGTACTGATGTGTTGCAACAATGTCCTTTCATTATTATTTGTGATGATGCCGGTTTTACTGCTGAGAAAATAAATAATTTTTTATGGGTGGCATTTACACGTTGTAATCCTGCAAAAGATATTTATGGCATCAATAGTTTTTATCAATACAAACATTGGGGTTGCAATGTGGTGGTTTTGGATGCACGTATAAAACCTCACCATGCACCAGCATTGGAGAAAGATGCTGCTGTTGAAAAAAAGATAGACAGGATATTTAATAAAGGCGGCAGTTTGTATGGTATATTAAAATGATGACGGTTTGATAGGAAAGAGGGATGCTTTAATTATGAATTACGAACCTGCCAGCCGCAGGCAGGTTAAAAATTACGAATTACGAATTTGAGGAGAATTATCAATTGTCAATTGTCAATTACGAATTACGAGTTACGAATTACGAGTTACGAATTACGATGTTATAGGAAATTATCAATTGTCAATTAACCATTAACAATTACGCAGCAGTATTTGTCCTGTATTTTCCGGCACGAGGGAATAACATTTCTGCAATAAAAATCAGGATTAAACTCAGCACAGTAGTGGCTGTTACTTTACCAATGAAGAAAAGAAAATCACCAAATTCCATCCATTCAATAAAGACAAGCAAAGCAATATGCAGGAAAGTAAGGATCAGAACATAAGTGGAATAGGATGCCCATCCCATACTTTTTGCTGAAGGTTCGAGGTAACTGAGTTGCGTTGTTTCCTGAGGAATTAAAAGATTCAAAAGAAAAGGCCGCAAATAGGCAATTAATACACAAGGCATGGTGTGTAAGCCGGGTGTACCGCTGAAATAATCAAAGGTTAAACCAAAAACAAATGCAAGCAGCATCAATGGTGCACGACCAATATTAAACGGAAGCCATAAAATAAACAGGAAATAAATATATGGTTTTACATACTGGTTGACAGGTGGCACTTTGTTGAAAATATATACCTGCACCAGGATGAATAAAATAAAACGGATTATATTTTTTAATAATGATGTCATTTTTCTTTTGGTGTTTTTGCTTCCAGCTCTTTTTGTTCAGCCCAAATCATATTGTTCACCAAATATGCATATTGAATGCTGTAAAAATCCGTTGATGTTTTCACCTTCATTTCAAGAAATCCGCTACCAGAATCACCCTGAAAACCTGCTACAGTTCCAATCATAATGCCTGGCGGATAGCTACCAGATAAATTACTCGTCAAAACAGTATCGCCAATTTTTACTTTAACTGATTTAGGAATGTTGTGCATGATAACATAACGGGGATCTTTTCCATCCCAATCAACCAGCCCTGTGTAAAAGCCATTTTTCATCATTGCACTCACTTTGCTGTTGCGGTTTAGCAGGCTCATTACCAGGCAATAATTATCGCTCACCTGGATAACTTTACCCACTATACCATTTGGGCCAATTACACCCATATCCACCTGTGCGCCCTGTTTGCTGCCACGATACAATGTGAGGTAATTTGTTTCACCAGAAATATTATTGTTGACCACTTTCGCAGGTAAAAACCTGAATTTACGAACACGGCCCAATGTATCTTTCATTAAAGTATCCACCTGTATTACAGAGGAAGTATCCGGCCCGCCAAAACTTGATTTTAATAAACCTCTTAATTCTGCATTTTCAGCCACCAACTGTTCATTGGTTTTCTTCAGTTTGAAATAATATTCTATAGCATTATACTGAGCACCCACTTTGCCTGTTGTTTCATTGGCAATGCCGGAAAAAACAACATTATATGTTTGATTATAATTAATGAGGATGGCAAGGGCAATTCCCATTAAAACAAGGAATAAAAACAGGTTGAAAAACTGGCGTATGAATGCAATTATATTTCTCATCGGCTCAGCCCCTTTCTGTCAATACGTAATTGTGGATGCAGAAAGAAATATTTTTATTGCTTATATTTTTTATTAAATGCACTTGCTGAAACAGCTTTTAAAAGAACATCCTCATACAGAGGTATTGCAATTTTTATTTCATGACAAATGGATAACGCTGATAATTTTTTAATGCCAGCCCTGTACCGCGTACCACGCTAATCAAAGGATCTTCTGCAATGTGGACAGGCAATTTAATTTTCTGGCTCAAACGTTTATCAAGACCACGCAACAATGCACCACCACCGGTCAAATACAATCCCCTGCGATAAATATCAGCAGCCAGTTCGGGAGGTGTTGTCTCCAAAGCTTTTAAGATAGCTTCTTCTATTTTAAAGATTGATTTATCCAAAGCTTCTGCAACTTCCTGATAAGTGACCATGATTTGTTTGGGGATACCAGTCACCAGGTCGCGCCCATTGACAGCCATATCTTCGGGTGGTGAATCCAAATCTTTCATTGCTGCACCAATGGTAATTTTAATTTGTTCTGCTGTGCGTTCTCCAATCAATAAGCTGTGATAACGGCGAAGGGCTTCCATGATGTCAGCAGTAAATTCATCACCAGCAATACGGATACTCTGATCGCAAACTATACCTGCAAGTGCTATCACTGTTATACCTGTGGTACCACCGCCAATGTCAATGATCATATTGCCTACAGGTTCTTCCACATCAATGCCGATGCCGAGTGCAGCGCTCATGGGTTCATGTATCAGGTAAACTTCTGTGGCGCCTGCCTGTTCAGCACTGTCACGCACAGCGCGTTTTTCTACTTCTGTAATACTTGATGGTATGCAAATAACCATTCTCCATCTTGGTGCAATCAATGGTTTTTTAGGATAGATCATTTTGATCATTTCCTTTATCATTAATTCAGCAGCATTGAAATCGGCAATCACGCCGTCTTTTAAAGGCCGCACGGTGCGGATGCTTTCGTGCGTTTTTTCATGCATCATCAATGCCCGTTTTCCCACAGCCAAAACCTCTTTGGGGTTGTTTCTGTTTAATGCTACTATGGATGGCTCATTTACCACCACTTCATCATTGTGAATAATCAGGGTATTGGCAGTACCGAGATCAATTGCAATTTCCTGTGTAAAAAAATTAAAAAGTCCCATTTATAAATTCAGTTACGTATGTTTAGTATGAATGCCGCAAAGGTGCAGGATATAATCCGAAATTACAAAGTACGGTTATTTCATTTTCAAGGGTTTTTGTTAATATGCACAGGTGATTATTTTTTTCGTTCTAAACTTTTTTTGGAAACCAGCGATAGAATTGTTATCGTGATTGGCTAAAAATCCAAATTTCACCAAACATAAAAAATAATTTATATCAATTTTTTCTATCAACATTTATTTTGAACTCATACCCTATGTCGCTCCTGTAATACATACCTTCAAAATGAATTTGTTTCAACACCTTTTTTGAAATTTGCACTGCATCAGCAATATTTGAGCCAAACGATGAAACGGCCAAAACACGACCACCATTGGTTACAACATTATTATCCTTGTCCAGTTTAGTGCCTGCATGAAAAATGATAGTGTCGTTATTTTGTACAGGTTGTAATTGGGGAAAATTTATCAGTTTGCCTTTTTGATAATCACCAGGGTAACCACCACTCACTGCCATAACTGTTGCACAAGCTCTTTCATCAAACTCAATCACTTCATCATTCAATGTGTGACGATGCATTGCTAAAAATAATTCTACAATATCATTTTTCAACCTTGGTATCACTACTTCTGTTTCATGGTCACCCATGCGGCAATTGTATTCAATCACACAAGGTTCATCACCCACTTTTATCAAACCAAAAAATATAAAGCCATTATAAATGATATTTTCTTTTTGTAAACCATCAATCGTTGGCTGAATAATTTTATTTTCAATTTTTTGTAGAAATCCATCAGTCAGAAATGGCAGCGGGCTTACGCATCCCATGCCACCTGTATTCAGGCCGGTATCGCCTTCACCAATGCGTTTATAATCTTTTGCATGGCCTATAATTTTATAGTCTTTTCCATTCGTCAATACAAATACACTCAATTCAATTCCGTCTAAAAATGCTTCAATGACCACTTTACTTGAAGCTTCACCAAACTGTTGATGGACGATCATTTCTTCAAAAGCATCCAATGCATCTTTTGTTGTTGTGGCTATCACCACGCCTTTGCCTGCAGCAAGGCCATCAGCTTTTAAAACAACAGGTGTTGGTTGTTGCCTGATATATTGTTTACCTTCTTCAAAATTATCTTTTGTAAATTCTGCATAAGCGGCAGTAGGGATATGATGCCGTTGCATAAAATGTTTGGAGAAGGCTTTGCTGCCTTCAAGTTGTGCGCCTTGTGCAGAAGGGCCAACAATAATGACGTTTTTCGTTGTGCTGTCATTTTTAAAAAAATCATACACACCTCTTACCAATGGTTCTTCAGGACCAACAACAATCATATCAATTTTATTGTCGAGAGAAAATTTTTTGATGGCTTCAAAATCATTCACTCCAATGTTTACATTTTCACCACAGGAAGATGTGCCTGCATTGCCTGGTGCTATGAATAAATGATCACAATGTTTGCTTTGAGAAATTTTCCATGCGAGAGCATGTTCCCTGCCACCGCTGCCTAACAAAAGAATGTTCATTATTGCCAATTAAAATTAAAGCGGCGAAAGTAATGGGTTTTACTGTAAAACAACTGATACTTCGTCACCTAAAAAAACAAATTTTTTATCCAACTATCTTTTGTTGAAATGTTTTGGTTACTGCTTCAGAATTGCTGCTCACATGCAGTTTTTTATATACGTTTTTAATATGTGATTTCACAGTTTCAAAAAATATCATCATTGCATCTGCAATCATTTTATAACTCATTCCCTGAACGAGGCATTGCAATAACTCTTTTTATTTTTTTAGCAAGGTGATATTCATTATCAACGGGCTTATTGTTTTGAAAACCGTATCACTTTTCTTGCAACAGCAGGCGATAGTGCAGAGCCTCTGTTAAACACTTCTTTGAGTGCCTGGATAATATCATCTGGTGATGAATTTTTTAGCAGGTAGCCGTTACCATTTGTATCAAGTGAATGGTTAAGAGATTTCATTGAAAATTTTGTTTTTTAGAATTTCTCCTTATTTTGAGCAGCCATAATTGAAAAAAAAATCTCTAACTAAAATCATCAGCATGAACCAACCAACCACTGCAACAGGCAAACATCCCCGCGGCTTATACGTTTTATTTTTTACCGAGATGTGGGAGCGATTTGGTTATTATTTAATGATCGGGATATTTTTGTTATACCTGAAAGATACACATAGCAATGGTGGCCGGCAAATGGATAACGTTTCTGCTATCAGCCTGGTGGGCACTTATATTGCTTTGATTTATTTAACTCCATTTATTGGTGGTCTTATTGCAGACAGGGTTTTAGGATATACCAAATCAATTTTTTTGGGCGGTTCATTATTAGCACTTGGATATTTTTTGATTGCGCTCAACGGTAGTGATACAGTAATGTATCTTGGTTTGTTTTCTGCTATAGTTGGTAATGGTTTTTTCAAACCCAACATCAGCACATTACTTGGAAATATTTATAATCGTCCTGATCTGAAACCTAAAAAAGATATTGCATATAATATCTTTTATATGGGTATCAATATCGGCGCATTTGTCTGCAATTTCGTTGCAGCTTTATTGAGAAATAATTATACATGGGGATGGGCATTTTCTGCTGCCGGTTTTGGAATGGTAATAGGTTTAATATGGTTTGCGTTTGGATTAAAGCATGTGAAATATGCTGATGTAATCAAACCAGCACAGGAAGGTGATATGCACATCGCACAGATATTAGGGAAAGTATTTTTACCTGCTATCATTGCAGGGATTATTGGCTGGTTTATTCCTGGAAATATTTTAGGTTCTGATTCAAATGATGCTTTCATTTTTGCCTGTGTGCCTATCATCATTTTTTATTTCAGCTTATGGTATAAAGCCAAGGGTTTTGAAAGAAAACGTATCGGCACATTGCTCACTTTATTTGGAGTTTCTATCATCTTCTGGAATATATATAATCAAAATTCAACTGCGCTGACAATATGGGCACAAACTTATACAGATCGTGAAGCGCCTAAAGCTATTCAGCCTGCTTTGAAACCATTTGGTTTTTTGGAATCTGTAAGTACTAAACCAACAGAAGTGCCTGTTGTTGACAAACAGTTCAGGCCACAAGTAGATGTTGATGGTAAAGTGCTGACAAAAGAAGGTACTGATCTGTATTTTCAGAATTTACAGCAAGATAAATACCCAGCACCTGGTGATGATTTAAAATTATTTTCTACAGAAATTTATCAGTCGGTCAATCCATTCTGGATAATAGTGCTAACACCTTTAGTCGTCGGTTTCTTTGGTTGGATGAAAGCACGAAAAAAAGAACTTTCTACGCCAAGTAAATTTGCATGGGGCACATTGATTGCAGGCTTGTCATCTGTGGTGATGATTGCTGCCTGTTTATCTACTGATATTTATTCCAATAAAGTATCAAGCTGGTGGCTCATCAGCAGTTATGGGGTGTTTACGGTGAGTGAATTATTTGTAAGCCCTGTAGGTTTATCATTAACATCAAAAGTGGCACCGCGCAGGTTAACAGCATTGATGATGGGGGGGTGGTTTATCACTACATCAATAGGTGGAAAAATTTCAGGGATACTCGCTGGCTTCTGGGATAAGTTTGATAATAAAGCTGTCTTTTTTGCAATAGGTGCAGTGGCTGCTATCATTGCATGCTTCCTTTTATTGCCATTGACAAAAAAATTAAATACAGTTGTAGAAGAAGCAGCGGCAAGTGATGATTAAAACAAAAGCATCAGTTGTTTTTTAATCCCGGTTTTTGAAGAAGCATTTCTTGTCTGATTTAAACTAAAATTAAGTGGCTGAATAACCGCCACTTAATATTTTATAGTTTTCAAATTGAATTTGAATCTACTAACAAATCACATTGTTTATTTCAGAAATGATTTGATTCCATGAAAATTTTCTCAACAATATATTTGCCTTTATGACTTTTTCAAACTGGTTCTTTATAAATTCAAATCCAGTATGCTCCATCCTTTCCACCAGTCTGCATCTTCAGAACCCGCCGGGCCTACTGCACCCACATAATCTACCGTTGTAAATCCCTGGAGCTTTGTATTGCTAAAGCTGGCTGCATTAAGTAACGGTGAACCGGCCATTGGTGTAAAATCGGGATTGAGATAATTAAACGCTGCCGTTAGTTGAAGCTGGTCAACCGTAGAAAATGTTTTATTGCCAAAATCTGGCGAATTAAACCATGCAATTGCTGAATCAACAATCCATCCTGTTGGTGTGGGGTTTGCTGCATAATCAACAGCATTTACGCAACCTGCAACAAATGTATTTTGTATCATCAATGTATTTAACCGGATATTATTATCTGTTGGTATGCCTTTGCTTGCATCTATGAGGATGCCTGTTGGATA
Source organism: Bacteroidota bacterium (assembly GCA_018268035.1). Classification (GTDB taxonomy): domain Bacteria; phylum Bacteroidota; class Bacteroidia; order Chitinophagales; family Chitinophagaceae; genus Parafilimonas. Next base: position 8,813 of record JAFDXI010000153.1, on the reverse strand, counting down.
ACCAAGTATTACTGAATTAAAAATGGATATGGAAGAATTTCTCCTGATCTGTGCGCCGGCAAGAAAAAGGCTGTTGCCAATATTTGCTGTTGTTGCCCTCGGGCCAATAACAGTGATGTTACTATACACTGCGCTTGTCTGTGGCAGCAGTGCACTGCCATTGGCATCATTATCACTTTCCCATGATTCTGATTTGGAGATATCGGCGATGGATGAATCACGCATGATGATTCCAAACTGCACTTTGCCGCTGTATCCGTTATCTGTATCGAAGTCGTCGTCAAGCGTGCTTATAAAAATTGTGTGTTTCAGGTTTACATTGCCACCAAAACATTCAATGGCATCATCATTGGCTTTATAAATTTCCACGTAGTCAACAGTAGTGCCACTGCCTACACCTGCCAGCGTTAAACCATTCAATTCGTTATCCGGCAGGTAGGCATAACCGGCATATTCTATTCTCACATATCTCAAAATGCCTGAGTTGTCATTATCATCTGTACCACCATATAAACCTAAACCTTCTCCATTATTTACTCCACCTTCCACCTGGCCAATACCGGATTGTCCATTGAATGATGCATTTGTTTTGGCATTACCACAAATAACAACGCCTCCCCAGTCTCCGCGTTTTGGTGTTGCTGCATCTGAAGTAAAAACAATTGGGTTTTCTTTTGTACCATCAGCAATAATCTGGCTGCCCTTTGTAATAACAAGCGAACCTTTGGATGCGCTTTCACCCATAATAATTGTTCCTGGTTCAATAATAAGTTTTGCGCCACCTGTTACATACACAATTCCTCTTAATTTATAAACGAGATTTGATTTTAATGTTCTGTCTGAGGTGATTTTACCTTCCAGTAAAGTACTTTGATTAGAATCAGCACCTCCACCATTTCCATCACCAATTATATAGTTGTCCATCTCTATTTTCCTACAGGCATTTGCGAATAAGGTAATTAAACCGGCTAATGCTAAAAACTTTTTCATATTTGTTTTTTGTTTTTATTAATTTATTTGATTGAATAGCTAAATGTTATTGAAATGTTTGTTCCGTATTTCCTGGTTAATGCCAATGCATCTACTTTGGTATTCGTAAATTTTTTATCATTATTCAGGTCGTGATAAAATTTTGCTGTCTGATTCAGAATATCTGAAATATTCAATTTGAACTCGCCTTTGTTTTTTAGAACTTTTTTTGCAACTTGTAAATCGAGCAGAGGCCTCGGTGCTTCCCAGATGGCAGGCACTTCTTCATTGCCTACATATAAAATGCGGCGGCCAATCACATTAAACAATGCTGTAGTGTTAAGCCCTATTTTCTCCAGATCATATTGAAGCCCTGCATTAATCAGGTAAGGAGACTGGCCCTGCATGGGCCTGTCGAGGTCTTCATTCTCAAACCTTACGCGGTTATAGATATAGGAAAAATTTCCCTGCAGGGTAAAATTCCTGAGTGGCTGAAAGAAATCCAGTTTTTTCCTGAATTCTAATTCTGCGCCATAGCTTTTTGCTGATGTTGCATTTACATAATTAAAAGTATTACTGGAACCCGCACCCGACTGATTAAATTTTAACTCTATGGGATTGGCGAAGTACTTATAAAAAATACCAAATGTAAAAACTTCACCAGCCCTTGGATAATTTTCATAACGTAAATCAAAGTTGGTAATTTTTGTTCTTATAAGTGTTTTGCTTCCCATGAAAGTAGCCCCTACTTCAAAATCATAAAATGCAATATTGGATAACTCCCTGAACTCTGGCCTTACCAGGGTTTGAGAACCGGCAAGCCTGATATTATTTGAATTGTTTAATTTGAAAGTGATATTCATGGAGGGTAAAAGATCACCAACCCTTGTGTGTAAATACCTGTCATCAGTTGGCCTTACACTTCCAATCAATTGATCAAAGTTTTCATAACGGGCTCCCCAGACTACTCTCAGCCAGTTAGTGAATGAATTGTCAAATTGAAGATATCCCGCATTGAGAATTGAATTAGCTAAATACCTGAATTGGTTGCCTGCCAATTCTCCGAAACCAAACTTATTATCTTCAGTACCAAAATTTTCTTCAGAAAAAATATGATCTTCATCTAATGCCCTTAGTGTTGGATTATCTGATGGCAAATTGATCGCAAACGGACGGGAATCATACAACCTGTCTTTGATCTGTAAAAGATATCCGCCTTTGATCGTTTGCGCTTTTGAAAATAATCGGAATTTCTGTGTGACATCACCTCCGGCGCTATAGATATAATCTGAAAGCATTGAATATAAAATGCTGCCTGATTTTTGAGAATACGTATTGGAAAGTAAAGCCAGGTATGGAGCATTTATTATTGTTGGGTCCTGGTTATATTGTAACCTCCTTTGAAGCGGGATGTATTGGTCGAGAATATTAAAGCTGCCAAACCAGTTGAGCTTGGTTCCTGTAATTTTTAAATTATGCTCACCACTTAAAATGGTATTGAAGAAAGTATTGGTTCTGAACTTTAATTCTCTTGCCCTTATATTTTCACCATACTGCGAATTGGCTTCAAAATCTTTTCCTGTTCTTAATGTAACATCATTTGCATTGTTGATGTTTAAAATATTTTTAAAAGATATCCTGTTGTCAGCATTGAGTTTTATTGAAAAGTTTGCAAGCACACCACCCAATACTTCCTGCGAATATTTATTGTTATAATAATCAAAGTTGTCATAAGCTTTAGAATCAAGTATGCTATAAAATTTGTTGACGTAATAGGTGTTCCTTATACTCCTGTTATATGTAACTGCAATGACTCCGCCAATTTCTTTTTTTAAAACACTTGTCTTAAATCCACCACTTGCCTGAAAGATTTCTCCTAAGGTTGACATTGGACTATTTTGTGGATTGACCGACCATTTATCAGCAGCGATTTGTTTTCCAAAATCAATTTTTTGTGATGGGCTTAATTGAGCAAAGGCATTTTTGGTAGGCATACCATCAGGCAAAGCTCTTGTTCCATCATCAAATCCTAACCAGTCGGTTGGGCTGCCGGGTGTAGTATAAAAATCTTTACCAATTGTATTTGTATTAAAATTGGTTCCAATCTCTACTTTAAAAAAACCGGTAGTGGGAATGTCTTTTGTATTTACCTGCACCAGACCACCTGCCCATTCTCCCGGATTTTCCGGAGCAAAAGTTTTATTGATAATGATATTATCAATCATTGCAGCCGGGAAAATGTCAAATGAAAATGTTTTTCTGTCTGGTTCTGTACTGGAAAGTAAAACACCATTTAACATAGCCTGGTTATACCTGTCAGCAAGACCGCGCACTATAAGATATTTGCCTTCCTGGATGGATGTGCCTGGCACCCTTTTTAATGCTTCGCTTGTATTTTTATCCGGTGACCTGCGAATGGCTTCTGCAGAGATAACAGAAGCTACTGTGCTTGTATTTTTTTGAAAAGAAATTAATGATGCAATTGATTCCTTCTTTGCAGATGAACGATTTGATTGAACAACAACTGCATCAAGATTCCTGCTTGAATCCATCAGCATTACATTTAATTCATTGACCTTATCTGTGATGACTTCGACATCTGTTATGGTTTTTGTGATATATCCGATGGATGAAAATTTGAGCTCATATTTTTTATTAGATAAAAGGCTCAATGAATACCTGCCATCCACATCGCTGATTGCTGCAGCCTTGTTATCTGTTATAATTATTGTCACACCAGGAATGGGCTCGTTTTTATTGTTTACTATTTTTCCTGATAATAGTAAAGCCTGTGAATAGGTAACTGAAATAAAACCAAACAGAAAAATGGATAGGGTTAATAATAGACGGTTAATCATTTTTTAAATTTCCGGCAAAATTCATTGGCGTATATTATCTGAATGTTAAGCGTAGATTAACTGAATATTATCTTTTCATTTTGAAATTATATGCAGTTGAAGGCCGGGTGATTTCAGTTGAATTTCAATCTTAGGTTAGTGAGAAAATTCTTTATTCAAATGAAAAAAATGTACCAAAGAAAAAACAGATTGATGAACTTAAGAAAAGTTGCATCATTATTTTAATGCCAAAAGCATTTATGAATAAAAAATAATTAAGCACATATTCATCTGTTTACTTTCCAGTCTTATTCAGAAATGATTGAAAAGAGTTGAATGCAATATTCTTCAATCAGCATTAAATAAATTTTCATTGCTGTGCATCAAAAAATTGTTGTACCTGTTTGGTAATGACAGTACCTGCTTTGCTACTTTGTATTGAAATAAAAATTTCATAAGCAATCATGGCTACAATTCCTACATACACCATATTCTCTCCAGCTAAAAAATAAAAAACAAAACATAAAACGAGACCAATGGAAAATGATATAAGAGGGTTTTTAATCAAGTGGTGATTAGCCAGGTCTATAATTGCAGACTTGCCAATGATTTGACTATCCATGGTGAAATTTTTCAATGCAACATAAGGGCCACCATCTTTACCTTGTTTAACTATCCAGGTGACCAATACATCATTTCCTTCTCTGCAGGCAACATCCCAATTTGTTACTTCAACAGCGCGTTCTTTTCCATCCGGTTTTTGCAAATAAATTTTATCATGCACATAAGTTCTTGAGGTTATTGAAACCGGAGTATTACCACCTGTGCCCTGATAATTACCACCACCTCCACCACCTCCTGAAACTACAGTTTCAAGGTTTTTATCTTTCCCTACTACTTTACCTCTATCGTGGTACATAGTATAAGTAAACCTGCCTGCTGAAAATGTTTTTCCTTCCATTTCAAATGCATTTTAAAAGAAAAAATTAATAATGGGTTTTTATGGTAGCAACGATGTGTAGCATTGTGTGAAAAAGGCAGCGCTTTAAAAATATTTGGCAACAATCACTTTTTCCGTAGGGTACACAGTGTCCAAATATATTAAAGATTAATTAATCACTGAATACCTGTCATAAAAAATAAAACTTCATGATGTGAAGTAATGATAAGCTTCTCTTTAATCATTATTAACTATGCATTGAAAATTCTTCAAACAAAATTTTTTAATAAAAATAGTTTCCGGATTAATATAGAAAGTAACATCTGTTTAAGATGAACGAGGTGATTGAAATAAAATTCATTTTAGGGTACTATTTTTTGTTTCCTAAAAAAATGAAATGCCTGAATAAAAAATATTAAATGCGTAGTCATATAATTTAATATTAGTTGGATAAACAATTAAAAAATAAAATCAAAATGGATGAATAACAAATTTTGCCGCTGAATAAAATCGGCGGCAAAAGATATTGTTTTAAATCTGTTTTAAAATTTATCCGGGAATTGTTTGGCAATACCATCAGTAAGCATGTCTGCCATCATCATCATGTGGTCATAGGCTTTTCCAAAATCCACAATTGCCTGATCAAAATTATTGTTGAGGAGATCAACTGCATAAGTGGTTGTAGTTGTGATATGTTCTTCCATCATTGATTCCATATCAGCCTTATTCCAGTTGTCAGGATTGGCTGATGAAAGAAAATCTGCGATGGCATCTGCATTAGCATTCCAGTTTGCAAGTGCAAGATCTAATGCTGCCTGGTCACCACTTTGTGCTGCAGAAAGAACAGGAACAGCAAGATTGATATGATCTGTCAATAAACTGGTTAATGTATCACCTGCCACCTGTCCATAATAAGGCATAATTGCATCACCAATATCCTGCTGATTGGCAAGGAGCCTGTCTAATGTTGGTTGCAATTCATTTGAGTTGTGATAAAATGCATCAATAGTATTGTAAGTCCATTGCATGTGTTCTCCCCACAATTGCCGCATATTAGCCTGCAATGTGGCATAAACTGTGCTGTTTGCAGGTGTGGAACTGTCTTTGTCGCACGATGACAGAAATAATATACATGAAATAAATATGGCGACAATAAAGAAAATGTTATGCATCATCTGTGATATTGGCTGGTATCCAATGTTGGCCTGTGTCTCAACTGGAGAAGAGATAAACTTTTTCATATAAATAATTTTTATGGTTATGTTTTATAGAGTTGATGAGTTTTAAAATGGTTACAAATATTTTAAAATACATTGTTTTTGTAAGCGTGGTTGAAGCAATGAAATAAAGGATCAGCCTGTATGGCATATCATATTGAAATATTGAATAGAAAAGACCAACAGATATTTTTAGAATCAATGTTGATATACAATACTGATTAATTACATTTGGCGCCTAACGAAAACTTATGCCGGAACCAACATCATATAAGCCATTTATTGCGCCAGAAATGCGTATGAAAGAATTTACTGTTAAGTCTGTAGTGATGGGTTGCATCATGGGTTGTTTATTTGGTGCTGCTAATGTTTACCTCGCTTTAAAAGCAGGGTTAACAGTAAGTGCATCCATACCTATTGCTGTAATTGCCATCACCATTGGCAGAAAATTATTAAAGACAACTATTCTTGAAAATAATATTATACAAACCACTGGCTCTGCCAGTGAAAGCATCGCCAGTGGGGTTGCATTTACTTTGCCCGGCTTTTTATTTCTGTCAATGGTTAACGGTCAGAGTGTTGGTGCAGACTTCTTCAACTACATGACCATTTTAATCTTGGCCATCTTTGGTGGTTTGTTGGGAACGTTAATGATGATACCATTGCGTCGTTCATTAATTGTAAAAGAACATGCCACACTTCCATATCCTGAAGGCACTGCCTGTGCTTCTGTTTTAAAAGCCGGTGAAAAAGGTGGTGACATCGCAAAGACGGCATTCGTTGGGTTAGGTATTGCAATGTTGTATGCCTTTCTTCAAAAAGTATTGCATATCATAAAAGACGTTCCTGATTATACCACTCAACTCACTAATAAATATTTTCCTGCAGCAAAAATCAGCGGTGAAATAACACCTGAATATCTTGGTGTTGGTTACATCATCGGCCCTCGGATTGCTGGCGCATTGGTAGCAGGTGGTGTATTGAGCTGGCTGGTGTTTAATCCTTTGCTCGCTACTTTAATTCATGATCAGACTATCATTGCTTCTCAGTTAATCAAACTTGGTTATCTGAAAGATTTAAACACAGCAGGTGGTCCCGGCGGATGGAACCCGGCTACACATTTATTTAACGATACTGCTGCTGCTATCTATCGTGCTTATGTGCGGCAGATTGGTGCGGGTGCAGTAGCAGCAGGCGGGTTTATAACATTGATGAAAACAATTCCTACCATCATATCCTCATTTAAAGAAAGCATTGGCTCAATCAAAGACCGTAAATCAGGCAACACACAAATTCGCACAGAAAAAGACCTTAACCTGAAAGTTGTTTTGTTTGGCAGTATTGCGCTTGTTATATTAATGGCATTCATACCCATGATACCCGGCGACTCAATAGGAAGTAAATTATTATTGGGAATATTGGTAGTTATATTCGGCGCATTTTTCGTAACAGTTTCATCGCGTATTGTGGGTATCATTGGCTCAAGCAACAACCCGATCAGTGGTATGACGATTGCTACGGTAATGAGTACCTGCCTTGTGTTTATCGGTATTGGCTGGAGTGGCAAAACTTATGAACCAATGGTGTTGGTAGTTGGTGGTATGATTTGTATTGCTGCTGCAAATGCAGGTGCAACATCACAGGATTTAAAGACGGGATTTTTGATTGGCGCAACACCACGCAATCAACAATTATCATTATTTATTGGTGCCATTGTTTCTTCATTTGTTATTGGTATCACAATAAAAGTTTTGGATAAACCAACTGCAGATATGCTGGCACAAGGTTATACACATGCAATCGGCACAGATAAATTTCCAGGGCCGCAGGCTACATTAATGGCAACATTGATAAAAGGAATTTTATCATTCAACCTTGACTGGCAATTTGTTTTTGTAGGTGTTGCATTAGCTGTGGTGATGGAATTGTGTGGAGTAAATTCTTTGAGTTTTGCAGTAGGCGCGTATCTTCCATTGAGCACAACGTTACCTATATTTTGTGGTGGCGCTATTCGCGGTTTGGTTGACTGGCGCAAAAAAAGAAAAGGTGAGACGGTTACAGAAGATGATTTAGGCAAAGGAAATTTATTTGCAACTGGTTTAGTGGCCGGTGGCGCTTTAGCTGGTGTTATTGTTGCCTTGCTGACAGCGGGGAGTGAGAGTATGGCTGCAAATCTGGAGAAGATAAATCTCGAACCATCATTGGTGAAATCAATGGGTGATGACATTTATCAATTGATGGGAGTTGCATTTTTTGTTGTGCTTTCAGTGATGTTGTACAGGATGGGGATGAAGAAACATGATGTGATTTAATATTTCATGTCATTATTGTTCGATTAAAATTGTTTAAAATAGCTGAAACCCTTTGCCAGTAATGGTTTTAAGTCCGCCATAGGCAGGTGAGGTCATGAAAAGCAAAGGGTTATCATTTTTAGTTGGAAAACTATGATTTCATGTATGTTTTTTTTCTAAGTAAAAAAATAGAGGCCACGACAGAAACATCTTCGCCGAAAATTATTCAAACCCTGAAAGGGTGAAATGATTATCAAATTAATCATCAGTTGGAAAAATTCAAACCCTGTATGTCACATAATACTTGTGAATTTTTCTACATCATAGCCACAATATATTTAAGCCAATCCAAACATTTTTATGCGACAAATCTTCGGTACTCATATTTGTTATTCTATGACACCATTTGACATATTATTGTTGCCAAACTCATTTTATTCCGTTACATAAAATTCAATATTATACTCCGTTTCTCCGAGATAACCGTTTTTGTTAAAGATCACTGTCTTAGCTTCTTCGTTGTTATCCTCCAGGTGCCGGTTATTCAGCAATAATGTTT
>JAFDXI010000152.1 GCA_018268035.1 Bacteroidota bacterium | reverse complement strand
GATTTTATGGGTAACCTGCAACTGCACACAGTGATCAATGCTGCTTCCGGCAGCATCAACATTGCCACATTAAAACCGGGAAATTATATTGTAAAAATTGAGGCTGACGGAGAAGTGGTTGTGAAGAAATTTATCAAAGAGTGAGGCGATTAGCGAAACGCATTTTTTGGATGTAGAAATGATTGTTCAAAAAGGTTTTAAAACAACGAATGTCCGTGTAAGATGTTTTTCATGCTGTCTAAAAAAGAAATCACTTTATCTGAAGTAAATTAAAAATAAACACAGCTTATCAAACCATTTATGGGAGCGGTTTTCAGCCATTATCCAAAGGAGAGGAGTGGGAGCCTGCCCCACCTTTGGCGGGTGAAGTTTTCTTTCAAACATCAGCGGATTCATTCAAAAATGCATGCATGAAAACACCTCCTGCTTTCAACGATTGAATTCACTGCTTATATTGCATCCGATTCAGAATTCATGAAAGAAGCATTCATCATTGGACATAACATTGTTTCTCCGTTGGGAAATACAACAGCAGAAAATTTTTCCAGTCTGTTAAAAAATATCTCATCGGTAAAACAACATGTTAATCCTGGTATTAATGAAGAGCCATTTTATGCTTCATTGTTTGATGAAGGACAATTCATCACCAATCATGAATACACAAAGTTTGAACAGTTATTGATGGCATCCATCAGCAAGGCTGTTGAGCAGGTTGATATCAATTTGAGAAATGAAAAAACATTGCTCATCATTTCTACAACAAAAGGTAATATCAGTTTGCTGGAAACAGGCCCTTTTAATGAGTCAATGGAGCAAAAGATTTCTTTGAATGCATCTGCAAAAAAAATTGCTTCTCATTTTCAGCTTCAGCACAATCCTGTCGTCGTATCCAACGCCTGCATATCAGGTGTGTTGGCTATATTAACTGCTCTGCGCTTTATTCATGCAGGCATATATGAAAATGTGGTTGTAACGGGCGCTGATGTCATCTCAAAATTTGTGTATTCAGGGTTTCAGTCTTTTCAGGCATTAAGCAATGGTATTTGTAAACCGTTTGATAAAAACAGGGATGGAATTAATTTGGGTGAAGCTGCTGCTACCATTATTCTTTCATCACATCCAAAAAAAGAAATGGATGGAGAAACACATGCAGGAAATATAAAAGTGTTGAGTGGTGCAGTGAGCAATGATGCCAATCATATCTCCGGCCCATCAAGGACAGGTGATGAATTATCCTGGTGCATCACCAAATCATTACATGATGCAAACTTATCACCGGCAGATATTGATTTTATTTCTGCTCACGGCACAGCTACTTTGTACAATGATGAAATGGAATCAAAAGCAATTGCTTCAGCACAATTATCATTGCCGCCAGTAAATAGTTTGAAGGGTTACTACGGCCACACTTTAGGCGCAGCAGGTTTAATTGAATCAATTATTTCAATTGAGTCATTAACACAAAATACAGTGATACCAACTATGGGTTTTAGAGAAATGGGTGTTTCAAATCATATCCATATTATTGATAAAATAATGCATATACCATTACAACATTGTTTAAAAACTGCATCCGGTTTTGGTGGTTGTAATGCAGCAGTAATTTTTAGTAAATAAAAAGTGGTGAAGGAAAACTATATCATATCATCTTGTGTAATCCGTAATAAAACTGTTGTCAAAAACAAAAAGGAAATATTTGCCTTACGCACAAATGAAGTATCATCATTTTTATTGGAAGTATATCATTTTCTGAAAATTGATTACCCAAAATTTTACAAGATGGATAACCTCTGTAAGCTGGGTTTTCTTACTGCTGAAGTTTTATTGAAAGACGAAAACATTGCAACGTTTCTGCCAGAAGAATCAGCCATTGTTCTTACCAATACACATTCAAGCCTTGATGCAGATCTGAAATATTTTGAAACAACAAAGACTTTTGCAAGCCCGGGTTTATTTGTCTATACTTTGCCCAATATTGTGATGGGGGAAATTTGCATCCGCAATCATTTTAAAGGAGAAAATGCTTTTTTTGTTTTTGAAAAATTTGATGCCGGTTTTCTTGAAAAATATGTTGCCGGTTTATTGAATGATAAAGTAAATCAGCTTTGTATTTGCGGATGGGTAGATATATTCCGTGAAGATTACACTGCAGTTTTATTTTTAACAGGGAAAAATAAAAAAGATAATTCACCTGTTTTTTCAAAAGCCTCAATGGAAAACATTTTTAATAATATTAGATGAGTGAAAGGATTTATATAGCAGGAATAGGAATTATTTCAGCCATTGGAAACAATACCGCTGAATGTCTTGATGCATTGGAACATGAAAGAGCAGGCATGGATGCAACAAAATATTTCAGCACGATTCATGCAAATGAAATCCCTGTTGCAGAAGTTAAGTTAAGTAATGAAGCATTGTCAATCAAAGCAGGTTTGCCACGAACATCAACACGTACTATGTTATTATGTATGATAGCAGCGCAGGAAGCGTTGAAAGATGCGTCAATAAAAAATATTGATAAGCTAAAAGCTGGTTTTATTTCAGCAAGTACTGTGGGTGGAATGGACAAGACTGAAAAGTTTTTCAATGACTCTTTTAAAAAAAATGTTGCAGGCGATTTGCATGATGTGGTCAACCATGAATGTGGTATGACTACTGAAATAGTTGCAGGCAGGCTTCAACTAAATACATTCAATGCCACAATCAGCACAGCCTGTTCTTCATCTGCAAGTTCTATCATGTTTGCTGCAAGGCTGATAAAAGCGGGAATATTGGATGTGGCCGTTGCAGGCGGCGTGGATGCACTGGCAAAATTTACTTTAAATGGTTTTAATACCTTATTGATTTTAGATGCTCAATTTTGTAAACCTTTTGATGAAAACAGGAATGGTTTAAATTTAGGCGAAGGTGCAGGTTATGTAACATTGGTTTCTGAAAAAGTTGCTGCAACTTTAGATAAAGATTTGTATTGCGGGCTGAAAGGTTATGCCAATGCCAACGATGCATTTCATCAAACGGCATCATCGCCTGATGGTGTTGGTTCTTTGCTGGCGATGCAGGGCGCATTAAATGCAGCAGGGCTTACAGCAAATGATATTGATTACATCAACCTGCATGGCACAGGCACTTTCAACAATGATTTGTCTGAAGGTAAAGCAATAGAAAAATTATTTCATCCGCGTTATCCTAAGATGAGTTCAACAAAATCTTTCACAGGCCATACACTGGGAGCAAGTGGAAGTATTGAAGCTGTTTTTTCCTGTCTTACGGTACAACACAATATTATATTTCCAAACCTCAGACTGGAAACACCAATGCATGAACTTCCTTACACTGTTGAAAAAAAATTCTTAACAGATGTACCGGTTAAAAATGTGTTATCCAATTCATTTGGTTTTGGTGGTAATTGCACTTCATTAATCTTTTCAAAAATCTAAACTATGAAGGCATATATCCGTTCCACATCATGTATATCACCACAAAAAAGTTTTGACCATGAAATATTTTACCAACAACCTGTTGAGTACACCAATAATTTTTTAGCAGTTATCGAGCCTGATTACACTTCCATTTTTGATATAAAACAATTGCGCAGGATGAGCCGTATCATGCGGATGGGGCTGGCACCTGCTATCCGTTCTGTTCAGGAAGCAGGCTTGGAAAGTGTGGATGCTATCATTACAGGCACAGCTTATGGTTGTATGGAAGAATCAGAAAAATTTTTAAAGAAAATAATTGAACTGGATGAAACTATGCTTTCACCCACACCTTTTATACAGTCAACGCATAATACAGTAGGAGCGCAAATAGCTTTGTTTTTAAAATGCCATGCATACAATAATACATTTGCCCATCGCAGTTTTTCCTTTGAACACACAGTGATTGATGCCATGTTGTTACTGCATGAAAATAAAGCAAAGCATATTTTAACAGGCAGCGCTGATGAAATCACTGAATTTACTTTTGGTGTGTTGCAACGTTTCGGGTTATACAAACAAGAGCCAGTTTCAAATTTTGATTTATATACATCGGGAACAAGAGGAAGTATTGTTGGTGAAGGCGCTGCATTTTTTGTTTTGAGCAATGAAGTCTCTGAAATGAATTATGCCCGGATTGATGATTTGGAATTGTTGCAAAAAACAAATGATATCCCAGCTATACAATCATGGATGGAAAATTTCCTGCAAAAAAATAACCTCACTGCTCAGGATATTGATCTTGTCATCACGGGAAGGAATGGAGATTTCAGAGGGCAAAAATTTTATGATGCAATAGAGCAATCAGTATTTTCTCATAACACAATTATCAACTATAAACATTTGTGTGGTGAGTATCCAACATCATCTTCATTCGCTGCCTGGCTTGCAGCCAATATTTTAAAAATGCAACAACTCCCTGTTTGTTTTAATAAAACACCTGATATGAAACAGGCATTTAAAAATGCGTTGATTTATAATTTTTATCAGGGACGGTATCATTCTTTAATCCTGCTATCTGCAATAAACTAAAAATTTTATGTTGAAAGACAGCCTGTATTTTATTAATCAAATTTCTGAAGATAACAATATGGTTATTGCACGGGTGGAATTGGATGTTGGCCATTCAATTTTTAAAGGTCATTTCCCTGGTCAGCCGGTTTTGCCTGGCGCCTGTATGTTGCAGATGAATAAAGAATTGCTGGAACATTTTTTTGAAATGCAATTGCAATTGAAAAAAGCAGATGACATCCGTTTTTCTGCAATGGTTGTACCTGCTGAAAGTCCTTTTCTTGAATTCCAGGTGCTATATAAAAAAGAAAATAATTCAATTCAAACCAATACAAAAATTATTAAGCAGGATGCTACTGTTTGCTGTAAAATAAAAGCTTTGTTTGAAGTACAGGATTAGATAAAATTTTGCACATACATTGAGTCTATTTCATTCCTCCCATCTCCATCACTATATCCCATTCTTCCTCAGTAACCGGCTGAACAGACAACCTGCCTAAACGAACAAGCGCCATATTTTTTAATCTTGATTCTGCTTTCACCTGCGAAAGCGAAACCGGCTTTTTTATTTTTTTCACCGGCTTTAAATCAACAGCTACCCAGTTGGTGTCATCAGTTGTAGGGTCCTGATAAGCTTCTTTAACCACCTTTGCAATGCCAACTATTTCTGTGCCTTCATTGCTGTGGTAAAATAATACTTCATCACCTTTTATCATATTCCTCAGATGGATACGTGCAGCGTAATTGCGAACGCCATCCCAGAATGTCTGTTTATCTTTTACCAACTGATCCCAGCTATATGTGGAAGGTTCTGATTTTACAAGCCAATATGCCATAGAAAAAATTTAAAGTATTATCAAAAGTAAAATAGGTTCATAATAATTGCAGGCAATTGGTTAAACTTTCTTTCCAGGGTTTTATTTGCAGCTGAAAGTCTTCAGCAATCTTTGATATATCCATTCCTGAATATGCTGGCCGTTTTGCCGGTGTGGGATATGCTGTAGTAGGAATGGGATGGATGAGGCAATCCAGTTGTTTTATTTCTTTGATAGCATCTGCAAAATCATACCAGGAAATGATACCTGTATTACTATAATGATAGATTGCAGGAACTGATAAGAAATGTTGTTGATTTTGCTGTAATGTATTTTTATCATTTGCAATTTTCAGGATTATTTCAGCCAGATCTTTTGCATAAGTAGGCGAGCCATGCTGGTCATTCACCACACTGATTTCTTTTCTTTCATTCATTAAACGCAACATGGTTTTTACAAAATTATTTCCATACTTACTATACACCCATGAAGTACGGATGATGATGGTATTGGGATTATTGTTGATAGCCAACTGTTCGCCGAGCCATTTTGTGTAACCATAATAATTCACCGGGTCTGTAGCATCACCGGGTTGATATGGTTTTGTGCCTTTGCCATTAAAAACATAATCAGTTGAAATATGAATGAGTGTTGTGTGGTGTTGATGGCACAGCTTCGCAATATTACCCACAGCTTCTGCATTTATGCAGTATGCTGTTTCCTGTTCTTTTTCTGCTTTATCAACTGCAGTATATGCTGCACAGTTAATAAAGAATTGCGGTTTGTATTTTTGGAAAATATTTTTTAGTTCCACTTCATCAGCAATATTCAATTCATTGCGGTCAAAAAATTTAAACTGAAAATTTGGATAAGATGAAGCAAGGTCATTTAACTCGCAACCTAACTGCCCGTTTTTTCCTGAAACTAAAATTAAAGGCTCGTTCATTTTTGTTTAAAATATTTTTATCAATCAACTGTTTTGATAGAAATCATAAATCTCCCAACTGAGGCCGCAGGATAATTTCTTCCACACAAGCCTGTGGTGACAACAAAGAGGCAGCATACAACATGTTGGCCACATCGCTGCTTTGCATGATGCGGTCTTCAGGCACACCTGCGCCACTCCAACTATCAGTATAAACTGCACCCGGAATAATTGCTGTAACTTTTATATTGTATTTCTTCAATTCATGCCGCAGGTTTTTTGTAAAACCCATCAGCGCAAATTTGCTGATGCTATAACTGCCGCCATTATTATAAGCACCAAGTGATGCAATAGAGCACAAATTAAAAATATGCCCGCTTTTTGATTCCATCATTTTTGGGAGTAACGTTCGTGTCAGGTGATAGGCGCTGTTGAGGTTGGCAGCCATCATCTGTTCAAAAATGCCATCGGCTTCATCACAAATATTTCCTGATAAAAAAATACCTGCATTATTTACAACTATTGATGGCGTTCCATGTTGCAAACAATAGTTACCAAAGCTGATAGCATTTTCTTTGTTGCTGATATCAATAGCAATAGCATATATTTCACAATCCTGATGTTGTTGTAATAATTCCGTTCTTGTTGCCTGAAGTGTTGCTTCATTTCTTGCACACAAAAAAAGCCGGTTGCCTTTTTCAGCAAATTTCTTTGCAATGGCTTTACCCAGCCCTTTTGATGCTCCGGTGATGATTACATTCATACCTGCTCCGGCAGATGAAGCATTGTGTTGCTGCATAATTCAGAATTTTTATCACATTTATTGAAAGTATTGCAACTTTGCTGCTCCATGTTTCTTTGTGATTAATATTTGGTTTGCTTTTACTGCTAACCACAACTTTGTTACATGGTCAATCAACAATCTGTTACAAAATACAAATCTAAAATTGCGCAGCAATTATTATGGCATATAAACATTTATTTTTTGATCTTGATCATACATTATGGGATTTTGCTGCGAATGCAAGAGAAACATTTTGCGAATTATATGATAAATATGATTTGAAACTAAAAGGCGTCAGTGAATTTGATTCATTTTTTGAACGGTATGCTTATCACAATGACAGGTTGTGGGACAGATATACAAAAGGTTTTATCAAACAGGAAGAATTGCGATGGAAACGTGTCTGGTTGTCTTTGCTTGATTTTAAAATTGCTGATGAAAAATTAGCGAAAGATATGGCTGTTGATTTTTTGGCCGGGCTGCCCAATCGTAAAAATCTTTTTCCTTATACTAAAGAAATTCTCGATTACCTGGTTAATAAAGATTATGTTTTGCACTTAATTACAAACGGGTTTGAAAGTGTGCAACATGATAAATTAAAATATAGCAACCTTCATTCATATTTTAAAGAAATCATTACATCTGAAGCAGCGGGTAGCTTGAAGCCCAATAAAGAGATTTTTGAATTTGCTTTGAAAGCAGCTCATGCGCAAACAGAAGAAAGCATCATGATTGGCGATAATATCGAAGCAGATATTAAAGGCGCTATGAATGCAGGGTTAGATACGATTTTTGTCAATCACATACAGGCTGTTACAACTGTGCAACCCACCTACACCATTCATCACTTGCAGGAGCTGGAAAATATCTTTTAATCAGAGGAAATTAAAAAAATCATGGCAGAAGATTTGAATGTAATTGAAGGGACTAAAGAAGAGCAGTACCAATCTTTGCTGCCGCAGATACAGGGATTGATGGAAGGTGAAACGGATTTGATTGCCAACCTTGCCAATGTGGTTGCAGCATTAAAAGAGCAGTTCAAATGGTTTTGGGTAGGCTTTTATCTTGTGAAGGATGGTGTGTTGGTGGTAGGTCCTTTCCAGGGGCCGGTAGCATGCACTCGCATCAGGAAAGGTAAAGGTGTTTGCGGTACATGTTGGGTTGAAAAGAAAACAATTATTGTAGATGATGTAACAAAGTTTCCTGGTCATATAGCCTGTAGCAGTTTATCCAGTTCGGAAATTGTAGTCCCTGTAATGCGGGATAATAAAGTTATTGGAGTATTGGATGTTGATAGTGATCAATTGAATTATTTTGATGCAACTGATCAAAAATATTTAGAACAGATTGTTGCTATGATCAATTTTGTTTAAAAGAAGCGATGACAGTAACGCCGCTTTTTACTACTTGTCCAAGTTGTACTTCCACTTTTGCATCAAGCGGTAATAACATGTCCACACGGCTGCCGAATTTTATAAACCCAAATTCTTCTCCCTGTTTAAAAATTTTTCCCGGATGTGCATAATTACAAATACGTTTGGCTAAGGCGCCTGCAATTTGTTTTACGAGTATTGCTCCGTTGGCATTTTCCAAAACGATGCTATGCCTTTCATTTAATACAGATGATTTTGGGTGCCATGCAACAAGGTATTCACCTTTGTGATAATGGTTATAGATAACAGTGCCATCAACAGGCACGCGGTTTACATGCACATTTAAAGGGCTCATGAAAATGCTGACCTGGAGACGGTTGTCATGAAAATATTCGGCATCTTCTATTT
Organism: Bacteroidota bacterium; assembly: GCA_018268035.1. GTDB lineage: Bacteria > Bacteroidota > Bacteroidia > Chitinophagales > Chitinophagaceae > Parafilimonas. The sequence goes on along the minus strand of JAFDXI010000152.1, from coordinate 1,343 downwards.
CTTCAATCACAACTACTTTCCCATCAGCAGGCGCTACAATTTTTGATTCAGAAAAAGTATGCACCCTGTTGGGGATTCGGAAAAAATATAAAATCAACAAAAAGAGAACAAGCGTTATCGCAAATAATGTGTAAGCCAGCCAGGCAACACTGTTACCAAAGAAATAAAAGCTGAATATATTTACCAGCACAAAAACAAAAGCGCTTACTGCAATGATCCTGTATCCTTCCCTGTGAATAGTCATAATGGAAATTGGCTACAAATATAGAAAAGCAAAATGCTTTTATGCAATCAATTACATAAAGAGTTTTATATATAGCCACGCAAAAACAGTTGCAAACAACAATGAGTCGAATCTGTCAAGGAAACCGCCATGCCCCGGCATAATATGACCGCTGTCTTTGATATTGGCCATACGTTTCAGTTTACTTTCAAATAAATCGCCAAAAATACCTGCGATGCAGGCAATTGCTGACAGAATTAAAAGTTGAATTACATCAGCTTTGAAAAACAGATTGCCAAAAATTGTGATTGCTGCTATTGCTAATACAACACCACCTACAGTTCCTTCCCAGGTTTTTTTGGGTGAGATGGAAGTCAAAGGTGTTTTGCCAATCAGAGAGCCAACAATATAAGCCATGGTATCATTGATCCACATTGTAACAATTAATAATACCGGGAGGATTAAACCTAAATCCATCCGGAAAAAACCATCCGGCATGATGCCTTCAGAACGTAAATCCATCATGCAGCCACAACTGAACGAGATATATAACAAACCGCCTGTGGAAAAAGACAAAATTTTAAAATCCAATTTTTTATTGGCTATCCATTCTGCTATTATTGACACAACAAACATCGCTATCATAAGTTTCCAGCCTACATCAAAAAGTTTAATATCACCAATCGTATAAGCATCACCTGACATCCACAACATGAACCCCCATCCTGCAACTGCCATTGAAAAGACATGAATAAAAGAAGCTGTTTTATAGCCTGGGTCTATTATGCCTGCAATTTTTTTATACTCGTGCCAGCAGCCAAAATGAATAATTGTAAATAAGATAAAAAAAGACCATTGATTTAATAATAAGCCAAAAGCCATTACTGCTACAAACACCAGTGCAGTCAAAGCCCTTGTCCTGAAAGTTTGCATATTGATTGCCATACATGTAATAAAAAAATGAAGATAACTGAAACCCGCTTATTTTTAGCTTATGAATTCACTACCATCCGGACTTTTTTTAAAAACACAGGATAATGTCCATGAAAGTATTGATTTTACTGCATTATTAAATATACTTTTTGGAATAAAAGTCTCCTATCAGAAACTAAAAGATTTC
>JAFDXI010000151.1 GCA_018268035.1 Bacteroidota bacterium | reverse complement strand
ATAGCTAAGGTAACCTATGAAGTTGTATCATCAATTTGCAAAACATGATTCAATTAGACAATAGTGAAAATTAAATTGCTGAAATTATCAAACCAATTTTATTTTTTATAGGTCATAAAACTCTCAATTTCTTCGGGGATACCTGGATATAAACTTTCAACCTGGAAAGAAGTATCATCAATCTTTTTAAAATCAAATTGCTGTGGAGGATATTGATAAGACCACGTAGGATTAAGAATTATTTTTTCTGGAGTAAATGAATACAGGAAAGTATCTTTATAAATACTACCTGTTTCACTTTTTACCACAAGATTATTACTGATAAAATTGAGTTGTGATCTTCCGGGTACAGGGCTAACTTCAGTATAGATACCATAAAAGCTCTCATTGTTTAAAACTTTTTTACAAGAGCTAAATAAAAGAAAAATCAATCCAACATTTAAAAGGAAATTTTTCAAGGCTTGTCATTTAATATGAATAGACACACCAACATTTAAAACAGTTGTAAAAATATTATTCATTATTTGAGCATCTAAAATTAATTCATCCCAAGAAAATATTTTTTAGTTAAGCAACATTTAATATAACTAAAAATATCAAATGTTCAAAGTATTGATGTTTACTATTATTTTGTAGCATGAACATCTGGTATAATAAAAATATTACAATAGATTTTTTCCAGGGATGGGGAAAGGATACATTAAGTGAATACTTCGGCATCCGATTCACTGAATTAGGAGATAATTATTTAAAGGCTACAATGCCTGTTGACAACCGCACCCGGCAACCTTATGGTTTATTACATGGCGGTGCTTCTGTTGCTTTAGCAGAAACATTAGGCAGTGTTGGTTCTGCATTGGTTATTAACCGTGAGAAATTTATTTGTGTTGGTTTAGAAATCAATGCCAATCATATCCGCAGTGTGCAATCAGGATTTGTTACCGGCACATGTACTGCTATTCATATTGGCGGCAGCACTCATGTCTGGGATATCCGCATCCATGATGAAAAAAACAGGCTTATATGTGTAAGCAGATTAACTGTGGCTATCTTAAAAAAAATTAATCAGGAAAAATAAATAGGCCCAAATAATTTCAATTAATACAAAGAATGAAATCAATGTAAAAAATCTTTACATCATCCTTATTATAATTATACTAAATGAAAAAAGCAGGAAGAAATTCTTCCTGCTTTTTGATTTGATTATATAGTTATTCAACTATTCATCTTCATCAAAATTCATCACTTCACGTGTACTTGCAAGCAGTTCATATTCTTCCTTACTGCCTACAATCATATTTTCAAAATCACGTAAGCCTGTACCTGCAGGAATTAAATGACCAGTAATCACATTTTCTTTCAGCCCAAGCATATCATCTGATTTACCTTGTATAGCTGCTGAGCTCAAAACTTTGGTAGTTTCCTGGAATGATGCAGCCGAAATCCAGCTTTGCACACCCAATGAAGCTTTTGTGATACCCAGTAATACCGGCCTTGCAGTTGCCGGCTCTGCATCTTTTACTTCCACCAGCTTTTTATCAGCACGACGTAATATTGAATTTTCTTCCCTTAATTCACGCAAGGAAACAATCTGTCCTGAACGGAATTTTGTGCTTTCACCAGAATCAACGACAACTTTCTTTTCAAATAAGCGATCATTTTCTTCAATGAAATCAAATCTGTCTTCGAGATCTTCTTCAAGGAACTTACTATCGCCGGCATCAACAATTTCTACTTTTTTCATCATCTGGCGTACAATAACTTCAATATGTTTATCATTGATACGTACACCCTGCAAACGATACACTTCCTGTATTTCATTTACCACATATTCCTGCACTGCGAAAGGTCCTTTGATAGCAAGAATATCAGCAGGTGCAATTTGGCCATCAGACATAGCAGTACCTGCTTTTACAAAGTCGCCATCCTGTACAAGGATTTGCCTTGTTAACGGCACAAGATATTTTTTGATAATACCATCCTTTGCTTCTACTATTATTTCGCGGTTACCACGTTTGATATTGCCAAATGTAACCACACCATCAATTTCAGAAACTACTGCAGGATTGCTTGGGTTTCTTGCTTCAAACAATTCAGTTACCCGTGGAAGACCTCCCGTGATATCACCGGATTTACGCAGTGTTCTCGGAATTTTTACAATTACATCACCCGCATTAACCGAATCACCTTCTTCAAGAATCAAACGACTGCCAACAGGCAAGTTATATGATTTAATATCCTTTCCTTCTACAATTATGGAAGGAATTTTTGCCTTGTCTTTGGTTTCGATAACAACTTTGTCCCTGTGGCCTGTTTGTTCATCAGCTTCCTCACGGAAAGTTATGCCTTCAATAACATTTTCAAACTTAACGGCGCCTGCAATTTCAGAAACCACTACGTTATTAAATGGATCCCATGTACAAATAACATCTCCTTTCTTTACGCTTTGTTTGTCTTTAACTGCCAGTATTGACCCATAAGGTATATTATTAGTGATTAAGAGGCGCTCATTTTTCATGTCCATAATACGTACCTCTCCTGTACGGCCAATCACCACATGTATTTTATTGCCTTCATTATTTACAGCCTGCACTGTGCGCAGTCCATCAAAATGAATAGTGCCTTCAAACTTTGCAGTTAATGCTGATTCAACTGAAGAAGAACCTGCCACACCACCTACGTGGAATGTACGAAGGGTAAGCTGTGTTCCTGGTTCACCAATTGACTGAGCTGCTATGATACCGACTGCATCGCCACGTTGAGCCAAATAACCTGAAGCCAGGTTTTTACCATAACATTTGACACAAACACCACGTTTACTTTCGCAAGTAAGTACAGAACGTATTTCAACTGTTTCAATACCTGACTCATCAATTTGTTTTGCTATTTCTGGAGTTATTTCCTCACCAGCATTTATAATTAATTCATCCGTATGTGGATCATATACATCATGCAAAGAAGTACGTCCCTGTATGCGGTCGCCTAATGATTCAATAACATCTTCATTATCTTTTAGTGCAGAGATGGAAATACCTCTTAAAGTACCACAATCTTCTTCAGTTATAACTACATCCTGTGCCACATCCACCAAACGACGGGTAAGATAACCGGCGTCTGCTGTTTTCAAGGCAGTATCAGCCAAACCTTTACGGGCACCGTGTGTGGAGATGAAGTAATCCAATACATTCAAGCCACCTTTAAAGTTGGACAGAATTGGGTTTTCAATAACTTCAGAACCTGTGGAACCACTCTTTCTTGGTTTCGCCATCAATCCACGAATACCTACCAACTGTTTTACCTGAGTTTTAGAACCACGGGCACCAGAGTCAAGCATCATAAACACTGAATTGAAACCATGTTTATCCCTTGCCATTTCCTGGATCAGTGATTCAGTAATGCGCATATCCACACGGCTCCAGATATCAATCACCTGGTTATATCTTTCATTGTTGGTGATAAGTCCATTGTTATAACTATCACGGATTTCTTCCACCTCAGATTTTGCATTTTCAATAATCTCGCTTCTTACATCAGGTACAATCAGGTCATTCACACTAAAGCTGAGACCACCCCTGAACGCCATGCGGAAACCAAGGGTTTTGATATCATCGAGGAATTTTGCTGATTGTGGTACATCAGTGATCTTAATAATATCTCCAATGATTTCACGCAGGTTTTTCTTTGTAAGCAAGGCATTGATATAACCTACTTTTTTAGGTACATACTGGTTAAACATTACACGGCCTACTGTTGTTTCAATAAGCTTTGTCACCAGTTCACCATTCTTCTCCCGCACTTCAGTACGTACTTTAATTTGGGCATGTAAATCTACTTTGCCTTCATTATAAGCAATCATTACTTCTTCCAGGTTGTAAAACGCTTTGCCTTCACCTTTCACAGGTTCTGCGCTTGTTCCTTTTCTCCCTTTTGTGATGTAATAAAGCCCAAGTACCATGTCCTGTGAAGGAAGTGTTATTGGTGTTCCATTTTGTGGATTGAGAATGTTGTGAGAAGACAACATAAGCAACTGTGCTTCCAAAATAGCAGCATTACTCAATGGCACATGCACAGCCATCTGGTCTCCATCAAAATCGGCGTTGAACGCAGATGTTACCAATGGGTGTAATTGTATAGCCTTACCTTCTACCAGTTTTGGTTGAAATGCCTGGATAGATAAACGGTGCAACGTTGGCGCACGGTTCAGCATAACCGGATGCCCTTTTAATATATTTTCAAGGATATCCCAAACCACAGCATCTTTTCTGTCAACAAGTTTCTTGGCAGATTTGACTGTTTTTACGATCCCTCTTTCAATTAATTTTCTAATGATAAATGGCTTGAACAATTCAGCAGCCATATCTTTTGGCAAACCACATTCATGCATTTTCAGCTCAGGGCCTACTACAATAACAGAACGGCCTGAATAATCAACACGTTTACCCAACAGGTTTTGGCGGAAACGACCTTGTTTTCCTTTCAATACATCAGACAAGGACTTCAAAGCACGTCCGCCTTCAGCTTTCACTGCATTGGACTTACGGCTGTTATCAAACAAGCTGTCAACTGCTTCCTGCAGCATACGTTTTTCATTACGCAATATCACCTCTGGTGCTTTGATTTCCAGCAAACGTTTCAGACGGTTGTTACGAATGATTACACGACGGTATAAATCGTTCAGATCAGAAGATGCAAAACGTCCACCATCCAAAGGCACTAAAGGTCTCAACTCTGGTGGGATAACAGGAATATACTGCATCACCATCCATTCAGGATGATTGCTGATCCTTGTGCCTGCTTCACGGAATGCTTCTACCACACTCAAACGTTTCAAAGCATCTGCTTTACGTTGTTGCGAAGTTTCATTAGCTGCAGCATTTCTTAAGGTATAGCTTAATTCATCCAGGTTGATGCGTGCCAGTAAATCATGCACAGCTTCTGCACCCATTTTTGCAATAAATTTCTGTGGGTCTTCATCCGGCAGATATTGGTTGTCTTTGGGGAGGTTATCTATTATATCCAAATATTCTTCTTCAGTCAAAAGATCGCCCGTTTGCAATCCTTTATCTTCTCTGATACCGGGCTGAATCACTGCATACCTTTCATAATATACAATTGTTTCCAGCTTTTTTGAGCTAACGCCAAGAAGATATCCAATTTTGTTAGGCAGGCTCTTAAAATACCAGATATGTACTACCGGTACTACCAGTTTCAGGTGGCCCATTCTTTCACGACGTACTTTCTTTTCTGTTACTTCTACACCACAACGGTCGCAAACGATGCCTTTATAACGAATTCTTTTGTATTTACCGCAGGCACATTCGTAATCTTTAACCGGGCCGAATATGCGTTCACAAAACAAACCGTCGCGTTCTGGTTTGTAAGTGCGGTAGTTAATTGTTTCCGGTTTTAAAACTTCACCAAAGCTGCGTTCCAAAATACTATCCGGAGAGGCAAGCCCGATAGTGATCTTCGAAAAATTTGCTTTAGGACGATTTTCTTTTTTAATAGCCATATTGAAATTGCAATTTTCTGAATGATTAGTTTTTTGTTTGGGTTACCGGCTTCAGTATTTCATGGCATCACAGTTGCGTCGCATCACTTCGGCAGCAATAATCCTATTGTGCTGAAGGCGTACAATGATTGTTTTGTGATGAAGTAAAAATGAAAAGTTGAAGACGGTTCCCTGTTGCAAAAAACATAAGTCGGCAAAGGTAATATAATCTTTGGAAAAAAAAGGCTAAAAGATTAAAACCTTCTTAAAATTCCTGTTTCTCATGGTTAATAAAACCAGGCTTCATATAGACAAAAAAATCTAACACTAATTCATCGTTAGTTTTTTGTCTTACAAATCCATGAAAAATCAATTATAAGAAAGAAAAATTCAGAATCATCATAAGGCAAAATTTGCCATGTCATCCAATTTAAAAAAGAAAAAGCAGATTCAACGCTGGCTTGCAATCAGTAAATTAAGATCAGTAAACTTCAAATCAAAACGCTGGCTTATATACAAATTGGTGAGGTGGCCACGATACATATAAACTCCGTTGCGTAAATTAAAATTATGCCACACCAATTCTTCAATACCACCTGCATCACCAGCTTCCAATAATAATGGCATCAACACATTGCTGATAGCATGGCTGGCAGTGCGTGCATAGCCACTCGGTATATTTGGAACACAATAATGGATAACACCATGTTTTACAAAAGTAGGGTGCTGGTGTGTTGTTATTTCGCTGGTCTCAAAACATCCACCCCTGTCAATGCTTACATCAATAATCACGCTACCCGGACGCATAGCTTCTACCATAGATTCTGTAACAACAATCGGGCTCCTGCCACTTTCATTTGTCAAAGCGCCAACAGCCACTTCACATGTTTTTAATTGTTTGGCAAGTATGCGGGGTTCAATTACACTTGTCCACACACGGATGCCCAGGTTGTTTTGCAATCTTTTTAACCGGTAAACATTATTATCAAAAACTTTTACTGAAGCACCCATTGCCAAAGCTGTCCTTGCTGCATATTCACCAACAACACCTGCACCAATAATGATAACTTTTGTAGGGGGAATACCACTGATTCCTCCCAACAAAACGCCTCTCCCATTTTCACGGCTGCCCAAATACTGACCTGCAACCAACATGGCTGCACTGCCTGCAATTTCACTCATACACCGAACTATTGGATAAGTGCCACTATCATCTTTCAAAATTTCAAAACCAAGTGCCGTAATCTTTTTTCCCATCAGCTTTTCAACCAGTTCTTTTTTCAACATTGAAATATGTATTGGTGAAATGATGGTTTGGTTTAATTGCAGATATGAAAGATCATCTTCCGTAACCGGTGCGCTTTTTATCAGCATCGGTGCTTTATACACGTCTTTTTTCTTTAGCGCAATCTGGGCACCGGCTTCACTGAAATCATTGTCTGAATATTTACTCCCCTCGCCGGCTTTTGTTTCAACAATCACCTGATGCCCATTGCTCACCAGCACATTGATTGCTTCAGGTATTAATGCGACCCTGTTTTCCTGCATAACCATTTCTTTGGGAATGCCAAAAGTCAATTTTGCACTCTGGCGTTTAATGTCTAATGTTTCTTCAAGAGTTTCATAACTGAAACCTGCACTGATAACCGGCCTGGTAGTTGCCATACCTGATTTTTATTGTAAGTCTAAAAATAATAAAAGTCCTTAACTAAAATAAAGCTCATCATAAAAGCTGCTTCTACAATACACTCTTCAAAAATTGCTTTGCACTGTTAATATTTATGGCTTGAAATTAGTGTATTATCATAGTTCTTTCATTGTTATTTTTTATTGCTATTGAGATATGTAAAGCATCATCTGGAATAAGTGTGGGAAATTTTTCAGGCCATTCAATCAGACACAGCTTCCCGCTTTCAATGCAATCTTCACAACCGGCATTAATAGCTTCCGTTTCATCTTTGATGCGGTACCAGTCCATGTGAAAAATTGTTCCCGCCACCGGGCTTCTATATTCATTGATGATAGCAAATGTTGGGCTGCTGACTGCAGCGCTAACTTTTAATACATCACACAAAGCATGGATAAAGGTTGTTTTGCCTGTACCCATTTCTGCATGAAAAGCCCAGACCTTTTTTGTACTGTATTCATTCCAAAGCCGGATAGCAATTTTTTTTATTTCGAATAATGAGTAGTTAATTTCTTTCAAAGTTGTTTAAGTTAGATTGTTTGCATTAAATCAATATCGACAATCTATTTTACCGATCATCTACAGATGGTGCTTGCAGCTTGCTATTATTTTTATGCCGGTCTGCATCACGGGCATTTTTCTTTTCAAAATTTTTCAGCAATGCAGACTCCAGGTCAATGCCCGTTTGATTGGCAAGACAGATCAACACCCATAACACATCTGCCATTTCATCGCTTAGAAGATCCTTTGGTGTACTATCCTTTTGTGATGAAATTTCAGATTTTTTAAACGATTGTTCTCCATAAATACGCACCATCAATCTTGACATCTCACCCACTTCTTCCATCAAAATTCCAAGATTGGTGAGCTCATTAAAATATCGGACACCAGTTGTTTTGATCCAGCTGTCCACCTGTCGTTGAGCATCTTGTATTGTCATAAATTATTGTTGAGGATAAGCTTTTGGTATATCCCTGTTTGTTTTTTTCAACTTTTCAAGTTTTTTAATTTTTAACTGCATCAATCTTAAAGGTATTAAACCCAATAAACCAAAAGAACAATCTATCAGGATATGAAAAAATGGGATACCTCTTATAAAGCCTGCAATAAATGCTATGGGTAAAACACCAATGCAGGTTAACATTGCCCATTGTACTATCCACCTGTTTCGAACCGGATGCTGGTAAACGCCGAAAAATAATCCAGCCATGGCAATATGTGCATAAGCCAGCCAGTCATAACCATAAAAAAGAAAAGGGAAATCTTCATGTGCAGTCTTAACACCATACCAAGCTTTCAACAACCATTTTTGCACAACAGATTGTTGAGTAAAAAAACTGGAGTTGATTATCCAGTTAAGTTCTTCATAAACAGGAAATGCTGTAATGCCACTTATAAAAAGTGCCACAATAAAAATAATGACCAGCACACGGATTTGCTTGAGCAATTTAGTCATTAAAAAATCTTTACTGCGAAGATGCGAAGAAGTTGGACAATCTGCCAACAAAAAATCCCGCCGGTTAAAGCGGGACTTTTGTATTTCATTATCAGAATACTTGAAGGAAGCACAAATTATTTTACTTCAACTTCAGCACCAGCTTCTTTCAATTTAGCTGCGATATCATCAGCTTCAGCTTTAGCAACACCTTCTTTTACAGGTTTTGGAGCGCCATCAACTAAGTCTTTAGCTTCTTTTAAGCCAAGACCGGTTAAGTCTTTCACGATTTTTACAACCTGTAATTTGTTAGCGCCACCGCTTTTTAAGATAACATCAAAAGCTGTTTTTTCTTCAGCAGCAGGCGCACCGGCACCACCGCCTGCAGCAGGACCTGATACAGCAACTGCGGCAGCCGCAGGTTCAATACCGTACTCCTCTTTAAGAATTTTTGCTAATTCATTTACCTCTTTCACGGTGAGGTTTACCAATTGTTCTGCAAATGCTTTTAAATCTGCCATGGTTTCAAATTTTTACCGCCTTCAATGCCTGTGCTCCGGCGGTTGTTATTAAAAAAATTTGTGTTGTTTTATCTCTTCAGGCTTGAGATAATATTTTGAATTGAAATCTAACCAATAAATTTTTTTTTGGTCTCTTTCAATTATGCTTGAGCTCTTTCTTCCAAAGCTTTCACCAGCCCAGCCAGTTTGTTGCCGGCATTCAGACCGCTGATAACATTCTTGGCAGGTGATTGCAACAAGCCAATGATTTCGCCAATAAGGTCTTGTTTACTCTTTAATGTTTTCAATGTTCCCAACTGGTCATCACCAACAAAAACATCACTGTCAATATATGCTGCTTTTAAAACAGGTTTTTCAGTTTTGCTTTCGCTACGGAAAGTGCTGATGATTAATGCAGGTTCTTTTGGGTTTTCACTAAACATTAAAGCGGTAACACCATTCAGACTTTCATAAACACCACTGAATCTTTCAGCATCAATACTTTCCAATGCTTTTTTGATCAGCGTGTTTTTTGCCACTTTCATTTCAACATTTTTATTAAAACAAATACGGCGTAGTTTACCAACCTGTTCAACAGTTAATGCTTCTGTATTGGTAACATAAAAGTTGTTATACTGATTGAATTTCTCTTTGAGAGCTTCAATGACTTCATTTTTTTGATCCTTATTCATAAGAATATTTTTATGCCTCCTTCTCCCAATATATGGAAAGAAAGCAGGTTGATTAATGAACAGATTTTGTATCAACAGTGATGCCGGGGCTCATAGAGCTGGCGAGGCTTACACCTTTCAGGTAAATCCCTTTTGCTGTTGATGGTTTTAATTTGATAATGGTATTGATAAGTTCCTGGCCGTTGGCAGCTATTTTTTCAGGTGTGAAAGACACACGACCAATAGATGCATGCACGATACCGGCTTTATCAACCTTGAAAGCTATTTTACCGCCTTTTACTTCAGTGATAGCTGCAGCCACATCATTTGTTACTGTGCCTGTTTTTGGGTTTGGCATCAGATTACGTGGACCTAAAATTTTACCGAGTTTACCAATTTTCGGCATAACAGAAGGTGTAGCGATAATAACATCAACATCAGTCCAGCCACTTTCAATTTTTTGTACAAATTCATCAAGACCTACAAAATCGGCGCCAGCGCCTTTTGCAGCCTCTTCTTTGTCAGGAGTACAAAGCACTAATACCTTTTTTGTTTTACCTGTACCATGAGGCAGACTTACTGTACCACGTACCTGCTGATCTGCTTTTTTGGGGTCAACACCCAAACGAATATGTAAATCAACCGAAGCATCAAACTTTGTGGTATTGATTTCTTTTACCAGCGCTGATGCGTCTTTTAATGAATAAGATTTTGTTTTATCTATTTTAGCTTCTGCTATTTTTCTCTTTTTTGAAAGCTTTGCCATTGTAATTTCTTTTAAAATTTTTTAGAGAGGTTTCAGTACTAATTGTTCCAGGGCGCTGTGCCTTCAACATTTAAACCCATACTGCGGGCAGTACCGGCAACCATTTTCATTGCACTTTCAACAGTAAAGCAGTTCAAATCCGGCATCTTATCTTTTGCAATTGCTTCGATCTGAGCCCAGGTAACTTTACCCACTTTGTTTCTGTTGCTTTCTTTGGAACCTTTCTGAATTTTGGCAGCTTCTAAAAGTTGAATTGAAGCAGGAGGAGTTTTAATAATAAAGTCAAAAGACTTGTCAACATAAACAGTGATTAAGACAGGGAGAACTTTTCCTATTTTATCCTGTGTGCGGGCATTGAACTGTTTGCAAAACTCCATGATGTTCACACCCTTTGAGCCTAATGCAGGACCGACCGGAGGAGCAGGATTTGCCTGACCACCTTTTACCTGCAGCTTTACATAGCCGGAGATTTCTTTAGCCATTTTTAAAATTTTATTGGTTCTAACGTCTTTCGAAATTGTATCGGCAGACTCCCAAGTTTATTCGCCAAAGCGAAAATTATTCTAAAAGAACTTTTGGGGCGGCAAAGGTAGGGGAATACAATTGAATAAAGAATGCCTATTATATTTTTTTCTAAATATTTACAGTGAAATATTATTTTGAGAGCGATTAAACAATCTTATTTTCCATTGCTTTTGTTACTGCTTCTACCACAGTTTGCACCTCTAGTTTTTCATAAATGTTTTGTATATGTGTATTGATAGTAGGCAAAGAAATATAACATCGTTGGCTGATCATTTTATAGCTGAGTTCCTGCACTATCAATGAGAGAATTTCATGTTCTCTTGTTGTGTGTTTAAAATCAATATTGTCTTAGCCCCCGATAAACTGGACAGATTTTTCAAAAGGATTTAGACCGTTTTTATGTTTTGAGTATTGAGTTTTTGAAGGCATCTGCAACAAAGATGATTGAGAAGGGCAGGGAACAGCT
>JAFDXI010000150.1 GCA_018268035.1 Bacteroidota bacterium | reverse complement strand
CACACCTATTTTTGAGTTCGGTTTGCAGAAACAAGTTGTAATATTTGCAGGCTTCGTAAATACTGGAAGCCACCAAAATGGCATTTCCCATTTGCGATTTCAAACGAGGTTTGGTGGTGAAATCCATCAAGATATCGGCCACAATTTTTTCCATGCGGCTTTTGGAACTCAACACATTTTGCATGGTTCCCCATTTCTTTTTGAGTTCGCTTTTCTGAAAGTCGTTCAGTCCGCTGGTTTTTGCATCAAACCATTGGTCTATTTTCTGTTGCGAAGTCAGGTTTTGTTCTATGGAACGCCCTTCGTACATCAGGTCTTTCACCACGCCATCTTCTACAGCTTCGTTGAATTTGTAGGTGTGAATGTAGCGACCAAAAACATCCATCGTAGTTTTTTTGTCTTCTTTTAAAAGTGGCGTTCCCGTAAAGCCAATAAAAACAGCATGTTGCAAAACGGCTTTCATAATTTGGTTGAGTTTGCCGCCTTGTGTACGATGACATTCATCTATAAACACAAAAATTTCACCTTGCGTTTGCACCGGATTTTCCTGCAATTCTTTCAAAAAAGTATCAAAATCGGTTTCTGTTTTATTGCCGAATTTATGGATTAGTGAGCAGATTAACCGTGGTTTTGATGCCTGCAAAAAATGCATTAATTCCTTGCCTGAACGCGTTTTGGCAATGTCGGTTTCGCCCACATCGTTGAACACGCGTTCTATTTGGTCGTCCAGCTCTGTTCTGTCGGTTAAGATGACCAATCGGGAGTTGGCTACATTTTCCAAAATCCATTTGCCGAGCATCACCATCATCAGCGATTTGCCCGAGCCTTGAGTGTGCCAAATGATGCCGCCTTCTTTTTTACGCACAAATTCCTGTGCGGCTTTCAGCCCGAAATATTGGTGCGGACGAGGCAATTTTTTTACCCCGGCATCAAATACTACGGCATTGTACACAATATCCAACAAGCGTTCTTTGGTACAGAGTTTTTTCAGGTATTTATCGAGTTTGTAATCGGTATTTTCTTGTTCGTCTTCTTTCCACGAAAGGAAATATTTTGCCGGCGTTTCTATGGTTCCATATTTCAAGCCTTGGGTGTTGTTGCCCGCCAATACAAATTGCACGGTGCTGTAAAACCATTCGTTGAAATGTTCTTTTTGGTTGGAGATGGATTGGTTCACGCTCTCAGCAATGTCCACCGTGCCGCGTTTCAGTTCCAAAACACCCAAAGCAATGCCATTTACATACAGCACCAAATCCGGGCGACGTGTATGCTGTCCTTTGTTGAGTGTTACCTCCTCGGCAATGGCAAATTCGTTGTTTTTCCAGTTTTTCCAATCGATAGGAAAAATGGTGTCAAATTGTTCACCCAATTCGGGACGAGCCTTTACGCCATAGCGAAGGAGCGAATAAAAATTTTTGTTTCTATCGTAAAGATTTCCGGCATTTGTAGTGGCAGAATCATAAATAGCCTGCACACATTTATTGGTCAGCGTTTCGGAATAGCCTCGTTGTATCAGGTTTTTTTTCAGATATTCGGTTTCCACATTGCTGTTGTGTTCCCGTTTTTCCCAATTGCCATAATATGCATAGCCCAATTGATTTTGGAATAATTGGATGATGCGGTTTTGGGTGATGCGTTCGATGGGATTTATCATATTCTATTGAATGATGTGTATATTGTTTGGAATTGATGGCGATTTAATTGGATTGATTGGGATTGATATCGCGAATGATTGCGATTGATATCGCTACAGACGGGGCATGCCCCGTCTGTACAATATCCGCGAATCCAATATCCGCGAATCCAATATCCGCGAATCCAATATCCGAAATGCCATTTTTGGAAGCATTAAAAAATATTTTATTCATTTAAAAAAATTTATCGGCATCCCATTTTTTGGGATTATCTTCAATATAATCATTTATGCGTTGGTATTCGCTATCGTTGCGGATGATGTGGTCGTGAAATCGGGTTTGCCAGCCAAAATCCAATCCCAATCGATTGGCGTGTTTTGTTACGGCAGATTTGTATCCGCCGATGATGGATGATACGGAATTTTTGCCAATATTTCGTGGCGATGATTGCGATAATGATGATGCCGATTGCGATTGCGATTGCATTGCTAGAGACGGGGCATGCCCCCTCTGTACATTTCCCCCGCCGCCATTTTCCCCGCCGCCATTTTCCCCGCCGCCATTTCCCCCGCCGCCATTTCCCCCGCCGCCATTTTCCCCAATATTTACGATATCCGCAATATCATCAATCCCCACAATATTTTCGATTTCATTCCCGCAATTTCCTATATTGCCCAAAATTCCCGATCCAATTTCCCCAATTTTTTCAATATCATTTTCAAAATTAATTGCCGAATTATTCCCCATTGTATCTGGATTGTCCGATCTCAATAGATGATTATCGGTATTTAAAATCAAAATTCCATGGATATGATTAGGCATCACCACAAATGCCCCTAATTCGATATCGATGGCATGATTTTTAATTTCGTGCCAAAATACATCTGCCAAAATTCCACAAGGAGATAATTTCATTTCCCCATTTTTTATTTCCCCGAAATAATGATTTCTATCCTTGGTGCAAATGGTGATGAAATAAGCACCGGCCCAGCCGTAATTCCACCACGAGGCACGGGCAGAAGGGATGCGGTATTTATTTCTGAATTTTTCCATTTGTGATTTCTATTTTCTGAATGTAATGATTTTTTGATTTCAATCATTGGATTTTTTGATATCATTCTGTGGATTCTGTGGATTCTTTGGGGATTATGGAGACGGGGCATGCCCCGTCTGTACGGCAGGCAGCCTCCGCTTCCCTGTAAGCAATTCCTGCATCATGCCCTGTTTTATTTGCCGAGATTTTGCCAATTCATTTTCCATTGCCGTGATTTCTGCATCCATATCCGATAAAATAGTAGCAATACGGGTTTGTTCGGCGAGGGAAGGGAAAGGGATTTCTAATTCTAAAAAATTTGATTTTGATAAATTATATCTTGTAGCCCCTTGTGCTAAATGAAAAATTATTTTCCTTCCATGAGTAGAACGCATTAAATAGCTAATATACAATGGATTGATTTCTTTATTGAATAATCTATATCCAAAGCAAAAGCTGTTCAAATACAAATCATTAATTTCATCTAATAATACACTACTTATCCCTAATTCTTCGGGTGTTTCAGATGAACCATTAAATAATAAATCACCTTTTAATACTTTGTTTTGATATTCTCCTTGTTTTATTTTTACTTTTTCAATATAGCATTTATCTATTACTACATTATTAATAATATTTAAAAATGGTAAATAATAATTATCTCCAATCCCAAAATCTTCTTTGGCTTTACCTGAAAGCCCTCCAAAAGTTTTTCCTATTTCCCCCAATTTCTTCACTTCCCAATTTTCTTTTGGGCTAAGCAATTGCTGCATAGCACCTTGTTTGATGAGGCGTTTTTTGGCAAGGCGTTTTTCTTGGCTGTCTATCCACGCATCGCAATCGCTCAAGGCGGTGGCTATCACTTGCTGCTCGGGGAGTGGTGGGCAAGCGAAAATAGTATTTCGTAAGATTGAATTATATAATCTCTGGATTGTTCCACCTTCAGTATTATAATTAACAATATCTAAAATATGTCTAAGTAATTTGTTGGAAACAATAGTTTCTTTGTTATCAATCCATACAATATTTGAGTCTTGATAGTAGCTTTCTTCATCATAATAAACTACAGTTCTACCAATAGTTCCAGCAGCAGAAATTAAAACACATCCTTTTGAAGGATATGAAAATCTATTCTTGTAATCCTCATAAATTTTTCTTGAAATAAATGCGTCGGGTAATTTCCCAAAAGTTCCAATTTTATAAAAAGGAATTTCTCCAAATTCAGAGGTTTGATTTTGAAAAATTCGTTTACACATTTTTACATCACCTAATTCCCCCAACTTTCTCACCTCCCAATCCTCAGGTATCAGTCCAATCTCCGTTTGTTTATATCTTGTTGTTTGTTCTGTCATTTCATTAACCATTAACAATTCACCATTAACCATTCACAATTCACCATTCACAATTCACCATTAAAAAGAAAATCCCATTTCCGCCAAGTGCAATTTCACTTTCTCGGCGGCTTGATTTACTTCATTATCCAAAACAGGCAAAGTGGTTTCGTAGCGTTCTGCCAGTGCCAAAATGCGTTGGGTCAGGTTTTGCGATATTTTATCTTGCTCTTGCACCAAAGTTGCCTGCAAGTGTGCCGTCCATTTGTGGTTGAGCAGCAGGTCTTTTATTTCGGTTTCGGTGAGTTGGGCGTATTGGGCAATCACCGTTTTTTCCAGTTCGGTTTGCAATTGTTTTATTTCGGCATTGGCTTTCTTGATGGTTTCGGCTTGGGCAAGGTAGTTTTTTAAAAGTGCTGTTTCTTCTTTGCTGTAAGTACGGCTTTTGTCTTTCAGCAATTTACCTACTTCAGTGGCGTTTATCTTTTCCAAATCGGCAAAAAGGCCTTCCTCGCCACTTTGTTCTTCTTCTATTTCAGTAAGATTGGCTTGTGCAGTTTCGGCGGCTTGTTCCTGCGTGGCAATGGTTTCCAGAATGGTTTTGCCATATACTTGTGCCAAAAAATCGGCCGGTAGTAATCGACCTTCTACGCCAGCCAGTCCGCTCACTTCTTTGTCTTTGGCTGCTTTGCCGTCTTTGCCGGTTTTTCCTTTAATGGTTTGTCGGTTCCATTGGGTGCCGGCTTTCCAACCGTCCACCGAAAGCACATACACATCATCTTGCATGGTTTCTTGCCAGTAGGTCATCAGGTATTGGTACAAATCATACGCATCTACCAGCGGATTTTCTTTAAATGCCAATAGCAAGCTTTCGCTCATGCCGTCAATCAAGGGTTTTAAGTGGCTGCCTTGTTGCAGTGCTGTCCATTGTTGTTGCTGTTGGGCAAGCCATTGTTGGTAAGTGCTGTCTAAGCTTTGGTTGAAATTTTTGTATTCGGCATGTTCAAAAATCAGTTGTTTGATGTCGGCATTGGGTACATTCAGTTGCAAATAACCTGCTCGCAAAGGCGAAAAAAGGGCATTTTTCAGTTGTGGATACACTTTCCAATATTGAGCCAGTGCATTTACATCGGGGTCCGGAATACCACCTTGCAAATGAGCTGCAATGTCTTGCACATCTTCGGCTTCCTGCGTATCAATGTAGCGCGGAATGTTGAGGTTGTAATCGTTTTTGGCATCCGCAATTTCGCTCATCGGCACCATGCGGCTGTATTTTTCTATTTCCTGCTGTGCGGCAAACACATCGGTAATCAGGCGGATGTCTTGCTCACGCAATCGGTTTTTGTTGCCGTCTTTGATCAGTCCTTTGCTGGCATCAATCATAAAAATACCTTTTCGCTGTGCGGCATTTTCTTTGTCCAAGACAATAATACAAGCCGGAATGCCCGTGCCGTAGAACAAATTGGCCGGCAAACCAATAATCCCTTTGATGTAGCCTTTTTGCAAAATATTTTTACGGATAGCGCCTTCGGCATTGCCACGAAACAGCACACCGTGAGGCAATACCACCGCACCTTTGCCGGTAGATTTCAACGATTTGATGATGTGCAACAGAAAAGCGTAATCGCCATTTTTATCGGGTGGCACACCGAGGTTGAAACGCCCAAATTCTTCGGCATCAATGTTTACGCCATTGCTCCAGCTTTTGAGTGAAAACGGCGGATTGGCTACCACATAATCAAACTGTTTCAGTCTGCCATCGTTTTCTTTGTAGGCAGGACGAGAAAGCGTATTGTCGGCCACAATTTCAGCCGTTGGGCTATTGTGCAAAATCATGTTCATTTTTGCCAAGTTGGCGGTGGTGGTTTCCTTTTCTTGTCCGTAAAGGGTAATGTTTTTACCCGATTCGTTGGCTACTTTCAAGAGCAAAGAACCCGAACCGCAAGTGGGATCATAAGCAGTGGTTTGGTTGCTGGCATTTTCAGGCGAAATACCAATTACTTTTGCCAATACGCGTGAAACTTCGGCAGGCGTGTAAAATTGCCCTTTCGATTTGCCCGATTCTGTGGCGAAGTGACGCATCAGGTATTCGTAAGCATCGCCCAAAATATCGTCGCCCTCGGCAGAATTTTTGGTAAAATCGAGGCTTTGGTCGTTGAAAATACGCACGAGGTTGCTCACGGTATCCACCAAATCCTAGCCTTTGCCCAATTTGTTTTCGTCGTTAAAATCGGGAAAATCGGTGAGCTTATTGGCTTCTTTGATGGGATTGAGGATGTCTTTGTTGATTTTGTCGCCAATATCCGGTTTGCCAATCAGTGCCACCATATCATCAAAAGTAGCCCCATCGGGAACGGTAATGGCACCGTAAAGGTCGCCTTTGTATTTATCGGAAATGTATTTCACAAAAAGCATCGTTAACACGTAGTCTTTGTATTGCGAAGCGTCCATACCGCCACGCAGTTCGTCGCAACTTGCCCACAGTGAGCTATAGAGTTCTGTTTTTTTGATTGCCATAAAAATTGTTGCTTTAGGAAAGCGAAAAATGTAGGTTTCTAAAGTACCAAAGTTTATCCAAAATCACGGTGTTTGATGTGGAATAAAAAAAGCCCGGCAATCAGAGATACCAAGCTTTTAAATAATGAGTATAAACTGTATTGTTTATGTTTTTGGCAAAATCCTAACCGTTGCCTCCTTCGTGCGCTTGCTAACCATTGGTGCTAAATACGGGCTACTACTGTATTTCTTTCGATAAGCATTATCAATTTTTTCATTTAAAATCGGGTCTTTTTCGCTTCAAAAGCCACTTCGATAATTCTCCCTACCGCATGTATTCGCCCAGCATTTTGCTGAATAGCCGACTGATACCAACGACCGTTTTTACCATTATTGGCCCGAACGTATAAATTGTCCT
>JAFDXI010000014.1 GCA_018268035.1 Bacteroidota bacterium | reverse complement strand
CATCAAATTCTTTAAGAATGGTAGCAATCTGCGTGGGACTGAATTGACTCTTTTTCATGTTTTACGATTTTAAAATTAAGACTTTTGTCTACTTTTAAATCGTACTATTTTTGGGGGAGCTTACAACATTGCTGTCATGATTCTTGAATTTGACATTTGATAAATAATCTACGAGACCATTCATCGTTACCAGCAAATGCATCTGGCACATCTCAGTGTTATTTCCTTTTCTTATTATAACCTTCCTGTCATTTTGTTCAACTTTTACATCCATAGTAATTCCGGCAGGCTGAACATCCGGAAGCGGGTCAGCTTTGATAACGCCATCACTTGCAGACCAATCTGCTGTATAACTGATGCCTGCTTTAGGTTTATAATAAAAATAACCCATGCCATCATGTATGGTTGATATATTGGTAATATCATTGCCTGCATTATCTTTAAGTACTCCACTTATCTGTACCGGATCACCATTTTGATCTGTTGCTTTAAATGCAATTTTGTTGATAACACCAGCAACTAAATTACCACCCTCTGGAAAAAAGTGTATTGTTGTTTTAGATTTTGTAAAAGCTTCAATTGCACTGTCAGGTGTTGCACTTGTTGCTGTACGCACTGGAATTGTTTTATGAAACATGAAATCGTACCCATCATTAAGCATCCCTTTGTATAAGCAAGTACTGACAGGTGGTTCCCTTTGATATTTGCTGGAATAACAAACTGGCCTGCTGCACCTGATTCCATTATTGGATAAGACTGATGTGCCATTAATTCGCCTGATGCATCATACCAATCCACGTATAAATTTTTGTTGTAATCAGAAGGAAATAAATTAGCTTTTAAATATGTTTTAAACCAGATTGTGTCTGTTATTGCATAATAGCTATTATCCGTTTGCAGATATACATTCTCAGCAGGATAAGAAACTGAATAGTTGTTCAATAAATCTACCGGGCTTTGAGCTGAGGCTGAAATAAATAAATTTAAAACAATAAACAGGTAGAGGCATTTCGTTGTCATGCAATATTCCTTTTTGAATTTTTGAGTTGATATGGAATCCCAGGTTTGAGATCAACAAATATAAAATGGAATGATGTTAATATAGGAAATTTTAATGATCATATTTATATTTTCCATATTACTTTATCAACATGCGAAGGCATGTTGGACCGCAATCCATTGCATGTAATTGTTTTGAAAATGAAAGAGAGATAATTGAATTAAAAGTATGCGATTACTTTTTTAGATAAATAAATCAATGTGAGATTCAATATCGGGTTTTGAAGTCTAAAAATAAAGTAGTGATTCGTACTCTCAAAATTTTCGAAATAGGAATTGATTTTTTATGTTGTAAAGTATTATTCATTATCATAAAAATCACTCACGTTTTATGATTAACACTTGATTTAATATATGAAAGAAATAATCTTCCATCTTCGTATTATTTAATCAGTCTTTTTAAAACGTCATCCATACTTTCTTCGCTTTGCAATGTCCAAACAACTTTTGAATCAGGGCCAATCAAAATTTGTGAAGGTATCGGCTGACTGGTATTTTGATAATTGTCATTGATATCTTTATTAGCCAATACATTATTCCAACTGTTTATTTTTTCCTGCCGGATAGCATTTACCCAGGCTGCAGAATCCATATCTATCGAGATAGTTATGATATCAAATCCTTTTGGATGATATTGATTATACAGTTCCTTTAAATGTGGGATTTCAGCGCGGCAGGGCTTACACCAGCTTGCCCAAAAATCCAGTAAAATATATTTACCTGAAAAATCATGTAATGAAAAAGTATTGCCATTTGCATTTGTCGCTTTGAAATTGTAGGCTTTATTACCAACCCTGTTTTGTTTCTTTTTCCTGATCATGTCAGCAATATCTTTCCCAATCCAGCTATTTCTCACCCGTAGTGTAAGCTTGTTATAAAGCATTTCTGCAGAATCAAGCGGCAATGTATTCGAGAGGACACTTGTAATAAATGGGCTGACATAAGAATCAGGATGGCTGACAACAAAGCTGATATCCTGGTGTTTAAATTCATCATTGCTGGGTTCTAACTGAACTAAAATTTCATTTTCTTTATCCAAAGCAGTATTTTTTTCTTCTTCAGTCTTAGCAGCGTCATAAGCATATTTTGCTTTTATTATTTGCTGTTCTAATTGTTTATATTTAGACCTGATTGAATCAAAATGAATTTTTAAAGTATCATATTCTCTTTGGGTCTTTGAACCTTCAAATACATAGTGATCATAATCATTTTCAGTCAAACTGATTTTTTGAGTATCCGGTTCTAAAAAGAAATTCGTATAGTTAACTTCTTTGAAATCAATAATATTTTTATAACCTTTCAAGCCTGCAAAAGTCGGTTCATTTATTTTCCCTTCAAACCTGAATTGGCCTTTCAGGAGATAGGTAGTGTCCTGTATATATTTTCCTGTATAATCAGTATATCTTAATACTATATACCCGGTATCTCTTCCTCTTACGTTTCCTTTTAAAATGAATTGCTGTTGTGTAAATCCTTTTATCATTATAAAGCAGCTACCAAAAAATAAAAGTAATAATTTTAATTTCATGAGGTTGAAGTTTATGAATTAAATAATGAAAATAATTATATTAGTAAAAGAAGGTGAAAAAATCTTCACCTTCTATTTGAAAAATCAATTTTCAAAATTGATAACAAATCATGTCCTGTCCTTGTTTTGAACCTGTGCCATTACCAGCATCTTCGCATTTACCACAAGTTCCTGAGCAAGTTACATTTGTTCTCGCCCCACAATATACATTGCAACAACCATTTATTTCTGGAGATCCACAATAACTTTTTGGTGGTTGAGATCCACCAATAATTTTCTTCATTTCTTCTCTGCTTAAAGCAGTTCCAAAGTCTTTTTTCATGATTTTAAATTTTAATGGTTAAAAAATATTTTCTTCTTGTTTTTAGCCCATGAAGTAGTATTGGCTCGTTTGGGCGGTTGTCATTTGCAACTAACAAACCGCAAGCATCCCAAAAATTTTCCTGCTATGCCTGTCTGTAGGAAAAGAGTTGATATTATAAGTTAGATAACTGGATAAAAGTTTCATCATACTTTCTCTTATAATTTGCGATATAGGTTGTTACTTGTTTGGATAATTACTAATAGGTTTCCTAAAATTCAATAATAGATTAAATGAAAACATAATATCATATTTTGTTTCTTTAGTGTTATTAAAAAATTATTGAAGCGTATATGTTATCTTCAGATTTCATTGGCTAATTATTACCTACAGAAATTGATCGTTTAATACTATACCAAAGACGGCTTAAAAGCCGCATATTTTTTGTTATAATAATTGCCTGAGCCTTTAACCCGTTTTTGTACACTACTTGTTTGTTGAGGGAAGTTATCAATCCGTTATCTAATCTAACCGATGCAAGAAAACCACTGTCAGACGCTACATTTGAAATGTAACTTATCCTACCTTCAATTACTCCATATTCCTGATAAGGATACGCTTCCATCCTAAGTTGTACTTGTAAGCCTGTATCAATTTTTCCAAAATTATTTTGCGGCAAATAAATCTGTGTATAATAACGGCTGCCTTTCGGAATAACATAGCCTATTATTTTTCCTGATTGCAAATATTGGTTCTCTTGTAAAGGAATAATGAATGAAATATTTCCGTTGATTGGAGATTGAATCAAAAATTTCTTTTTCCAGGAATCAATATCGCTTTTTAATGAATGAAGTGCTTGCAGAAAGTCCTGTGGTTGCTGAAGTATATCATGGTCTAATTGATCTAATTCTTTTATTTTATCCCTTTGTTGTGTTTCGTTGGTTATTAATGATGCGTTTAATTGTGGCAGCTCCATTTGTTTACTGATTAATTTACTTTTCTCCTGCCTGAATTCTTCTTTTGATAAAACTTTCTCATCTGCTAATTTCTTATTCATGTTGTAAGTTTCTTCTGCAATTAGCATATCTTTTTTGCTTAATAATATTTGGTTTTGAATGGTGCTGTAAGTATTTTTCAATGAATGCAGGTCGCACTGTAGCATTTTTTTCTTTTTTTGAAAAAAACCATTCACTATATAATCATTATAATTTTGAAAAGCGGTGATAAACGTTTGATAAGGTTGTTGTATTTCTCCGAGATTATTATAATTTTTGTCAAAGAGATGAACCACTTTTGTTGCATCACCAGTTGATAATAAATTTTCACTGCTGTCAATTTGTTTTGAAAGTTCAATAACATCAGTATGGTTAGCAGTACTCTCTATCCATGCTATGATTTCTTTTTCCTGTACTTTATCATTATTTTGTGCAAATAATTTTACTATTCTTCCTCCCTGAACTGGAATGATTTCTTTTGGTGCGTTGGTAGCAGTTAGCGTGGCTGTTGCTTCAACAATATCTGGGTATTGTATCATCCATGATAAAATAAATAATAAAAACAGGAGTAGTAAAAAAATAAACAAAGCCCATTGTTCTAAAAAGCTGGGGTTTTCTGAAATGATTTCTTTGGCCAATTCGGAACGGGTGGCATCATTAGCAGTCAGACGGTCATTATCAGTTTCTTCCACATAATATTCAATTTTTTCAAATGGCATAACCAAAGATTTATCTAATTATAAAACTTTATTTTCCTAATTCTAATTGGTTCTTTACAAGATTATAATAATGTGATTTTAATAATGAAAGTGACTCATGTGTGCCTTCTTCTACTATTTTTCCCTCATGCAGAACAACTATTTTATCTGCATTAATTACAGTACTCAACCTGTGTGCTACAACAACTACTGTTTTGCCATTAAAAAAGTGGTTCAGGTTGTTAATTATAATTTTTTCATTATTGCTATCAAGAGCATTTGTAGCTTCATCAAAAAAGATATATTGAGGATCTTTATATACTGCTCTGGCAATTAATAATCTTTGTCGCTGACCCTGGCTTATACCCGTACCTTCAGTTCCAAGTTGAGTATTAAAACCATTTGGCAATGATTCAATAAAAGAAAGGATATTAGCTGTTTTACAACTTTGTATTAGCTTTTCTGTTTCTATAAATTCATCACTCACCGCAATATTTCGATCAATGGAGTCATTAAAAATATAACCGTCCTGTAAAACAGATCCGCATTTGCGCCGCCAGAATGAAGGACTGATATTTTTGAAATTGCTTCCCCCGACAGTTATTTCCCCATCATAATTATTATAGACTTTCAGCAATAATTTTAATAGTGTTGTTTTCCCACTACCGCTTACGCCAACAATAGCTGTAACTTTTCCCTCTGGTATTAATAGCTCTATGTCTTTTAAAATAACTTCATTACCTGTTCCCGGATAGGTGAAAGAAAGGTGATTTATATATATACTTTTATTATCAGGCAAATAATTGATGAACTTAGTTTCTAAAGGTTCTTCATCTTCCATTGAATGTATTTCATTCAGGCGTTCCATACTTATTTTAGCATCCTGCAAATTCTGTGACAACCCGATAAATTGTTGTACAGGACCACTTAATTGCCCAATTATATATTGGATTGCCAACAGGGCACCTAGCGTTAACTTACCTTCTACAACCAACTTTGCTACCATAAAACTTATAATAATATCCTTCCCCTGATTTATTAGTAATGCCCCCGCAGATTGCCACTGGCTGTAATTAAGGCTTTTAAAATTTAGACGGAAAACTTTTGCCTGTATATTTTCCCATTCCCAACGTTTGCTTTGTTCTGCATTATTCATGCGTATCTCTTGCATACCCTGGACCAATTGTAATGTTGCATTATTTTCTTTGGCAGAAATATAAAAAGTTTCATAATTAATCTTACGGCGAATATGTAGGAAAAGTGTTATCCATCCGAAATACATAAAATTGCCAATAGTGAATACTATAAATAATGAAACACTATAAATAATTAAGATGACTGAATAAATTAGAAAATTTATGACTGAAAAAATAGTAGTCAATGCTTCTCCTGTTAAAAAAACCTGTATCTGTTTGTTGTCACCAATGCGTTGCATTGTATCACCTGTTTTATGGCAATCGAAATAAGCTAATGGGAGCCTGGTAAGTTTAATCCAGAAATCTGACAAAATAGAAATATTGATTCTATTTGAAATCCTTAATTGTAAACGACTTCTTATAAATTGAACAATAGTACTACTAAATGTTAACATCAATTGAGCTATTAATACAATTGTTATGTATTGAAGGTTTTGGGTGTTTATACCTGTATCTACCATACTTTGAGTTAAGAATGGTAGAATTAAGGAGAGGATAAAAGTAATAAACAAAGAAATAAATACCTGTGAGACCTGCCATTGGCTTTGTTT
>JAFDXI010000149.1 GCA_018268035.1 Bacteroidota bacterium | reverse complement strand
GGGTTTGTATTGCCGGGAAGTAAAATTTTTTATTCCGAAGCGGATTTCGGAACCATAACTATCCAGCAAATAACTACTGAACATTTCTCAATTCGCTATAGTGTTTTTAGTTTGATAAAGAAAGTTGCCTTACTGATTCAGGAAGAGGCTGCGGTGTTAAGAAGTCAATTTATATTAAAAGGCAAGATCAGAATACAATCCAAAAAAGAAGATACAGTTCTTATAAGGGAAGGTCAGTTTTTGTTATTTAACGAAGATGAACATAGATTAAAATCTCATATTGAAAGCAACACGGAACATCAATTCTTTGATGCAATCTATTCATACGATTTTATTCAACCGCTCTTACAGACTTTTCCATCGTTAGAAAGCTTTATCAAACAAAATGATGTTTCTGGTTATCCCGCTAAGTTCAAACAGGCTTTTGCAGGTACTCCAGAAATGACAAAGATCGTTTTCGATCTTTTAAAATGCCCTTATGATGAAAATTTGCGTAAACTATACTTCGAAAATAGGATAAATGATTTTCTTTTTGAAGTTCTTTCAAAGACATTAAACGGTAAGCCGACGGTAAGCAAAACGGCCAATAATGAACAAGATGCCTTGTTTATAGCCCGTAATCTTATTCTTGCTGATATAACTAAACACATAACAATAAAAGAACTTTCTCAAAAGATTAATTTAAACCAATACAAATTGAAATCCGGCTTCAAGGATGTCTTTGGAATGGGACCTTTTGAACTTCTGTTGCAGGCAAGAATGGAAAAAGCACGGGAATTATTACTTGAAACTGACAAACCCATGAAAGAGATCGCCGCTCTTACAGGCTTCGAATTTCTTACCAACTTCATTGCCGCCTTTAGAAAATATCATGGTTATACACCTGGAGACCTTAGACGAAAATAAGAGTCTCTGAATCAAAAGGGAATAGGCCGACGTACTACTCTCATATAATTTACTACCAATTGAATTGCCATTAAATTAGTTTAGGTCTATCGTATCTAACAAATTTGTATCGCAATCCTATACTTGCTGTCACCGATGAAGCACCGATACATAGAAATAATCTCTGCAGTACTGATATTAGTTTTTGCTTACACTGGGATAAGTAAGCTGATCGAATTGCAACGATTTAAAGCTATCATCATCCTTTCTCCAGTAATATCGTGGGGCGCAAATATTATAGCATGGAGTTTACCAGTCATTGAAATTATCATAGCTCTTCTGCTTTTCTTTAGACATTCAAGAATGACCGGACTCAAGGCATCGTTCGTTATGATGAGTGTATTTAGTCTATACATTGGCTATATGACTTTTTTCGACCCTGACCATTCATGCTCATGTGGTGGGGTTTTAGAAAGCATGTCATGGATAGGCCATTTGATATTTAATATAGTACTCACTTTAGCAACCGGCATTGGACTTTGGTTGAGTAATAAAGATATTATTGCAATAAGCAGGGAAAGCCGAAAACCTGTATAAACGAGTAGGCAATATTATTTAATAAAATACTTCTACTATGAAAAGGAATTTTCTTGCAATTATGGCAATCGTAATCGCAATGGCAGCATCTGCTTTCACTGCCATTAAAGATGTGGAGAAAAACAATAAGGTGCAGCAGTATTACTGGTTCAGCCTTACCGGGGCTTACCTTGGACGCAGTGCCAGCGTGCCATCAGGGTGTGATTTGACAAACACCAAGAATTGTGCATTTGGCTATATCAATGTGTCAAATCCAAATGATCCCGAGCAGCCTGCCGGTTCAGCAGATCTGACTGCCAAAAAACCATGATAGGTGGTTATGGATAAGGTGTTACCAGTTTTATTGTGACACCTTATCCTTTATCACAATAAAGGGAACATTTCTTTTGGCAGTAACTATTTTCAAATCGTATTTTGAAAGGTCGTTATTAAGTCCGTCAATGTCATCTAACGGCGCCGAAAATTCGATCGTTACGTTATCTTTTATGCCTGTTTCATCAATAATATATAACAATTTATTCATGGTTAGCATTGGCAATAGCAAGGTCGAGATGGGTCGGTTCCTCAAATATTTCGGCCGATAATTATCTGATTCATCTGTGAAATCAGCATTAGGTTTCTCTCCTTTACTCTTATATTTCTCTTTAAAAGATGTTCGTTTAAGAACATAGCATGTTGTATCTATCCATTGAATTGAACCCGATATACTAAAATACTGATCTAATATACTAACCATGATGCTATTTAATTTATCAGCGTTGCTGGAATCTACTATCAGGTCAAAACAAAATGCATACTTCTTTCTCCACTCATCAACCGAACCGTCTTTAGGGAAAATATATTTCTCAGGATTTTTGACATCAAGTATCAACCTTCTTTCCGAGAAAAAATTATGCTGGTCAAATGCCAACGCATAAAGCAAACTAATAGAAGAATTAAATGCCTGCATTCTGTTTTTGACTTCACTATTGTATGGGATCTTACCCATTGAATTTATCCCTGGCATATAATGAGTAATAGCCGACTGAAGTAAAATAGTTTCAGATTCCAATGGCTTTTCAATGTCATAATTCAATAAATCGTTTTTTATTACAAAATTTGGCATTTCACCATTAATTATTTTTGAGATGTTCGAAGCAGTAGTTGATTCTACTGATGTCGTTGCCAACAGTTTTCCTTGCTTGTCAATCCAGGCGTAATGCGGAACAACAGTATGAGGAAAAAGAGCATTTAAAACTGTATCATTGGTTACTATCGAGATGCTATGTTTTTCTTTTCGACGTTTGAAGAAATCCATAACCCGCTTTCGATCCTCATGTGTAACAGCGATTATTTTGAGATTTTTCGCAAACTGTTCTTGTAAGGAATCCAGCTTTTTCATGTTACGAATACAGGGAATGCAATAAGTTGCCCAAAAGTCAAATAAAATAAGTTTCCCTTTTAAATCCGATACTCGTATGCTATCATTTTCCGAGTATAATAAATTTCTAATTGTCAAAAGAGGAATGTCTTGCCCTGGAGTGAGTTCCTGCGAACGTGCCTGCGGCATTGACAAGAAAAGCATATAGCATACCAATGTATGCTTTAAAAGCATTTTAATTATTTCCATAAAATCTAAATGAAACTTTAAAAGAGAGTGATCAATACCCTGCGTTTTGCGTTAACAAGTTGTTTTTCCTTATTTCCGAAATCGGTATGGGAAATAGAGTATCTGTAGGTTGCCAATTAGGTTTCAAAGCAGATAACACTGCGGTAGCATGGTCTGTCCTTTTAAGATCAATCCACCGAAATCCCCACTCTGCAAAATATTCCCTCCGTCGTTCATCTTCAATTGCCAAAAGCAAGTCGTTGGATGTATTTGCAGTCGTTGGGCTAATGCCAGCTCTTTGTCTTACAATATTCAAGTCGTTTTGAGCTTCTGAAATATTATTTAACTGAGTATTCGCTTCAGCTCTTATTAAAAACTGTTCCGCATATCTTAAAACAATATAGCTTTCATCACCACTGCCGCTTTTTATTTGATATTTGAATGGGTAATAATAGTTGACGCCACCGACATTTGTGGAGCTTATCCAGTTTGCTAATCTCAAATCACTGGAATCAAATATTGAAAGCAATCCGGAGTTAATAGAATAGTTAGGTATTGCGCCGGAGCCAGGAATAAATAAATTTCCTTCCCATGTGCTTATGCTAACAACCACCGGGTTCAATTGAAAAATAGTTTCGGTGCTATTTTGTTTAAATACTTCAGTGATATTGTTTACGAGGCCAAACTGGCCAGAACCAATGACAACTGAAGCCGTGCTTCTTGCATTCGTCCAATCTTTCCTGAATAAATACACTCTTGCCAAAAGAGCATAAGCTGTCCATTTCGTAGCCCTTACTCTTTCGTTTGGGTTATATGAATCAGGTAAAGCTGTTGTTGCATCAAGTAAATCTCGCTGGATTTGTTCATAAATTAAGGCACGATCCATCCTGGCAACAGCAGCATTTTCCTTATAATTAGTAGAAACAATCAAAGGCACATCGCTAAAGATATTTACCATGTTGAAATAGACTAAAGCCCGAACAAACTCAGCCTCACCTTTAAGCTGCTTTTTCATTTGCGAAGACACTCCTTTCGATCGCTCAAGTCCTTCTATAATTGAGTTTGCATGATATATGAGTGAATATGCCGAAGCCCAAAAGTTTTGTTCGACGATGGAATTTGTTGTGGAAATAGAGTTTGTACTAAACTCATCGTCAACTCCGGGTGACGTGTTCGTAAATTCGTCTGCTGTGAGTCCGCAATAAATCGTCATAGCTCCACTTGTTATGTAGGAGTTCTGTTCCATCATCCTGTTGTATAAACCTGTTACGGCAAGATTCGCTGTTGCGTCATCTGCGAATACAATGTCAGTCGTTATTCTATCTATTGGCGTGTCTATTTCAAGTATCTTTTTGCAGCTTGTAAGAGAAAGCAAGAGCAATATGTAACTATATATTTTTTTCATTTGTTTCAGTTTAAAAGGTTATCTGAATACCTGCAGTGAAAGTTTTCAAAGGGGGCAGTTTGTATAAATTCTGCGTTTCCGGATCAGAGCCTTCATACTTGGTTATCGTTAGAATATTTTGTGCCTGACAATAGATTCTTGCTGTATTCAATTTTAGTTTCGATAATACTTTACCGGAAAAGTTGTATGATAATGAGGCATTCTTAAGCCTGGCATAAGAGGCATTTCCATATAATATCTGAGCGCCGGAATTGCGCATCATTATGGCAGCAGTATAAGCAGGATTGCCGGCTCTCGTTGTTAATTTCTGTATTGAAGTGATATCTCCAGGCTTGGTCCACCTGCCAAGTACTATTGATGGTTGGTTATTCATTGTCCCAGGAATATAAAATACCAGGTCATTCAAATAATTCCGGCCTGTTTGCTTGCGGAATTCAAAATAAATGTCAAGTTCAAATCGATAGAGCTTTAAATTATTCTGAAAACCGCCGTAATATTTTGGATCAAGGTTTCCAAGATTCTTCCGGTAATCATCGTCGGATGGTGTCGCTGTTGGTTGCCCATTCTTATCTACAAATGTATAAACGCCGGTACTCGGGTCAACACCTGAAACAAGAAACCCTCCAAATATATTTAAGGATTGCCCTACTTCTAATCCGTTATAACTTGATGACTCTATACCCGGAAACGATAACAACTTATTCTTTGGAAAAGTTATGTGAATTGAACTCGTCCATTTGAAGTTATTGTCAGTAATTATCTTATTAACAGATTCAATTTCGAAGCCTTTATTTTCAACTTTTGCAGGAAAGTTTGAAAGTATTGAGGATGCACCAGTTTGGGTCGGAAGTGAGTAATTCACTAATTGGTTGCTACTACTGTTGCTGTAATAAGCAACAGAAAGAAAAACCCTGTCCTTGAACATGCTAATTTCCGCAGCACTTTCGAACTTTTTATTCTTTTCCCATCTGTAGTCAGGGTTGAAAAGACCAGTGGGATATACTCCGGGTATGCCTTGTGTTGTACTATTCCAGGTGTTGAGAT
>JAFDXI010000148.1 GCA_018268035.1 Bacteroidota bacterium | reverse complement strand
CAAAAAAAAATCCCAACTACCTACCGTATTTAAATCAAAAAGCTATTTTTGCCTCAAATTTAAAACAGGATTCAACATGTCTGAAATTGCAACCCGCGTCAAGAAAATTATCGTGGACAAACTTGGTGTCGACGAGAGCGAAGTCGCTCCAGAAGCCTCTTTCACAAATGACCTCGGCGCCGACTCCCTCGACACCGTGGAGCTAATCATGGAGTTTGAAAAGGAGTTTAACATCTCTATCCCCGACGAACAAGCCGAAACCATCACTACTGTTGGCCAAGCGGTATCGTACTTGGAAGAGCATGTGAAATAGACATACTCTACCCAGAGCTTCTTATCAGGTATCAATCGATTGCATCCAGTGTGCTAAAATTGATACCTGATATTTTATAGTGAAGAACGAAACCACTAACTTGGTATCTCAATTCTAACCTTTTCTGCCTACCGCAAAAAACAACCCCGATACATTCCCCTTGAAGAATCAGCCGCTAAAACGAGTTGTCGTTACAGGCCTAGGTGCCCTCACCCCAATTGGCAATAATGTTACCGATTATTGGAACAGCTTGCTGGCGGGCGTTTCCGGTGCCGACATCATTCAACAATTCGACGTATCTAAGTTTAAGACAAAATTTGCCTGCGAAGTAAAAAACTACAATGTCGAAGATTACTTTGAACGAAAAGAAGGACGGAAACTTGACCGTTTTTCCCAGTTCGCTGTAGTCGCCGCCAAAGAAGCCGTCGAAATGAGTGGCATCGCCGGTGCAGATATTGATAAAGACCGAGTGGGTGTAATCTGGGCCTCGGGCATTGGCGGTATGATCACCTTCATCGAAGAAATGAAAAACTTCAATGATGGCGATGGCACTCCTCGTTTCAATCCATTCTTCATACCGAAGCTCATCTTGGACATTGCCGGTGGCCACATCTCTATGAAGTATGGCTTTCGTGGGCCTAATTTCTCTACAGTCAGTGCTTGTGCCTCTTCTAGCAATGCGATTATTGATGCTTTGAATTATATCCGCTTGGGCAAAGCAAATGCTTTTGTTGTCGGTGGTTCCGAAGCAGTAGTTACGGAAGCGGGTATCGGTGGTTTCAACGCCATGAAAGCCCTCTCCGAGCGCAATGATGACCCCAAGACCGCTTCTCGCCCCTTTGACAAAGACCGCGATGGTTTTGTGCTAGGTGAAGGCGGGTGCAGCCTCGTGTTGGAAGAGTTGGAACATGCCAAAGCTCGTGGAGCAAATATCTTGGCCGAAGTGGCCGGTGGCGGTATGAGCGCCGATGCGTATCATCTTACCGCACCGCACCCGGAAGGGCTTGGCGTGATTCTAGTCATGAACAATGTACTGGAAGATGCGGATATGAAGCCCGAAGAAATTGATTATATCAACGTGCATGGCACCGCTACACCATTGGGCGATGTTGCGGAATTGGTAGCTATTGAGAAGGTGTTTGGGGAGCACGCTTTTAAACTCAATATCTCCAGCACAAAAAGTATGACCGGTCACCTCCTGGGTGGCGCCGGTGCTATAGAAGCCATTGCAGCGGTGAAGTCGGTGATGCATGATGTTGTGCCACCAACCATCAATCATTTTACAGATGATCCGGCCATTGACCCGCGCTTCCAATTGACCTTCAACCAGCCGGTTCATCGTACCGTGCGGGCAGCCCTGAGCAATACGTTTGGCTTTGGCGGACACAATGCGTCCGTGATTTTTAAGAAATACGAAGCCTAGAAAGATCGTGAGCAGGCTAACCGATACACTCCAAAGCCTCTTCAAGCCTTCCGAGCCATTAACGGCACAATTGGAGCAAATACTAGGATTCCGTCCAAAGCATTTAGCCTATTATCAATTGGCCTTGGCGCATAGCTCTCATGGTCAGACAGTCCAAGCCAACAATGAACGATTGGAGTATCTGGGTGATGCCATTCTAGGGGCTGTGGTAGCGGAGTATCTTTTTAAAAAGTATCCCAACGAAGCAGAAGGATTCTTGACCGAAATGCGGAGCCGCATGGTGCGCCGCGAGTCGCTCAATGAAGTGTCCCTGAAAATGGGGCTCAATAAATTGCTTGTTTTTAATCATGCTGATAAGAGCCTCAACAGGAGTCATATTTTCGGCAATGCCCTAGAAGCACTTGTAGGTGCGATCTACTTAGACCAAGGGTACACCAAGACGCGTAGCTTCATCGTTCGGCTACTCATTCGCTCCTATATGGATGTGGAACAGATTGAAACCACAGATACCAACTACAAAAATCAACTCCTAAATTGGGCACAACGCAATCATCAGGAAATTGAGTTTATCGTGATGGATGATAATCGGGAAGGTGCTCGGAAAGTATTTACCATTGGTGTATTCGCAAAAGATAAGCAAATAGCAATGGGTACCGGTTATTCCAAAAAAGCCGCCGGACAAGATGCTGCCCACAAAGCACTTCTTGCGCTAGGGATAGACCAGCACGACTAATCGATATCCTGCCACTTTTGTAGCTTGGGCTTATCAAGCCGTCAAATCTGCGCATTAAAGCATAAATTTGTTTCCTAAGCCATCTTATTTTTATTATGAACCAGCAAGAAATGGTGCAAAGGCTTTGGCAGCAAATCAAGCAGCCGAAGCACAGCATGGAACAACTAAAGCAAATCTTTGCCGAATACCAGGCGCTGGTCGTGGCATTTTCAATCACCTCAACTGAATATAAAGCTGCTTTGCGCCATACCCCGGAAGAATTTCCGGATTTAGAACGGCTAGTAAAGAAGGGGCATGACGCCGTACTGAAAGGCCGATTGGTGGATGCTATTAATGCCTTGAAGAAAAAAGTTGAAATGATCTCCGGTGTTGTGGATGCGCCTGATCCAGAAGTACCGCAAATGGCGGCCACCATTACGCCCAATCTTGCAGAACCACCGAACGAGCAGGCAGCGCCGGCAGCAGATGGGGACCCCGATAAAAAGCCAAAATTTCGCATCACGCCCAGCTTGGGTATGGATTAGGACGAAGCTTAGTTCTCTTAGCCAATGATGTTTTAATGGGCTTAAATTTTAAGTGCGCAAACAGACTATTACGTTTACATAAAGTAGCATTTGCTGCGTGAATTCAGCATGAATATGAAATACACCATCCTATTTGCTTTAGTTTTATTTGCTTTTGTGGGTCAATCCAAAATTTACCAGCATCCTACAGCAAATTCAATAGTTAAATTCTAGAACAATACTATTCGATTTGGCGAATCGAAAGCGATGATTATACTGGGAAAGTCATTGATTTCAATCCCTCCGGCAATTCAAGTTAATAATGAGCCAATATATAATTATACGCAAGTTTCAGGCGAGGCAAAATTGCTCCACGCCGAATATTCATTCCAAGAATATTTATTAAAGGAATTGACCCCTGTATTAATAAAACTCCCCGAGGGGAGATATTCGATTGCTTTATCGAATCTTGTCGTTGGAAAGACCGGGAAATTATTATACTATTATGCTAGAGATATTGTGCCAATAAGTAATCAAGTGCAGACATTTGATCGGGTTGATTTAGACAACATGCCAAGTAGCACAGACTTACAGGCTAATAAAGTGCAAAGCTTAAAAATAAGCAGGCAACTTGTTGTTCAAGTCATGCAACAGCTAAGAAAAACTTTGGATGAGGTAGAACTTAGCCCGATCAAATCTCAAAATGGTAAACCAGTAAATTTTCTCTTACCTGACTCGGAGGTTAATTTTTCCGGATTTATCACAATTAAGAATGGCAAGGTGGGGCTCGAGCATTTCAGCGAATAAAAAATTCTGATGAGCAATTTTTACAGCAAAGAATTCGTACCTTTATTGGGCTGATGACAATAACTACAATAAATGGATCGGTATCTTAAACATCCCAAATACCAATCCGCAAGCTAGAAGCTCGTTTTGGCAGGCAGATGCTGTAGCCGCCGGTTGTGGTGCCGTAAAATGGGGACTCATCGGTGTAGAATTTGGTCCATGGGGAGCATTAGGCGGGGCTATTACCGGGGGAATTGCTGGCGGAGCTGCGGGTTCAGCTGGTTCAGCTTGTGTAAATGTGTTTTTCAATTGGCTAGGTTGGACATAAGAATATACTCACTCATGAAAAAATTTTTCCTAAACCTTATTTTTATTTCTGCTGCATTTTTTGCATCAAATTATTTCATCTTTCATTCTTTTAAAAACACCACACGATACTATTTTGTAACTGGCGCCACTTGCGTGTTACTCGCGTTTATGTTTTCATTTGACGATTCTGATACATGGCATAGGATAAATGGGCTTTTCAAGAAAAAACAAAATTAACCGCCGTTGTCATTGGAGAACCATGGAAACGGAGCAACGATCGAATCAAGTCAATGTTAAACCCGAGACAATGGTTGAAAATGCTTCTTGAATTTAGCTTGTAATTGGATTGGTTGGACATAAAATGATTAATATGAAATTATTTATTTTTAACTTTGCTTTATTTATACTAATTTTCCTTGGGATGAGTATGTTTGTATTCCATTCTTTTGAAAATAACCCACGCTATTATTTTGTACATGGGATGACCTGTGCAATGCTCGCAGGTATGTTGTCTTTTAATGAATCGAGATTGTATCAGTGGTTTAAAAACAATTTTAAAAGCAAAAATTAGTGTACAACAATATTAATTCGGGGAAATTGAGGGCTGCGATAGTTCCCGTTCTAGTTTGAGTAAGGTAATAAATCAATTGTTTGGGTTGGACATAAACATGGCGTTATGAAATCATACCTAGTGAATCTATTATTTTTTTCTATTTCCTATTTTTTGACGGATATATTTTTGTTTAAATCCTTTGAAAATACGGCTCATTATTATTTTGTAACAGGAATGACCTGTGCTACCTTGGCATTAATGTTTACTTTTTTGAATAAAAAAATAATAGCGTTTAATGAAAAAAAATTTGGGAAAAAATCGTAAATCTTTCAATTTTAGAAAATCGTAAAGGCCATCGTTTTTACGGCGGCCTTATTCCATTAAAAAACTTTTTGTCGGTAAATAATTTTTTTTAGTGCTATGCTCTGTACTCT
>JAFDXI010000147.1 GCA_018268035.1 Bacteroidota bacterium | reverse complement strand
TTGTTTTATAATTGGCTTCTTGTTACTTTTATTGCGAGTAAATAGTCCCATATATTTATGAAGTTTTGTCACCTCAAATATAATATGGGCTATTTATTTTTTCGGACTTCCGGATGGTAGTGAAAATCAATAATATAAAACAAAATACAGTTCAATATTTTATACTATAAAATTTGAAATGACCATTATGAGCATAAAATTGAACTCTATAAGCGTAAACCAGGTCGGATTTATACAAAATATCCGGACTATCGAATGAACTTAGAATAATACTCTTCAAGAAAAGTTTTACTCAGGATATGGTATTGTACCCATTGCTGTTCGATGGGTAAAAAAACCTGTACGGCATCAATATCTGGGAAAACTTTATAATCAAACTTTGTAATTTTTGTACTGATATAACCTGTATAATAAAACTTCATTGCCTGTGATTGGGCATATTTGAGTTTTTGCAACATCAGAAATTTTCCAAGACTGAAGATGGCATAATCAGGGTGATAAATATTCATAATGCCTGCAATAGCATCTTTGCCTTTATCAACAACCCCAACAGCTATCAACCTGTTTTTGTCCCTGACTTTTATCATCATTGAATCGAAAGGCATAGTAAGATATGGATGGTGCAAATAATCTTTGCAGGTGGGCGATATGGTAAATGTTACATGATCTTTATACAAGGCATACAGCATTTCTGTTTCGGCATCTACAATTGCAGGTTCAATGTTTACGGTAAAACCACTGCATTTTTTCAGGATTAGTTTTGCAGATTTTGAAATCCTGTATTTATTAACTAAAGTTCGCAGCCAGAAAACAGGAATGGATTTATAGTCTTCACTAATAAATGTATCGGTGCATGTAAACATCAGGTGCTGCATACGATAATAACCTGCTGCCAAAAGGTAATCAAGCATTGCACCTTTAAAACCCCTTTCATCCGCAATCGTGTATTGAAAACTGCTGTTCATTAAGTATCGCAATTTATTAAACCTTACCGAATAAAAACATGATTTAGATTTTTCATCATTTCTTTTTAGATTTATCCAAATAATGTGGATGGTAAAAACACTAAATATAAACTGGCATGATGCGATCAAACCTTTGTTGAAAAAATATAAAAATGAAAGGCATCCGTTGAATTATAAAAACAGGTATCAACTTGTTGTTATGGTGGTATTGTCTGCACAGGATACTGATAAAAATATTAATCAACTGGCACCCAGTTTATTTACTGCTTTCCCCAACATGACAGCATTGTCAAAAGCTTCAGAAGAAAATTTACATGCTTATATTAGAAAAGTACGTGGTAATCTGAAAAAAGGGCAATGGTTATTAAAGATTGCACAAACATTGAAGGCTGATGAAAATATCCCTGTTAATGTTGATGGTTTAACTGCTTTGCCAGGCATTGGCAGGAAATCAGCCAATGTTATTTTGAGAGAAAGTGGTTTGCCCGCAGAAGGAGTGATTATTGATCTGCATACTGTTCGTGTAGCGCAAAGATTGGGTATTGCAACAGGTGCTGATCCAAAAAAGATTGAACAACAAATCATGGATGTGCTGTCGAAAAAACAGTGGGATGCAGGCATGAATATGTCATTCTTAGGAAGGGAAATATGCAGGCCTATACCTAAATGTGAAGAATGTTTGATGAAAAAAGTTTGCCTGTATTATTACACTGTTGTATATCCATCCTGAACTTTTTTTGAAAAGATTATGTTGACTTTTTTCTTTATTACTTGAATTTATTTTGAAAGACAAAGAATTTTTTTTTGAGAAAATATTGATTGCAATTTTGCGCCTGTATTTTGAAAAATAGCATCTCTCATATCACAAATGGATTATGGAAATATATGATGATTTAAGATTGGGTGATATTCGTGTTCAAACAATCAATGATAATTATTTTGATAAATTAAAACTGAGAGTTGATGTATTGCGCCTTGATAAAATTCATCCTGTTGTCAGCGGTAATAAATGGTTTAAGCTCAAATATTTTCTGCAGCAGTTGCATGAAGAAAAATCTATTGCTGCAGCAACTTTCGGCGGTGCATTTTCCAATCACATTATAGCAACTGCTTTTGTTTGCAATCAACTGAAAATAAAATGCACTGGTTTTGTCAGAGGAGAAGAGCCAAAAAAATATTCACCAACATTAGCTGATGCAAAAGCATTGAATATGCAATTGCAGTTTTTGAGTCGTGAACAATACAGGGATAAACAATCCATCATTGCGTCTAATCCATCAATGTTTTTTATTCCGGAAGGAGGTCATGGAGCTGATGGTGCTAAAGGAGCAGCAGAAATTGTAAATCTTGTTCCCGGTTTTTCAGCGTATAAATATATTGTTGGCGCTGTTGGCACAGGCACGATGATGTCTGGTATTGCCAACGCTTCATATTCAAATCAAAAATGTATTGGTATCAGTGTCATGAAAAATAATTACAGCCTGAAGGATGAACTGCTGGCATTGGTTCATGAAACTGTCAAACAAAGGGTTACTTTAATAGATGGGTTTCATTTTGGAGGATATGCAAGATATACCGAATCATTAATTGATTTCATCAACATGGTATGGAATAAACATCAACTCCCACTCGATTTTGTATATACCGCAAAAGCCATGTATGCATTGTATCAACTGGCCCAAAAAAATTATTTTGAGCCATACTCAAATTTACTTTTTATACACAGTGGTGGGTTACAGGGCAACCGTTCCCTGAAACAGAAAATTCATTTTGACAGTTGAAAAAATATTATCCGGATATTTAAAAAATGTGATAGCAGGCGGCATATTGAAATAATTGAATTGTGAATGATGATAATTATGTTTCAGCAATTACGAATCAGCCCGCCGGCTGTCAGGTTAACAATTCACAATTACCAATTAACAATTACTACAACGATGCCGCACCACTCCCCGGCGACAACTATTACCGCCTGCAAACAACGAGTGTTACCGGCGCAGTTAATTATTCCAATGTGGTTGCGATAAATAATACTGCAATAAAAATTTTGCCCAACCCGGCAAAAAATGTTTTGCATGTAGAAGGTTTGCCATCAAAAGCAAAAATCACCGTGGTTGATTTTATGGGCAATGTGAAACTGAAAACAACAGCATCCAACAACAGCTATAACTTAAACATTTCAACTTTAAAACCCGGCAATTATTTATTGAAGCTGGACATGAATGGAGAAGTGCTGGTGAGGAAGTTTTTGAAGGAGTGAAAAATAAAATATAGCTAATGAAATTATTGCTAATTTCAATGTTTGGCAGTGTGGCATAGAAACAATTTACAGAGCCTGCCCGGTAAATCCTTATATCTTTTGCAGAACTATCATTGTAGTATCATTTAACTTCTAAGCAACTTTTTATGAGTATCTCGCGAAAGAAATTCCTACAACAATCCGCATGTGTATTGGCAGGTGCATGTTTACCTTATTCTAAGCTTTTTGCAAAATTACCTGACCCGTTAAAAAAAATTACCGGAGATACTTATCATCCAGTGGATTGCCTGCCAATTGGTTTGGGAACCGGCAAATATAAATATAGTGAGAGCGACATACAAATTGATGGTGGTTTTTACTCAAAACTTTATAATGGCGGTTATACTGTAAATGGCTTTTGCAATGATGTTGAATATGCTCTTGAAGGTGATTCCCCCGATAATGGTCCTGTTGGATGTGGTGATCCAAATATAAACGCTTGCCTTAAAGTTGATTTCCAAAATAGCAATCCTTTTCGATATAGAGTTTATTATCCTAAAACAACAAAACATGATTATGATAGCCGGCCTTTACCTGTTTGCATTTTCTTTCATGCAGGTGGTTTTAAAGAGTGCTCTGTTTATGGTGATCCGGTTATAACCAATCTATGTATGTTTCTTGCACGAAAAGGATATATTTGTTTTTCCGTTGAATACCGGAGAGGCAGAATTATTGATTTTACGAATTACCCAAATATCCAGGTTTCAGTACAACAACAATTAGCAAGATACAGGGGGATACAGGATGGTTGTGGCGCTATCCGGTCTTTTATGAAAAGAAACATGAGCGGAGACCCGCAAAAATTTCCTTTTACATTTGATACTACGCAGGTTTTTATTGGCGGCGACAGTGAGGGTGGTATTATTGCGTTGGGCTGTGCATACTACAGGACCTCTGCTGATTTAGTAACCAATCAAAATATGATAGACTCTACTTTTCCAAAAACATCGGGAAGCCCTCCCCTTAAAAGCATATTGGGGAATATGCACACAGACTATTACTATGCACCCGTAGATTCACAGTATTGGCCAACATTTGCAGGAGTAATTAGCCTGTGGGGAGGGTTGGTTATTCCCCATAGTTTGGATGGAAATAATGATAATGGTACGCATGAAGTTAATTTTTTTAAATACGGCGCTCCCGGCACTTTTGATAACCCTCCCTTGATTTGTTTTCATGGCGCATTAGACAATGTTATACCATTTTATGATTATCCTGTTGGTAGTTTGAGCCAGGATTATGATCTTTCACCTTATCAGTCAAATGCTTCTTCAAATTATAACGCTGAAAATTTATGTACTAAAAATGCAGATATTAACTGTACAACTTCAGGTAATACGTTTACACAAAAGGCCATTTCTAACACAATTGAGCTAAAACTGATGAGTTCACTTAATATGTATCATGTAATGAAACAGCTAAACCGTTTTTCAGAACTTTACGTGGATTGCTTTGCACATCACGGGCTTGATGCGGATGATGCTGCCTGCGGCACCTGTACTCTTGAACCTGATAATAAATTCAAAAAACCGCTTGATGAAAACAATTGCCAGGATTGCGCCTACCAAAGCAGTTATGGAACCGATAGCAATTCGCAGGAAGCAACTACTGAATATTTTGCGGGCCGCATCGCCGTTTTTACACATGCTAATATGTACTACCGGATTCATTTTCCCTCCACGCCGGTTTTAACCTTTGGAGCTTTAGGTGAGTCCTTTTTTAAAGACTGTGAAAATAAAAGAGAGTGCAACCAGCTCTCCAATCCTGATCCCTGTAACGATACAACACTTTGCGACGGGAGCCCTTTATTCCCGGAAACTACAGAATAAAAAATAAAAAATATGAAAACATTATTTACTTTAATTGCAGCTATCTCTTTAATGCATACTCTTTCTGCCCAACCGGGTACTTTAGATAAAAGTTTTGGCGATAACGGAAAGGTAATAAGCGAAACCTATCAGGGCCTTGCTTATGCAAGCCTGTTGCAGCAGGATGGAAAAATAGTTGTGGGTGGCTCAGGCACTTATTACAAAAATGGCAAACTGCTAAAGGGCAGTTTATTGGCCCGTTACAATACAGACGGCAGCCCTGATTTAAGTTTTGCAGACAGTGGCAGAGGCGTATATATTTTAGGGGATACCGGTTCCTGGGTTCCAACAATTCGTGCAATGGCCTTACAGCCCGATGGGAAAATTATTGCATTAGGAAACTTTGCGGTGCAAAATGGTGTTTTTGCTCCATTTTCTCTGATGCGGTTTAATAGTGACGGCAGTCCTGACAAAAGTTTTGGGATTAACGGATTAACAATAGGGTATATTTCAGGCGGATTGGACGCCCCGAA
This sequence comes from Bacteroidota bacterium, assembly GCA_018268035.1. Classification (GTDB taxonomy): domain Bacteria; phylum Bacteroidota; class Bacteroidia; order Chitinophagales; family Chitinophagaceae; genus Parafilimonas. Next base: position 937 of record JAFDXI010000147.1, on the reverse strand, counting down.
TGATGTAGCATTGCTTTCAGATGACAGAATAGTTATCGCAGGGGATTTGCATAAAGATATTAATGATGTTGGCCGTTCTTTTATCGCTTGTTATACTACTAATGGTGTTTTGGACCAGAGTTTTGGCAATGGAGGGATAGTAACAATAGCATTTGCAATTGATCAGTTGCTAACCATTAATGCTATTGCAATAACTAAGGATGATAAAATAATTGTAGGGGGAGAATATGGATTTGGCGCCAATAATACATTATTACGCTACAATAATGATGGTACACAAGATTTATCATTTGGTGAAAACGGTTTGGCCCAAATATTTTTTGATAAAAAATTTTCAAGTGTTATTTTGAATGATATAGCCATTAGTGAGGATGATAATATTATTACAACAGGAGAAGTTTACTTTAATTCGCCTAAAATAGCAATTGAGGCAAACAGATTTAACAAGATTGGCAAACCCGACAGCAGTTTTGGCACCAATGGTTATACTTACACCGAATATAGTAAAGGAAATTCGTATGGAAATTGTATTGCCATACAGCAAAACGGTAAAATAATAGCGGCGGGTTATCAGGCGCAGGGAGATTCCGGCACGTTCACAATGGTGAGGTATGAAACAGATGGCAGCATTGATGCTTCATTCGGTGAAGATGGAATACAAAATACTTTTTTTTATGGAGAAGATATTGCCTATGCTGCCAGTATCCAAAATGACGGAAAAATTATACTGGTTGGCAGTTCACAGCTTGAAACCACATCAACAGTAGATATTGCACGTTACAATAACGATGGAACACAAACTCCAAAGCAGGTCATCTTTGCCAAAATACGCCGGTGGTGGCAACACCACAACGGCATTATGTGGAATAATGTGCCGGGCATAAAAAATTATGCCATACAACGTAGCGGTGATGGCGCACACTGGTCAACCGTGTAC
>JAFDXI010000146.1 GCA_018268035.1 Bacteroidota bacterium | reverse complement strand
TGTTTTATAATTGGCTTCTTGTTACTTTTATTGCGAGTAAATAGTCCCATATATTTATGAAGTTTTGTCACCTCAAATATAATATGGGCTATTTATTTTTTCGGACTTCCGGATGGTAGTGAAGAAAGATGAAAAAGATATTTTATTTAGTGTTCATGCTATTCATTAGTTTATCGGTTAAGGCACAAGAAAATGAAGGGTTTGTATTAAATCCATCACAACCAAAGGCATTGGCCCCTAATCAATCTGTTCAGATAAACCTTGCGTACATTCCGGTTTCTGATAGCGATACCACTATTTCGTTTACAGGTACATCGCTTTCAGAATATGTAATACAATGGACGGTTAATGGGAAAAAAATGAATACCCTGAGTCCTGCAGACGGTACACTGCATGCCAGTCATGGATTTAATTTAGCTTCCGTCATTTACACGGCGCCTGCTGTAGCGCCGGCTAAGAATCCTGTGGCTGTAGCTGTACAAATAAAAACAAAGGATGGTTCCTCACTTTGGCTCGTATGCAATATCCAAATTTTGAAAGCACAATACAAAATCACTTTAGAGGCGGAACAAATACTTCCGCAGGCGGGCCAGGACATTAAATTACTAGGTGAGTGTTATGCAACATTGCAACCCTTAGACGACGGTACTTATATGCTGGAGCCTGTTGATAAAACACGTAACATGAATGTTACGATTAAGCAAAATAAAATTGCAAATGCAGATGGCGCTGTCTCGCAAATTATTTTGCCTCAGCAATACAAATTCCCCTTCCTTTTTTCTATAGTCAATATGGATAAAAATTCAAAAACCGGCAAAGCCACAGTTTACCTCAACACCACCGCACCACAAAGCGGCACAGTAAAAAATGAAACCACTTCAGATGGCAAAACCGTAACAACTATAGTAGATATTGACAAAGGTTCCGTTACCACGATTGCACCAGGTTACACCAATACTTACACACTACCTACCGGTGGAAATCTGTATGTAATGGATGCAATAACGCATCTGGATCTTTTAAGCGGTTTCGCATCGGATATTAATACCACCATGCAAAATGTAAATCAAAACATAGCGGATGCTCAGCAAAAAATGGAATGGGCAAAACGAATGCAGGCACATCAGAACGATCCCAACTATTATAAATCGGCACAAGGCAAAAAAGATATGCTCAAGATGCAAACGCTTCAACAACAAGTGGGCAGAAATATTAAAAACGAAAGCAACACAACAGCGGACATCCGGCAGGAAATGACAAAGAAAATGGAGAAAGACCCCAATTATGCAGGCTCTGATCAATTTCATCAAGACCTGGAGAAATTGCAGATGAACCACGATGCCGACAAAACAATCGGCGGCAAGCCTGCTATGGCTGAAGTGGCGACCGGCACAGCAAGATTAAGAATAGCAGGAACGTTCAATACCGGGAGTTCAGAAGCTTTCTCTGAAAGCAGAGAAAATGATACGGGCCCGATGCACACAACAATAAAAATGAAAGTAGAAAAAATGCAATAATGAATCAGAAAAAATGAATTATTTATTTACACTAAATAAAATTCAGCAACCATAAATTCAAAACAAAATGAAAAAAAATTATCACCATCGCAGCCACATTATTATTCATCGGCTGCAACAGTTCTACTAATAAAAACACTTCAGCCGCTACAACACCCGGCAACACATCATCCACAAATACTCAAAGTGAAACAACCACTTCCGGTACATTCGGATCTGAGATTTCGGTAATGCTCACAGGGGGCGCCAATGCCGGCACGTATCATGTTACGAGCAAAGAGACCACCTGCAGCGAAGGGCTGACAGGGGACAATTCTTTCGGCAATCAATATTCGGAGAGCGGGAAAGCCGACAATGAATTATCCAGTTTACAATTGATCATTGACGATAAAAACGCCGCAAAAAACGGGACTGATAAATTTTCTATTTCAATTGGGTTTGGAAAATTGATGAGTGGAAAAACTTACAACATCAGTACACGCGATAACAATTCCGGATTTAAACCATCAGGAAGCGGCAAGGCTACTCTTACAGAATCAGGAAATACCAAAACCGTAGTGATAGAAGGAAAGACTGCTGATGGAGTGGGCATTTCAGCAACGCTAACATGCAATCAGATAATGACTGCAAATGGAGTACAATAAAATCTTTACAGATATGGAAATATCTCCAGTATTATTTTGGCAAAACTTCTCTAAATAAGTAAAAAAGAAAAGATATAAAAACATAATATCTGCTGAATTTCCAATAGGACAAGAGATAATTTTTAAAATTTATTCAATACATAAAAGCAAACCGACATAGAGCTTCTAAAATGTGAAATTCAATCATGATATTGTTCGGTAATCTACTATCGAAGCCAAATGAATATGAACTTATAATGCGGGATTTAATAAAGGTAGTCAGGGCAATGTGCATAGCCTACGAAAATTAAGAGTGATAAAGTGCAAAATATCTCTTTAGTTATTTCTGGTAATAAGGAAAATATATTGAAAATGGTGAAGCTGATTGATAATACGAAACAGGATAGTGTAATTGTAAATAATGAAGATGTTGTTGGAAGTAAAAACAGATGGTATTTGATATTATTTAATGAAGCACCTAACCTTACCACGACCCATGATGTTCCGGGATATGTTTGATAAAAGGCAATGATGCAAGAAGCAACAATGCCACAACAATATATACATCAGCCTGTATTTTTCCATCGCCATTCGAGCCGGAAATAATTGCTGTTGCAACTGCAATAGTTACAATAGAACCAACCTGGAGACACATAGACCTGAGGGATGCAATGATGGAAGAATGTTCAGGTGCCAGTTGCAATCCTGCATTACGACATGATGGATTGATGGCCCCTGCACCAATTCCAATTAAGAATGTTGCCACCATCAGCCATAAGTATGGAGAAATTTTTGCTATCGGATTTATTGCTAACAATGCTGTTCCTATCACAATTGTTATACAACCAAAATATAAGGGTGGCCGGTAACCAGTGCGCCTCAATATCATTGTGAAGAGTGTGGAAAATGTTATGGCAGCAATACCTTCAGCCACGAGTAAAGTGCCTGAATTTAAAGCATTGATGCCATACCGGTTGGTAGCATACAATGGGACCAGCGCAATTACGCCCTGCGTTATTCCGCCAAGCATGATATTGATAAGGTTAACAGCGCCAAAACCCTGGCCGGTAATAAATCCTGGTGAGATTAATGGGTTTTGAGAACGATAGATATGTTTGAAAAATGCTGTCAATGCAATGATGGCAATAGCAAGTAACGATAAAAATAGCGGTGAAATCAACTCAGCTCTTTTGCCACCCAGATAGCTTGCAGCAAACATGCAGGAGAGGAGGCCGGTTCCAAGTAGGATTACACCAATATGATCTTTTTTGGGTCGAAGGCGTTTATTCATGGCAGGGTCGCTTGGAATATATTTTAATGATAGTAAAATAACTGCAATTCCGATAGGAACGTTCACAAAAAATATATCTCTCCAGTTGAGGTAGGTCACAAACAAGCCTCCGAAGATTGGTCCTATCATTGCGCCTATCGGGAAAATACTTCCAAACATACTGACAGCACGGTCACGTGTTTTTCCAAAATGATTTACAATGATACCTGTTACTGATGGTGTGATACCTGCGCCACCTGCCGACTGTAAGACCCTGAAGGCAATGAGAAAATAAATGTTGTTTGATAATCCGCAAAAAACAGATGCAGTGGTAAATGTACCGATTGAGATGAGGAATATCCTCCTGTTGCCATATCGTTCACAAAATTTTCCTGTTATGGGTAGCATCAATACAAAACCAAAAGAATAAGCAGTGAGTGTCCAGCTTGTCCAATTGATTGTAGTATGCAATTCATGTTGTAAAGTATGTAGTGCTGTTGCAACAATTGTCCCGTCCACAGTAATCATTAACAGCGCAAGTGAAACAATAGTAAAAACAACAGTTTTACGAACTTCAGGTTTTTGTTCATCTTGTTTGAGGAAGTTATTATCGACGATAGCATTTTGTGAAACATTCATAATAGAGAATCTTCCCGGGATGAAATCAATTCCCGCTATGTTTTTTATCCTGGCTTATTCAAATATTTTTCTCAAAAACCAATAGTGCATTACATGTGTTAAAAGTTTTTGTTATTGCATGCCTGTAGTTTTCAAAATAAAATTTTAATTCTTTTTACAGGCATGATAGGCTAAGGTAGAAATAAATTTGATTAGGCATCTCCATTTCCTAACGGCGCCAATCGCATACTACTGTTCGTTGGTTACAAGGACTGTGCGGTTTTATGTTTACAGTTAAATTATTTTACCTATCCCTATTTCATTCAACATTGACAGACAAAAACATATGAGACACACTTGTTCTGAGTTGTTATTAAAATGCATTAGCAATAAAAATGAAAAACAAAGCGCTGCAAAGTTTTATATTCAAATGGAAGGATAAGTTTCCTCAATGCAAAAACACAATAACTTTTGGAGAGAATGTGATGGGTAAAAAGTTACAGGAAATGATAGACATTCGAGCTTCGGAAAACTCAATATCCTTTTCTGCGCTGAAGGCTTTGTGAAAGAGACATTGCGGGAAAGGGAAGTCTTTCTATCGGTTGGTGTCCTCACCAAACGAAAGAATGTTCACCAATTTGTTTTTCCTCATTACATAACTTAATAAAACATAAAACAAAGAGTTGATTTTATTGTTATAATATTTATCGGAACAATTAGATTTATTTAATTGTTGGGCATTTCAGTTTATTTTTCCCAAAATTATAAATAACGCCAATTGAGAAAGTATAATAACCATCTTTTTTGCCAGGGTTTGCAGCGTAACTAAATCCATCTAAGTAATCGGTAAAAAGAAACCTGTATGCACCTTCAGCTGATATAGAGAAATTATTACTGATCGGGTATTTAATTCCTATCCCTAATGGAATAAACGGAACTGAAGTAGGCAATATATGTGCTGTATCAATTGCAAGCCCCTGCAATACACTTGAACCCGAATGATATTCGCTGGTGTTTAAATTGCTCCAGTTGCGTTTTATATTTAAAAAACTAACTCCAACACCAGTAAAAATATATGGCGAAAACTTTATTGCACTTATGCTGGCATTGTCACCGAAAATATTAAAAACTGCCATAGCTGATATTTCTTTTACAGATGATTTAAAATCAAAATTTCGTTTGAGGCGGTATGCTTTTGTTGGATACATTGACTCATCACTTTGCACACCACCAATAGCAAGCGTACCACGTAGTGAAAAATAATTATTCAGTAGCCGGTTATAATAAATGCTGAATGCAGGCCTGGGAGTTTTGTATGATCCCAAAGTTGGCGTCAGGTCACCTTCATAAACCATTAGGCCGCCACTTATTCCTATTTCATTTTTTCCGCGCAATACCTGTGCATCCAATGATATTGCTGATAAATAAAAGACCAGTGAAAAAAGAATTGCCTGCTTCATGCTCAACTGTTTTATTCACTGTTAAACGCTTAAACTGCCGAATACTTATTCGTATTAATTGTTTTGAGGTAAATGTGTAGTTTTTTGAGGCCATTAACACAATATGCAAATCGGTGTTAAGAAATTTTTTCACTGTATTGTTACGTACATAAGTAAAATTATTATTTCAACCAAACACTTATAAATTTCTGATACATGTAAAAAGTTTAATCTAATAGAACTTCCGTATTTTAAATATGTATCAGCAATTAAAAATTTAAAAGGGTATTGCAAAAATTTTAATTAGAAACAGAAAGAGGATTTAAAATGAATTTGTTTGTTTTTTACTGGTATAATTCAACCACAACATTGTAGATATGTTTGTCTCCGTTTTTATCAGTGGCTTCAATGGTTATCAGTTTTTGATAGCTATCTTTTGTTTCAGGTGATTCGGTTACTTTCACTGAATTGCCTGCTGCAGCCAACATGTTTTCAATTTGCTTAAAGTTCTGATATGAGATAGCTTTTTTCAGGATTTCTGGTGTAATCTCAATCTGAGAATTTACAGCATCGTTATATTGAGAGATGGATGATTGTAATGAATCAATTTTCTGCTGCACTAAAACCAAATATTTTTGACTTGCTGATAAAGCTTCATTTGCTCCGGTAATATTTGATTCTGATTTTTCATTGGTGATTGCTTGGTCGCTGACAATAGTTTTTGATTTTGCTAATGTGGGTGCTTCAGGTTTTGATCTTATTGATTGAACTTTTTTTGTAACTGGTGTAATCTCTTTTTTTTCTGGTGTTGCCTGACTAACACTAATTGGTTTTGATACCATTAATTTAGTTGATAGTTGAACTGGCTTTTTTGTTGAATATTGTAAGCCTGATGAAAAAAAGAATACTAACAAGATAGTTATACTTACAATGCTAAGCATAATTGATCTTAGATCAGGCAAAGTTTTTTGATGTGTGTTGTGTAATAATCTTTTTATCCTTTGCAACAACAGGCTTTCTTTTTTTCCGGTAAGCGGCATTGTCAGTAAAGGCATTGCTTTCAATCTTCCCAATTTGAATAATGCTTCAGCATAATGCATGGAGTTGTACCTGAACTGCAATACCCAATCATCACATGCATTTTCTCTTTCTCTTTCAATAATGTTGCTCAGCAAAATTGAAAAGATATTGAAGAAAAATATTTTATCAATAAAACTTTGAATGAGGTAGAGTAAATAATCTGCACGCCTGATGTGTGCAAGCTCATGCAGGATGACTGCTTCCATTTGTTGTGGGGTAAGGTGGTTGATAGCTGCTGCAGGTATGAGGATAATGGGTTTGAAAAAACCGGTAGTAAGCGGACAAATGATTTTGTCTGATAAAAAAATTGTTACCTTTTTTTTGATGGAGAAAAGTTGCGCTGTCTGTTCTGTGAAAATCCTGTAGGCTGCATTCATCTTATCAAGTCCTTCATTTCTCAAACTTTTTGTTGCTCTGTATGAAAATGCAAAACGGGAAAATTTAAAAATCAAAATACCTACATATACCAATGCTAAATAAGGCATACATTTTTCAATAACATTATTGAATACCGGTGTGATGCCTGATGTATTGTTTGTATTAAAAAAATATTGGCCGGGATTATTGAATGAATAAAATAATGTGATGATGAATAAAACAAAGCCGGTAAGTTGTGCAACAAAAGCGATATTGAATTTTTGTGCACTTGAAAAATTAAACAAACGTAATATTGTAATAGCTGCCAGCCACACCAATGCCATTTGCCAGATACTTGATATGAGGCTGTGCGATAATGATTGCAAAAAACCGGACTGTATCAATGTTGTCACCAGTTTATTTTTTATAACTATCTAGTAAATGTTGTATCTCATCTAATTCTTCCCTGCTGGGTGTGCGGCTGCCTAATGCCTGCATCACCAGTTGCGAATGAGAGCCGCTAAATAATGCATTGACCATTTTGTCCAATAACTGTTGTTGTGTTTTTTCCTTGCTCACATTTGCTTGGTATATATGGGTGCGGTTGCTATCGTCTCTCAATACAAGCCTTTTTTCAAACATGATTTGCATTAATTTCAGGGTAGTTGTATAACCGCAATCTTTTGTTTCGGATAATTTTTCATGTACCTCCCGCACAGTGGCATCGCCCTTTTCCCACAATACCTGTAATATTTCCAATTCGCTATCAGTGGGTTTCAAAATTTTAGTTGTATTCATGTAATACGAAATGTTTAGGAGGCAATGTACGATTAAGTTCGTAAAAGGAAAGTTAACAAACTGGAATTTTTATAAACGGTAGTTTAAAAATTCAAAAGGTGCTTAACCGCAGGAAAATATTTCTGAATAATCATTGTTGAAAAAGTCCGAACACATTGCCTGCAGGGTCACTGAAGCGTGCAGTAATTTCAGGATAATCCATTCCAACCGGTGTTACTATTTTCCCGCCATTCTGCAATATCATTTCAATAGTAGCTGCAACACTATCCACCATGATATAAGTTAAAATGCCAACGCTGGTGGAAGGCTCCCTGAACAATTTCCATGCACCACTCACCTCATTTACACCATCATCAAAAGCAGTCGTTCCATCCGAACGTTTCCTGATGTGCCAGCCAAAAACCTGTTGATAAAAATTTGTTGAAACAGCAATATCAATAGCAGGGATTTCGAGATAACAGATTTTTCCATTACCCAGTGTTGGATGTTGTTGACCCATGACTGAAATTTTTTGATTCTGTAAATTAGATTTTCTATGAAAACAAAACAATAAAATTGTGTAGCCTTTGTAAAGTACAGTTATATATTCAGCTATAAATTGTATCTTGCAGCCGAATACAAATCAATGAAATTTCTCTCCAATAATTTAGATCTGCTGAACCATTAACTTTCTCCTGTTTACAACAGCAATTTTGTATTCTTTTCTATATTTAAATTAAAAAAACGATTTTATGCTTACTCATACTTTGTCTGAAAAGACACAATTTTATTTACAGCTTGAAGAAGATTTTGGCGCACACAATTACCATCCAGTACCTGTTGTTTTGGAAAGGGGAGATGGTGTTTTTGTATGGGATGTGGATGGAAAAAGGTATTATGATTTTCTAAGTGGTTACTCTGCTGTTAACCAGGGTCACTGCCATCCGAGGATAATTAAAACATTAATTACTCAGGCTCAAAAACTGACGCTCACATCACGTGCATTTTATAACAGCCTGTTGGGTGAATATGAAAAATTTGCCACACAATATTTTGGTTATGATAAATTGTTGCCAATGAATACTGGTGTGGAAGCTGTGGAAACTGCTATTAAACTTTGCCGTCGCTGGGGCTATGAAAAAAAAGGAATTAAAGATGGTGAAGCAAAGATGATTGTATGTGAAAATAATTTTCATGGCCGTACAACCACAGTTATTTCTTTTAGTACAGACCCGCAATCAAAAAGCAAATTTGGACCATACACTCCAGGGTTTGTTACTATTCCTTATGATGATATTGAAGCATTGCAGGCTGCATTGGAAGACAACACTGTTGCTGGTTTCCTGGTTGAACCCATACAAGGTGAAGCAGGTGTGTGTGTGCCAGCAGATGGTTATCTATCCAAAGCCAAACAATTGTGCGAAGCAAATAATGTTTTGTTTATTGCTGATGAAATTCAAACAGGATTATGCCGTACGGGAAAGTTACTTGCATGTGACCATGAAAATGTAAGGCCGGATATTTTAATTCTTGGAAAAGCTTTGAGTGGAGGCACTTTGCCTGTATCTGCAGTGCTTGCAGATAATGATATTATGCTGAACATAAAACCCGGTGAGCATGGTTCCACTTATGGCGGCAACCCATTGGCTTGTGCTGTTGCTATTGAATCTTTGAAAGTGTTGAAAGAAGAAAATATGGCTGCCAATGCAGAAGCAATGGGAAAATTATTGCGCGATGAATTGCAGCAACTTCATTCTCCATTTATCTCTTTGATACGTGGCAAGGGTTTGTTGAATGCAATCATTATTGAACATGCTAATAAAGATGCTGCCTGGGAGCTTTGCCTCGCATTAAAAGAAAATGGATTGATAGCCAAACCAACTCATGGTGATAAAATCCGTTTTGCACCACCATTGATTATAACAAGTGAACAAATACTTGAATGTGTTGGTATCATTAAAGATTCTCTGAAATGTTTACTGTAGTTCTTCAGAAAATTTCATAATGCTATTGCTCAGTATTGTATAAACATCTTTCAGTTGCGGGCAATCTTCCAATAATGAAAGATGTTTTTTTATGGTTGATCCATCTTTTCTGATGGCAGGGCCTGTTTGCATATCTGCAGGATTGTACATGGAAAGTCTGTTAGCAGTTTCCTGTATCAATGGAAGCAGGAGTGAAAAATCGAGCCCGTTTTTATCACAGTAATTTTTTGTCAATGAATACAAATGATTTGAGAAATTGGAAACAATGGTTGCTGATAAATGAAATTTCAACCTTATATCATCATTGGCATAAATCACATTTGTTGAAATGGAATTAGCAAGGTTAAATAATGCATCTTTCACAGAAGCATTATTGCCATCAATTAAAAAAGGGATGGATGGCGTATAGCTTAATTCTTTTCTTAATGATTGCAGAGGGTACAACACTCCAAAGTTGGATGATGCTGCTGATAATACGTTGATGTCAACACTGCCACAACAATGCACAAGAATTTTATTACCTGTATTCAATTGTTCAGCTACTTCAGCTATTGCATCATCTTTTACTGCAATAATATAGAGGTCACTTTCTTTATTGAGAAATCGAATGTTGAAACATGGTGCTGCTTTTACATTTAATGCAAGATGCATTGCAGTAGTATTGTTTCTTCCATATATTTCCCTGATGTTATGTTTGTTTTGATATAACAGGTTTGCAATAATAGTTGCTGTATTCCCTGAACCAATAATGCTGATAGTCATGAAATAAATTTGGTTTATAAACCTGGATACGGATTACAAATCTAAAACATCACGCATTGAAAAAATTCCTTTTTTACCTATCATGAATTTTGCTGCGAGCAAAGCGCCCTGGGCAAAACCTTTTCTGCTTTTGGATGTGTGAATAATTTCGATAATATCGTTAGCTGATTCATATTTTACAATATGGGTGCCTGGCACTTCATCTTCTCTTTTGCTGATGATACTGAGTAAAGATGGGTCGTTAGTTGGTTCATTAATCCAGTTGGTTTTTGATGTTATTTTCTTCATTAAATCTTCAGCAAGTGAAATGGCTGTTCCGCTGGGTGCATCTTTTTTTTGAGTGTGATGGATTTCTTCAATTGATGTTGCATAATCATTGTTCAGGCTCATTAATGAAGCGAGGTATTTATTTAATGCAAAATATATATTCACTCCAACACTGAAATTGCTTGCAAATAAAAGCCCGCCTTTTTTTTCGATACAAAATTTTTTTACATCTTCAAAATGCTGCAACCAGCCTGTGGAGCCAGAAATAACAGGTACACCAGCTTCAATGCATTGTTTAATATTTACTACTGCACTTTGGGGGTTGGTAAATTCGATGGCAACATTTGCTTTTTGCAGATTTTCAATAGTGAATTCCGCTCTATTGTTTGATGAAATTTTTAAAACAATTTCATCACCACCAGCATTTGCAATTTCTTCAATAGCCTTTCCCATTTTTCCGTATCCGATAAGAGCAATTTTCATAAACAATTTTTTAAATCTTTATTATAAAGCAAATAAAGCCAGTTACTATTTGAACAAGTGTTAAGGAAAAAGAATTAAAAAAATGTAGCGATTGCAATTAACTACTATCCGGTGCTGCCAATGAATAAAGTTACAATTATTTAAAAAGATGAAGGTAGAATTTTTTGGGGCTTATTTGAAAAACCCAATGCAATGGACAGGGAAGGTGATTTTGAAACAGGGTCAAAATCAGGACGTAACCGCATACTGAGGTCATCGCTCACATCAAAATCTTTAAGCTGCGCAAATACCGTTGCGTCAACTACATTCAATCCCCAAACCAATAAAAAAAACAACGCTGAATAATCCCTGTCTTTCCTGAAACTATTTCTATATAACTGTAAATTTTCTGGAGGTATTCCCTTTAAAACAGGATAAATTTTTGAAGTGTCTCCATTGTTCACCATGATATTATAAGCATCTCTTGTACGTTGGTACCATTTATTATTATATATAAACAAACTCCCCGGCACTGCGAGTGCGCCATAAACTATTGGAATTTTCCAGTATTCATGGTTATACGCCTGCCCCCATCCTGGAATAATTGCGGAGCGGATGGTGGCTTTATTCGGGTCGTGCTTTTTTTTCGTTTTTAGCTTAGTACTATCTTTTACAGGCAAAGAATCAAGAGATATTTTTTTACCATTATTAACGAGAGTTGCACTATCTGGTTTTACCAGCACAGAATCGCTATCTGATTGTGCCTGGGTATTGAAATAAAACCCAGTGTAAAAAAGAATCAATAGTAGTATAAAAGTTGTGCGCATTATTAATCCTGATAAACATGCATCAGTTCAAGTATTTTATTCAATTCTTCCTGAGAATAATATTCAATAGTGATATTTCCTTTTCCATTTGAACTGTGCTTCAGTATAACTTTTGTTGAGAAATAAGATGCTAAATTATTTTCTATGCGTTTGTAAGAATTGTTAAGGTCACTTTTTTTTGAAGATTTAACAACAGTTGAAGTATTGCGATATAGTTTTCTAACCAGTTCTTCAGTCTGCCGCACACTAAGTTGTTTGTTTTTTATTTCTTTGAAAAGGAAAAGTTGTTTGTCAATTGTATCAATATTTATTATAGCTCTTGCATGGCCCATACTCAGATTACCGTTACGCACTGCCACCTGAATATCGGGTGGTAATTTTAATAAACGGATGTAATTTGTAACAGTACTTCTTTCTTTGCCCATGCGCTCTGCCACTTGTTCCTGTGTATAATTCAACTCATCCATCATGCGTTTATAACTCAATCCTATTTCAATTGCATTGAGGTCTTCACGTTGCAAATTTTCCAATAGGGCCAGCTCAAGTAATTCCCTGTCGTTTGATTGACGTACGTATGCAGGCACATCTTTTAAACCGGCTAATTTTGCTGCCCTGAATCTTCTCTCGCCTGCAATCAACTGGTATTTGCCATCATTAATTTTTGATACAGTTAAGGGCTGAACGATGTCAAATAATTGTAGGGAATGTGCCAGCTCCTGCAAACCTGCTTCATCAAAATCTTTTCTTGGGTTTTTGGGATTGGGTACTATTTTATCAAGTGGTATGCGGTTGATGTTGGTTGCTGCTTCCACCACATCAGTTTTTAATAGACCGGTATTGGTTTTCAAATCTGTATCTATACTCTGCAATAAAGACCTGATGCCTTTACCTAAACCTTCTTTGTTTTGCTTTGGAGTAGCCATTTATATTCAATGTTTTCTTTTTTGAAAAGATTTTATTTGTTCAAGTTCTCTTATGTCAAATAATATGTTGAAGTCTATACCCTGTTTGAAAAATGTATCGGGTAAATTATTCTAAAATTTTTTCTTTGTTTTTCATTTTGGTCATATCATTTTTCTGTAGTACTTCTTTGGCAAGATTGAGATAATTTATAGAGCCTTTACAATCTGCATCATACAACACAACCGGTTTTCCAAAGCTTGGCGCTTCACCCAGTTTGCTATTACGGTGAATGATGGTGTTAAATACCATGTCATCAAAGTGACGGCGCACTTCATTCACTACCTGGTTGCATAAACGCAGGCGGCCATCATACATTGTCATCAGTATGCCTTCTATTTCCAACTCAGTATTCAATCTGCTTTGAACAATTTTAATTGTATTCAATAATTTACCTAAACCTTCAAGGGCAAAAAATTCACATTGCACAGGGACAACAACACTATCTGCTGCCACCAAAGCATTCACTGTAATCAATCCCAAAGAAGGCGAACAGTCAATCACTATAAAATCATAGTCTTTTCTTACTGGTTCCAGGATGCGTTTCAGCACCAGTTCCCTGTCAGGATAATTAATCATTTCAATTTCTGCACCCACCAAATCAATATGTGATGGAATTAATTCAAGAAAAGCAACATCGGTTTTTAAAATCACATCACTGGCCGTTGTTTCATTGACCATGCAGTCGTATAAACTTTTGGTGATGTTGTGAAGGTCAAAACCAATCCCTGTTGTACTGTTGGCTTGTGGGTCTGCATCTACCAACAATGTTTTAAATTCAAGCACAGCAAGGCTTGCCGCAAGATTGATGGCTGTAGTTGTTTTTCCTACTCCACCTTTCTGATTTGCTACTCCAATTATTCGAGCCATATATCCCAAACCCAATCAGGGTATTTTATTTGTTTTTAGTTAATGTTTGTTTTTTGCAAAGGGTTGTATTAATTCATTTTTTATATCAACACAAAATTTTTTCTGCTTTTTTGTGTGGATTATTTTTGTGATTTGCCAGTCAGAGAATGTTAATTTTCCCTAACTAAGAAAATCATTTTTATACTTCAATCGTTTCACCCACTGCTGGCAACAATAATATTTTGCCGGCATTCTTAAATGAAGCGATAGCTTCTTCTTTATTGATTTTTATTAAATCAAAAGTATTATAATGTACACCTACCACTGTATTGCATTGTATAAAATCAGATGCAATGATAGCATCTTCAACATTCATCGTGAAATTTCCACCTATAGGTAAAACAGCAAATTTTGGTTTAGCCCATCGGGGGATTAACTGCATATCCATCGTGAGAGCAGTATCGCCTGAATAATAAAAATCACCTTCTTGGGTATTAAACAGAAAACCGATAGGATTGCCTGCATAACTACCATCTGAAAATGAAGAAGAGTGAATGGCATTCACTCCACGTACGCTGCCAAAATCAAAATGTACAGGCCCTCCCTGATTTATCGGGTGTACTTTTTCAATACCGTTGGCGCCAAACCAATTGGCAACTTCAAAAGGGCTTATACAAAGTGCATTAGTTCTTTTAGCAATTTCAATTGCATCTGCCGAATGATCGCCATGGCCATGTGAAAGAAATAGATAGTCAGCATCAATAGAATTAATATCTATTTTTTTTGATAATGGATTATTTCTGATGAATGGATCAAATAAAAGTTTCATCCCACTCACTTCCACCATATAACAGGATTGACCATAGTATGTTAACTTCATCTGAAAATTTATTTTCCTATTTTTCTAATTTACTTGTTTTATCAATATCAAAGACTGAATTATTTGATAACAGTCAAAAAAATTCAGCCATCTATTATTAAGTTTGTAATTAAAGGGCACAAATGTAATTTTTTACAATTACTGTCTCAACAATATTAATTTTTTCAGTTAATTTATAGGGTATTTTTATCAACATCTTATAAAGCAATTGTCTTATTTGTAAATATTTTTTATGAGAAACTGGAGTAGCTGGTGGTTGGTTGTTGTTATTTTATTGGTGATAGATCTTTATGTTTTTAATGCTTTAAAATTTATTGTACATAATAATAGTGACCGTAGTAAGACGATAATTTATACTATTTACTGGACCATTTCTGTTGCTGCTTTATCATTTATCATTGCATTCCCCCGTTCTCAATATATCGAAACGCATATAATCTTAAGAAACTATGTTTTTGCGATTATTGTGGGTTTGATTTTTGCCAAGTTGATAGCATCGGTATTCTTTTTACTTGATGATGTACGCCGGTTGCTTTTATGGCTGATGGCAAAAATTTTCCCAAAGACGGGAGTTGATTTTACTGATGAAGGCAACCGCATCAGCAGGTCATCTTTTTTAAGTTGGTCAGGTTTTGCATTGGGTACAGGTTTGTTTGCCTCTTTGCTTTATGGTTTTTCCAATAAGTATGATTATAAAGTGCGAAAAGTGAAACTGGCTTTTAAAAATTTGCCTCCTGCGTTTAAAGGTTTAAAAATTTTGCAGGTGAGTGATATTCACAGTGGGAGTTTTACTGATAAGGCTGCTGTGGAAAGAGGAGTGGCAATGATTCAAAAACAAAATGCAGATCTTATTTTATTTACAGGTGATCTCGTGAATGATAAAGCCGATGAGATGGAAGATTACATGGATGTTTTTAATAAGTTCAAGGCGCCAATGGGTGTTTACAGCACTTTGGGCAATCATGATTATGGCGACTATACTTCATGGCCAAGCCCTGAAGCAAAAAAAGAAAACCTTGAAAGGTTGAAAAAAATTCAGGCAACACTTGGATGGCGCTTATTGATGAACGAACATGTAATCCTCGAAAAAGATAACCAGCAAATAGCATTGATTGGAATTGAAAACTGGAGTGCATTTGGCAGGTTCCCCAAATATGGCCGCATGGACCTTGCATATCCGGGAACTGAAAAATATCCATTCAAAATATTGATGAGCCATGACCCCAGCCATTGGGATGCAGAAGTGCGGGTGAAATATCCTGATATTGATTTGATGCTTTCAGGCCATACGCATGGAATGCAGTTTGGTGTGGAAAATCCTTATTTTAAGTGGAGCCCAGTGCAATGGTTTTATAAAGAGTGGGCCGGCCTTTATGAACAAGGCAAACAAAAACTTTATGTAAACAGGGGATATGGTTTTATTGGATATCCCGGTCGTGTGGGTATATTACCTGAGATAACAGTATTTGAGCTGGTATAAACAAAACTGCCTGTATAGTAAAATGAATTCCCATTTACAACTCAGGAGCAGAACGTTTTTGCTTCCCTGATGGCCGAAGATAAATATCAAAGCCTCCGCGAACAATTGGCATTGCATGACCATAGCCATCATTATAAGGTGAATTTTTATCATTGATTAAATCAAGGCCTATCATAAAAAAATAACTGCCTTGTGTAATCACACGTTGCGAATAACCAAGAGCACCAATCAGGCTGGGTGCATTTACAGTTTGTTTTATTTTGTTACCATAATTATCTTTTTGTGATATACTTATCCAATTAATTTCCGGTTGTGCCTGAATAAAGAGAAAAGGTAATGGATAAACCCTTGCAAAAACTCCTGCACCATAATTAAAAATTGAAGCCTTGCCAGCGTTGTAATACCCGGAACTACCATAATTATACAATCTCTGAGAATTATAATTTATGTTAGCTGCAATACCTGCATCAAGCCATTGGGCTACCGAATACCCTATTTCAGGATTGGCGCCAACACCAAAACTACCTGAACCAAAACCAAGTGAAATACTTCCGCCTACAAAAACATTTTCTTTTTTAAAACCTCCGCTTTTATTATCGCTATAATCATTGCTTTGAGCTTTGATTGAAGTTGCTGCCATAAAAATGAGTGTGCTGAAAATTATTTGTTTCATTTGTATTGTTTGATGTGTAACGCAAATATGTGTAAAGGATTTCACAGGTCGAAAATTTTACCGGGATTTAAGATATTATTGGGATCAAAAACTTTTTTGATTGATCGCATTAAATTGATATTAATTTCATCCATTACAACAGGCATAAAATCTTTTTGAATCAATCCAATGCCATGTTCACCACTGATGGTGCCTCCTAAACTTTTTACCAGATGAAATAATTCATTTAAAATTTTTTTCATTTCCTCATTATCATAACTATTCGGTATGCCCTCTTTTTTTATACGTACATGTAAATTACCATCACCGGCATGGCCATAACAAACTGCTTCAAAATTATGTTGTTTGCCTAATGCTTTAATGCCTTTGATTAATGAAGGAAGTTCTGCTCTGGGCACAACTGTATCTTCTTCTATTGTATAGCCAGCTTGTTTGGTAGCTTCGGCAACTCTTCTGCGTAGCTTCCATAATTCATCTTTTTGTTGTGCATCATCTGCAAATAAAATTTCACCCGTTTCAAACTGATTTAATAATTCAGCGATAGCTTCCATCTCACTCATTAGGACTTCGAAATTATTGCCATCGGTTTCTATAATTAAATGTGCGACTATATCATCAGTTACGGGCACTATATAACTGTCAACCATTTTGCTCACAATTTTCAGTGCATCTATTTCAACCAATTCTAAAGCACTTGGTGTGAATCCAGCACGAAAAATTGCACTTACTGCTTCACTTGCTTTTTCAAGCGATGCAAATGGCGCTAACATTAATAGATCATATTTTGGATGCGGTATTAATCTCAATACAATCTTTGTTACAATACATAGAGTGCCTTCACTGCCAACAATCAATTGAGTAAGGTTATAACCTGTTGAATTTTTTAAAATGTTGGCGCCGGTCCAGATTATTTCACCTGTTGGTAATACTACTTCAAGATTTAAAACATAATCTTTTACAACGCCGTATTTCACTGCTCTTGGACCGCCACTGTTTTCTGCAATATTACCGCCTATAAAACAAGACCCTCTGCTGGCAGGATCAGGTGGATAAAACAACCCTTTCTCCCTGACAGCATTTTGTAATTCTTCAGTGATCACACCAGGTTCAGTTGTAACCTGGAGATTACGTTCATCTATATAAATTATTTTGTTTAATCGTTCTAAAGAAATTACTACTCCTCCTTTTTGAGGAATTGCGCCACCGCTCAATCCTGTGCCCGCACCTCTTGGCGTTACAGTGATTAAATGTTGATTACAATATTTTATTATCAAACTGATTTCTGCTGCTGTTGATGGCTTTACAACAATATCAGGTGGAAACAATAATTTTTCGGTTTCATCATGCCCGTAATGCGATAAACTTTCTGTATCATAATATTCAAAATTATTACCGCAAATCACTTGCATCTGAGAAACTAACTCATCTTTATTTACTTTCATGAACCTATTAAAATTGTTGGCAAAATTATCTAAATGACAATAATCAATATTTGAAAATGAATCTGGTAGAAATCATAAAAAAAATTTGAAAATCAGGTTTGTTTTCTGTACCTTAAATTTTTATTAACAATAAATCGTCTAACAATGAAAAAAACTTTTTACTTCTTTGGGGGAGTATTACTTTCTCTGTGTTTATGTTTTTCCACAAATGCAAAAGCAAATAAAAACGATGATAATTCAAATACATCGTCTATCAAAAATGTTCTGGCTAAAACCAACACAGTTTGTTTTAATGATGGTTTTTACAATTGGTTTATTACTTATTCTGAGACCACACCAGGTACCTATTCAGCATCAGGTTATTTAGATGTTGATGGGGTGCATTGGTCTGTTTCAGGATGGGGCTCATTTGCACATCGCATGGGTGATGTGGATTTAACAGCTCATAATCCAAATGCAGATAATTGTCAAAGTGGTTATGTTGATTCCTTAACTTACACAGGCACAGCATCCATTTCGGGAAATGGTAGTAGCACGACTTTTAATGGTTCAGGTTCATGGGTTAATTATTGCGGTGGTGTAATTTATAATACTGGCACGTGGTCTGCAGCAGGACCTTGTAGTGCTTCATTGCAATCAAAACCTTATGGTCCTGCAAAACATGCTAAGGTGAATACTGAAGGGAAGAATGCATCAAATACTGTTTGCTTTAGTGATGGTTATTACAATTGGAAAATAACTTATACTGACCAGGGCAATGGTTCTTACTGGGCATCAGGTTATACAACTGTTGATGGTGTAAACTGGCCTGTTTATGGCTGGGGTTCATTTGCTCATAAAATGGGCTCTGTAGAATTACATGCATCCAATCCTGATCCGGATGGTTGTACAGTTCATACTGACTCATTTACCTATGTTGGTACTGCAGAAATTTCAGGTAATGGTTCTGGCACTAGCTTTACAGGTAATGGTAATTGGACAAGCTATTGTTATGGTGGTGTTTATGCGAATGGTACATGGTCAGCTTCTGGCCCTTGCAGTAATTCATTGCAATCTTTGCCTTATGGCCCAGCAAAACATGGAAAAATTTCAGATGCTAAAAATGCATCCAACTCAGTATGTTTTAATGATGGTTATTACAACTGGAAGATAACTTATACCGATCAGGGTAATGGCAATTATTCAGTTACTGGTTCATTGAATGTAGATGGTTATGATTGGTCTGTTTATGGTTGGGGTTCATTTGCTCAACACATGGGTTCTGTAGAATTCCATGCATCTAATCCTAACCCTGATGGTTGTACATCATATACTGATTCATTCACCTATTGGGGAAATGCACAAATTACAGGCAATGGTCCAAATACTTCATATACCGGTAGTGGCACATGGACAAGCTATTGCTATGGTGGTGTATTAAATACTGGTACCTGGTCAGCATGGGGTCCATGCAGCAATTCATTGCAATCAAAACCTTATGGTCCTGCTAAACATCAACAGGCAGAATTCAGTATGAAATTATCACCCAACCCAATGAAGAATATTTCAAATGTTAACTATAACCTGGCCAAAGACGCTAAAGTCAATATCACAGTTTATAACTTTATGCAGCAACCGGTTAAACAAATAGTTAATAAAACAGAATCTGCAGGTAAGCATAGCTATGTAATTGATGGTTCATCATTAATTAGCGGTACTTACAGGGTAGTTGCAATTGTGGATGGAAAGACTTACTCATCAACATTGCAGGTAGTGAAATAAAGTTTAAGTGATGTGATTTATAAAAAAAGGCCGTCTTTTAAAATAAGACGGCCTTTTTTATATTTAAAGAGGAATTGTGTATCGTTTGGATTATGCCTGTCGTTTCAAATTTTCTATTTGTAAATATCAAGGATGATATGGTTGAATTAATATAAACCATATCATTGTTGTTCGATTAAAATTGTTTAAAATAGCTGAAACCATTTGCCAGTAAGGGTTCTAAGTCCGCCATAGGCGGATGAGTTCTTGAAAAGCAAAAAGTCATCATATTTATTCGGACAACTATGAAACCATATAAAAAACAAACATTGTAGTAGAAAACCTACACACCAATTCTTTGTTAAAAACATTTGCATTATTTTTCCTGCTTTATCTATATTTTACTTTTGAGCCGCATCATAAAATTTATATGAAGAAGTTTCAATCTTACTTTTTGCTTTTAATGCTTTTTGCAGGGATAAAAGGATTTGCCCAAACTCAAAAAGTTGTTGCAGATAAGATAATAGCAAAAGTGGGTGATAAAATTATTCTGAAGTCTGATATTGATAATGCTATTGCGGATTATAAACGACAAGGCCAGGGAGTGCAATTGCCTCCCAATCCAGAATGTGCTTTTCTCGAAGGTCAGTTGGTGCAAAAAGTATTAGTTCTGCAGGCACAAAAAGATTCTGTTACTATTACTGATGATGAGATTGATGCATTACTGGATAATCAAATTAGGTATTTTATCCGGATGTATGGCTCACAGGAAGTGCTGGAACAAATAGCCGGTAAAACAGTTTATCAATTAAAAGAAGATTTAAGACCACAGTTTGTAGAAAGGCAACTTGCTGACAAAATGCGCAGGCAGTTATTGGAAAATGTAAAGATAACACCTACTGAAGTAAAAACATTTTATGATAAAATACCAAAAGACAGCCTTCCATTCTTTGAAAGTGAATTGGAAGTTGCACAAATTGTAATTTATCCAAAAGCAAATAAAGATGTGGAAGAATATATTACCAACCAGTTGCTTGATTTGAAGAAACAGGTTGAATCTGGTCAGAAAAAATTTCAGGACCTGGCTAAAGTTTATTCACAAGATCCTGGAACAAGAGATAATGGTGGCCAGTTTAGTCTTAACCGCAATGACAAAGACATTGACCCAACATTTCTTGCTGCAGCTTTTAAATTAAAAGAAGGTCAGATTTCGCCTGTTATTAAATCAAAATTTGGCTTGCACATTATTCAAATGGTAAGCAGGGCAGGCGATGATGCAGTGGTGAGACATATCCTGATTATTCCTTCTGTTACCAATATAGAAATAAATGATGCCAAACAAAAGTTAGATAGTGTAAGGTCGAGAATTATTGCAGGTACAATGTCATTTAATGAGGCAGTGAATAAATATAGTGAAGATGATGCAACAAGATATAATGCCGGTAGATTTGTTAACCAGATTGATGGTTCTACTTCTGTTACTATAGATCAATTGGATAAAGAACTGGTTGCTAACCTGAAAAATATGAAAGTAGGAGAGATAACACAACCATTAACTTATACAGATGAAAGGGGTAAAACTGCTGTTCGAATTGTTTATCTTGCCAATGAAACACAACCACATCGTGAAAACCTGAAAGATGATTATGACCGAGTATCACAACAAGCGCTGGCAGATAAAAAACAACATGTACTTGATGATTGGTTCAAAAAACATATCTCAGATTTTTATATTGATATAGATCCTGAATATAAAAATTGTAAAAGCCTTGATTACTGGTTTACAGCAGAAAATACAGCTTCAAATTAATTTTTTAAAACCTTCATATTTTTTATGAAGGTTTTTTTGGAATAAATAGATGTATGTACATACATTTGCGCTGTGAAATTAGAACAGGCAATAAAAAGCAATAAATTCAGGAATGAGAGGCATAAAGCCGGGCTTAATATCCTTTATACTGCCTGGTGGTTTAAAACCTTAATGAGCAAGGAATTAAAGGAATATGGTTTAACACATGAACAATACAATGTGTTGCGTATATTAAAAGGACAATATCCTGAACAAATTTGTGTCAGAGAAATTACCCGTAGGATGATTGAGAAAAATTCTAACGTCCCCCGTATCATTAACAGGCTGGAAACAAAAAAAATGGTAAAACGAACCACTTCTGTTGCAGACAGGAGAGAGACAGTTATTGTAATCACTTCTGCAGGCTTGAATATTCTTGAACATAGTACAGACAGGATAAATAAAATTATAGATAAGATGATACATATTTCGGATGAGAAAGCAAAAACATTGAACAGTATCCTTGAAGAATTTAGAAAAGAGGAATAATAAATTTTTTTATTTCAGTATATGTATATACACATATATTTTAATAAATGACATAATAATAAAAAACAAAAAAAATACAGTTATGGCAACGTACAAAATTGATCCTTCACATAGTGAAGTGACTTTTAAGGTAAGACACCTTGTTATTAGTAATGTAAGTGGCAACTTTTCATCTTTTGAGGGAGGTATGGAAAGTAGTAAACCAGATTTCTCAGATGCATCTATTCAATTTGAAGCTGATGTCAACAGTGTTTCTACTAATAGTGAACAAAGAGACAATCATTTAAAAAATGATGATTTTTTTAACGCGGAAAAGTTTCCAAAAATTAAATTTCAATCAACCTCTGTTGAAAAGAATGGTGATAATGAATTTGTATTGCGTGGTAATCTTACCATTCGTGATATCACCAAAAATGTATCATTGAAAGTAGAACATGGTGGCAGTGTGCTAGATCCCTGGGGACAAACAAGAGAAGGATTTGAAGTAAGTGGAAAAATTAATCGTAAGGAATTTGGCTTGAAATGGAATGCAGTAACTGAAGCAGGAGGAGCTGTTGCAGGTGATGAAGTGAAAATATTTGCAAATGTGGAATTAGTAAAACAAGCTTAGTGGTTAATGAGAAAATGGAAATGATTGTAAATGATAAAAGATAACTGGAGTATAGATGAATATAGAAATTATTTCAGGCAGCCCAAGAAAAGACAGTGTAACGCATAGGGTAGTTTTATTTCTTAGGAAATATTTAAATGAGAGGACAGGTCACAATATCAATATGATTGATGTGAGGGACTTGGAAATTAATGTATTGCAGCAGGAAGTATTCAGGAGTGAAGATATGGCGCCTTCTGCATTGCAGCCATTGGCAAAGCGTATGTTCGAGGCTGATGCATTTATTATTGTAACTCCTGAATATAATGGTAGCTATACACCTGCAGTCAAGAATTTATTTGATCATTTCCCCAAACAATCCAGAAAACCCTTTGGAATTGTTACAGCATCACCGGGTGCTTTGGGTGGTATAAGAGCAGCTTTGCAGGTGCAAATGCTTGTATTTGCTATATTTGGAATTGGTTCACCACACATGTTGGTAACACCTATGGTTGAAAAAAAGTTTGATGAATCTGGCAACCTGATTGATCCCGCATTTCAAAAAAATATTGATGTCTTTGTAACTGAATTTTTTTGGTTGGCAGAAATACTAACCGGGCAAAATGTTTCAGAAAAAATAGGATCAAATTTAAATTAGCATTTAGATTTTATTCTTGTTAACTATAATAAAAAGTGGAAATTATCTTCATTAGTTTCTTATTTAATAATTGTAGTTTTGCGCCTTCAATTTTGCAATGAGCGATGAAATTAAACATGAATGCGGTTTAGCATTCATTCGACTCCGTAAAGATTTCTCTTATTACTTGCAGGAATACAGCACGGTTATGTATGGCCTTAATAAGCTATACCTGTTGATGGAAAAACAACACAACCGTGGTCAGGATGGTGCAGGTATCGCATCTGTAAAACTGCATACCGAAAACGGTTACCCTTACCTTCACCGTATCCGCAGTAATGCTCAACAACCTATCTCAGACATTTTTTTTAAGATAGGGAACGAGATTACAGAACTTGAAAAATACCAGCCTGATATTAAGAAGCATCCGGCTTTGATGAAAGGTCATATACCTCTTTTAGGTGAGTTATTGTTAGGCCATTTACGATATGGTACTCAAGGAAAAAACAATGTTGAATTTTGCCATCCTTTTATAAAAAAGGATATCATAGCTGCAAAGAACCTTGCATTGGCGGGTAACTTCAATCTTGTAAATAAAGATGAATTATTTGATCTTATCAACATCAGCCCGGGAGTGTTTCAGCAACAGAGTGACCTCGCTGCAATGATGGAAGTCATCCACCATTTTATTTCAAAAGAAGATGTGGAGAACCCAACAATTTGCGGTATCGCACATGCTTTGAAAAGATCAGCCCGATTGTTTGATGGTGGGTTTACTGTTGGCGGTTTGACCGGTAACGGTGACGCATTTGTGTTGAGGGATGCCCATGGTATCCGTCCGGCTTATTATTATATTAATGATGAAGTGATTGTTGCTGCCAGTGAACGTGCTGCTATTCGTACTTCATTTAACGTTGGTGAAAATGAAGTGCACGAATTACTTCCAGGAAAAGCATTAATTGTTGGCGCCAACAATGAATATACTATTGAACAGGTGTTGGAACCCAAAGAAAGAAAGGCGTGTAGTTTTGAAAGAATTTATTTTAGTCGTGGCAGTGATGAAAAAATTTACAGGGAAAGGATTGCGCTTGGGTATCATTTAAGTAAACCTGTTTTGCATGCAGTTGATAATGATCTAAAAAATACTATTTTTTCTTATATACCTAATACTGCTGAAGTGGCATATTTTGGTTTATGTAAAGGCATGGAAGATTACCTGAACACAACTAAACTTCAGAGAATACTGGAAGAAAAAGACAATATCACTGAAGAAAGGTTGCAGGCATTAATTAACAGGAAAATCAGGCAGGAGAAAATTGCAATCAAAGATGTTAAACTGCGCACTTTTATTACAGAAGACAGTGGCAGGAATGAAATGGTGCAGCATGTGTATGATATTACTTATGGTACCGTACATAAAAACCAGGATACCTTGGTTGTAATTGATGATTCAATCGTTCGTGGCACTACACTGAAAGAAAGTATTGTCAGGATGCTGGCCCGTCTTTATCCTAAAAAAATTATTGTAGTTTCATCTGCACCACAGATTCGTTATCCAGATTGTTATGGGATTGATATGAGTAAACTGGGTGATTTTATCGCTTTTCGTGCAGCAATAGCATTGCTTAAAGAAAGAGATGAATCATGTATTATTAAAGAAGTGCATGATAATATTCTTGAACTGGAACGTATGAATCAACTGCATACACAAAACCTGGTACGCAACATTTATAAACCTTTTACAACAGAAGAAATTTCCAATAAAATTGCAGAACTTATTACTCCAAAAGATCTAACAATACCTGTGCAGGTTATATACCAGACAATTGAGGACTTACATGAAAGTTGTCCTACCAACACAGGCGATTGGTATTTCACAGGCAATTATCCAACACCTGGTGGCAACCGTGTAGTGAATAAAGCCTTTCTCAATTACATGGCTGGTAAAGATGTTCGTGGATATTGATTTCTATAAAAGATTTTAAAAAATATTTTTTACCAATTTTATAGTGAAACAAAAAAAAGCCATGCTGTTTTAACTGCATGACTTTTTTTGTATGAAGTAATTTATAGAGAACTAATAAGGTCTTTACCAAATTTTACATATTCATCATTATTGGCTACAGTTGCCAGTTCAATACATTTTTCTGCACTGGCTTTAGCACCTTGTTTATCACCCAATTCTTTTTGAATTCTGGCTTTCATCATATACATAAAGAAAGCGTCTTTATTGGCTTCCAAAGCATGGTTTATATTTTCCAAAGCTTTTGGATAGTTTTTATCATATTCATAATAAAAACTGGCTGCCTGCCAATAGGGTTTGTCTTTTCCCTGCATGGCAGCTTCTATTTGTGATCTTACTTTAGCTTTAAAATCAATAGTGATTGGTATATCAACCATTGTATTGCCCCAAATTATAGCAAGGTCACAACTACCCGGCATGATATTAAGAAATTCCATTGTAAAGGTTTGAACATTCATACCTGTAGCATTTTCTACTGGCACATTAAACCTTACAACGTCTTCACTTTCTTTATAACCACTGGTGCCACTGTTGTTTAATCCTTTGTTTAAAATAATTTCCCATTCATCCTCTCCGGGAATAGTATATAAAACATAACTGCCACTATCTATATCATGTCCGCCAAATGTTACTTTATCGGTAAATGAAATACGGGTGGCGGCATTTGCGCCGGTTCGCCATAGTTTACCCAATGGCGCAAGGTCACTGTTTTCTTCAAATAATGTTCTTCCTTTGATTGATGGCCTTGAATATTCCAATGTGATTTTACCCACACTAAAGTTTTGAACAACAGTTGCAGTGGGACTTAATTGTGGTAGTTGTAATTGTGCCGATGAAATGCTGTACATGATTACAGCTAAAGCAGGCAACAGGATTTTTTTCATAAAATGTATTATTGTTTCCTGCAAGATATAAGCTTATTTCTTAAAAAAATTACCGCTAATGAAAAATGAAAAGTTTATGATATTCCAGGATTTTTTTGATGCCTTCAGCAAAAATGTTCGTAAAGAAAAACAGCCCAGATAAAACTTTATCAAGGCTGATTACTGCTTAAAAATTATTTTATTTATAGGCTTTCACTAAGAAAACGCAATTTTCTGCTTTTTTCACCTGGCTGACTCTATCCATATTTTTTAGTGTTGATGTGCCTTTTGGTAATTTCACTTTTTTAAATAAAGTATCAGTTGTTTTAAGACTATCTATCAACCTGAAAATATTATTCGATTTTAATGCAAAGACTACATCTTCCGATTGTGTTTGTTTGGTAGTAATAATGCCTACCACTTCACCATTCTTATTAAATACAGGCCCGCCTGAGTTTCCAGGGTTGGCAGTTAAAGAAAGCTGACAACTTGAAGTGTCGCCTTTATAACCGGTTTTTGCACTTAAATAACCCATGTTATAAACTATTTCATCTCGTGGGTAACCAAGCGTGAATAATTCTGCGCCCAAATCAGGTTCCATGCGACGGATCGAATAAGGTAAATTCTTGATAGGTTTAAAATCTTTATCATCAATTTTCAAAACAGCAAGGTCAGTCTTACGATCAACAGTTAAAATAGTTGAATTGTATTCATGGCCATCTTTGTCCACCACAATAGCGCCACTACCTTCCAATACATGAGCATTAGTAATAAGGTATCCTTTACCATCAATTAAAAATGCTGTACCACCTGCTTTTACTGTTGCGCCTTTGGGTATTTTAGGTTCAGCTACTTCATTAAGTTTGTTGTTGGTGATTTGTTGACTTGCCTTGACTTCATCAATCATGCGGCTTAATCTCTGTAATTCAGATTTGTCAGTAGCCGGTGAAAAATAAATTGCCAAAGCGCTGATGAATAAAGCAGTGATACCAGCAATAGAAGCTGCAATAGCGGCAGTCTTTTTATAACGGTTCCAAAGTTGTATTACTTTGCCTCCAAAATTTTCAGGCTCCTCAGAACTTCTGATTTCACCAGTAGAAGAAAGTTTGGAATGAACTGAATGAAGGATGTCTTTAAAATTCCTGATATCGGCATAAGTATCCATCTGTTGTTGGAAAAGTTTATGCTCCACTACCATTTCGTCAATTGAAGGATTTTTAGAACGTAGTTCTTCAAAAAAGGACCTCTCATCATCCAGCATGCGACCATCAAGGTAGCGCTCAATTGAATTTAATAAAAGAATATCTTCCATCACTCACCTATATTATATTGCGAAAAGAATAATTTTTTCAATCTCATTAAACATTTGTATTTCTGATTTTTGGCATTGTCTGCATTGGTATATCCAAACAG
Source organism: Bacteroidota bacterium (assembly GCA_018268035.1). Classification (GTDB taxonomy): domain Bacteria; phylum Bacteroidota; class Bacteroidia; order Chitinophagales; family Chitinophagaceae; genus Parafilimonas. The sequence goes on along the minus strand of JAFDXI010000146.1, from coordinate 91,408 downwards.
TGCAGCAATATCATCCATGCTCTTTTTTTCTATATAGAAAGATTCAAGTAAACTTTTACAGGGCTCGCCCAAACTGTTTAATGCTCTGTCCATAATACCAAGTTCAACATTCCTTCTTTCATGTATTTCAATGTCATCTTCAACAGCAATCGAATCATAATACTCTATACCACTTGCTGTTCTCCCCAATTGTTGCAGGCGTTTTAGCCACAATCTCCTGCATATAGAATAAATATATGTCTTGAGTTGGCTGGTAAGAACGAACGATTCGGTTTTTGCTTTTTGATAAAGAGTAATCATTGCCTCCTGAAAAATATCCCTTGCTTCATCATAAGAACCATTATTATTTAAAACAAATGCAAGAACCATATTAAAATTGTTCTTATAAATGATTTCAGCAGCCTTCGAATCGTTTTTTGCCAATGCTTTTAATAATAATTGTTCATTCGGTTCGTCCTTCACCTGCTTAATTTTTAATACCTAAATACGGTAAAAGTAACCCAAAAAAAATTTTAGAATTTATAAAAAAAAATTCTTTTATACAGGGTTACCTTCTTCATATTCTGGTATTAATTCGAAAATTACATCACAAAAAACACAAACAAATGAAAAAGTTATTGATCGTTTTAGCAATTGGCATTTTTGCCGCTTGTAACAGTGGTTCTACAGACACAACATCTACAGATTCTTCTGCAAGTACTACTATGGAATCTGCTGGCGCTACTGTTGATTCAGCTGCTGCTACTGTTGATTCAGCTGCAAAAGTTGTTGACTCAGCTGCAAAAGCTGTTGTTGATTCTACAAAAAAATAATTAGTTAGCACAGATAACTAAACTCGGTGAAGTTGAAAAGAGGTGGTAGATTGCGCCGGGAGTTTAGTGGAAAGAATTTTCATTATGGCAAGCAATCGTTAGAGGCCGTTCCGTTTCTACGGGGGGGCTTTTTTCTTTTATGTGAGAAATTTTTATCCAGACAATCCTTTGAAAAAATATTTCTTACTGTTACTTTTGACACACGATGGCGAATACATTTACACATACCTTTTATTTTTTCTTTTATTTTAAAGGAAAGACCGGGTAATGTGTTTATGCATCATAAATAACTGAATCCCGGCTTAACATGGCCGGGATTTTTTTTGATTTTATTTTAAAAATAATCGATGAAACATAAGGTCTTTATTCAGGGTTATGAAGGAAGTTTTCACCAGGTAGCTGCACTCAGGTTTTTTGGAAAAGAAACTGAAGTAATGCCTTGCGCAACCTTTAGCGAGCTTATCAAGAAAACAATTGTAAAAAATGATGATGGCAAAGGAATGATGGCAATAGAAAATTCAATTGCCGGTAGCATCTTACCCAATTATGGTTTATTGCAAAAAAGTAACTTAACTATCATTGGTGAAGTGTATTTACAGATTGACCAAAACCTGTTGGTGAACAAAGGTGTTCGACTGGAAGATATACGTGAAGTACATTCTCACCCTATGGCATTGCTGCAGTGTACAGATTATCTTGAACAATTTAACTGGAAGCTGATAGAAACTGAAGACACAGCTTTAAGCGCTAAGCATATAGCACAACATAAAAGCAAACATATTGCAGCAATAGCAAGCAAACTTGCTGCAGAGTTATTTGATCTGAAACTAATCGCACCCAATATTCATACAATGAGAAATAATTATACAAGGTTTTTGGTGTTGGAAAAAACAAGCCATGCTGAACCAGTGCCCAATGCCAATAAAGCATCCATTAATTTTCATACTGATCACACTAAGGGCAGCCTTGCTAAAGTACTTACTAAAATAGCAGAAGCAGATGTAAATCTTAGTAAACTACAAAGTTTCCCAATACCAGGAAGCAATTTTAGATACAGTTTTCATGCTGACCTTGAATTTGATAATATGGCTCAGTTTAAAAATGTTATTGAGGATATAAAGGCATCAACAATTTATTTAAAGATTTATGGTGTTTATAGAAATGGAAAGTTGAAAAGACTGGATTAATATAAACATCTATATCATTTCATTTTTGAAAAATTGAACATTGATAAAATATTTCTTATGACAACTACAGCAAAAAGAGTGAGTATCGTTACAGAATATTATTTTTCTAAAAAGCTGAGGGAAATTGATGAACTGAATAAACAAGGCAGGAATATTATCAACCTTGGAATCGGTAGCCCGGACCAGCCTCCACATCCAGATGTAATAAAAACATTGCAGGTGGAAAGTGCAAAGCCAAATGTACATGGATACCAAAACTATAAAGGCTCACCGGTGTTACGAGATGCTTTTGCTAACTGGTACAGGCAATGGTATCAGGTAGAATTAAATGCAGATACAGAAATTTTGCCTTTGATCGGCAGTAAGGAAGGTATTATGCATATTTGTATGACTTATTTCGAAGAAGGTGATGTGGTGTTAATACCCAATCCGGGTTATCCTACTTATGCAAGTGCAGTAAAACTTTCTGGTGCAACTCCTTTGTTGTATGATTTAAAAGAAGAAAATAACTACTGGCTGGATTTGAACCAGTTAGAAAAACTTGTACAGGATGCTTCTCAATCTTCATTGCATGGTATCAAAGGTTTATGGATGAATTATCCTCAGATGCCTACTGGCCAGCCTGCTTCAAAAGAATTGTTTGAAAAAATTATTGCATTCGGGAAAAAACATAACATCATTATTTGTCATGATAACCCTTATAGTTTTATTCTGAATGAAACACCTCAAAGTATTTTAAGCGTTGATGGTGCAAAGGAAATTGCTTTGGAGTTGAACTCACTTAGTAAATCACATAATATGGCCGGGTGGAGAATAGGTGTATTGTGTGGTGCTCAACAAAAAATAAATGAAGTCCTCAGGTTTAAAAGTAATATGGATAGTGGGATGTTTTTGCCTGTACAACTGGCTGCAGCCAAAGCATTATCATTGCCAAAAGTATGGTATGATGAAGTTAATGCAGTGTATAAAAGGAGAAGGGCTAAAGTGATAGAATTGCTGGATAAATTAAATTGCACTTATTCAAACCAACAAGCCGGTATGTTTATGTGGGCAAAAATCCCAGAACATTATGATAATGGGTATGCCTTGACAGATAAAATTTTGTATGACTATAATGTGTTCTTAACCCCTGGCGGAATATTTGGAAATGGTGGTGATAATTATATCAGAATTAGCTTGTGTGCATCTGAAGAAAAGATCAGCGAAGCGATTGAAAGAATAAAATTGTAGGTTAATATAAATTTATTTTAAGGATTATAAGAAAGAAAAAGTGCATGAAAATTTTATAATGTAAAGAGGATATACATGTATAGTTGGATTCGAATAAATTAAAATACAGATATAAGAATGAAAAACGAAAATGGCCATGAAGATTTAAATGTGCATTTAAAAAAAGAAATTTTTAATACGGTCACAGTGGTAGGCGTGGGTTTGATAAGTGGCTCTTTTGCATTGGCTTTAAAAGAAAAAAAAATTGCTAAGCATATTATTGGAGTTAGTAAGACTGATGGTACTTCACAAAAAGCATTGGAACTTGGAATTATTGATGAAGCGCTTCCTTTAAGAGAAGCGGTACAAAAAAGCGAATTTATTTATGTTGCAATTCCTGTAAATGTTACAATTCCAGTAGTATTGGAAATTTTGGATATCATCAACGACAAACAAATTGTGGCAGATGCGGGTTCTACAAAATTCGCGTTGAGTGAAGCGGTTAAAAACCATCCAATGCGTAAACATTTTATATCAACACATCCGATGTGGGGTACAGAATACAGTGGTCCTGAAGCGGCAGTGCATGGCGCTTTTGCGGGACGTGCTTGCGTGATTTGTGATGTAGAAAGGTCTGATGAAAAAGCAGTAAAAATTGTTGAAGATATCTACAGAAGGTTTGGCATGAATATCGTGTTTATGGATTCTGAAAACCATGATGTGCATGCTGCTTATGTGAGTCATATATCACATATCACTTCTTTTGCATTGGCAAATACAGTTTTGGAAAAAGAAAAAGAAGAAGAAGCAATTTTTGAATTATCCGGTGGTGGTTTTGAAAGCACTGTACGTTTAGCAAAGAGTGCAGCATCCATGTGGGTGCCGGTGTTTATGCAGAACAGGGAAAATGTTTTGGATGTTTTAAATGAACACATCACACAGTTAAGGAAATTCAAAGCAAGCCTTGAAAAAGAAAATGTTGCTTTTCTCACAGAACTGATTGAAAATGCAAATAAGATTCGGAAGATTATCAAATAACGTATTTAATATTCTTGTTTTGGAATAACCACCGTAGGGATGAAATGATTTTAAAAAGTAAATAATAAAAAATGATAAAGAACATAAAATCTATTTTAAAAATATGTAACCCTACCTATCGGTTTTTTGTTTTGAAAATGGTTTGATATCATAATCATATCACCCGCTATGCAGGTTTTGAACCAACATTGAAAATATTTTTAAGTATAGAGTATCCAGTTGTTGCCAGATTATTATAGATTATTATAGTTGTCCGACTAAATATGATAACCCTTTGCTTTTCAGGACCTCATCCGCCTATGGCGGACTTAGAACCCTTACTGGCAAAGGGTTTCAGCTATTTTGAATAATTTTAATCGGACAACAATGATAGATTATAATAATCCTTCTTTATTTTTTTTTATTACTATTGTGTCCTAAACTAATTGTCAATTATGGAACAACAATCCCTATTATCCGAAATGGAATTTGTACCTGTTTATGCAACAACAGGACAGCGTTTTGTAAACTACCTTATTGATGTAATAATTTTTAATATTATTGCCGGTTTTGTTAAAGATATATTTTCAATAGGCGCAAATATGTTTAATGTCTATAACTCATATTCTATTTTGCTCACTAATCTTTTTATCTCTTACATGATTTTCGTGGTGTTGTATTTTCTCTTTGAAATAGGATTAAAAGGCCGCACCATCGGGAAATATGTATCGGGTACAAAAGCTGTAAATATTGATGGTAGTGAAATGGATGCGAAAACCGTTTTAATCCGTTCACTTTGCCGTATTGTTCCTTTTGAACCCTTTAGCGCTTTTGGCGGCCATCCCTGGCATGATACATGGTCGAAGACCTGTGTTATTGATATCAAAAAAACTGATACAAGAATATAATAACAATCTTTCACCCATTATGGATTTCATAAATGCTTGTTGCAAATGTGATAGGTTTTGTTGGAGTATAGATTTTAATTAAAACAACATTTGCAATTTTCTATTAATAGAATATAGTATCAACACTGTAATTATTTTTATAAAAAATATTCTCAGAGTTTAGACAAGATAATAATATATTGCAAACACGTTGAACAGCAGACAGCAGATGAATGCCATAATGAAGTTGCAGTGTGCGTCGCAACGAAGCATAATTATTTTTCCACAGCTCACTACAAAAAAAATAAGCGAAGCTTATGAAGATTGAAGAAATAAAAATTATGAGAGGGCCGAACTACTGGAGTGTACGCCGCCCTAAGTTAATCCAGATGAAACTTGACCTGGAAGAAATGGAACAAAGGCCTACTAACACGATTGATGGTTTTTTAGAAAGGCTGGAAGTTTTGATGCCGAGCCTCTATGAGCACCGTTGCAGTGAAGATAAGCCGGGTGGATTTTTTTCCCGTGTAAAAGAAGGCACATGGATGGGCCACGTGATAGAACATATTGCGTTGGAACTGCAAACACTTGCCGGTATGGATTGTGGCTTTGGCCGTACGAGGAGTACAGGTAAAGAAGGTGAATATTTTGTTGTGTTTGATTATATGGAAGAAGATGCAGGTGTATATACTGCAAAAGCATCAGTTCGTATTGCACAAGCATTGATTGATGCCAAAGAATATGATTTAAGTGAAGACATACAACGGTTGCGTGAGATAAGAGAAGATACAAGGCTGGGTCCATCAACTGGTTCGATAGTGGAAGAAGCAGTGAAACGCGGCATACCTTTTATCAGGTTGAATAAACAAAGCCTCGTGCAGTTGGGCTATGGTGTACATCAAAAAAGAATCAGGGCAACAATTGCAAGCACTACTTCAACTATTGCTGTTGATATAGCAGGCGATAAAGAAGAAACAAAAAATCTGTTGGATGCAGCACAAATACCTGTACCAAGAGGAACTGTCATTCGTACTGAAGCAGGGCTACGTGATGCTGTTGATAAATATGGTTATCCTTTAGTAATAAAACCCATTGATGGAAATCATGGTAAAGGGAATACCACTAATATTACTACATGGGAGCAGGCAACAAAAGCATTGGAAGCCGCAAAACAATATGGCAGAAGTGTGATAGTGGAAAAATATATTGTGGGCTTTGATTTCAGGGTACTGGTGATAAATTATAAGTTTATTTGTGCTGCTTTGAGAACGCCGGCTGCTGTAACAGGCGATGGTGAACACAACATTCAATGGCTGGTGGATGAAACCAACAAAGATCCTCGTAGAGGTTATGGTCACGAAAAAGTTTTGACACAGATTACCATTGACCAGTTCACACAAAAAATGTTGGATGAAAAAGGATATACGCTGGAGACAGTGCCTGCAAAAGGTGAACTCGTTTTACTGAAACCCACTGCCAACCTTTCCACCGGAGGTACTTCCACAGATGTTACTGATGAAGTGCATCCTGTAAATATTTTTATGGCAGAACGCATTGCACGTATAATTGGGCTTGATATATGCGGCATTGATATTATGGCACCAGAACTCAGCCATCCTATCACAGAAAATGGGGGAGCCATTCTTGAGGTAAATGCAGCGCCGGGTTTTCGTATGCATGTTGAGCCTTCTGATGGTTTGCCTCGTAATGCTGCAGAGCCTGTTATAGATATGCTGTTTCCAAAAGGCAGTAATGGCAGGATACCTATCATTGCAGTTACTGGCACCAATGGTAAAACAACTACAACAAGACTGACTGCGCATATCTGTAAAACAGCAGGTAAAAAAGTGGGTTATACAACAAGTGATGGTGTGTATATCCAAAATCAACTGATGATGAAAGGTGATTGCACAGGCCCTGTAAGTGCCAAGTTTGTACTAAGCGATCCGACGGTTGATTTTGCTGTGCTTGAATGTGCAAGAGGTGGTTTATTGAAAGCAGGTTTGGCTTTTGATAAATGTGATGTTGCTATTGTTACCAATGTTACTGCAGACCACATGGGGCTTGCAGGTATCAATACTTTGGAGCAAATGGCAAGAGTGAAAAGTGTGGTGCCGGAAACTGTGAGGCCGGGTGGTTTTGCAATATTAAATGCAGAAGATGATCTGGTTTATAATATGAAAGATGAGCTTAACTGTAATGTAGCTTTATTTAGTATGGATGAAAATAACCCGCGGATAAAAAGACATTGCAAAGGGGGTGGCTATGCTGCAGTTTATGAGAATGGTTATATCACTATTTTAAAAGGTACATGGAAAATACGCGTGTTGAAAGTAACTGATATACCCATCACTTTTGATGGTAAAGCATTACATAATATTATGAACACTTTGCCTGCTGTGCTTGCAGCATATCTATTCCGAGAAATTTCAATTGAAGATATCAGGACGGGTTTAAGCACCTTCATACCATCGCCTGCTTTGACGCCGGGAAGGCTTAATATTTTTGAGTTCAAGAAATGCAAGTTCATCGTTGACTTTGCGCATAACCCTGCAGGCCTTGATTTGTTGGGAAATTTTGTAAGTAAAATGGAAGGCTCTCCGAAAATCGGAATCATCAGTGGTACAGGCGACAGGAGGGATGATGACATCAGAGAACTGGGCAGGTTATCTGCAAAATATTTTGATGAAATTATCATTCGTTGTGATAAGAACCTACGTGGCAGGACAGCAGAAGAAATTGTGAATTTATTGGTTGTAGGAATTAATGAAGCCAAGACAAAAGATATTCCTGTTGAAATTATTTATAAAGAGCCGGAAGCAATCGTGTTTGCCTATAAAAATGCAAAGCCAGGCAGCCTTATAACCATCATGTGTGATGTGGTGTCAGAAGCGCTTGATTTTATTAAAGAATTAAAAGAAAAAGAAGATGTCGGGCTGTTGACATGAGAAAAACTATTGCAGATTGCTGCTATATCAATCCGGTTGATCTCTTCTGACAATAACGTTTAAGTTTAATTTTGGGAAAGTATATTTAAGTGGATGATTTTAGTTTATAGGAGTGGTGCTATTAGTATTTGAATGAAGTGTTTCAGTATTTATATCACTCAAGTTTATGCTTCGCAAATATAACTTGAGTTGTCTTTTGCAGCAATCCATTCATTGTATATAACTGAAGACTGTGCCAATTCTCACTGTAACTATAGTTGTTTTGGTTTTATTGATGTGGAACAGCATTAAAAACTCATCAATGTTTGAGGATATTGAATGGCTTAAAATTTCACTTTTATAAAAAACAGAGTTTCATTTTATCATTTCAAAAGGTATAAATTTCAGTATTCAATTAAAAATGTCATCATTGTTTTTGAATAATGTGATAGCAGCATGCATTCTTTTTTTTTGTAAACTCTTATTTTATCCTTCAACATCAATCTTTTCCGTTTATATAAATTTTAAGATTTTACTCGATTGTCAGAGCATATTTTTGTCGGGCTTAGCAAATAACATGAGAAAAAATTCATTTAGCTATTTATTACCCATATTTTTCTTGCTTAATTTAGGACAAGTAAAAGCCCAGGTACCTGATACTTGGGATTTGAGGCATTGTGTTGATTACGCATTGGCAAATAACATTAATGTTTTGCAGGCCGACGTGCAGGAGAGGGAAGCAGCTTTGCAAACCCGGATGGCAAAGTGGCAACAAATACCAACATTAAATTTCAACACAAATGGGGGTTACCAGTTCGGCCGCAATATTGATCCAACTACCAATCAATACACTACCAATAGAGTATTTTTCCAGAGCTATAATATGCAGACTGGTATCACATTGTTTAATTTTTTTAACATAAAAAATAATATTAAAGCAACTGAAAATAATGAAGCATCTTCAAAGTTTGGTGTTGATAAAGTGAGAAATGATATTGCCCTCAATGTAGCAGCCGCTTACCTGCAAACTTTATTAAGTATTGAACAAGCCAATATTGCCAAATTGCAAATTGACCAGACAAAATCTCAGTTGGATAATACAAGGAAACTTGTTGATGCAGGAAGCAAACCTGAACTGGATGCTGCACAGTTAGTATCACAATTGGCTTCAGACAGCAGCAGTTATATAGCAGCTTTGGGCACAGCAGAACAAAACAGGATTTCATTAATGGGGTTCTTGAATATTGATGAATCATTACCATTTAAAGTATCAACACCCGATGTAGATAAAATTCCTATTCCGCCATTGGCTGATTTAGATCCGGCTTATGTTTACCAGCTTGCACTTGCCAGCCAGCCACAACAAAAATCTGATAGCTTTTTAATAGTGTCGAATGAGTATGCAGTGAAAAGCGCTAAAGGGGCAATGTATCCCACTTTAAGTATGTTTGGACAATTGGGAAGTAACTATGGAAACACTTACATGGAACCGCATGGTTCATATCCTTTCAGTGATACAATTTATACACATGGTGGAGATTATCTCGTCAGTAACCAGATAATACCTGTTTATAAAAAAGTGCCTTATTTTAAACAGGTGGGCAATGTAAATTTCAGCCAATCTATAGGATTGCAACTGAATGTTCCTATTTTAAATGGACGGCAGTCAAGAACAAATTATGAACGTGCAAAATTGAATCTTGAAAATGCAAGATTACAGGCACGGGCAAATAATATCACATTACAACAAAATGTTTATACTGCTTACAGCAATGCAGTATCTGCTTTGGCAAAATATAATTCTACTTCAAAAGAAGTGCAGACACAACAATATGCTTTTGATCTCGCTACAAAAAGATATGATATTGGTATGTTGTCAACCATTGATTATATCACGATTCAGACAAATTTATTTACAGCAAAAATAAACCAGGTTTCAGCTAAGTATGATTACATCTTTAAGATGAAAGTACTTGAGTTTTATAAAGGGCAAAAGGTGCAGTTTTAAAGTGGCCAAAAAAAATTTTATTGTATGAGCAAAAAATTAAAATGGATAATAGGCATATTGGTGGTTGTGATTGCAATCCTTGTGGTATTGAGCAAAATGGGGGTACTGGGGAATGATGAAGGAACAAAAATTACAGCAGAAAAAGCAGTGTTGCGCAACATTACAGAAACTGTTACTGCAACAGGAAAAGTGTTTCCGGAAGTAGAAGTTAAGATTAGCCCTGATATTTCGGGTCAGGTGGTAGAGCTGAATGTAAATGAAGGTGACACTGTCCACCGTGGCCAGGTGTTGGCAAAAATTTATGCTGATATTTATTCATCCCAACGCGACCAGGCAGCAGCGACAGTTGCTCAATCTGAAGCACAGGTTGCCAATGCAAAAGCACAATTAGGTGCATTAAAAGCTACCCTTGATCAGGCAGAAGCTGCATACAACCGGCAGAAAACTTTATTAACTGAAAAAGTGATTTCTCAATCAGAATTTGAAACAGCACAACAGGCTTATGAATCTGCAAAAGCCAATTATATTGCTGCTCAAAGTGGAATAAAAGCCAATCAGGCAAATGTGCAAAATGCAATGGCGGGTTTGTCGAGTGCTAATAAAGATTTACAGCGGGCTACTATCACTGCTCCCATGGATGGCGTGATTAGTTTATTAAGTATCAAAAATGGTGAGCGTGTAGCAGGTAACCAATTTAATATAGGTACAGAAATGATGCGCATTGCCGATCTTAGCAGCATGGAAGTGCAGGTGGATGTTGGCGAAAATGACATCCCGAAAGTAAAGATTGGCGACTCAGCAAATATTGAGATTGATGCTTTCAATAACCGTAAATTCAAAGGTGTTGTCTATAAAATTGCCAACCCTGAAACCAATGCATTAACAAGTACTTCATCATCATCTACCAGTGTTACCAATTATGAAGTACATATCCGTTTATTACCTTCCAGCTATAAAGATTTAATTGTAAAAGGCCAGCCATTTCCATTCAGGCCAAATATGACAGCCAGCGCTGATATACAAACTCAGACACATGATAATGTTTTATCTGTGCCATTAAATGCAGTAACTACACGAAGTTTAAAAGACCTGAGAAAGAACGATTCTTTAAAGAATGCTTTGCAGGCAATTATGGCAAGAAATACTACAGGAGATACAGATTTTGTAGAAGTTGTTTTTGCTGTACAACCTGATGGCAAAGTGAAATTAAAACCAGTCCAGACTTCTATACAGGACATCAACAATATTGAAGTTACTTATGGATTGAAACCAGATGAGCAAGTAGTAACCGGTCCTTATGATGTGGTGAGCAAAACCATGAAAGATGGTGATAAAGTAAAAGTAGTTAGTAAAGATGATTTGGTGAAAACCTTTGATAAGAAATAAATGATGTGTTGGTGTTTTTATTCATTCATTAATCCAGGGTATATCAAAAATTTTCAAGGCAAAAGTGTAATCTGTTATAACTTTCTTTTGCAATAAACAAACACGCTTATCTTTATGCCTTAAAATAATTGCATGCAATTTGGGATACTTGGAAGCGGTAGTTGGGCAACAGCCCTGGCAAAAATTTTAAGCGATAGTGGTCAAAAAATTTTCTGGTATGTGCGCAACGATGAAACCATCACACATTTAAAGCAACGCCGCCACAACCCTCATTATTTAAGTAATGCTTTTTTTGATGTGAGCCGTTTGCAACTCAGCAGCAATATTAATTATGTTATTGATGCCTGTGATGCTTTGGTGATTGTTATCCCATCTGCTTATGTACACCAGTCATTAGGTATATTAAACAAAGATGTTTTCAATAGTAAGAAAATCATTTCCGCTATTAAAGGTATCCTTCCACAAAAGAACCAGTTGCTAAACGAATACCTCCTTGATAATTTTAATGTTGACCTTAAAAATTATTTCACAGTGCTGGGCCCTTGCCATGCGGAAGAAGTAGCAGCAGAGAAATTATCCTATCTCACATTTTCAGGTTTGGATATTGCGACAACAGAAAAAATTGCATCAGCATTTAATACAGAGTTTATCAAAACAGTAATCAATCCTGATATCCTTGGCGTGCAGTATGCAGCCATCTTAAAAAATATTTATGCATTAGGAGCCGGCATTGCACATGGCCTTGATTACGGTGATAATTTCCTGAGTGTTTATATCGCGAATGCGGGAAATGAAATGGTACGTTTTTTAAGAGAAGTGAAACATGAAGCTTCAACATCAGAATTAAATTATGCTGCCTCTGTGTATTTAGGCGATTTGCTGGTTACCTGTTATTCTTTGTATAGCCGCAACAGGATGCTTGGTAATATGATTGGTAAAGGTTATTCTGTAAAAGCTGCACAACTCGAATTGGGTATGGTGGCTGAAGGTTATAATGCCAGCAAATGCATACACATTACCAACGAACCTTTGCAAGTGAATATACCTATCGCAAAAACAATCTATAAAATTTTATGGGAACAATTACCACCAGCAGATGGTTTTGCTGCCATAGAAAATATCCTGGTGTAAATTATGATTCTATTTCATGAAAGGCCACATCATATTCTTTCAATTCCTGCAATACAGGTTCATAAATAGACGGAAGTATTGGAATATTTAAACCGGTTTCATTGATCTTTCCTTCAAGAATTAATTTGGCTGCAATACCAAGCGGCAACCCAACAGTTTTTGCCATTGCTGTATGAACGCTGTCTGCACCTTTTACAATCAATGTGGATTTGACAGAGGACTTTTTTTCTTCCAGTTCATATTCTATTTCATGCAGCATTACAATCATGTCTTTATCTGTTGGTTGAAGAGCCAGTTTTTTTTCAGCAATAAATTGTAAGACCTCTGCTGCGCTGCACAAACCTTTATTGATAGGTGTATCATCATTTAGCCCTAAAAAGAATAATTGTTTTAATGTAAGGTTTGCTTCGTGCATCTGCACAGCAACACTTTCTGCAGCACGGCTTTTTACATCATCAACGTTTAATGTTGTCAATTTGCCTTCCTCATCTATCATCATAAAATTTTCATCAGGCTTTTCACCTTCACTAATGGCTTCCTGTTCGGCTTCCATCAGGCTCATCAATTGTTCCATCATTTTTTTGGCATATTCCAATCTTGAACTCAATAATTTGGTGAGCCATTCACCAAAGCCATGTCTTTCAAAATGCTGCCTGAAGAAATCAGATATGTTTAATCCATCTGTTTCATATACTTTTTCTTCATCAGTTAATTTCAGGTCAACAATATTTTTCCAGCCAAAACAAAAATCAGGATGACGTAAAGTGGTACGCATAAAACTATTGACATCATCAAGATGGTAAATTGGAATATAACTTAACGAATCACGGTTTAAATAATATGCATACCAGCCTAATCCTGGGACTTCTACACCATGTTGTATAGAAAACAAGTGTTCATAGTCTATATTGACCTCTTCATTATTTTCCCTGTAAACTGCCCCGGCTTTCCCAGCCATGATAATGTTGCGTGGGTTCCAGCTTATTTTATAATGCCAGGGGTTATCGTCACTTTCGGGTGCAATCAATCCACCACAATGTGATTTAAAAGATATAATCTTCCCTCCTTTATTTTTTATGCTATGGATCAACTGCATTGCACTCATGTGATCAATGCCAGGATCAAGACCCATTTCATATAGGAATAACACACCACTGTCTTTTATCTCTGCTGATAATTTTTTGATGTCTTCATCAATATATGAAGCAGTGAGCAGGTGCTTTTTGATGGTCAGGCAGTCAACAGCAATTAAGTAATGCAGGAATGGCGGCATTAAAGAAATGACAAGATCTGCCTGTTCAATATATTTTTTTCTGTCTTCAGCATTTTTTACATCTGCTGCAACAGCAGTTACGTTTGGCGCATTGTTTACTTTTTGCTCCACCACTTTAATGTCACTGTCAGCAACAGTTACCTTCCAGTCTTTTTCAACTGCAATTTTCTTCAGGAAATTAATGAGTACGGTAGCAGATTTTCCCGCACCAAATAATACAATGTGTTTTGAATGATTGTCAACAGGCATCACTAAATTTTATGCGGCAAATTTAAGCCTTGCTAAAGATTAATTATCGCTAATAACGTTAACGTTTCCACTATCAGAACTGATTAATGAAACTTTTGAAGTAGCAAAATATGCGTCATTGTCTTTTGGTGTTTTTATGACTATATTTTTTCCAGCTTTCAGGTTATGCAGGTACATGGTTTCACCTTTACGATAATTATGTGCAGCATCAAAATATTGCACATCTATCACAACCAGGTCAAGGTTTACGTCACTGATGTTCTGTATTTTAATATTGGCAATTCCATTTTTCATTGGGATATATTCTGGCGTGGTTATATAATCTGAAACTGTTTTTTTTATTTCAGGTTTTATTATGGTTGCAGGAATTTTTTCATTTACATTGATAGATGAACCGTCCTGAACGGTATTTGTTTGCTCAGAGGCATCATTGTTTTTCAAATCACCATCTCCAGGATTAGCAGCCTTTTGCTGATCTTGTAGAACAGAAATATTTTTTGTCAAATCAGGTTGTTTTACTGATGAAATATAATTTGTATTAGTAACAACAGGTTTTGATAAAACAACTTCACTTTCTTTTGAATTAGAATTATTTTTTTGATGGTTTAATTCGTTGGTGTGTTCTAATGATTTCCTTTCTTCAGCGCGGTCAGGAAGATTGGCAACAGTTTGTTTATTTCTATTTAAATTTTTTTCTGATTCATTTAAAGCATTATCCTTAGTTGAAGAATATGCCGGATCATTCATTACAGTTGTTGCCTTCAATTGTTGAGTATGGCTTTGGGCAAATGTTTTTGATGTTGCGCCATAATCGTGCAGCAACCAGTAACTGATACTGAAAATTATTGCTAAAACAAAAGCTGGTATAATGAAGCCAGACAGCTTTCCTGAAAAGGAATTATTTTGTTGAAGTTGTTTTTGTCTAATGACGTTTTCATAGGAATGATTATTCAACTTATCATGCGATTGTTCAAGTTTTGTTTCCGGCAGGGGAGGAGATGATACATTAACCTTTTTTGCAGTAGTGTTTTCAGGCAACTCATTTGAATAGTTTTCTTTTGGTAATGATATTTTTTCATTCTCCCAGTCCTGCCAGGCTTCTGTCCAGCTTAATGATTTTGCCTGGGTGTCAATTGATGTTGCAGTGTTTTTTAATACAGCTTTTTGTGATTCTGATATCATCGGAGGCTTGTTAGCCGAAGAGTTGCTTGTTGGAATTTGATTCCATGCTGCATAAACTTTATAGCGGGGCTTCTGTTTTGAATCAGCTTTAGCAATTGTGTTATTCACGGCCATCGCAGCTTGTATTGAAGCGCTGACAAATGATTTATTTTGCTGTTGATTTACTTCAACTGGTAAAGGTGCATACATTTTAAATTCTGCAAGCTCACCTGGGTAACTCCAGGCCGCACTTTTTCCATCTATCCAAATGAGATCATAAGGCCTCAGGTTTTTGTCAATAATCTCTTCTGCCGTAAATGGCCCTTCTTCTTTGTTGTTGCGCAAGAGGTGATAAGCTCTGTTGTTCATGCTGGAAATGCTATTGATGTATAATGTAAATGATGCTTAATTATTGTAAACGCTATGATAAAATTTAAGCGATGAGGTTTAAGCAATTTTGTTTTATTTTAATTAAGATTTTTTGAAATAATATTTTATGAATGAAATGTGTAAAAAACAATGGAATCTTATTGTGAAGGGTTGGTATTGCAATGTAGTATTGTTTTAATAGCTAACTTAATAGTTTTCTTAGGTGTGCTAAATAAAATATTACTTTGATTTTTGGGATGGTTTACATTATAGTTCCCCCATTTCCTTTATATCAAAATTCATAAAGTTTATGCTGATGTTTTTATTGAAAGGATTTTTTTTCATTTAATGGTAGTAGGAGAAGAGAATATAAAATGCCTTTGCATTAATAAGTTCTTTTCTGAAATATAACTGAATATTCATTGTTGAAAAATCTCATATCAACCCTGATCATTCTTTCGGAGGTGTAATCATGATATGTGCTTTTGCGGTTCCTGCATCCATCAGCCAAGGCATGCCGGGAAATGATGGGCTGGCTGATAAGCCGGTTGATTTAAATGTTGCATAAGGCGTGTATAAAACATATCGCATATAGCCATCTTTTAACTCGCCAGTTGTTTTATTATAATTTCCTTCATCACCGCTAAATACGTATAAAATGTTTGGCTCTTTAGGTATTTTTAATTTTCCTTCATCCATTTCTTTTTCCCTGATTTCCTGTTTTTCTTTTTCAGATTTCCCTTCTGCTATCAATGCCCTGCCCCTGGCCATAAATGGCTCAAGGTTGGAAGAATAACAGGCGACACTGATACCTTTTTTGTTCGGGTCGTCAGCAAGACATATAAGTTTGCCATTCCCTTTTCTCAAGGTTACCAGCTTTCCTGTTTTATCATAACCTAAAACAGTAGCACTGTCTTTTTGATCGGCAGGTGCTGCTAACAATGCTGTTTTTATTTGAATGTCTGCAGGTAAAATTTCCTGTGCATTACTCTCTTGCAAAAGGAATAATAAGAAGATGGCAATAAAGTATTTCATATTTATATTTTTTTGTTTTACAGTAGAAATTTCTGAGGAGATATTTTGCCGGTTAAAGGTATGATTTATAGAAAAGGTATGATAGTGTTAAAGAAAATTATTGGTCTGCAGAATTATCAAACTCCTTTCTTTTCAAACTCTTTCAAATATAATCAGAAGGTTGAACTTATTAATAACAAGATCAGAAATCTTATGGCACAGGGAGGTGTTATTACTCTAAAAATAATTTAATGAGGCAAAGATTTCTACTATCAGTGGAATTTAAAAAAAATAAACCTGCAATATTTTGCAGGTTTATCTCGAAATCAAAAATTTGTTATTCTGCAGCCTGGCAAGGTAAGCGTTAAAGAGGGAAACATCATATACCATTTTTCACAGAATAACAATCTCTTTATAAATGAATTTGTTTTTCCGTCATCATTTTCCTCAGGTTAATTAATCCATACCGCATCCTGCCAAGCGCTGTATTGATACTGCAATTGGTAGTCTCTGCAATTTCTTTAAAACTCATATCACCAAAATGTCTCAACACAATTACTTCCCTTTGTTCTTCAGGTAGTTTATCCAACATTTGATGAACGCGGTCATAGCTTTGTTCACGGATGATGCGATGTTCTGCATTATCATCAACCACTACATGAATCACATCAAAGATGTCTTTCTTGTCCTGTGTAACAATTGTTGGTGTACGTTTTACTTTACGGAAATGGTCAACGCATAGGTTATGTGCAATGCGCATAGCCCAAGGTAAGAACTTGCCTTCTTCATTATAGCGACGGCTACGCAAAGTATCAATGATGCGTAAAAATGTTTCCTGGAATAAGTCTTCAGCCAGGAACTTATCTTTTACTAAAAACAAGATGCTGCTAAACAGCTTGTCTTTATAACGCATAATTAGTGTTTCCAACGCACTGCAATGCCCTTCCTGGAAATGCAGGATTAACTGTGTATCACTCAAAGTTTGATGATGGAGTTTCATAAATCGTGCCTTTAAAATTGAAATACCATTAAGTTGGTATTATCTTTTTAATGTTAATGCCGGGTAAATTTTTTTATATAGGCGACGATTTTTTTTCGAAGAATCTTAAGTAATTTGTAAATATTGTTTGCAATTTGTAAAAAAAAAGTGAATTACCCAAAACATATTTTTTGAATAATCATATTCGGATATTATTCTGGCTTTTTTGCATTTTTACAAAGATTTAGTGAGGATTAAAATTATGAACGCAGCGAAAGCAGTTATTAAAGATGAAAAGGCTATAGAAGATAAGAGAAGGACACAGGATATTTTTATCAAAGGAGCAAGGGTACATAACCTGAAAAATGTTTCCGTTTCTATTCCACGAAATAAATTTATTGTAGTTACGGGTGTTTCCGGCAGTGGCAAATCATCACTGACGATGGATACATTATTTGCTGAAGGGCAGCGCAGATATGCCGAAAGCCTGAGTGCCTATGTGAGGCAGTTTATGGCAAGGATGGTGAAACCCGATGTGGATTTTATCCGTGGGCTATGTCCTGCTATTGCTATTGAACAAAAAGTAATTGCAAGGACCCCGCGCAGCACAGTGGGTAGCATGACAGAAATTTATGATTACCTGCGGTTACTTTATGGCAGGGCCGGTATCACCATTTCACCTGTCAGCGGCAGGGAGGTAAAAAAAGATGATGTTGAAGATGTAGTCAATGTTATACAAAGTCTGCCAGAAAAAACTAAGGCCTATATTATTGTCACCTTCAAACAACATGCAAAAAGAAATATTCGGGAAGAGTTGAAAATACTTTTGCAGAAAGGTTTTTCAAGGATGTATTTAAAAAGCACGGATAGCAAAAAGAAAAATCAGGATGATGAAAAACCTAATGAAATCATTGCAATTGAAGACCTGCTTGAATTAAGTGATAAAGAATTATCGCTAAAAATTACATCACAACAATCAACACTTTCAATTTTCCTGCTTGTTGACAGAATTATCACGAAAGAATTTGATGAAGATGATATCCATCGCCTCAGTGATTCAATTGGTATTGCTTTTTTCGAAGGAGAAGGCGAAATGTTTCTTGAAGTAAATGAATCAAAAAAAATTCATTTCAGTAATAAGTTTGAGTTGGATGGAATTGTGTTTGAAGAACCAGTACCCAATTTATTTTCATTCAACAATCCTTTTGGTGCTTGTCCAACCTGTGAAGGTTTTAGCCAGGTGTTGGGAATTGATGAAGACCTTGTGATACCGGACAGGCGTTTAAGTGTATATGATGGTGCAGTGGCGCCTTGGAAAGGAGAGAAGCTGGGTTGGTGGCGCGAACAATTTTTGAAAGGTGCAAAGTCAATTCATTTCCCGGTGCATAAAGCGATTGCTGATCTGACTGATGAACAATATGATATTTTATGGAAAGGCTATGGCAGCGTGTATGGCATTGACGCATTTTTTAAAGAGGTAGAACAAAATCTATATAAAGTTCAGTATCGTGTTTTGTTAAGCCGTTACCGGGGCAGAACAAAATGTCCTGATTGTAAAGGCTACCGTTTACGCAAGGAAGCATTGTATGTAAAAATTGATGGTAAGCATATCGGGCAACTTTGCGAGATGCAGGTGAATGAATTGAAAGACTGGTTTGATCATATTCAACTTAGCAATTATCAGCAACAGGTTGCCAGCCGTATATTGATTGAAATACAACAGCGGCTGCAAACCTTACTGGATGTGGGTTTGGGCTATCTCACATTAAATCGTTTGGCTAACTCATTGAGTGGTGGTGAGAGCCAGCGTATTCAATTAACAAGGAGTCTTGGTAGTAATCTTACGAATTCATTATACATCCTTGATGAACCTTCAATTGGTTTACATGCACGCGATACAGAAAGATTGATCAGTGTTTTAAAAAAATTGCGTGATGCAGGCAATACCGTTGTGGTGGTTGAGCATGATGAAATGATGATGCGACATGCTGACCACATTATTGATATGGGGCCATTGGCCTCACATCTTGGCGGTGAAATAGTGGCAGAAGGTGATTATGATGCTATTATCAATAATAAGCAAAGTCTAACGGGGCAGTATTTGCGAAAAGAATTAAAAATAAACGTTCCTTCAAAAACCCATATTCCAAAGCATTTCATAAAAATCACCGGTGCCAGGCAAAACAATTTAAAGAATATTGATGTAGAATTCCCATTGGATGTCTTGTGTGTGGTGAGTGGTGTGAGTGGCAGCGGTAAAACCACTTTAGTAAAACAGATTTTGTATCCTGCATTGAGACGATTGAAAGGAGAGTTTACAGAAAAAGCGGGCTATCATAAAAATCTGGAAGGCGATGTGGATTATATAAATCAGGTAGAACTTGTTGATCAAAACCCTATTGGCAGGAGCAGCAGGAGCAACCCAGTAACATATATTAAAGCTTATGATTCCATACGTGATCTTTTTTCAAGACAACCGTTAAGTAAGATGCGGGGTTTTCAACCCAAACATTTTTCTTTTAATGTGGATGGTGGCCGATGTGATACCTGCAAAGGTGAAGGTGAACAAATTGTGGAGATGCAATTCCTCGCTGATGTGCACCTGACTTGCGAAGTGTGTGGTGGCAAAAGGTTTAAAGAAGAAGTGCTTGAGGTGAATTATAAAGGCAAAAATATTTATGATGTACTTGAATTAAGTGTTGATGAAGCAATAAATTTTTTTTCAGCTGATAAAGAAAGTATTGACATCGCAAATGCTTTGCTACCCTTACAGGAAGTTGGTTTAGGGTATATTAAGTTGGGGCAAAGTAGTGATACTTTGAGTGGCGGTGAAGCACAAAGGGTGAAGCTTGCTTCATTTCTCGGAAAAGGGAAAGGACATGGCCACATTCTTTTCATTTTTGATGAGCCTACTACAGGGTTGCATTTCCATGATATTCAAAAACTACTTGCAGCATTCAATGCTTTGATAACACAAGGCCATTCTGTTTTGGTGATCGAACATAATACAGATGTGTTGAAGGCAGCAGACTGGCTGATTGATCTTGGCCCTGAAGCGGGTGATAAAGGCGGTAACCTTGTTTATGCAGGCACTCCATCAGGAATAAAGAAATGTGCAGAAAGTGTAACAGCACGATTCATTTAAAAAATAATTTACTGTACTCACATTCCAGCATCAGAAAATAATTTTTGGTTTATCTATTCCTGTGATTTTATCAAATCTATTAATGTGTCTGCTTCAGTGCCTTGCGGGTAAGTCTTTATCAGATGATGTTCTTTATTATACACAGCCATGTAAGGCGTATATTGAACTTTAAAAAAAGAAGGTATCGTATAATTTTCATCTCTGCCAATCATGATATTATTGAATTGCTGTAACCTGAATTTATTTGCAAACTCTTTTATTTCAGGTAAAGGATAATAACTTACCCAGACGAAATAAATATCTCTCATATCTTTCATCCTTGTCCTGAATTCATCAGCAGTTATCTGACAGTGACCACATTCCGGGCTGAAATAAATGATGACAACAGGTTTATTGTCAGGTATTTTTTTATCGTTGGAATAGGAACTGTCTGTTAGCAGCACTGTAAATTTTGGCAAATGAGAAGAATCTTTCTGGTATTTTGGAATCGTATCAAATTCCTGCGCTGAAACAAAATGAATATTGAAAGCAACAAGTATAAAGATTAATATATTTTTCATTTACTATTTTTTTATTTTTTTAAAATCAATCTTGTTAAATATTTTTATGCTTGCACATATTTCATTGAATGTTGATGCAATTTGCCTGAACACATGATGACCTTTTTTTCGGGATGCCAATGTAAATTCAAAACTCAAAACTAAAAAGCCAAAATATTATAGATTGAGTTTTGACAGGAACATCATGGTGTCCACTCCGTCAGCATAATCTGTAAGTGATGGAGATTGAGACTTGCCAAACCCGAGAAAATACTTTCCGACGACACATTGAATATCTGAATTATTTTGAAGGTTATGAGTCAGCGTTTTTGTTTCATTATAATAAGCATAATTCACCTGGCTCACCGGCGCAAATACCGCATCGTTCTCTGTGAGGATGATTGAATCATTTGTCATATAATATTTATGGTTCATGATAAGCAATGCAAGCTGGTAATCATAATTGTTTTTGTATTTATGAAAATCTGCAAAATGGTTATATTTTCTCAATGCATCCAACAGGGCTACGAAATCATAACCCTCTGGCACATAAATTTTGGTAACATTTCGGCATCCCATGCCAAAATACATTTGAATATCATCTGCCAGTAAATTGAAATCTTCTGTTGTTTCGTTACCTGTTAATACTGCAACAGATGTCCTGTTTTTGCGGATGATGCTGGGATATTTTCCAAAATAATATTCAAAATACCTGCTGCTGTTATTGCTGCCTGTTGCAATATAGGCATCACATTTTTTCAGCGTCTCTTCAAAACTGATATAGTGTTTTACTTCATCATTCCATTCATTTAATTTTTCAACCGCATGTTTGATCAGGACATCATCTTTTGAAGAAGCTTTGATAACTGCTTTATGGCCACTGATAAATACACTTAATAAATCATGAAAACCAACCAATGGAATATTTCCTGCCATCACTATGCCTGTTTTTCTTTGTGTGACCGGTACATTTTCAATTGTATATTGGTTCACCCAATCTTGAAGAAGATGCTTTTGTAAAAATTTTTCAATGATGTTTTTTAATGCAAGATCAATAAACTCCCTGCTGAACCAGGCATTTTGTAAAGTGGCTTTGTGTTTAATGTTATCTAATGTTTCGTTATCCGTCGAAAAATATTCGCCCAGTTTTACCATTAATTGGATACGTTCGCTAATATTCATTACTTGTTCTTAATTTTACAGGCAAAAGTATTTAACCAATCATAAATTAATAGTTATGGCAATTAAAATAACAGATGAATGTATAAACTGTGGGGCATGTGAACCAGAATGCCCGAATACTGCTATCTACGAAGGTGGTGTGGAATGGGCATTTTCTGATG
Source organism: Bacteroidota bacterium (assembly GCA_018268035.1). Lineage (GTDB taxonomy): Bacteria > Bacteroidota > Bacteroidia > Chitinophagales > Chitinophagaceae > Parafilimonas. The sequence goes on along the minus strand of JAFDXI010000146.1, from coordinate 68,772 downwards.
GCACCACTGTGCGGGGGCAGGTTACGATGATGAATGGCGATGTGGTGGATGCAGAGCAACGCATGGCGCCACTTTCTGTGGATACCTATTATATTACACCCAATAAATGTACAGAGTGCCAGGGCTTCCATGAAGAACCTCAATGTGCAGCTGTTTGTCCTGTGGATTGTTGTGTTCCCGATGAGATGTACCAGGAAACAATAGAGGAATTGTTAGCAAAGAAAGAAAAAATGCACATTTAATTGACTGTATTAAAAAGATGATTAACTTAGGCATTGAATAATGGTTGTTGCTATATAGCAACATTAAACAGGCGGGTGATATTTCCCGTCATTGAGAGGTGAGAGATCAAGATCTTTCACCTTTTTTTAATCATAATTTTATAATTATCCATCTGACAGAAAGTTCATCATGAGCTTAGTATTTTTATAAAAAATTCCTCTTGTTGCTCAATGTTCTTTAGTTTAATATGATTTCGTGTAGGTTTTTTTTGAAAGGTTTTCGGATAGGCTTTTCTTTGCGATGATAATTTTAACTATGAAGAAAAAAATTGCTTTGCTTACCGGTGGTTATAGTGGTGAAGCAGAAATTAGTTACCAGAGTGTCATTACTGTGAATAACAATATTGACCGTAATAAATTTGATGTGTATTTGATAGATATCAAACCTGAAGGCTGGTTGTATAAAGATGAAAATGGTGAAGACATCAGTATTGATAAAAATAATTTTTCACTGACACTCCAACAGGAGAAAATATATTTTGATGCAGTGTTGATGTGTATCCATGGCACTCCTGGTGAAGATGGAAAACTACAGGGATATTTTGACTGCATTGGTTTGCCTTACACCACCTGCGATGCAACTACTTCTGCGTTGACATTTAATAAAAGGTTTACTGTAGCTGTTGCTGCATTTTCAGGTATCAATGTTGCACGTTCAATGCATATTTTCCGCAATGATGTAATTGATGAAGAGGAGATAATTAACAACCTGAAGTTTCCTGTGTTTGTGAAACCAAATAATGGAGGCTCCAGTATTGGTATGAGCAAAGTGGATAAGCCATCTGAAGAAATAGGGTTTGCTTTGCAAAAGGCATTTAATGAAGACGACCAGGTATTGATAGAAGAATTTATCGAAGGCAGGGAATTTACAATCGGTGTTTTTAAATCAAAAGGCGAAATCATAACATTACCAATTACAGAAGTTAGATCAAAGAAAAAGTTTTTCGATTTTGAAGCTAAATACAAAGGGCTGAGTGAAGAAACAACACCAGCTATTGCGGATGAATCTATTCTCAATAAAGTAAGGGCTGCTGCAAAAAAGATTTATGCTATATTCAACTGCAAAGGAGTTATCAGGATTGATTTTATTTATAATGAAGAAAAGGGCGCGCCTTTTATGCTTGAAATAAATACCGTGCCTGGCCAAAGCGCAGCTAGCATAGTGCCGCAGCAAATAAAAGCTATGGGCTGGACGTTAGAACAATTTTATACAGCATTGATTGAGGAATGCTGGAACTAATCAATAGGATAGGAAAGACAGATAGCATAGCATAAAAAAATTATAGCAATGTTTAAATTCATAACACATCGTTCTTTTTTTGTTAACCTGTTGGCAGCATTGGCTTTGCTGCTGATTATTGTTTTCCTTTTCTTCTTATCATTGGGCGCCATCACCAAACATGGTGAAACTGTTACAGTTCCTTCTGTTACCGGTATGAATTTTACACAAGCACATAATATCCTGAAACAAAAAGGTTTTGATGTAGAGGTGAATGATTCAGTGTACATTGATTCTGTTGCACCATTAACTGTGATAAAACAAACGCCGGAATCTGATGATGTTGTTAAGGCAAACCGAAAAGTGTATTTGACAATTAACCGTGCTAATCCTCCCTTGATTGAAATGCCTGACCTTCGTGGCTATTCTTTCAGAAGCGCACAAATGTTTTTACAAAGTATTGGATTGAAAGTAGGTGATACAACATATAAACCGGATATAGCCCGCAATGCTGTGAAAGAACAATTGATGAATGGTAAATTGATTGAGCCGGGTACAAAAATACCAATGAGTTCTGCTATTGATCTGGTTTTAGGTAATGGCCTTGGTAATACATTAATTGCTGTCCCGGATTTAGTAGGATTAACTGTTGCACAGGCTAAACAATATATTGCAGGTGATAATATTGGTATTGGTGTAATTTTAACTGATGGTGAAGTATCTGATACAGCAAATGCGTTTATTGTGAGGCAAAACCCTGATACAAAAACTACTTTACCCACAGGTGAAATTGTAGATAATAGAATCAGGCCTGGGCAAATGATGGATATTTGGATCAGTACAACACCACCACCAAAAGATACAACACAACAGGCATCACCACAAACAGGTAATCAGTAATTTTTTAAATATGCAAACTATAACTGTACAAGAATTAAAAACCCGCATGGATGCAGGTGACACATTTCACCTGGTGGATGTGCGTGAATCCAACGAAAATGCAGCCTTTAATATCGGTGGTACATTATTGCCTCTTGGTGATATCAGGAATATGCAAACTGATCCTATTGATGACTGGAAAGAGGATGAAGTGATTGTGTATTGCAGAAGCGGCAACCGTAGTGGTCAGGCAGCCATGATTCTGGAACAAATGGGTTTTAAAAATGTAATCAACCTCTCAGGCGGTATGCTGGCATGGCAGGATAATTTTGGCTCTGATAAATAGGTTGTGCATTAATTTTATTTAGAGAATTTATACACAATTAATGATTCTCTTTTTCTCCGGGTAATCATGATTTTATTTTATTTCTAAAATAAAATATTCAGAACATGAATCCATAGTAGCATTTGAATTCATTTGGTTTGTGAATTGGCATTCAAAATTTTCCAGACTGCTTCAACAAAACTAAATTCATAAAAATATTATTTAAATAAGTAGCAGTCTCTTTATGATTGGAGACAGTTTAGGACAAACATGATAACACAAAATTTCAATGAACAATTACATCATTTAATATCAGAAGCATTAGCTGAAGATGTGGGTGATGGTGATCATTCAACAATTAGTGTAATACCATCAACTCAAAAAGGCAAAGCAGTTCTTAAGATAAAACAGGATGGCATATTGGCCGGTATGGAAGTGGCTAAAGCAATATTTTCTTTTGTAGAAAAAGAAAATATTTTTAATGCTTTTAAAATTGATGGTGATACAATGCAAGAGGGAGAAACTGCATTTGAAGTTGAAGCACACATCCATACTATCTTAACCTGTGAAAGGCTTGTGCTTAATTGCATGCAACGAATGAGTGGCATTGCTACACTCACACAGCAATACACTGAAAAATTAAAAGGTTATTCAACAAAACTGCTTGATACAAGAAAAACAACACCCAATTTCCGGCTGCTTGAAAAAGAAGCTGTACGCATAGGTGGTGGCACCAACCATCGTTTTGGTTTGTATGATATGATCATGCTGAAAGATAACCATATTGATTATGCCGGAGGAATTGAAAAAGCTGTTGACAAAGCATGGCGGTATATTCAATCCGAAAAGCCTGGATTAAAAATTGAAGTGGAAACAAGGAATATCAATGATGTGAAAAAAGTAATAGCTGTGGGCAAAGGAAAAGTTTTTCGTATCATGCTTGATAATTTCACTCCACAACAAATAACAAAAGCTTTGGATGTCATCAATAAAGAATTTGAGACAGAAGCAAGTGGGGGGATTAATTTAAATAATATTCAGTCGTTTGCTGCAACTGGTGTAGATTATATTAGTGTTGGCGGATTGATACATCAGGCAAAGAGCCTCGACCTGAGTTTGAAGGCAGTATTGATTTAATAAATTATGAGCAAAAAAAATAAACCTGATACAAGAGGATTTGTTTATAGCACTGATCCCAACTTCAATTTTCAACCTGAAGAAAATGAAGAAAGTGAAACCCTTCCTGCATCGCAACAAAAATTACACATCCGTTTAGATACAAAACATCGTGCAGGGAAAGCTGTTAGCCTTATACAGGGTTTTGTCGGAACAATGGGCGACCTGGAAGATCTCGGAAAAAAAATAAAAAATTTTTGTGGCACTGGTGGCTCAATAAAAGTAGGCGAAATCATTATACAAGGCGACCAGCGTGATAAAATATTACAGTGGCTTTTAAAAAATAATTATAAGCAATCAAAAAAGATTTAACCAGTTTTATGTGTAGTTATTTTGCGCTCAGCCAACTTTCAGGATTCATATAACCACCACTGCTGCTTTCCACCATAAATGTTATTTCACCATCACCATCCTGACCTCTGTCTGCTGTGCCTAAAACAGTGCCTGCATTAACCTGTGTGCCTTTGCTGACTTTTACTGTAGCGAGGTTGCTGTAAGCAGTAAAATATTTACCATGCATGATTACTATTGCCTGTGTGCCACCCATATCAAATACCCCTGATACAACGCCATCGGCCACTGATTTTACAGTAGCACCATAAGGTGTTGAAATGGTGATACCTGAATTGTTGCCCGAAAGTTTTGTTCCCGGAATGGTGTATGAACCAAAGTGTATGCTAACGATTCCTGAGCTTACAGGCCAGGGCAAATGGCCCCTGTTTTTTTCAAAATTGATGGAACTGGTTAATCCTTCCGATGTTGATTCCAAAACATTATACACCCTGTTTGATGTAACCGGTAAGTTGGAAGATGCATTATTTGAAGATTTATTATTGGCAGATGCATCAACATTTGTTTTTGCATCATTTGGTATTGTAGCATTATTGTTTGTTTTGTTTGCTGCAGCCAAAGCCGCTGCCGCTTCATCTTTTTTCTTTTGGTCTTCTATTGCTTTTAAACGGGCAGCTTCTCTTTTCTTTGCCTCTGCAATTTCCCGGTTGATGATAGCTTGCAAAGCGCCTTTTAATTTTTGCTGGTCACGTTGGTTTTGCTGAATCTGTTTTGCTACATCATTTTCTCTTCCTTTTAAATCCTTTAATACATCATCCTGCTCTTTCCTGTCTTCCTGCAATACATTGAGCTCTTTGCCCTGGTCTGCTAATGCAGTTTTTTTATCTGTTTTATTTGATGTCAACGTGGCAATCTTATCCTGCATTACCTGTTGTGTCTTTTGAATAGTTGCAACCTGTGTCTCACGGTATTGTTTATAACTTTTTAAATATGCAATACGTTTGACCGCATCATTGAAACTGGTAGCCGAAAAAATAAAATTCAGGTAGTCATAACTACTACGGTTCTTATATGCAAATACAAGACTTTTTGCATAATTTATTTTTAAAGTATCCAGCTCACGCTTCATTGCATTTATTTCAAGCTGGTTGGAATAAATGGTATTATCCAACCTTGTTAAATCATTATTGATAGTCCTGATTAGTGCGTTGCGGGCAGCAATCTTTTTTTGTACCAATGCTAACTGGCTCAAAGATTTTTTCTTATTGGATTTAATCTGGTTCAGCGTTTGATTTAGCTGGGCAATTTCCTGCCTGAGCTCTTCCTGTTTTTTTTGTATGTCTTCTTTTGTGTCTTGTGCAAAAACGCCAAAACCAATCAATAAACACACAATTGCTGTAAACAGTCTTTTCGTCATTAAAAATAAAATTTTAAGTATGGATTGCCGCTAAGTTAACGACCTGGCGTGCTTATTCGTATTTGATTGTATAATTTTTTAAAATTGTAAACATATAATCCAGTGGTTGGTTAAAATAATATTCTTTGAAATTAACCTCTATTGATGCTGTGTTTGCTCCGCTCACTGATATAACCCTGCTGGTAGAAAACCAGGTATTATTGATTTGCTGGTATCCGTTATAAAATATATTGGCAGATGTTGATGGCCCGGGACCCTGCGTCTTGTAATTGCCCTGGCCTAACAGGAAATGTTTTTTTGTAAATGCAAACATATATTTTATCACATCATTGCCAGAGAGAACTGTAATTGAATCTTTACCAATATTGAATAAAACATTGTTGTTGGGTAAGGCAGCTTTGCCCATTATCACATCCTGGAAGTCACTAAAACTAAATGGAAGTTTAGTTATTTGTTGCAAATGTGTGATGCTGCTCAGTTGCACAGTATGATCGAGTTTGTTCATGATCTTGATGCTATCAGGTGTGATGAGAACCCTGGCGCCTTCAACGTTCAATGGCCCTGTAATTGAAATCCAGATAATACTGTCTTTTTTTATTTTAATATAAACAGTTGCATTGCCTGCTGCATCTGGTGCATCATAGCTTGCCTTTGCTCTTGCATAAAAAGTGGTAAAATCAAGTGGCGAATTCATTTTGTCTGTCAACTGTTGTTGCAGTATTGCTGAAGAATCTATTGGCTTCAATGTAACAGCAGGTGATGATGATACAGCCGAATCTTTTACTATAGTTTGCACCTGCTTTGTAGTATGGCAACTACATACTATCAGCCATAAAAAAAATATAGATAATAATATTTTCTGCATCATGTTATTTTCCTGTATGACCAAAACCGCCTTCCCCACGTTTAGACTCCTTTAAAACTTTCACAGATTCCCATGTTGCTTTTACAACAGGATGGATAATCATTTGTGCAATTCTTTCGCCATGTTGTATAGTAAATGATTCGTTTGAAATATTAACCAGTATGATTTTTATTTCACCCCTGTAATCACTGTCTATGGTGCCTGGGGAATTAAGACAGGTGATGCCATGTTTGATGGCTAAACCACTGCGTGGCCTCACTTGTGCCTCATAGCCCAATGGAAGCTCAATATATAAACCTGTTGGTACAAGCGCTCTTTGCAAAGGGGCTAAAGTAATTTCATTTTCAAGGTTAGCTCTCAAATCCATTCCTGCAGAGCCTTCTGTTTCATAAGCTGGTAATGGGTTCAAAGAATTATTGATAATTTTTATGTTTACAGATTGCATGAATGATTTTTTTAAAATCAATATTCAGAATTTGAATAACAGTATTTTATTGGCAAAACTGTTTTGAATATCGTTTGTTGTAGTGGTTCAATTTTTTCTTTCAATCAACACAGTTGCATAAGCCACCACACCTTCTTCTCTTCCCACAAATCCCAATTTTTCAGCAGTGGTAGCTTTGATAGAAACATCAAGATCATTTAAATCTAATATGCCGGCAATGCATTGTTGCATTGCTGCAATGTATGGTTTAATTTTTGGTGCTTCTAAACATAATGTGCTGTCAATATTGATGATGGAATAATTTTCCTTTTGTAACAGACGATAAGTCCTGTCCAATAAAATTTTACTGTCAATATCTTTAAATTCATCAGAAGTATCGGGGAAGTGTAAACCTATGTCTCCTAAACAGGCTGCACCTAAAAGTGCATCACAAATTGCATGTAATAATACATCTGCATCACTATGCCCTAATGCGCCTTTTGAATGTGGTATTTTTATTCCACCGAGCCAAAAATCTCTGCCTTCTGTCAACCTGTGAAAGTCTATACCTGTGCCAACTCTTATACTCATAATTTGTTTTAAAAATAATATTTTCCCCATTCATGGGAATGATGAAAAAAAGCGAAGGTAAGGCCCTCGCTTTTTACAAAATTATTTTACAAAATTTATTGTTGAGGTTCCAGGTCAAACAAAACTCCAAACCTTAAAGTGTTGGAGAGTGGGTTTCTTGTTATACCATTGCCTGAAGGCGCTAAATAAGAAAAGTTGAAAGTAAAAATCTGGTATTTCACTCCCACACCTGCAGTAAAGAAACTACGATTACCTGCCTGTTTTGATTCTTTATAATAACCCGCTCTTATTGAAAACTGGTCGTTGTAAGTATATTCAGCGCCAATAGAACCTGCATAGGCATTGTCGCTAAATGATTTAAACCAGCTTGAAAAAACACTCTGTGTGTGATAATCGTCAAGCTCTTGTTCAAAACCCGTTGTATCATCCGGATTATATACAGGTGGAGCAGGCACAAGCAATTTGTTCACTTCTGCTGCCAATGTAAACTTATGTTCATCCTGGATAGACCAGGTATAACCAACACCAATGCCTAAATTGGCTGGAATATAATCTTTGGTGGCAGCATTATCAGTATAACCTATTTTAGAACCAAGATTAGAAAAAGCCAACCCGTAAGTTAAGCCTTGCCCATCATCATTTCTGTTATCACCAAATAATGATATGTCTGCTGCAATGGCATTACCTGCTTTATAACTTACACCATTGATGGAAAGACCGCTTGCCAATGCTGAATTGATATACCGCAATGCTACACCAACACCAAGTGTACTGGATATTTTTCGGGAATAACCAAGATCAACAGCAAATTCACGAGGCCGTCCGGTATTTAAAGGATTGCCCTGTGCGTCTGTAAATTGTATCTGTCCCAGGTTAAAATACCTGATACCTGCTGAAAAAGCCTGGTCGTCATCTAATTTATGATAACCTGATAATGCTATCATATACACATCCTGAGCAATGTCTTTTAACCAGGGGGTATATGTTACTCCAATTGCGCTTGATGAAGATGCAAAAGGTGTTTTAGCTAAATCCCAATAACCCGAGCTGGCATCTGGTGTCAATGCTATACCAGCATCACCCATGCCGCCCGAGCGGGCATCTGGTGAAATCCTTAAAAACGGAACTGCTGTTGTAACAATATTGATAGGGTCTTGAGCTTTGGCAGTTATTAAAAAGCTACTACAGGCAATAGCACATACCAGTGCTTTTACATTTTTTTGCTTCATTTTTTTATTTTAATCATTTTGGTTCTTGAACTCGCTAACATTATTATTGATATTAGCATTAAATTTTAAAGCGTATAATTTATTCTATAGTAGCTATTAAGACGATTAAAAATGAAAAGTTAGTATGGCAAATATGTACTATTTTCTTTTTTCTACCAATTTAACCATAAAAAGTCTTGACCAAATGACCGATTTTTTTGGTTAATGCTTTTTTTGCCTGATAAGTTTATATATTTTAATGGCGCTCATCAGCAATATGATAAAGCCAATCAGGCCCACAATACCCCAAATAAAACTGATACTTTGTTTTACTGTGGCCAACATTACTATAGCAACTAAAAATATGGTGGCTACTTCGTTCCATATCCTCAGTTGTTGTGATGTGTATTTGAATATACCTTTTGCCTGTTGTTTATAAATAGCATGTAATGAGAAATGATAGAGGTACAACAACAAAACAAAAGCGAGTTTTACCAACAACCAGCGCACAGGGGATGTAAATAATTTCGTGTCCCATCCACCGGTATGCATTACTGTCAATCCAAAAATTAAAGTGAGAATAGCTGATGGCCAGGTGATGCCCATCCACAGTCTTTTTATCATCAGGTTAAATTGCTGGTGCATAGCAGACCGAACCGGTTCCTCTTTTTCGTTAGCTTCGGTATTATATATAAAAAGCCGGGGTATATAAAATAATCCCGCAAACCAGGTAACCACAAAAATGATGTGCAATGCTTTCAGGTATAAATAATTCATATTTTATTGTTGCAACAACATGGATGTATCTCCTTTAAAATAATTTTTTATCCAGTTGGTAATTGTCTGCACCCACAATGGTTGTGTATTCATGCATGGGATAAATTCAAATGATTCACCGCCTGCATTAAAAAATGTGTCTTTGGCCTGAATAGCGATTTCTTCTAAAGTTTCCAGACAATCACTTACAAAAGCAGGACAGACTACTATTAATTTATTTATTCCTTCGCCGGGCAACTGTGGCAACCTCTCCTGGGTTGAAGGTAATAACCACGGGTCTCTTCCCAATCTTGATTGATAGGTTTGCTCAATTTTTTCTTTGGGAATATTTAATGTTTTTGCTACCAACTCTGTTGTCATATATGTTTGGTGGCGATAACAAAATTGATGTGCAGGAGAATCTACATGGCAACAATCATTTACCTTCATGCAATGGTAACCTGTGATGTCACCTTTTAAAATATGCCTCTGTGGCAAACCATGATAGCTAAACAATATTTTATCAAAATCTTGTTGCAGGTAAGGCCTGATGCTTTCACTTAATGCGTGAATATATTGTTCATTATTATAAAATGGTTTGATGGTTTTTAATGTAGAACTATACTGTTTTTTTCTGTGCTGTTGTTGAATGTCTTTTACTGCAGTTTCATAACTGCTCATGGCATAATGTGGGTACAAAGGCAACAATAAAATCTCTTTTAGTTGCGGATTTTCTTTGTGTAGTTTTTCCAACACAGAAAAAGCAGAAGGGTTGCCATACCGCATGGCAAGCTCAACAGGTTCTTCAAAATTTTTCTGCACTTCTTGTTGCAATTGATGACTGATGACAATTAATGGCGAGCCTTCTTTCATCCAAACCTTTTGATATGCTTCTGAAGATTTTTTTGCACGAAAAGGAACAATAATACCTTTGACCAGTAGTGTTCTTACCAGGTAAGGCTTGTCTATCACTCTTTCATCCATCAAAAATTCAGTGAGATAATTTTTCAGGTCTTTTACATCAGTTGAATCCGGTGAACCAAGATTCATCAAAATAACTGCCCTGTTGTTTTCATTCATAGAAATGATCATGTTTTAAAAAACTTCTTTACATCTGTAGTTGTATATTATTGTATAATCCTGTTTTCAACAATAAAATAAAAATGTCAATCGAAGTTGAAAAAACAAAAGTAAAATCCGGAACTTGAATTATGCAAGAAATAGTTGAATTGCCTCTTCAGTTGAATGATTCATACAATGAACTGTTTCAGGAAATGACAGTTAAATGACACTATATATGACAGTAATCCTGTTTTCAGTATATGGTGTAATTACTTTTGCATCATTGACAAATGGATATCAATAAATTTTGCATAGCAGGGATTAATTACAAAAAAGCAGAGGCAGAAAAACGTGGAGCATTTGCAGTAAACCAGAATCAATATGCAACTATACTGGCAAACGCACCATCAATTGGATTAGAAGAAGTGTTTGTGCTCTCCACCTGTAACAGAACAGAGATATACGGGATAACTGAAAATACTGATGAACTCATTCAACTGCTTTGCAATGAAACAACAGGTGATGCAGAAAGTTTTTATCAATCAGCATACATCAAAAAAGGTGAAGAAGCAATTGAACATATTTTTAATGTAGGTGCTGGGCTTGATTCGCAAATCCTGGGTGATTATGAAATCATCGGCCAGATAAAAACGGCTGCTAAATTTTCCAAGCAACATGGTTTCCTTGGCGCTCATTATGAAAGGTTAATCAATTCTGTTTTGCAGGCTTCCAAGCTTATCAAGAATCAAACTTCTTTAAGCAGCGGAACTGTTTCAGTAGCTTTTGCGGCAGTGCAATATATCAGGGAACACATAAAAGATATCCGCAATAAAAAAATTCTTTTATTGGGTGTTGGAAAAATTGGCAGCAATACTTGTAAGAATATTATTGATTATCTCGGCACCAAAAATATTACACTCATTAACCGTTCACCTGAAAAAGCTATAGAGCTTGCCAACGAATTAGGGATTAAGGCGGCAGGTTTTGAAATGTTGGATAGTGAAATGGATGCGGCAGATATAGTTTTAGTGGCCACTAATGCTGAATCTCCGGTTGTAACTGTCGAACATATCAATAGTAAACCTAAACTGATCATAGATCTTTCTATTCCATTTAATGTGGAAGAAAAAGTGGCAGCATTGTCTAATGTAACTTTAGTGAATGTGGATGATCTTTCTTCATTAAAAGATGCTACTCTAAAGAAAAGGGAAGCAGAAGTGCCCAAAGCAAAAGCTATCATAGTTGATGTGATGCGGGAATTTCTGGAATGGAATGATATGCGCAAACACCTGCATCTGTTAAAGGATTTGAAAGTAAAGTTGAAAGAATTACAATCTTACCCCGGTGTTGTTGATATGCAAACCCCTGAGATGATTGATTTAAAAATACAACGTGTCATAAACGAAGCAGCAGGAAAAATCAGGAAGGCTGAAACAAAAGGCTGCCAATACATTAATGCAATAAATGATTTTATTTGCACTGCATAAACCATGGCAGATAAAATAATAAGGATAGGAACAAGAGAAAGCCCGCTGGCAACCTGGCAGGCAAAACAAGTGCAGCAACTGCTCTCCAACAACAATATTTCATCTGAATTAGTATTTATAAAAAGTGAAGGCGATACTGACCTTATCACTCCATTGTATGCACTGGGTGTGCAGGGTATTTTCACCAAAACTTTAGATGCTGCATTGCTCAACAACAGGATTGATGTAGCAGTTCATTCGCTAAAAGATGTGCCGGTACAGATGGCTGAGGGAATAGTGCAGGCTGCTGTGTTAAAACGCGGATCATACAGGGATATTTTTGTTTTTAAACAAAAATCAGCTCTTGAAAAACTTGGATTTATTCAGGGCGTATGGACAAACGCCAATACTGCCACGTTAGGAAATGGATCAGGTACTCCTTCAATCAGGATTGCTACCAGCAGTGTTCGGCGGATTGCACAATGGCTGCATCGTTATCCCGGTACCGTTATTGAGAATTTGAGAGGTAATGTCAATACAAGATTGAGAAAACTGGATGCAAGCAATTGGGATGGTGCTGTGTTTGCTGCAGCGGGTTTGGAAAGGATAGGGTTGAGGCCATCCAATTCAGTTGATTTAGACTGGATGTTACCTGCTCCTGCACAAGGTGCTATTGCTGTTGTTTGCAGGAAAGAAGATAAGACAACTTTTGATATTTGTAACAATTTCAATGATGCAGCCACTGCATTATGCGTAAAGATTGAACGCGATTTTTTAAAGACATTAATGGGAGGTTGTTCCACTCCAATCAGTGCATTGGCAATTGTGCAGGATGAAAAACTGTTGTTTAAAGGCAATGTTTTATCAATTGATGGCAGTGAAAAATTTGAAATTGAAAAGATTGTTGAGATCAATGAAGCCTGTAAATTAGGGTGTATTGCAGGGGAAGAAATTCTTGCTCAAGGTGCCGGTAAGATAGTAGAACAAATCCGTAATGCAGCAAAATAAACCACGCATATTAATTACTGCAGAAATTGATAATTCATTATTGGAAAAACTTACTGCAAAAGGTTTTGAAGTAGAAGTATTGAATTTTATAAAAACAACTACAAAACAATCTTTATCACTTCGTCAGCAAATAAAAAATATTCCTGAAAAAAAAGTTACAGTAATTTTTACCAGCAGCAAAGCTGTTGAAGCCGTGGATTCAATTTTGCAAAACAAAAAAACAGGTTGGAATATTTATTGCGTTGGTAAGGCTACTAAAAACTTGATAACACAACTTTTCCCAGGTAGTACAATCCTTGGTTTCGCTAATTACGCAACAGAATTGGCAAAAGAAATTATCAACGACAACAAAGCAGATGAAGTGTATTTCTTCTGCGGTAATAAACGAAGAAATGATTTGCCCGATTTGCTCAAAGAAAATAATATCGGGCTGCATGAGATTGAAGTGTATGAAACTGTTATTTATCAGCATGAAGTGAAAAAAAATTTTGATGCCGTTATTTTTTTTAGTCCCAGTGCGGTGGAAGGGTTTTTTGCTGTCAATACTATAATTCAATCAACAGTATTTTTTGCAATTGGTAAGACAACTGCCGATGCAATAAAAAAATTCTCAGGTAATAAAATTATTCTCAGTGATACACCTGGTAAAAAAGAATTGATTGAAGAAGTTGCCGGGTATTTCACAAAATAAATTAACACGGATATTTCATATAGGTAAGTAAAAATTTTCAGTGTGAATATTTAATCTGAATGATATGAATTGCCAGTCATATAATTTGCTTGTATCGTTTCAGTAAGAATTGTATTTTGTCCGCTAATTTTTAATTGAATGTTTGTATGAAAATTAAAACGCTATTTTCTTGTATCCTGTTTTTCATTTTTGGTATTCAACTTAATGCTCAATCTCCAGGAACGCAGGAATTGTTTGTATCATCTGAATTCACTCCTGTTAACAGTTTTACTCAAGGTGTAGAAGGGCCGGCTGTTGATAAAGATGGAAACTTGTATGCAGTAAACTATGATCATGATGGCACTATTGGAAAAATTACTCCATCCGGTGTAGCCAGCATTTTTCTTGAGTTGCCAAAAGGTAGTATTGGAAATGGTATCCGCTTCAGCAATGAAGGTGATATGTATGTTGCAGATTATACAAATCATAATATTCTTAAAGTAGATATGGTTACAAAGAATGTTTCTGTTTTTGCACATGACGAAACAATGGCCCAGCCCAATGATATTGCCATCACAAAATGGAACACATTTTATGCAAGTAACCCGGACTGGAAAAATAGTACAGGCTCAATTTGGTATGCAGGTAAGGATGGAAAAATAGTGATGTTGGAAGATAACATGGGTACAGCAAACGGAATTGAAGTAAGCCCGGACAATAAAAAATTGTATGTTAATGAATCTGTGCAGCGCAATGTGTGGGTTTATGATATTTTAAAAGATGGGAAAATAAGTAACAAGCATTTATTGATTCAGTTTCCTGATTACGGTTTGGATGGTATGCGTTGTGATACGAAAGGAAATTTATATATAGCCCGTTATGATAAAGGTGTTGTGGCAATTGTATCACCTGAAGGGAAATTAATCAGGGAAGTGAAATTGATAGGGAAAAAACCTACCAATGTTGCTTTTGGAGGCCCCGATGGTAAAACAGTATATGTAACGATGCAGGATAAAAAAAACATAGAAACCTTCCATACTGATACACCCGGTCAGGAATGGGTGCGTGTGCACAAACAATAAACTGATGTTTTGTAAAAATTTAACTATCTATAATATTTAGGTCCTAACATAACCGTATTTGCGAAATTTCAATACTTGATTTTGTCTTTATAAAATGAGGGAGGAGTATTGAAATTCTTCACTGCATTGCTCCATTATTTTCCTGAAATTATTAAAATCAAGATAGCGATAATTGCCGGCAGAGCTTGTACGAAAAATATTTTTTTACTGGCAGTGATTGTGCCATATATCCCGGCGATACTAACGCAGGACAAAAAGAACAGGGCAATATTAAAATGCCATTCTGCATTATTGACTACCAGGCTCCATACCAGGCCCGCTGCTAAGAACCCATTGTATAAACCCTGGTTTGCAGCAAGCGCTTTTGTAGGTTTGAATAATTCAGCAGGAATGGTTTTAAAAGTCTTTTTACCAATAGTTTCCCATGCAAACATTTCAATGTATAAAAAATACAAATGCTCAATTGCGATGATAGCAATTAATATTTCAGATAGTATGGTCATGAAATTTTAGTTTTTATTGAAGAAGCAGTTTTTCAAAATTCAATTTAATCAATAATGAGATGTCATTCAAAAAAAATGATTTTTCAACCATGTTTTTCATGCCTCATAGCTGTAATGAATGATAGGTTGAATTTATTCTTGTTGAAATAATTTACATTGTTAGAAATAAGTTTTAAAACAGGAGCAATGTATTATTTCGAATTTAGTACGCAAGGTTTTCAAACCATATATCACAATAAAAATTTCTTCATAAAAAATTAAGATATTTTCACACTACATTTTTTATGTTTTAAAATTTTCATGTATGAATAAATGCTCCGGTAAATACCGGTTTCTTGTTTTCTTTTTTTTGATTTTAGTATTCAATTCGAATGCGCAAGAAGTAAATGAACCGAGAGGAAATGCAGAATGGATTAAACCTTATGAACCATTCAGGATTGCCGGCAACCTGTATTATGTAGGCACTTATGATCTTGCCTGTTACCTTATTGTTACTGATGAGGGAAATATCCTGATCAATACAGGCCTTGCTTCATCTGCATCTCAGATTAAAAACAATGTTGAAAAATTAGGTTTTAAATTTTCAGCTATCA
This sequence comes from Bacteroidota bacterium, assembly GCA_018268035.1. Classification (GTDB taxonomy): domain Bacteria; phylum Bacteroidota; class Bacteroidia; order Chitinophagales; family Chitinophagaceae; genus Parafilimonas. Next base: position 52,956 of record JAFDXI010000146.1, on the reverse strand, counting down.
GAATTTTACTCACAACACAGGCGCATTATGATCACTTAGGTGCAATGGCAGCAATAAAAAAACAAACCGGTGCAAAATTCCTGGTTGATGCTGCTGATGCGGATGTAGTGGTTACAGGTGGAAAATCAGATTATGAAATGGGCAAATATGGAATGACCTTTCAACCTGTACAGGCTGATGGCTTTTTGAATGATGGTGATTCAATTTCTTTTGGAGGTACTACACTTAAATTATTACATCATCCAGGTCATACAAAAGGCTCGTGCAGTTATTTATTTATCGTAAAAGATGATCAACGTTCTTATAAAATTTTAATTGCTAATTTACCCACCATTATTGTCAACAGGCGGTTTGAAGATATTCATGATTATCCCAATATTGCAAACGATTATGCTTACACTTTACATGCAATGAAAAATATTCATTTTGATTTATGGTTTGCTTCTCATGCCAGCCAGTTTCACTTGCATGAAAAACATCAGCCAGGTGATGCATATAACCCGATGGTTTTTGCCGATCAGAAAGGTTATGATGAAGCTTTGGCTGAATTGCAAAAACGGTATGATGAAAAAATACAGGAAGATAAAAAACTGAAGTAAATAGAATATATGTTTCATCTTTTCAATCATTTTTTAAGACAGATAAAAGGTTATTAATAACTTTAGAAAAATATTGGCCATCAATATGTTTTTTCGAAAACATACAGGAGCATCATGGTGTGGGTTGATTCTTTTAATTTCCCAGTTATGTTTTTATCAAAAGGATTAGAATTTTTAAATGTACAATTTTACAATAACATTTTTTCCTGCACTCATCAGTAAATGAAAATTGTAAAAGTGATTTACCTATAATAAAAATTACGGCTTCACTTTAACACCTTTTTGCCAGGAAAAAATAAACCTGCATCTGTAAATATTTATTTTTGCAAAAGCTAAATGAAGAGGTTTATCACCATATTTGTTGCAATCATTTATGCATTATCCACAACCGGTTTTGCAATTAAAGCAGATTATTGCTGTGAAAAACTGGAATCAATATAACTTGTTCTGGCTGAAGGTGCAAAAGACCAGGATGGTTGCTGCAAAGTGAAATTCCAATCGCTGAAAGTAAATGATTCGCATGTAGCAACTGATGTGGCTGCAGTACCGCTTGCACCATTTACATTTATCGTTGCAGATATTCCAAATTATTTTGTCAATAATATTTTCAACCACAACAATACTGCTGCAAATATTCTTCATGCACCACCTTTAATTGCTTCGGTGCCAGGTTATATTTCTCATTGCGTTTTCAGGATTTGATTGAATGTTTTAAAGAATAATCTCAGGTAAAGATTTTACCTGTATTTCTATTTTTCAAAACACACAATTTTAATTCAATGAAACTTTTTTATATTACATTACTTGCATTATTTATCAATATTCTTCAAGCTCAGGCTCAAAAAGATAGTATGATTTCATTTCATGTGAGTGGTGCCTGTGATGCATTATGCAAGCCAAGAATTGAAGCTGCTGCTGCAGGCCGTGGTGTACAATCAGCCAACTGGAGCGCTGAAACAAAAATGCTCTCTTTGGTTTATGACCCCGCAAAAACTTCTATTCAGAAAATACAGCAAAGAATTGCAGATGTCGGCCATGATGTAGGAGATTTAAAAGCAGATGATTTAGTGTATAACGCTTTGCCTGAATGTTGTAAATACAGGGAGCAGGATAATGTGCATGCAATACATCCTTTAAACGATTCTTCTTCATTGTCAAACCAGCCTGATGAAATCATCAAAGGTGTTGTGATGGAAGAAGACAATGCTGGAAATTTTAAACCACTTGTTGGCGCTTCTGTTGTTTGGCTTGATACAAAAAATGGAACTACAACAAATGAGAGTGGTGTTTTCAGTTTGCCGAAATCAGGTGAGATGTTAGTAGTGAGTTACACAGGTTACCATTCAGACACAATTACTGTTATGCCGAGCAATATGTTGAAAATAATTTTAGCCAATATCCGTCAATTGAAAGAAGTGAAAGTTACCACATCAGGTGCTTCCAGTTTTATCAGGAACAATGATGTTGTACGCACTAATGTGATTACTCAGAAAGAATTATTTAAAGCAGCCTGTTGCAACCTGAGTGAAAGTTTTGAAACCAATCCATCTGTTGATGTTTCATACAATGATGCAGTCACAGGCTCAAAACAAATTCAATTGCTTGGGCTTGCCGGTATTTACACCCAGCTCACATTAGAAAATCTTCCCGGGCCAAGGGGACTTGCCATTGCACAGGGTTTAAATTATATCCCCGGCACATGGATTGAAAGCATGCAACTCAGTAAAGGCACAGGTTCCGTTGCCAATGGTTTTGAAAGCATAGCAGGACAAATAAACGTTGAATTAAAGAAGCCGCAAACTGCAGAAAAACTTTTTGCCAATGCTTATGTCAACAGTTTTGGAAAAACAGATTTAAATCTTAACCTTTCACAGAAAGTAAATGAGAAATGGTCAACTGCATTATTGTTGCATGATAATTTTCTTACCAACAAAAATGTGGACATGAACCATGATGGTTTCCGTGATTTGCCAACAGGTAATTTATTTACAGTAGAAAACCGTTGGAGTTTTGAAAATGCAAAAGGCCTCATGTCACAGTTCGGAATAAAATATCTGAATGATGATAAAACAGGAGGTGAAGTTGATTACAATAAATCAACAGATAAATTCACAACCAATCATTATGGTTTAGGTATCCACACAAACCGTATTGAAGGTTTTGGAAAAATAGGCTATGTCTTTCCACAGAAAAAATATAAAAGCATCGGCCTGCAACTTTCTGCATATAACCATCAGCAGGATTCATATTTTGGTCTCACAACTTATAATTCACACCAGCAGAATTTTTATGCTAATTTGATTTATCAGTCTATCATCAATACAACGATTCATAAGTTCAGGACAGGCCTCAGTTTTGTGTATGATAAATATGATGAAACCCTTGACAGCGCTGCATTTAAACGCACTGAAATTGTGCCCGGTGCATTCTTTGAATACACCGGGTCTCCGTTGCCCAACTTCGATGTTGTTGCAGGTTTACGCGAAGACCATAATAATTTATATGGTTGGTTTACTACACCAAGATTAAACATCAGGTATGCACCATTTAAATCAACCACTATCAGGTTGAGTGCAGGGCGCGGACAAAGAACAGCAAATATTTTTGCAGAAAACAATGGTGTCTTTGCAAGTGCAAGGATGATTGAAATAATAGTATCATCTGCAAAAGGCGCTTATGGTTTAAAGCCTGAAATAGCCTGGAACAAAGGCATTAGCATAGACCAGAAATTCAGGTTGTTTAACCGCTCTGCTTCTGCTGCTGTTGACTTTTACAGGAATGATTTTACCAACCAGGTTATTGTTGATTTGGAAAATGCAAGGGAAATAAAATTTTATAACCTGGAGGGAAAATCTTATTCCAACAGTTTGCAGGCAGAGTTGTCATTCATTCCTGTCCAAAGGTTGGATGTCAGGTTGGCTTATCGTTTATTTGATGTAAAAACAACTTATGATTCCGTGCTTTTGCAAAAGCCATTCACTTCAAAGAACCGTGCTTTTGCTAATCTCGGATACAGTATCAATAGCTGGAAGTTTGATTATACCATCAGTTATAACAGCAGGAAACGTTTGCCTTCAACACAGTCAAACCCACAAGAATATCAAAGGGCTGATTATTCTCCTGCTTATACTTTGATGAATGCACAGATTGCAAAAAGTTTTGGTAAGAAAAATATTGTTGATGTTTATTTTGGAGCAGAAAACATTACCAACTTCTACCAGGAAAATGCCATCATTGCATCCGATGAACCTTTCAGTAAATACTTTGATACATCCATGATATGGGGGCCCTTGACCGGCAGGATGTTTTATGGAGGGTTGAGATTCAGAATAAAATAATTGATTAAATTTCCTGCAAAATTTATTTGCAGGAAATTTATTTATCGTAATATTGCGATTAATATTATGGGAGCAGGAAAACAGGAAGAATTTTCAGTAAAGCATAACCGCATTTCAAAATATGCAAAGGCTTTGGCTCACCCGGCGAGGGTGGCTATCCTTCAGTTTCTTTTAAAAAATAATGGCTGCATTTGTGGTGATATTGTTGAGGAATTGCCTCTATCGCAAAGCACGGTTTCACAGCATTTAAAAGAATTAAAAGAATCAGGTTTGATAAAAGGTGAGATAGAAGGAGCCAAAGTATGTTATTGCATTGATGAAAAGGAATGGATGGTTGCAAAATCCCTGCTGGATAAGTTTTTCAGCAGCATCGTTGAAAGAAAAAGATGCTGCTGATTTATTTTGATATGAATTATCGCAATATTACGATTATTAAAAACACTTCAGGAGAAATCATTTACAGGGGTATAGAAATATTTTAAAATTTTATCAATAAAACAATTATTATGAAAACACAGGAACAAATAAATGAGGTGGTAAAGCAGAAGTACAGTGAAATAGCTTTACAGGAAAAAGAAGTTAATCAAAGTGCATGTTGCGGTTCAGGGTGTTGCAGTGATGAAGTGTATAATATCATGAATGATGATTATGCAGACCTTGAAGGATATAACCCGGATGCAGATTTAGGGTTGGGTTGTGGTTTGCCCACGCAGTTTGCAAAAATAAAAAAGGGTGATGTGGTTATAGACTTGGGCAGTGGGGCAGGTAATGATGCATTTATCGCACGACATGAAACCGGCGAAACAGGAAAAGTAATAGGTATTGATTTTGCACCGGCAATGATTGACAGGTCAAGAAAGAATGCAGAAACGCTGGAGTTTAATAATGTAGAGTTCAGGCAGGGTGATATAGAAACAATGCCCGTCAGTTCAAATACAGCAGATGTGATTGTAAGCAATTGTGTGCTGAACCTTGTACCCGATAAAGATGCTGTAATAAAAGAAATTTTCCGGGTATTAAAACTGGGAGGGCATTTTTCAATTGCAGATATAGTATTGGATGGAGAATTGCCCAATGAAATAAAACGGGCTGCTGAAATGTATGCAGGCTGTGTTTCTGGCGCTATTCAAAAAAGAGATTACCTACAGAAAATTGAAGATGCAGGCTTCAAACAAATTACCATTCAAAAGGATAAAGCTATTGTTATCCCTGATGATATTTTGCAACAATACCTTTCTGCAAAGCAAGTGAATGATTTCAAAAATTCAGGTGTTACTATCAGGAGTATAACAGTATATGCAGAAAAACATGGGGAAGAAAAGGGTTGTTGTGGAAGTGAATGTTGCAATTAATTTTTTATACAGTAATTTGTAAGCATTCTGATTATAATTGGAATAATATAAGTTCATGATTAAAAAAATAAAACACATGAAATTCAGATTAAGATTCATCCTTGCTGCTTTGATTTTGATTGCATTCATGCAACCTGGTTTTTCACAAAAGACAGAACCCTGGAGAGCAGGCCAGTTAATTTCGCCTGCTGCATTAGATAGTATCATCAATTCAAATACTGCTGATAAACCGCTCATCATCTGCGTGGGGCCTTCTGCATTAATCAAGACTTCTGTGGATGCCGGTCCTGCCAGTGAAGCAGAAAACCTTGATAAACTCAAACAGATTTTATCTACAGAAAATAAAGACCGTGCAATTGTTATTTATTGCGGATGCTGTCCTTTTGATCGTTGCCCTAATGTTCGGCCTGCATTTAATCTTTTGAATGAAATGAAATTCAATCACGCTATGCTTTTAAATCTTCCTCATAATTTAAAAACCGATTGGATTGACCATGGTTATTCAATAAATGAATAATACAAATGATGAACCTTACCAGGAAAATTTTTATTTCGATTTGTTTTTTATTTATAACAGCAAGTTCATTTGCACAGGCTGCAACAGATGTTGGTTTGGATATTGGCACAAAAGCGCCTGATATAAATTTGCCCAACCCACAGGGTGATACAATTGCGCTCTCATCTTTAAAAGGCAAAATTGTTTTGATAGATTTCTGGGCAAGCTGGTGTGCGCCTTGTCTGAAAGAACAACCGGAACTAAAAACAATTTATCAGAAATATCAGCAAGCAAAATTTACCAATGCTGACGGTTTTACAATTTATGGAGTTTCTCTTGACAGTAAAAAAGAAAACTGGATAAATGCCATCAATAAATTTAGTATTGAATGGCCACAGGTGAGTGATTTGAAATTCTGGAATTCAGCGCCTGCCAAATTATATGGCCTTGAAGGCATACCTTATAATTTTCTTATTGATGGCAATGGAGTTATTGTAGCAAAAGATTTGCATGGAGATGACCTTATGCAATCTTTAAAGAATCTTGAAAAAAAGTAAACAAGCCTTACTTGAAATATGTAAAGAGATATTATGGAAGTTAAGTTAGGCTTAAAAGACAACTGGAAACAATTTACTTTACTCGTCATCATCAATGCGTTTGTTGGTGGCATGGTGGGACTTGAAAGAAGTATCCTACCACGCATTGCCGAAGATGAGTTTCATGTTGCTGCAAAGACTGCTATACTTTCATTCATCATTGTTTTCGGGATTGTAAAAGCCTGCACCAATTATTTTACAGGGGCATTGGCCAACAAAGCTGGCAGAAAAAATTTACTCACCATCGGTTGGCTTTTTGGTATCCCTGTCCCATTTATTTTAATGTATGCCAGCAACTGGAATTATATCGTTGCTGCCAATGTTTTATTGGGCATCAACCAGGGTTTAACATGGAGCAGCACAGTGGTGATGAAGATTGATTTGGTAGGTGAAAAACAAAGAGGGCTGGCGATGGGGTTGAATGAATTTTCAGGTTATCTCGCACTCGCATTGATTGCTTTTCTTACAGGATGGATTGCCTCTGAATATGGTTTGCGACCTTATCCATTTTATGTTGGTATTGTATTATCAATCCTTGGATTCTTCTCAAGTTGGTTGCTTGTTAAAGATACAAGGCACCATGTTTCTGTAGAAACAACAACAAGTGCAACACCCAAACTCAAAAATATTTTCTGGGATACAACGCTTCATAATAAAAATCTCAGTTCCGTATCACAAGCAGGATTAATCAATAACCTTAATGATGGTATGGCATGGGGCATTTTACCTATCCTGTTGGCAGGTAAGGGTTTCAACATTGCAGAGGTTGGAATTGTAACTGCAATCTATCCGGCAGTGTGGGGCATCGGGCAATTGTTTACAGGTAAGATGGCTGATGTTTTTTGCAAAAAAGATTTACTCTTCACAGGTATGATAATACAAGGTTTTGCATTGATTGGTTTTTTAATTGCCAACAGTATGTTTTATTTTATCTTCCTTTCAGCGTTACTGGGCTTTGGAACTGCTTTGGTTTACCCAACTTTCCTCGCAACTGTCGCAGACAATACGCACCCTGAAGACAGGGCAAAAAGTATTGGTGTTTTCAGGTTGTGGAGAGATCTTGGTTATGCTATCGGCGCTATTCTCACTGGAATCATTGCAGATGCTTACGGTATAAATGCATCCATTTTTTTGATTAGCGCTCTCACAGTTTTTTCAGCAGGCATTATTTTTTTCAGGATGAATTATTTTAATGATAAAGGAAGAAAAATATTTAAAAAGACAATTATTACTGAATGAAAAAAATTTCCTATAGATAACCATCAAAAAAAATTTATTCCCTATCCATTCTTATTTTTAAAAAAAATAAAATAGTCATTTCAATGATACAGTAGAAACACCCTGATGATTTCAAATAAAGAATATGAACTATAATCAGTTCTATTTCATTTTCAGGAAAAGCTGATAAATTGTTGTATATACATTTTAATAAACTCGGGTTAATTGTTTCAGTTCTTAAACAATCTTTCCATCCTTCATGTGCAGGATCCGGTCGCTCATTTGTGCCATCTCTTCATTGTGAGTAACAATTAAAAATGTTTGTTTGAAATCTTTGCGCAACTGTATAAAAAGATTATGCAATTCCCTTGCATGCACAGAATCCAAATTGCCGGTTGGCTCATCAGCAAAAACGATATCAGGTTTATTGATGAGTGCACGGGCAACAGCAACACGTTGTTGTTCTCCACCACTGAGTTGATTAGGCTTGTTGTGTATCCTGTCCTGAAGGCCTAAAGTATTAAGCAATTCACTTGCTTTTTTTTCAGTATGTTTTTTACTGTTGCCGGCAATCCAGGAGGGAATACAAACATTTTCAAGAGCGGTAAATTCGGGCAGTAAATGATGGAACTGAAAAACAAAGCCGATATGATGGTTGCGGAAGTCAGCAAGTTTTTTCCCTTTGAGTAAATGAAGAGCAATATTATTGAGAAAAATTTCACCGGTATCAGGCGCATCAAGCGTGCCGAGAATATGCAGCAGCGTGCTTTTGCCTGCACCTGAAGAACCAACAATACTAACAATTTCACCATTACAGATTTCAAGGTCAACGCCTTTGAGCACTTCTACCTGTCCGTAATTCTTTTTAATGTTTTTTGCTGTAAGCATTAGTATTCCGTCCTCCTAACATGAAATTTTACTAAAAAAACTTAATGAAAGTTTTCTAAAATAAATATTGCTTCAAAGATGGGATAAATAGTATCAATTCAGCAAATAAATCGGTTTTTGGGTGAAGTAAACAAAAGGTAAAAACTTGAATTTGGATATTTCGCTGCAACTCTTACATTTGCGCAAAATTTGAAAGGCTATGTTTTGGACATTAGAGTTAGCCAGTTATTTGGAAGATGCGCCCTGGCCCGCCACAAAAGATGAATTGATTGATTATGCAATCCGCTCCGGTGCGCCTATTGAAGTGGTTGAAAACCTGCAGGAACTGGAGGACGAAGGTGAGGTATATGAAAGCATAGAAGATATTTGGCCTGACTATCCAAGTCAGGAAGATTTCCTGTTTAATGAAGATGAGTATTAACTGAGTCTTCATACTGTTTAATTCTTTCTGCAATTTTTTCTGAAAATAACCTGGCGCCCTGTGCATTGAGATGAATATAATCGTAGAAATATTCATGCTTATATAATGTAGTATCGAATGCATAATTCCAGAAAGGGATATTATATTTTTTCAATATTGATTTTGCATATTCAATAGAAGGTGTAGTTGAATATTGCTTTACGAAAATAGGGGAGAGAATAACGTAAAGCCTGATGTGTTTATCTGCAACTGTTTTGATGAATGAATCAAATGCACGTTCAGCATCTGAATCCGGTTGCTCCACTTCATTAGTATAATTCATGGGTTGTATTCTTACTTTAGAACCATTTAATGGTCGGTAACCATGTACTTCTTGTCCTCCATCTTCTCGTGTATTAAACATTGCGGGAATTGATTCTTTATAAGCGTATAATCTTGAAAGTTGAGCTTTATAATATTCCTGTGGAAACTTTTGTCTGGCAATAGCTGCAAATGCTGTATCATGGATGGTGTAAGGTAAAATTGTATTAGCTAAAACTGTTTTACTGTTAGATGCTTCACCCCAGCTCAATTCTTTTGGCGCAAAATCAAGAATGATAATTTTTGGAATATGTTTTTTCAACATTTCTTTTAATATCATTTCATGATATAATATTGTTGAGTTTTGTTTGCCATTATTAAAACAGGAAAAGCCGAGTATCTTAGTAAAAGCATTGCAATCATAACCATGCAGGGCACGGGAACTGCCATAGATATAAATATCTTCGGTGGGATTGGTGATACTGTGGGCAAATGTTTTTATATCACCCTGCGATACAGTCTTGAAACGGTGTTGTAGCCAGAGTCCAAGCAGCCTGTCCACAATAAAAAAAAGAACAACAAGTATCAATAAATTTTTAAGTAGTCTGAAAGCCTGTTGATGTTCTTTTTTATTCATTCAAAAAGTTATTAGCAAATGTAACAGATGAGAGTTTGTATGAAAAGTAGAAAATTATTTTATGCAAGAATATGTTTTTACACATATCATGAAAAAAGAGTTTAATAAAACAATAGAATAAAAAAAGCCACCTTACGGCGGCTTTTAAAGCTTCTTTATTTTACCTTTCTCTATGAGCAGGAAAGTTATCCTAAATACGATTTGAGTGAACTGCTGTAACGTGCTTTTTGTAAGCGTTTGATAGCCCTTTCTTTTATCTGGCGGATACGTTCTTTTGTAAGGTCATATTTCATTCCAATCTGCTCAATGGTTACACCATTTTCGCCTTCAAGGCCAAAATACGCGTTTACAATTTCTGCTTCCCGTGGGCTTAAAGATTTTAATACACGTTTGATTTCTTCGCGTAAAGAATCTTTCATCACGTCTTCATCCGTATCATCGCTACCCTCCAGTAAATCACCCATAGCTACATCTTCAGCTTCATGCACAGGTGCATCAAGAGAGGTGTGGCGGGTGTTGCTCTGGAAAATGTTGTTGATTTCGGTTTCGCTCATTTCAAGAATTTCACTTAATTCTTCAGTTGAGGGTTCACGTTCATGTTCCTGCTCAAAAGCCATATAGGCTTTATTTGCTTTGTTGTAGGTGCCAATTTTGTTTTGAGGCAAGCGGACCAATCTGCCCTGCTCTGCCAACGCCTGTAAGATAGACTGGCGGATCCACCATACAGCGTATGAGATGAATTTAAAACCCTTGGTTTCATCGAAACGCTGGGCTGCTTTTATCAATCCGAGGTTGCCCTCGTTGATCAGGTCGCTAAGAGAAAGACCCTGATGCTGGTACTGCTTAGCAACAGATACCACAAAACGTAAATTGGCCTGCACGAGTTTGTCCAGTGCTCTCTGGTCACCCATCTTGATTCTTTGAGCCAGTGTTGTTTCCTCTTCGGGAGTGATCATCGGAATTTTTGAAATTTCCTGCAGATACTTTTCTACGGCCTGGGAATCACGGTTGGTGATCTGGGTAGCAATTTTTAGCTGCCTCATACTTATTGTACTTTGTTATTAAAGCTGATACGAAAAAATTATGCTTGCTGTGTTAAACTTAACTCAAATTACAAACAGGGTTGCAAAATTACAAATTTGCAATGGTATTTCTTTGATTAATTTATACATTTCGCAGTTTGCTTTGATAAAGTTTGGTAAAATCCTTTTCAAATACATTCTGTAATTTTTCTTTTACTTATTCATTTTGGTTTTATTCATCTAAGTCTTTCATCATAAACCTAAACTAAATGTCTATAGATTTAAAATCTTTTTTATTGATATTTTATTGCCTTTATCATCTATAACTCTCAGAAAATAAATTCCATGTGATTTATTTTTCATTTGAACCTGAAAACGGGTTGTAGGTTGGGTAAGCGTTATCTTACCAGTAGCAATTTGTTTTCCTACTGCATCATATAAAACGTATTGATAGTTAACTGCAGCATTTGAAATATTATTCAGTTGAACATTTAAAATTCCGCCTTCCACCGGATTGGGTGATGTTATTACTTCTATTGTGTTGTTGTCTGGAATAAGTGAACTGTCACTATTGAATACAACATTAAAAGATGCTTTAGTGTTTCTGATGCCATCAAAATATAATAGATACTTATGGTTGGCTTGCAGATTTTTAAGTTCTAATGCACCATTCGCTGCAAAACTTGCACAGGTTACAGGTTGCGGATAGTTTTGGCCTTCAGGGCATGATTGCACATCATACAATGCAAGCCTCACACCTTCACCAGTACAGGAAGCAAGGTCAGAAGGAAGTAAAGTAAAATTTTTTATATCCAAAGTCACAACAGTTTCAGAACCGGTAGTGAAAGCATAATAAGCATTATTAGTAATAGATGTACCGTTATTATTACAGGTTACCTGTTTAAATGATGGGTCAGTGAGTTTATTACTTGTAGCATGGATAAGATCTATTGAAACTGTTGTGTTATCAGCAATTTGAGTAGAAGGAAAGGTGGAAGGACATTCATCATTGCTGATAGTAATTGCTGATAAAGGTGTCATTTCGCTGGTAAATAATCCACAAGAGCCATAAGTATTGTGCTGTGGTGTAATTTCATACAATGCTGCCTGATATGCAGATGCATCAGGCGACCTTCTGTCCACATAATCAAGAATAGAGTAATGCATTAATTTAGATGGATTGATAGATTGATAGCTGTTGCCCCCATCTTCATAGTCATCGTTAATGTGTGCGAGGTTCAATGCATGGCCCAACTCATGCAGGATGATCATTTCAAGATCATAAGTACCCTCTGCAGGAAAGCAGGGGCCTTCTTCAAAAGTTACTTTTGTTCCTGTTGAAACGTTGTCATTCCTGATGATTATATCGAACCCCGTTTTTTGTGCAACCTGAATAACATTGCCCACTTTGCAGGCAGAAAACCAGCTATATGTTGATTCAAGCACACCATCAGCCATTTTGGGTACACCTGTATTTTTGTTGTCATACATTATAATATTGACCCTGTCATCTTCAACTTTTTGAATAGTTGTAGTAGCGCCCACAATAAAATTTGCACCTGCAACTTCTTTCCATGTAGCCAATGCCCTTTCAAAAGTTGCTTTGGCAGGAGAAGTAGAAAAATCTTTTCCACCACCGGCAGTATTTGTACTGTATTGAATGGTATAACCGCCTGAACCGTTTGTGTTCATCAGTCTTGGCTCCTTAATAACATCCACTCCCACAGTCTGATTAAATAATGCATCAAGTACCGCATAAAATACATTCAATTCAGTCGTTGAAGTGGCAACGGTGCCATCATTGGCAACAACCGCAATTTTACCTGTAGCTGCACGATCAGGAACGTGCAGTACAATTTTACTATTTGACCATGAAATTATATATGGTGATGTGTAATCTACATCATAATCAGGAACCAAATTATCACTGTTGGCATCTTTAAATTCAACTGCAGCGGCGTCTGATGGGGTGTCTCCAAACCCTGAACCGTTAATCGTTAAAATATTATTGGCATCGTCGTTGATTGCGCCTGCATGCACAGATGCAGGAGAGAAGGAGGTGATTGCAATTGCAGTAGTTCCGTTACTCACTTGACCACCCTCCACTATTGGCGAAGAGCTGCCTGTTTTATCGCTATCAATGATTTGTTCTTTTACACCCGTTTGTTGTTGTATTAATTGATATAATGTCTGATTATCATATTTTGCAAATGGTGCAAAAGCATTTTGTTTATCTCTTGCATATTTTAAAAATCCCTGCCTGCTGCTATATACATCGTACAATAATCTTTTTGTAACCGGTGAATGTAAACCGTCAGCATTTTCATTCAGGAAAAACATCCCGGTTTCGTTTTTGCGAAGACTTAAGACGTCGCTTACAATAAGGCATTTGTCTTCTACAGTGCCACCTAATGTAACAACTTCAATATTACCCGAAATTATTTTTCCTTTAAAGAGTTTATAAACATGAATAGTATTGGAAGTATAAATTACAGTATGGGCATCATTCCAGAAAGAATGTTGGTCAATCACTTTCCCTTCAACAACTAATGAAGCTTTGTTTATTTTCTGGTCAAGGTTTATTTTATATAATTGTGCCTTTACAGTAATAACCCCTGCAAATATCATCACCAGGATGAAAATAATTTTCTTGATTAATTTCATTCACCAATTATTTAGGTTAATGTTACAATACGCCTGAAACCCAATTTTGTTTTATCAGAAGGCAAAAGTTTTTTATTTTATTGGAAAAATACAGGTAATCCAACAAATTAAAAAGGCTGTTTATTCAAACAGCCTTTTGGAAAACATATCCTTAGTTACTTACCATTTGTCAACTTCGTCTGTATTACCGGAGGTGGCAGTTAAATCGTCTGCTTCTAATTCCACTTCAATTTCTGCTCCATCTGCTGCTGCTGGTGTATCGCCTTCCGGATATTCATGGTTGAAAGCATCAAAATCAAAATCGGGCATCAGGTCTGTTTTTACATAATCTACTGCCTCGTTCAAAGCTTTCAAAAACTTATTGAAATCTTCTTTGTATAAAAACAGTTTGTGCCTGTCATATCCACCGTCATTAAAACGTTTGCGGCTTTCTGTAATGGTGAGGTAGTAGTCATTACCCCTTGTCGCCCTTACATCAAAAAAATATGTCCTTCTTTTTCCAGCCTTAATGCGTTTGCTATAAACGCTTTCCATTTTTTTATCGTTATTTTCGTAAGCCACTTTGGTTTGGTTTGGTTTTACAATAATGCTTAAAGAGCAAATATAATATTGTTTTACAATTACCAAAATTTCTAAGGAAAATTATCAAGATGCATTTTCTTCACTCAATTGTAGGTTATATAGCTCAGTATAATAGCCATCTTTCGCCAACAACTCATCATGTGTACCCGATTCAATAATCTCACCATCTGCTAAAATGATGATATTGTCAAAGCTGATAGATCTGAAAATCCTGTGGGTAATAATTATTGTTGTTTTGTTTTGTAGAAAAGCATTCAGGTTCTCTACAATCCTGTGTTCTGTCTTCGCATCAACGGCACTCAGGCTATCATCCAATAACATTATCCGGCCTTCTTTCAATAAAGCACGGGCAATGGAAACTCTTTGCTTTTGACCACCACTTAATGTTACCCCACGTTCTCCAACTAAAGTTTCATATCCATTGTCTAATGCATTGATTTCATTATCAATAGCTGCATAAGCTGCATATTTTTTTATATTTGATTCAGACTGTTGGCTATTCAACCCAAAACTGATATTGTTTGCTACAGAATCACTGAAAAGAAATACATCCTGGGGAACATAGCTGATATAATTTCTGAGCGTGTTTAAATCTACATCACGGATATTTTGGTCACCTATATAAACAGCACCTTCATCGGGATCATAAAATCTTAAGAGCAGTTGCGAAATGGTTGATTTGCCGCTACCGGTTTTGCCAAGTATCATCACTTTCTCGCCGGGTTTCACTTCAAATGAAAGATTTTTCAATGCCTTAATACCGGTGTGAGAATAAGTAAAACTTACATTCTTAAAAACAATGCTTCCATGCAATTTTTCATTTGGCGTATTAACAGGAGTCGCAACCAAAGGTTTTGTATCTAAAAATTCATTGATTCTTTTTTGTGAAGCAGCAGCTCTTTGCACCATGCTGGCTACACTTCCAATTGCACTTACTGGGAACATGAGCATGTTAATGTAAATCACAAACTCAACTATTACTCCAACTTTATCAGGATTGGCTATGGCCATTTTACTACCAACGAGGATAGTGAGCAAAGTGCTTAACCCTACCAATAAAGTCATACTTGGAAAATATATAGCTTCCACTTTTGCCAGGCTTACTGCATTTTTTCTATATGCCTCACTGTTGCGGCTAAAAAAAATAAGCATAGCCTTTTCCTGCACAAAAGATTTTATCACCCTGATTCCTGAATATGATTCCTGTGCATTGGTAGTGAGGTCGGAGAGCAGAGATTGTACTCTCTCACTTTTTTTATGGATGACAGTATTGACAATATAAATTGTAATGGCAAGGATGGGTAATGGTGCGATAACAATTAAGGTCAGATTAAAATCTTTACGCAGCATATTGACAAGGCAAAGGATAATCAATGCAAGCAGGTTCACTGTGTACATAATTGCTGGCCCGGCATACATCCTTACCCGGCTTACATCTTCAGTGATCCTGTTCATCATATCACCGGTGCTATGTGTTTTAAAGAAGCCCATATCCAACTGCTGATAATGTTTGTAAATAGCATTCTTTAAATCATATTCAATATGGCGGCTCATGACAACTAAAGTTTGCCGCATCATAAACATAAATAAACCACGAAGCAAAGCCAACACCAAAATGGAGATGCTGCTGATTAAAACAATCTTACTGAAATCAAAATGTTGCAGCCAATTGATTAATAACTGTACAGATGATGAATAGTTTTCTCTAATTTTCATAGGTTGATGAGAAATATATTGCTGCACCTGGCTCACCACATAACCTGTTACCTCCGGCGCCATCACTGAAAAATAGTTAGAGGCAGTTACGAATAAAATGCCCAGTAAAAAACGAATCCTGTATTTCCAAAAATACTGATTAAGCGCTGCAAGATGTTTCATGTAGTGCTGCAAAAATAAGCAGGATGTTTTTGATTGACTGGAATTGATGACAGATGGTTGTGATATGAATTGCAGAAAAAAATAAAACGCCGCATTATTATTTTGATAATACATTTCAAACCTTATTTTTGCGCCGGAGGGATGTCAGAGCGGTTTAATGAGGCGGTCTTGAAAACCGTTGACTGTAACAGGTCCGGGGGTTCGAATCCCTCTCCCTCCGCCAAAGTGCCTTACTTGTTAATTCAGGTAAGGCATTTGTGTTTTCAGGAAAAATTGGAAAAGATATTTTTGATAAAGTTCATAGCTACAAACAAAAAAGCCCCGCACTTTGTGCAAGGCTTTGTGACCCCGTCAGGATTCAAACCTGAAACCTTTTGATCCGTAGTCAAATACTCTATTCAGTTGAGCTACGGGGCCATACTCTTTTGAGGGCTGCAAATATAAAGATCATTACTGAATTATGAAAAGCATTTAATAATGATTTTCGTTTGCATGATAATAGTATCTGCATTATAAATCTACTTTGGCAAAAGTTTTGCAATCCGGGGTTTGAATTTCGCCAGAAAATCCCACAGGAAGCGATTATAGTCATGGCCTTTTTCACCAATATCAATTTTCTCAAACCTTTTTTTAAATCTTTCAATCAATCTTTTCATGAACCCAAATATTGCAACTGACTGCAATGCTATCATCAATTTGTCAGCATAAATATGGCCCCATATTTCTACAGCCAATGATTTTCTGCTTACCGTAAAATCTGTATTGAACAATGAACGGTATTTTAGCAAGATTGCTTCCACCAGTTCATCAGTTAAAACTTCCGTTTTTTGAGAGAGTAATGATTTCAACTCTGCATCAGTAAATACATGTAAAATGTGTTCCTTAAATTTTACACTGATGTTCTTGTTTTGTATGCAAATAATTTCAATCATTTATTTTATCTCTATGTCGTATTTGTTTAATAGGCCTGTTACTGCAGGTAATGAAAATTTTGCTTTTTTTATTTTATTGATTTCCGGATCAATGATATAATTATAAGAAGTCCTGAAATCTGTTTTTTCAAGAATGGTATTTTCAAATTTTGCATTCAACAAATCACAGTTATCAAACACAGCCAGGCCAAGATCGCAATCTGTGAAATCAACTTCGTGTAACTGTGTATTGGTGAATTTTGTTTTTTTGATTTTTGTTTGATAAAAACTGGAATGATTTAAAATGCATTCTTCAAAACTAAAAGCTAATCCAAAGCCACTGCACTGTTCAAAATTCAGCCCAAGCATTTTGCAATGAATAAAATGCACGTCTCTGAAAGTGGTAGTATTCAATTTTGCAAGGCTCAGGTTACAACCCGTAAAAATACATTCTATAAAAATGATACCTGATAGATCAGCCCCAGTTAAGTCACATCCATTAAACGTGCAATTTTCATATTCGCCTTGTTTCAGGTGATTACCGGTTAGGTCAACTTTTTCAAAAATTTTATCTTCAATATAACTGCCTTCCATAAAAATATTTCAGTAAAAACAGTAAAGATAAATGCTGATGAATGTTAATGGATGTAAAGTTTAGTTGAATGGCAAAAAAGCAGTACAAATAAAAATTTTTATTTATCCCCAACAGTTACAATTATATTTTCTTTCCCATCCAATTATTGCTTTGTATATACCAGAAAGAAGGGATAAAAATTACAATCCAGTAGAGCCATTCACTCATCCAGCCAATACTGATGGAAAGCTGAAAATGCTCAAGCACCAAATACACATAAATAGAATATAAAAAAATGGCCACAATTTCTACAACAAGGTTGCGCCTGCTGTTGCCGGTGCCCACAACTGCATTTAACCAAATTGTTGAAACGGATTGAAATATTAATGCCAACGATATGATTCTTGCAACAGGTATAGCCGCATCAATAAAATCATCTGATTGGCCATAAGCACTTAAAAAATACCTGATAAAAATATTGATGAGTAGGGCAATACTGCAGGAAAATAATAAACCTAACCGGGTGATTTTATAAATTAATTCTTTTACACGGTTTTCTAAATTTTGTCCAATCACATTGCTCACCATGCTATTGCTTGTTGAAGCAAATGCCCAGGCAAAACAACCGAAAACACCAAACAGGTTACGCATGATATTGGAAATAGCAAGTGCCTGTGTGCCGTGGTGTTCAATCAAAATATAAAAAAATTCCCAACTGCCTACGCTAATAGCAAACTGAAGGACAATTGGCATGGATTGTTGTAGAATAAGTCGGGTAGATGCTATATTCAGCTTTTTATTGTTGAATAGACCGGTGCTTTTACTGATGCCTTTAAAATGTATAACGCTGAAAATCGTTACAAGCCCTGTAATCTCTGCTATAATTGATGCATAAGCAGCACCATTAAAACCCATTTCAGGAAAACCAAAATGACCGAAAATAAATGCATAATCGAAAAAAATATTTGCTGCAGTTTCGGCAACAGTACCAATTATTAAATACTTACTTTGATTGATACTTATCAATAAAGCATTGCGCATTTGATAGATATATAAAAATGGCAGGCCCCAGATGCGGATACGTAAAAACGAAATTGCCATTTCAATATCCTGTTGACTGTGCAACGAATATTTTAAAATAACCGGAGCAATAAAATTGGTAACTAAAATACCAGAGATGGCAAGCGCTAATGATATGCGCACAGCCTGCAAAAACAACATCCCTATTTCGTGAGTTTTATTTTCACCTGCTCTGCGGCTCATCACTGCCTGCAAGCCGTTACTTAACCCAAATCCCATTACACCAAAAACGAGGTAATAAACTCCGGTTATCCCGGCGATGGCCAAAGCCTGCTCACTTAAATGGCCCAAAAAAATATTATTGGTGATAAAGTTGATATTGGGCACAAGGATTGATGCAGCAATAGGCATTGCTATTTTTAAAATTTGTTTGTAACTTATTTCTACCTGTAACTGCATAAAGGGCGGCAAAGCTAATTGAAGTAATGATGAATAAATGTTGATATGCAATAAATAATGCGTGGTTTTTTATGAGTGGGCGAAAGCCAATAGATGTTTATAAATTGTATTATTCAAATCATATTTCGTTTTATTTTTATCGCATGGAGCCACAGCAGCCAGAATTAGAAATAACCAAAGACAACAAAAATTCCAGCCGGTTAAGATTATTATTTAAAATTGCTTTCATCTGCAATATTTGTTTTCTGATATGTATGGTGATGCGTTATTCTTCAGCACCGAAATATTTACCTCAGCCCATCATTGAATTATCAATCATTTTAGGATGGTCTGCCATATTGGTGAACGTGGTAAGTTTTGTGATGGCGCTTATTTTAATTTCCCGCATACGCACCAGGAAGATACCGTTGTGGTTGTTATATACCAATATTGTTTTCTTTATTGCTCAATTTTATTTTTTCTTTATACTGCATGATTAACCAGATACTAAAAGACAAGCCGTCAAAACTGTTTATAGGGTTTACCGCTTTTTTTGTTGCCAATGCGCTGATTGCTGAATGTATTGGTATGAAAATTTTTTCTTTGGAAAAAATATTTGGCTGGCAACCCGCCAACTTCAGTTTGTTTGGTGAGTCGGGGTTGTCATTCAATCTCACTTGTGGCGTTTTGTTGTGGCCATTAGAGTTTGTAATGACGGATATAGTCAATGAATACTTTGGGCCGAAAGCAGTAAGGCGTATCAGTTATACTGCAGTGATATTGATTAGTTATGCGTTCATCATGTTTTATTCGAGCATTCATATACCTCCTGCTGATTTCTGGATCAGTTCTGGCAGTACAAAAGGGATTGACAATATGCAAACAGCTTTCAATGGTATTTTCGGCCAGGGATTATGGATTATCATCGGCAGTTTAACAGCATTCCTTGTGAGCCAGTTGGTGGATGTAACAGTGTTTCACCGCATCAAACGTGCTACAGGTGAAAAGAAAATTTGGTTAAGGGCAACAGGCTCAACAGTTGTGTCTCAACTGGTTGACAGCTTTATTGTTTTAGCCATTGCTTTCAAGCTGGGCAGTAACTGGACATGGGCAGAAATATTTGCAGTAGGCACCATGAATTATATTTATAAATTTTCCATGGCTATCATTCTTACTCCTTTCATTATTCTAGTAGAAAAGCAAATTGAAAAATATGTTGGCCATGCTACTGCTGTTGAAATGAAACTTGCTGCGATGGGAAAGAAGTAAAAGCGTTCAGGTAAAATATCATTATAATTTACTTTATGCATTTTCCAATAGCCTGCTGATTATTTCCATGTATAACGGTTAATGATTCTGTTAAAAACTGCCTTTATGCCTTATTTATTAACAACTGTTCTCTTATTGAAAAAAGTTAAACAGCAAACCATTGTATCTTCGCACAAAATTTTTTATGCTTAAGGTAGGCATCTTTGGAGTTGGTCATTTAGGTAAATTTCATTTGAATAACTGGAAGGAAATTGAAGGAGTAAAAGTGGTTGGTTTTTTTGATCCCAATGATGCGGCAGCGAAAGAAGCAATAGGGCAATATGATATCAAAAGATTTACCAATATTGATAAATTGTTGGATGCATGTGATGCTGTAGATATTGTTGCTCCCACCACCATGCATTTTGGTTTATGCCAGGCAGCCATAAAAAAAGGTAAACATGTTTTTGTTGAAAAGCCAATGGCTGATACTTTGGATGAGGGGAAACAAATTGTAGAAATGGTAAAAGAAGCTGGAGTGAAATTCCAGGTAGGTCATGTGGAAAGATTTAACCCGGCATTTCTTGCTTTGAAAAATATAACACTCAATCCCATGTTTATTGAAGTGCACCGACTGGCGCAGTTCAATCCACGGGGAACAGAAGTGAGTGTCATCCTCGACCTGATGATTCATGATATTGATATCGTATTAAAACTGGTCAATAGTGATGTAAAAAATATTTCAGCCAGCGGCGTAGCTGTTATGACAGATACACCTGATATTGCCAATGTGCGGATTGAGTTTAATAATGGTTGTGTGGCCAACCTGACCAGCAGCCGTATCAGCATGAAGAAGATGCGTAAGATGAGGTTGTTTCAGAAAGATGCTTATATTGGTATCAATTTTCTCGAAAAGAAAACAGAAATCATTAAATTAAAATCACCTGAAGATGGCGATGTATTCAACTTTGATATTGAAACACCACATGGTAATAAAACGCTTGCAATAATAAATCCTGTTGCAGAACCTGTGAATGCAATCAAAGAAGAGTTATTATCATTTGTAAATGCTATTCATGAAAACAAGAATACAGCGGTGAATGAAATTGATGGATATCTTGCGATGGAAGTAGCACATAAAATTTTAGAAAAAATCAATAACGTACCTAAATTTGTTTAAGTAGTTGAATATGCAAAATGTTGAAACGCTTCACCTGCCCGTTGTAAATTTTGGCAACCCTGTTGCCAATAATATAGGTGTTGCATCAACAGATCTTTTGCCATCAAAACAAAATCGTTTCAAACGTTTGTTTGATATCGCGCTTTCCATTACAGGCCTGATAGTTTTATCACCTTTAATGTTATTGATTGCTGTTTTCACCAGGCTTTCATCAAAGGGCAGCATTATTTTTAAGCAACAAAGAATAGGCTATAAAGGCAAAGCATTTACAATATATAAATTCAGATCAATGTTTGTAGATGCAGAAAAAAACGGGCCGGCCTTGTCATCAAAATATGATATGCGGGTAACAAAGTGGGGGAGGATAATGCGTAAATGGAGACTGGATGAACTGCCACAGTTGTGGAATATTTTGAAAGGAGAAATGAGTTTTGTAGGGCCAAGACCGGAACGTAATTTTTATATCAGGCTAATTGCAAAGCAATCTGATAATTTTCATCTTTTATTAAATGTAAAACCTGGCCTTACATCATGGGGTATGGTTCAGTATGGATATGCATCCAGTGTTGATGACATGATACACCGTATGCAATATGACCTGGAATATGTAGGAAATAAGTCATTATTGTTTGATATGAAAATCCTGCTGTATAGTTTAAAGACTATCTTTTTGGGCAAGGGCAGGTGATATCTCTCAACTATCCTATATTAATATGCAATTACAGCTCCTTGCTTCTCATAAAATTGATGAACAAAAATGGGATCAATGCCTGAAGTCTGGCACTAACGGACTGATTTATTCCACCACAGATTTTCTTTGTACATTATGTGATAACTGGGATGCAATTGTGGTGGGCGATTATGATTATATCATGCCTGTTCCCTGGCGAAAAAAATACGGAATCAAATATTGTTATCATGTTCCATTTTTACAACAGGCGGGTGTGTTTGGAAAAAACGTAAGCGAAAAAATTGTTGCCGGATGTTTTGATTTGTTACGGAAAAAATTCCTGTATGGTGATTATGCTTTCAATTATAAAAATATTGTGGGCACCGGAAAGATTTGTAACAATTTTACTTTATCGCTTGCATCAAATTATAACTCCACTTCATTTTTTTATTCAGATAAACTCAAGGCTGACCTCAATAAAGCACAATGCCATTCATTTGATTTTGTGCAGGCAGGTGCTGATGAAGCCATCAATCTTTACCACCAATTGTATGCACCACGTTTCCCGCACATCGGTAAAGATGTTTTTAAAAAGCTTTTTGATTTTTGTTTAATAAAAGAAAAACAAAACAATCTTATAGTCAGAAAAATTAAATGCGACGGGTCAACACTGGCAATAAATTTATTGTTGAAAGATCAATCAAGATTATACAATATTATTTCCTGCACTACTGCTGAAGGCAGGAACCAACATGCCGGTCATGCATTACATGACAGCATCATCAAAGAATTTTCGCAAACAGGATGGTTACTTGATTTTGAAGGTTCGGATATACCGGGTGTGGCACATTTTTATAAAAGTTTCGGAGCAATGAACCAACCTTACACAAGGGTACATTTTAATGCACTCCCAAAAATTTTACAACTGTTTAAGCGCTGACCTTTCATCGAGAATTTTTTCTGCAATCATCATGTCAATTGGCCTGGTGATTTTTATATTGTCATATTCACCTTCAGTTAAAAATACTGGTGTGCCGTTAGCTTCTACCACTGTTGCTTCATCTGTAAACGCATCAGAATAATCCTGCTTAAATGCAGGCAAAATGATTTGGCTTAAAAAAGTTTGCGGAGTTTGAATGATGCGCACATCCTGCCTATTGACAACATGATGATGGATATGATTTAATATGCGGATACTGTCTGTTGCAGCAACTGCCGGCACAGCGCTTCCATGCTCAAGAGTATCTTTATAACAACGGTGAATCAATGGCACTGATATAAGACAACGAACGGCATCATGAACAAATACTACTGATTCTTCTTTCACTTCCTGTAAACCTCTTTGCACAGAATGAAACCTGGTATCGCCACCCACCACGATGTGGATGCGGTTACTATCTTCAAAAAATGTAGCAATAATATTTTTGCCATTATTGATGTGTTGTTCTGGTAACACAAGAATAATTTCAATATCAGCATAAGCGCGCAAAAATGTATCAAGGGTGTACCATAAAACAGCTTTCCCACTCAGCAATAAAAATTGCTTCGGGATGATGTTCCCCATACGTTTCCCTGAGCCACCGGCAACAATAACTGCATATTTCTTCATCGGGTAAATGTAAGCACTATCAGATTTATTCTGAAGCCTGTATTGTTTAGCGATGAATTATAATTTATCATGGGTGATGTATTTAAAATGTTTTAATTGTTTTTTTCAAAAACAATTTTACAAAAAAACAGGTCGCAGTTCGACTTATTCTTTGATAAAAGTATAAGGATCTTGTTCAATAAAGTCATTCACTTTTATATTAACTGATTTTACTTTACCATCACTGATATCAAATTTTAAAGGAAAAATTCCAAAGCCAGGATGACTGTATTTTAAAAGCCATTCATCATTATCCATGTATTGAAGCGTGGCAGTTAATTTCCGGTTGCTGAATTTTATCATCAGATCATTTCCTTTACTGCTGATTGTTATATTTCCAAATAACTGATTATAATAATTGCCAGTATATTCATTCAAAGCCAGAGCAGGTTTGTTTCCCTTAACTCTTGCTTCATATCCATTTATCCTGTCAATGATTTCCTGCCTTTCATTTTTAAAATCAGGCAGCGCCATTTCATTATAATCCCTGTATGGCAAATCAAGATAAGCATCAAGTATCTGGTATCGCAGCAATTCAAAAAATTCCTGATTATCATTATTGGTAAATATGGCAATGCCAAGGTTCTCTTCAGGTATAAAACAGGTATTGGTAACAAAACCATCAGCGCCTCCTGTGTGTTCGAAAGTTTGTTTGCAACCATAATCACTCATAAAAACACCTAATCCATATTCATAATAATGAATTGGGAGCAAAGTGTTTTTACGGCTACTGATTATTGTATTCATATCTCTTGTCCGCCTGATTGCAGGCCAGGGTATGATTTGTTTCCCTTCATATTTTCCACTATCTAATTGCAACAGCAACCATTTTGAAATATCTTTTATATTGCTCACTATCGAACCAGCAGGTGCCAGGTTATCTACATTGTCATAAGGAACTTGCTCTAGATTTTTTGAAAACGAATTAGTGTATGGTGTAGCAGCATCAGGCATTGATTCCATATTGTTTCCAAGAGGATGTGTATTAAGCATTCCCAACGGCTCCATGATGCTGTCATAAACATAAACTTCCCATGGTTTGCCTGTAACTTGTTGGATTACCTGTCCAGCTGTGAGAAAACAACTATTACAATAACCCCATTGCTGACGGAAATTGCCTGTAGGTTTTAAGTACCGCATTTTATACATGATACTGTCTCTTGAAAGAGTGGAATTCCAGAAAGTAAAATCTCCCTGAAAAGTTTTAGTGCCAAGATGATGCGACAACATATCACGAATGGTAACCATGCTGGTAGTGTTGCTGTCATAATCTTCATACCATGGAAAATATTTTGTGATTTTATCGTCGAGTGAAAGTTTTTTATCATACTCTAATTGTGCGAGTGAGGTTGCTGTAAATAATTTACTGTTACTCGCAATCATGAAGAGCGTGTTTTCATCCACAGGTTCTTTTGTTTCTATGTTTCTTACACCATAGCCTTTCATTACAACTACTTTTCCATCTTTTACTATAACGATGGCAAGGCCAGGTATATCCCAGTCCTTCATTCCATGTCGAATGTAACTATCAAGGCTGTCTTTAATAAATGATGGTTGTGCCTGTATTCCTGAAATAAATAATACTGCACATAAAGACATCAACATTTTTCTCATAAAAATTCTTTGAACGGGAAAGTTAAGTGTAAGTTGAATTGATAGTGCTTTCAACAAAGAATTTTTGATAATAAAATAAAGAAGTTTTTTTATCGGGCACTAAACTTTATCTTCTTTGTTTCATTCATTTGTGCAGAGGCCTTTTAGATTGAAATGTTTTTTGTTGAATGTACTTAAACCATTATTCTGCAATAAACCTTATAACTATAGAAGTGCATTATCATAGAAGATACTATTATTCTCTTTAATGAAGTTATTCACCTCAAATTCGATTTTAAAAAAATGTCTTTTCTGTATCTTTTATTTATCAAATCGGGTAAGTTTTTTAAAACACTACTTATAATTTAGGCCTTTAAATCAATATCCAATAAAATCCAAAGTTCTATGTCAACAAGAATTTCTGATGCTTATACAGGTAACATGAAACCTGCAACGGTGTATCCAAACAATCCGTCTTCTTTTTTATCAATAAGGAACCTGTTACCAAAAAGACAAACTGCTATTCAACTGGTGCAATTGGAAAAAATTAAGACCTGCAACGATTTTACCAAAGCATTTGCAGGCTCTGGTTTTTTTGATAAGAGTTTTCCTTCAACGGTCCAGGAAGGCAGTAATGGTCTTGACAGGGTTACCAAAATCCTGATGAATAAAGCGCTCACAGGTACATTCCCGGATTATCAGATTGATTTTTCTAAGGTGCTCATTTCAAAAGGAGATTTACTATTGCCACAACATGCAACAGTTTCAAAAATGAAAGGCCACAGGATTTATTTCAGTTTCACTGATAATAGCAATTCCGGTGATACTTCTTCAACAGATAAAGTTATTTTGGTAGCTTATTCCAAAAAATTAAATCAGGCAATTTTCAGTCTTGATGCAGGTACACGCAAAGATTGCGAGGCTGTGTTGAAAGCTCCATCACTCAGAGGTGGTGAAGTAGAAACCTGGATTGGTTTTATTAATGAAGAAGAAACCAAAGTGAGCAATAGTGTTTACACTGGCTGCATCATTTTATAATTGAAACTACTGTTTATAATAGAATATTTACTTTTTATTATTGCTGCAATTCTTTTCCTTTTAATTTATCAGATAGGCTCATTAAAGAACGAAACATAGTAGGGTCATAACCTGCCAGGAAAGCCAGCATACTCACAATACCGGCTGCCTGTGTATATGATTCTGCAGTTGGTTTAAGAATTGCATTTGAACTCGTAATGAACACTCCTGCAAGAAATGCAAAGTAAACCAGGATACCCTGGAACATAGCATTGACTGGTGTTTCATTATTCAAAATTTTTGTATTCATTGCATCATCTGTTTCATTGTCGCTATTTGCATTACTAATTTTTGTAATTACCAACATGCTGGAGCACCCTCCAATAAATGCTGATGCCAGGCAAAGCAAAGCAATGTTGGATGGTGTATAAGTCAGCAAGGTCATTGATAATTTATACCAGCTAAAATCTGAGGTAAGTGTGTTCCTGAAAACAGATGAATCTATTACCATTCCAATACTGAATAAAGTAATCCATACAAAGGTGGCACAACTGCCAATTACTGCCATTATCATTCGCCTGTTTGCATGTTTATATTTAACCAGTGATGTTTGAAGGTGATTACCTGCAAATATCTTTTCTTCAGTTGTCAATGCTGAAATAGCTGACATTTTTAATGCGGTGTCTTCCATAAATTATTATTTCAAGGTGCTTATTTAACTGTATCGTGTTTACGATGCAATGGATAACATTTTTGAGCAGGTTTCTCCCCGGGATTTTTCACCTGCTGTAGATAATTTTAAAATTTTGCTGCAGAGCTATGTTGTAGTTTCGCTACATGATAAGATTTTTTCAGACAGTAGCAATTCTAATTTTCAGCAGTTCAATATTTGCACAACATTTTTCGCAGGACACTGTTTTTAGTAAGGTTACCACGCAGGATGCAAAAGCTGCCAGGTACCGTTATCTTGTTGATACTTCTATTAAAATCTATTTGCAGGATCCTTTAAATGACGATAATGAAGGTGAATGGAATGATGCACTTTGGAGTATGGAACTGCTGCAATATAAAGATGCTTTTACTAAACAAAAGCTTTATGAGGCATGGAACAAAGCAACTCAGTTATCAGATTATTTTCAGAAAAACCTGTTAGAGACAACTTATTCTTTATATGAAAAGGATTTTAAAAATGAAGTATTACAACTAATGCGGCAAACTGCATCAGTCACTATTTTTATACGTTGTGCTGAATATTTGTTGAGAGCTGATGCTGTTAATGGAAAATCGTTGATAATAAAAATGATTCAACAAAAATTTCCTTTAGATACAAGTACGGGAATGCAGATTTTAAGATCACGTGTTGCCTTGTCAAAACAACAAGTGTTACCACCATTACAGGATATTTTTAATAAGGATTTCTTGCAGGGAAAAACTGTGATTTATAGTTTGCAACGAAGCAACAGGGATTATGCAGGGCTTGTTATCATTCGTAGTGCTGATGGTAGTTTTGTTAAAGATTCTGCAGGAAATTATTTTCATACAGCACAACTGGCGAGGGCTGTAACCAATTATCCTTTTTATATCACTAATGGTAATACTCCGCAGGGTATCCTCCGGTTTAGTGGCTTTGACAGGTCAAAGCTTTTATATATTGGCCCTACACAAAACCTGCAAATGCTGATGCCTTATGAAGCATCACCTGCAACTTTTTTTGACGATAGCAACCTTACACAAATCAAATGGAGCCAATCATTGTATGCATCTTTATTGCCATCGTCATGGAAAAATTATACAGATATTTATCAAACTTTTTTTGCAGGTAAAATAGGCAGGACTGCTGTCATCATGCACGGCACAACTATTGACCCGCAGTTTTATGCAGGCCAGACTTATTACCCGCAAACTCCTTCGTTAGGTTGTTTATGCAGTTATGAATCCTGGAATGACAGTGGCTATCGTGTCAGCAGCAATCAGCAACAGATTGTGGATGCACTCAACAGTATAGGCGCAGACAATGGGTATGTGGTGGTGATAGATATTAATGATAAACAAGGAAATGTGACAATGGATGAAATAAAACCTATGTTGGATAAATTGGGAAAAAAGTAAAAATTAAAACAGTAGTGAGAAAACTTTCCTTTTAGATTTTATAGCAACGCCCTTACACTTGCAGTGCCTGTATTGATCACCCTTGTGCCAGCAGGTTTGCGTCCTTCATATTCAATACTAATTTCAAGATTGTTGATTAACCGTTTGGTTAAACTGATATTCCATAATAAATTCTTGCCGGGTAATAGACCTTCCAACATAATATAACTTACAGTTGTATTGGCCGTACCTTTAAAATTTATATTGCTGAATTGAAATCCTGCCATGATACTGGTACTTGACACTGTATTGTATTTTGCATTGATATTAATGGAATGAAAAACAGCTTTATCACCTCCAAAATCCTGATTGTTTTTCTTGAGTAGATATTGATAAAAAGTTTCAATCCTGAATGTAGTGGCGGAAGTATAAATGAGTTGTGGTGTAGAGGATAATGTATTGATAGCATAATTCCTGTTAGCAAAAGAAGGTGTGTTTAAACTATTGCTGATAAACTTCTGTTCAAACTGGAATGAATAATTTTTATTGATGTTGGCCCTTCCTTTTAATGACCACGTATTTTGTTGCGTTGTCTCAAACCCATAAGTGAGTAAAGATTTGTTGTAAGTAGTAATGTTGGTAACATCAACACCCCACACGGTGCTGTACCTGTTAAAAGACAATGTATTGCTGAATGTGTGATTGAGGTTGATAAGGCTTGTGTCATTGATGTTACCTTTAAATGGTGTGAAAGCTGGTGCGCCGTTTGATTGTACTTTTTTATAAACCTGCATGGATGACTGCAACATAAATCTTGTAATGAATTTATTGAATGGGTTTGATTGCATTGATTTAAGAAACACTCTTGGATTTAAAGTGAATGTATAGTTGAATTGTGTATAATTTGCTTTTATATATTCATTGGTGGGTGTATATATCCGTATAAATTTTGCCTGATCAGGGAAAGCTGCCAATTCAAATTCATTGAGCTGTTGTATGCCATCATTATTATAATCATTCCAGGCATACTGTCCGGTGCCGGCAGGCACTTCCACATAAGAAAAACTTCTTCTCTGTTCCTGCCCGCTGCCTATTTCATAAAATGCATTACCCGTTAAAAATCCCTTCCATTCATTCACAGCATATTCAGCACGGCCCAACAAGCTGTTATCCGGTTTTTGTTGTGTAAGCTGAGCATTATAAACATACAATTGCCTGAACGTTGCATTAAGCCGGAATTGATGATGTTTGTTTTTTGATAATTCGAGCTGGAAATTATAATTGTTGCTCCTGTCTGTTTGCACCAAAGATTTATAGGAGGGCAGTTTGTCTTTTCTTGTAAAAAAATTAAAACTCCAGCGATTGGTCTTTTGCTCATCAGATTTAATATATGCTGTTATTGTTTCAAAAGCATAACTCAATGGGGTTACAGTATCAGACAATTGATTGCGTTGTTCATTGTGTTCAAGATAATAGCTGGCACCAATAGTATAGTTTTTTAATGATATAAATGTTTTATGGATATCAATATTTGGCCGCAGAAAAAAACCTTTGTCGTCAGGTGTTCTACTGTTGGTCAGGCTGATACCATCTGTTATTTCAATATTATTAAAGGTTTGATGATGTTGTATTTCATTCCGGATTCCAGTAAAATTATCGCTTCTTATATATCCTGAAAAACGGTATAATAAATTATTGCCTATATCATCTTTTAAATTTAATGTGAACGATGGTAATTGTTCAGTTGCAGCTTCTGTTAAAATTGGGAGCCCCCAATCCCTGGTGAATTCAGGCGTTCGCAAACGCTCAACAGGTTGAAAATTTTTATCCACCCATTCATAATCAGCATTGGCAATTAATTGCAGGTTTTTATTTTTTGTTTTAAAATCCATGGTACGGGTGATATCAATCTTTGACGCATAACCTTTATCATTCTGTTTGTCTTTTAAAGAAAAAGTATTGACATTGTAATCACTGAAAGCAAACTCTGTCTTCAGTAAAGTCTTATCATCTATTTGCCAGGTAACGCCGGTGCTGATGACAGTTTGTTTTTTCGGGGTTACTAAGAAACTGGCTGCTTCAAAACTTCCCTGTGGCACACCATTAACAGGTTGCACCCACTGATAAACATTACCATTGGCTGCATTGAACAAAGGAATATAATTTCCTTTATTGGCGCCAACTTCCACAAAATTTAAAGCATATTTCGCACTGTCTGCATTGGTGGAATAAACATAAATTGAATCATGAATGTTATAATAGACAGTATCAATTTTTTTATATAAAATTTTCCCCGTTGAAAAACTATCAATGCCTGCAACAGGATAATATGCATTCTGAATGCTGTCGCCAATGTTGGCAAGGAATTGTTTTTGTTGTGTTGTCAATGACTGATCAATTGGAGAGTTTTTTGCGTCTGCATTGTTGTATGCTGAAATGTTTACAGTAATTTTTTTTCCAAAATTAAAATCGTTATTGATGTATAACATTGAGTTTAGATAATTGCGGTCTGCATATTCAAACTCCACCTGTATGCGGGTGTCTTTTGTAATCATTTGTTTTGGCGTGAAAATTATTTCTGCAGTGTTGTAATTGATAATATAGTCCTGGTCATCGCCACGTTGCACCTGCACACCATTCAGAAAAACTTTTTCTGTTCCTGCCAGGACAATAAAAAATAGTTCATTATTATTGCCCTGCAATTTATAAGGGCCCTGATTACCTTCAGAGCCCTGGAAAACATTTCTTGCAAATTTGCCTTTAGCTATGGCTCCTGAAAAAACAGTATTGCCTTTTATGTTATTGGTGATGTTATATTGTTGTTGATATGAAAGGCCCTGCAACCTTTTATAGAAATTTAAAAAATAGTTTTCATCCTGCCTTAAATCAATATCACCTAAGTCAAGCTCCCAGTTTTTTTTGCTGAACTGCAACAGCACTTTATCAAATTCGTTGAGTTGTTGTGTGGTGCCATCTGGCTGAATTGGAATATTATTATCAGTGATAGCTGCATTGAGTTGTATGCTGTCTCCAATGTAACCGCTCAGTTGCAGGTTGAGTTGTGAATTGAAAACAGCATCCTGTGCATTTCCAATACTCAGGCTCCTGCCAAAGCTTCCATTGTAATTGAGTTTGCCAAAATTTATCAGGCTCTCATCTGATTTGTTTTTTGCAACTGGTTGTACAGGTATAAAATTATTCCGGACACTATCATAACTGTACCTTTTATTGACAGCATTGAGTTGGCTGTTGAATGTACGGTACAGCACCTGTACACTGTCTGTAACAATTTGTTTTTTGAAATAAATAATTGCATTCACCCAGTCAACAGAATAATAACTTGTATCAAACCCAGCCATCTTAAAACTGTTGGGCACAATGCTGGATGTGTCAATTTTTATTGATGGTGCAACCGGTATTTTTTTATTGTGAAGGTTAGAAAACTGAGCTGCTGCCGGCAATGCCAGTAAAAAAAATATACAGGATAATATTAGTCGGACAGCACTCAATTGAGCAATTTTAGTGTAAACTATTCAGTGGTAAAATTATTGTTTGAATTGAAATACATTCATTCCATAACTTTAGACCGCAATTAATTAACAACAACAACATGAAAAAAATTTACTTTTCCGTATTTCTTATGATTGCTGCCTTGTCTGCAGAATCCCAATTCATCAATAATACTTCTGTCAATACGGTAGTTGCTAATGTTGATGCCAGCGACATTCAAACTGCATCAACAAATGATGGCCGCACATGGGTTGCATTTTATAGCCAGAATGGAAGTAATTATGATATGCGTGCACAATTGCTGAGTGTAACAGGTTTGAGAAAATTTGGCGATTCTGGTATCCTTGTCAGTACAAAAAAATCAGGTTCTGCAACTTTTGTCTTTAATGTATGCGTTGATAAAGACAACAATTTTATTATTGCTTACCAGATTCAGAAAGGATCAGCTTATGAATGTATTATTCAGAAGGTCAGCACAACTGGCCAACTACTCTGGGGCAAAAATGGTGTTGACCTTGGTGGTGGTTTATCGCCATACCCTGTCACTTTATCAACAGATGAAATTGCCGTGGCCTGGAATGATAACAATAATAAAATAGAATATCAGAAAATAAGTACGGATGGAGTTGCAGCGTGGTCAACACCAAAAGTCTTTAGCGGGACAAGTACGCATGCAGTAACAAGAGTACAACTCGTTGCGGGTACATGGGGGAGATTTGGTATGGTGTATCAGGACCAGTTTTCATTTCCTTTCTACACCCATTTATTTGCACAGCGTTTTGATAATGACGGTAACCCACTCTGGACAAATGCTGTACAGGTTTCCACATTAACAACAGCAAGCTACAGGTATTTTGATGTGCATAGTGATAATGATACTATTTATATTGGATATTATGGCAACCCATCAGGCAGTAACCGTTTTGATGCTTATGTGCAAAGAGTAAATGACGATGGCAGCTTGCCTTATGGTGCAGATGGTGCTTCATTTGCTCCTGGTTTTTCGGGTAGTAATGATCCTAATCCACAAACTATTTATATTGCAAAAGAACACTTTTCAAATGATGTATGGGCTGTTGCTACTGTTACCAATTCCTTGCAATCTGAAAGTGGTGTTTATGCTCAGAAATTTAATGCAACAACAGGCGCTCAAGCTTTTGGTAATACAGCAAAAATGATTTTGCCGATAAAAGCAAAACTGTATAGTCTTGCTTTTTCTCAACTTTCTTTGTGTGGTAATAACCCTGTATTTCTTGTCACTTCCGATAATAACAGGTTGTCTGCTGTTAAACTCAATGATGATGGTAGTTTTGCCTGGACAAATAATACTGTATTACTGGGTGGTTCACCAAATACAAAATTTCGTTATGGCTTTACCAATTTTTATAAAGGACAGGCTGTTGCAGTTTGGCAGGAAAATAAAGGCACAGGCAACAGGCCTTATGCTCAAAATATCAGGTGTGATGGACGTACCGGTCATATAAAACAAGGTAGTGGTATTGATATAGTTTCCAGCTTTTCCATTAAGACAATTTATCCCAATCCTGTTGTAAATAGTTTAACTGCAACAATTATATCATCTGTTCAAAGTCATGTTCATATTTATATAACTGATGTCAGTGGCAATATTATTTTGCAAAATGAAAAGGTGTTGCAAAATGGAAATAATACAATTCAACTAAATGTTGGCAATATTAAACCTGGCAGTTATTTTATTAAAGTAGTGGGAGAGAAGGGGAGTGCTTCTGCAATGTTTAGTAAATAATAACACGGATGTTATTGGCTGTAAGATTAATTAATTACTATCCATGCTCATATCATATAAGCATGGATAGTTTTTTTGAATAACTAAATTACTGTTCACCTAAGTCTTCATCTTTCAGCAAGTCAGGCCTTTTTTGCTTTGTTTGAATCAATGCCTGTTCAT
This sequence comes from Bacteroidota bacterium, assembly GCA_018268035.1. Taxonomy (GTDB): domain Bacteria; phylum Bacteroidota; class Bacteroidia; order Chitinophagales; family Chitinophagaceae; genus Parafilimonas. The sequence continues at coordinate 19,141 of JAFDXI010000146.1, read as the reverse complement.
ACCTCCATTCATCAATTTTTTTCTGGTTGCCACTTAGTAAAATACCCGGCACTTCCCAATCCCTGAAAACTGCCGGCCTGGTGTAAACAGGTGGCGCTAAAAGATTATCCTGGAAAGAATCAAACAATGCAGATGTTTCATTATTCAACACACCTGGAATTAACCTGCCCACTGCATCAACGATAATGGCAGCAGCTAATTCACCACCGCTTAAAACAAAATCACCCACAGAAATTTCTTTAGTGATATAATGGTCGCGGATGCGTTGATCAATTCCTTTATAGTGGCCGCAGATAATAAGTAAATTATTTTTTAATGAAAGTTGGTTAGCAATTTTTTGATTGAATGTTGGCGCATCTGGTGTCATGTAAATAATCTCATCATAATTAGTTTTGGTTTTTAATTCATCAATGGCATTAGCCAATGGCTCACACATCATCACCATTCCTGCACCACCGCCATATTGATAATCGTCCACCTGGCCGTAATCATTGACTGCCCATTTACGCAATGAAAATAATCTCACTGTAAGTAAATTTTTTTCCTGTGCCCTTTTCATGATGCTATGCTGTAAAGGGCTTTCGAGGAGTTCAGGTACTACACTGATAATATCAATCTTCATCGGGCAAATATAATTATGAAACTACTGTAGTGAGATTAGAAATCATCAGTAAAGTTTTCTAAGTCCCTTCTTTGTTTTTTGGTAGGCCTGCCAATTTTACTTAATCGTTTTCCTGTATGGAAACTTGCTGCCTGCACTTGTAATTTTTCTTTTTCTTCATCAGGTGTCAGGTCAATATAATATTTGATAGCTTCAGCATATTGCACCCTATGGCCAAGTAAACCGGTAACTTGTATTACCCATTTTCTGTCTTCTGTTTTGATAGCATATTCATCACCAACCACTACATTTTTTGATGCCTTCACAGGGCTGTCTTTTAGTTTTACCTTGCCTTTATCACAAGCTTCGGCTGCATTTGCACGTGTTTTAAAAATCCGGATACTCCAGAGGTATTTATCAATTCGTAGTTTTTCTTTTGCTTCTTTCATAAGTGAAAAACAAAAGTAAAAATAAAGTTGCGTCAAAAAATTTATTCAATGCATCTTTGAGAACAGTTGAATATTTTTACAAAAATTAAATTGGTTGAAAACGATTTTTTTGAGGCTTTGTATTTTCCTTGCTGGAATTGTTTTTGTTATCTCAGCATTTGCCCAAAATCATTTTAAGATCATTCCATTAGGTGTATATGGAGGTTCTGATGAAAGTAACCTTTCTGCATACCTGTTATCGGTTCATGGAACCAATAATTTTATTTGTATGGATGCCGGCACTTTACATGATGGAATTGAAAAAGCTATTGAAGAAAAAAGTATCAATGGAACAGAGCCTGATATTTTAAGAAATGATATAAAAGGTTATCTTATTTCTCACCCGCATTTAGACCATGTTGCCGGACTTATCATTAATTCACCTGCTGATAGTTCAAAAAATATTTATGCTTTGCCTTTTTGTTTAAACACACTTGAAGAAAAATATTTTACATGGGAAAGTTGGGCAAATTTTGGTGATGAAGGTGAAAAACCATTACTTAAAAAATATCATTATGTGAGCTTGTCTGAAGATTCGGAAACTGTGTTGCAAAATACAGGAATGATGGTAAGCGCTTTTGAACTCAGTCATGCTTTTCCTAATAAAAGTTCTGCTTTTTTAGTGCGGCATGATTCTGATTTTGTTTTGTATTTGGGTGATACGGGTGCTGATACAATTGAACAATCAAACAGACTCAAACTGCTTTGGCAATACATTGCACCTTTGGTAACACAACTACAACTAAAAGGAATTTTTATAGAAGTGTCATTCCCTGATGAACAACCAAAAGATAAATTGTTTGGGCATCTTACACCCGGTTTATTTTTTGATGAAATGAAAATACTGTCAGGGTTGAGTAATCTTTCATCGCTTCAAAAAATTCCCATCATCATCACGCATATAAAACCAGATGGTGATAATGAAAATAAAATAAAGAAGGAATTGGTTTCAGGCAATACAATAAAATTACATCTTATCTTTCCACAGCAGGGAAGTTTAATTAAATTATAATATTGTTTTTAATTCAAGAGTATGAAAAAATATATTGCTGGTTATGGCTTAGTAATCATATCAACTTTGTTATTGTTTTCTTTTTGTACACCATCATCTGAAAAGCAAGTTGTTGATGTTATAAACCAGTCTGACACTACCACCTATCAACTGGTATGGGCGGATGAATTTAATGAAACTCTTATTGATACTTCTGCATGGAATTTTGAAACTGGTGGTGATGGATGGGGCAACCATGAACAGGAATATTATCAACCACAAAATGCAAGTATTGAAAATGGCAACCTTGTTATAACTGCAAAAAAAGAAAAGGTGGGTGATAATAATTATACTTCCACCAGGATGACAACATTGGGTAAGAAAGAATTTCAATATGGAAAAATTGAAGCCCGTATCAAAATACCTGTTGGGCAAGGATTCTGGCCTGCATTCTGGATGCTGGGTTCAAATATTCAGCAGGTGGATTGGCCTGCTTGTGGTGAAACAGATATTATGGAACACATCAACACTGACAGTATTATTTATGGCACATTGCATTGGGATGATAATGGACATCAACAAAGCGGTGATAAGATTGCATCAACACCTTCGGAATATCATATTTATAGTGTTGAATGGAATAAGGATGCAATTAAGTGGTTCATTGATGGTAAGCAATATCATAAAGTAAAAATCAATACAAATGCTACTACAGAATTTCATCAGCCATTTTTTATCTTATTAAATTTTGCTATTGGCGGTGACTGGCCAGGTCAACAGGTTGATGATAGTTTGTTGCCTGCAAAAATGTATGTTGATTATGTAAGGGTGTACCAGGAAAAATAAAAATATTTTAATCTCCTCTTATTCGTTAAATCGTTTTAAAATTTTACTATTGCATACGCAATGCCTTAGTCCGGCGTTGATAAATTGTCCCACCTCACCAGTATAATTTTTCAAATAAAAAATTTATGGAAAAGAATGCGCATGCGCTTTCACAAAGGGATAATTATGCACCTTTTGGTTTCACCCGTTTTTTGTGGTGGCTTTCAACAGCAGAAAAAGAATTAATAAAAGATTGTACGGTTGACCGTAACCGTTATGCAATTACAGGTATGACGGTGTTGTGTACATGGTTGTTTGCAACACTGGCATGGAGTTATTTTTTCAGCACGGTGATGAATGATAAAATTGTATCAATCCTGCCAGGCATATTCATGGGGTTTGTTATTTTAAGTATTGACAGGGCATTGATAAAAGGAATTACTGTAAGGAATAAACATAAGTTAACTCCAATATTATTCAGGCTGGTGCTGGCATTAACTATCGGGACATTTATGGCGCAACCAGCATTGCTGTATTTATTTGATAAAGAAATACACGTTCAGATTTCTTTGGATAATGAGATAAGAAAAATGGCAAAGCAACAGGAGCTGGATAGCTTATATAAACAAAGTATGGAAGATGTGCAGCAAACAAAATATAATTTGCAACTGCAACTTCAGTCGAAATATAATGAAGTAGCTGCGAGCCGTGCAGCTTATATTGCAGAAACAGATGGCACAGGTGGTAGTGGAAGAGTAGGATTAAAAGATATTGCGAAGGCCAAACAAACTGAATATCAAAAACTGAATGATGATTATAATAGTTTGTTGGAAACAACTGCACCAGGAATTAAAACGGCTGACAGTATATTGAATGCTATTCAACAGGAAAAGCAAAAGGAAATGATTACGTTCAATTCTTTGATGAATGATGGTTTCCTTACAAGGATTGAAGCATTACAAAACCTCATACTAAATAATAGTGCAGCTAAATTCAGTTACTATCTTTTAATTATTATTTTGGTGTTGATAGAGTTGATGCCTGTCATTGCAAAATCATTATTACCTGAAGGAACTTATGATGAGAAAGTGCGGTTGAGAGAAGAGATGGAGCGGCATGTTACTGCATTAAATATAGAACAGGAAGGAAAGTTGAAAGAATTGTATAACCAGGTTGCTTATGAGCAGGACAGAGATTTTATCCGCTCATTTTTTGATGAAGCAAAAAATGAACGCAGGAAAAAGATGATGGTAAAATTTAAGCAATGGAATGAATCAGGTGAAGAAAGTTTTGATAAACTCTGGGAAAACATCAAGCAGGATGTTTTAACGAAACAGGAGAGTTGAAAAATGTTTATTAAGTTTTTTATTAATTACTGCTTTTGAATCTTTGTTGATACTCGAGAGTTATTGCCTCGAATACACGAATGTATAAGGGCATAAAATGGTTTTAATGAAAATTCATTTTATTACTAAGCGCCTTTGTGTATTTGTGATGTGATGAACAACCTAACATCAGCAGAGTTAAAAATCCTGATGCAAAAAAAAAATGATTAAAACAGCATATTAATAACTTAAACCAAAACCAAATTTGTATAAAGGATCTTTTGAATCATAAGGCACATCTGATTTTTGATTGCGCACTGCTTCCATTGATGAAGGTAATTCAAAAGGTAAATGTCCGCTTGGTTTAAATTTTCCAAAAACGACATCCAGTACTGCTGCATCATTTGCACCAAAATCTGCTAATAAGCCTTTAGCTTTTGCATTGATTTCAGGAATTACTGCCGGGCGATCCAGGTATATATCTATTATGGTAGGAACAGTGCCAAGCAATTGTAAAATACTGTCTTTTTGAGCTCCTTTAAAATCAAGATCTCCATGATGAAACATTTGTGACATTGCAATAGGAGAAGGCACAGGATAAAATGGAGTGCTTAACCTGATGATGGCAATATCAGCATCTTTGGGATTATCTACAACTGTGCCATATTCTGCAGCAACTTTTGGATCAATATGTTGCACATAAATCTTTAATTTATTTTGTTTTAATGGCAGTATATTATTTTCATTTTTTAAAAGTGTTATAGCTTTTCTTTGTGAAAGCTCACCTGCTTTTACAAATTCTGGTTTGCCCACAATTTTTTGTGCATTGGCTTCATTAATAAAGGGATCATCAAAGAGACCGAGTTCAAATTTTTGACGCAGTAATCTTTTAACGCTCTCATTTATTCTTGCTTCTGTTACTTTCCCTTCTTTCACTAATTGCACTATTAATTCCGGGCAGTTTTCACCGCCAAACTGATCAACACCCGCATCAATTATTTTTTCTACTCTTTGTTCACGTGTTAAATTTTCAACACCCCATGCTCTTGCCGGCCAAACAACACCTCCCATATTGCCATCTGTAATTAGTCCCCAGTCAGTACAAACAACACCATTAAAATGATATTTATCTCGTAATAAACCTGTAATAATATCCTTGTTAAATGAGAAACCAACATCTTCGCTTGTTTGTCCCATGGGTACACCATAATAAGGCATAATGGCTGCAGTATTGGCATTGAATGCAGCTTCAAAAGGAATTAAATGATAATTGAAATTTTTACCTGGATACACCTGTCCTTCCTGAAAAGGAAAATGTGGATCCAATCCATTTTTTTGAGGCCCGCCACCTGAAAAATGTTTTGTCATACATGCCACACTGTTCGGGCCAAGTGCTGTACCCTGGAAACCGAGGATATATGCTGTTGCCATCCTTGATGTGAGCTGTGCATCTTCACCAAAAGTTCCTGAAATACGTGGCCATCTGGGTTCGGTAGCGAGATCAACCTGTGGATGCAATGCTTCACGAATACCTACTGCTAGGTACTCCTGTCTTACATCATTGGCAAATTCTTTTGTAAATTCCGGATCATCTATTGCCCCAAATCCAAGAGGTTCGCACCATTGAGAAAAAGTATTGGCGCCAAGTGCAAAAACATTTTTACTAAAATGGCTGCGAGGGTCGCTCGCAATAGTAATCGGAATGCCAAGCCTTGTTGAGTCTTCAGCAAAACGCTGCATACTGTTGTACCATTTTGCCAGAAATGCAATTGATGGTGTTGCCCATAAATTGAAGTGGTTCATCTGGTATTGCTTCATCAGGTTTAATGCATTTGGTGCAAAAGCAAATAAACCTTTGCCTGGTTGATCATCAATTGACCCATCGTCATTGATTCTTGCACCATTTATAAACATCAATCCTGCTTTTTCTTCAAGTGTCATTTGCGAAAGGATATCATTGATACGTGCCTCAACGGGCTGGCGGCTGTCTTCATATATATCAAGTTTGCCATTTTTGTTCAGGTCGCGATAGCTAAAACCATCATCTGTCTTTATCACTGAAGAATTCTTCAATACATTTTCACTCAAATAATTTTGAGGGGCCTTTTGCCATGCTGTAAAAGCAAAACAAAATGCAATTACAACTAATGATAATAAGATTAATTGGGATGCATGCTTTTTCATAAAATAAGTTTATTACGTCATTAATACGCAATAAAGATAAAGCATTTTGTTTCCATTAAAGAACAACTGAATTTTATTTTTTAAGAACAGAAAATTGAAAAAATTCTCTGTTCATTGAATACTGGTGTAAGCAAAAAAATCTATAAAGTAATTCTAAAATTATCTATTATTTTTCAGCACTTTAAAAGGGCGCAATGATGTATTGCATGTTCATCACAGACTGAAAATAATCCCCCTTGATATGGAATTTTATATCTATGTATATTATTAATCTGGTTGAATCAACGATAAATTCAATATGCCTAAAACTTGGCGCCATCGCCAGGTTTTGGAATTGAATTAATAATAAAATCCCGTAGCTCCTGGTTTGCAGTGGCACGGTCTGCTTTACGCATATAAACCATGTGGCCACTTCTGAAACCTTTCCAGCTTATTCTGTCTTTCAATTTACCACTTGGGTCCATTTGCCACAAACTATATTTTGCATTGAAATAGTCACAGGCTCCATCATAATAACCCGATTGCACCAACAAATGCAGAAAAGGATTTTGAGCCATTGCCTGTCTCAGATTTTCTCCGGTTCGGTTGTTTTTATTATCCCATGGATAAACAAATCCAAACATATTATATTTTAAATCTGTTTTATAATTCAACTCATCTTTCAAATATATATGGATGGCTGGAGTAAAAGAATGTAACCATGAAGTTAATTCAGCATTATAATCCGGTCCATCACCAGCGTCCTCTCTATCAATACCACGATATCTTGAATCTAATCTGCCAATAGTATATCCTTTATCTCTCAACAATTCTTTCCAGAAAAAATCCGGGAGTATGACAAGGTTATGTTGCAATATTACTTTTTGAGATAATCCTGAATACCTTGAAATTTTAGAAGCGATATTTTCTTTTTCAGTGTCAGACAATGTATTTCCTTTTATCAAAGCAGGAATCAAATCATTAACAGTAAAATTTTCTACTTCAGGCAACATATCAGTTAAGTCTTTATTCTGAAGGTCGGGAGGCAACATTTTATGATACCAGGCAGTGGCGGCATAATAAGGTAATATCAATGCATCACCGACCGGGCCGTCACGTTTTATTCCAAGGTCAGTTGGAGAAACCAATATAACACCATCCAGATACATCCATTCAGAATTTTGTAATTCTAATGCAAGGCCTGAAACCCTTGTTGTGCCGTAACTTTCACCAATCAAAAATTTTGGTGATGCCCATCTGTTATTGCGAGTAACAAAAGTACTAATCCAGTCAGCGAGATATTGAATGTCTTCATTGACACCAAAAAATTTTGAATCAGGAACGTCTTTACTGATTTTTCTTGAATAACCAGTATTGACAGGATCTACATAAACAATGTCTGCAATGTCCAGAATAGAATTTGGATTATCTTGTAATCCATAAGGTTCAACAGGATATCCTTCATCATCAATATTGAGAATCCTCGGACCAGTATAACCTATTTCCATCCAAACAGAAGATGTTCCCGGACCGCCATTAAATGAAATGACAAGTGGCCTTGAGCTTTTATCCTTGACATCAGATCTTTCATAATAAGTATAAAAAACCGAAGCAATTGGTTTCCCTTCATCGTCCCAAATTGGTAATGTTCCTGCTGTGGCAGTATATGGCACAGCCTGGCCTTTGATAGTAACAGTATGTTTGGTAACAATAGCAGAGTCAACTAAAATCATCGGATTTTTAGATGCAGACATTTCACTTTTTGCCTGCTTACTATTAGCTGGTAAATCATTTTGTGCAATTAATTGAAAACATGGACATGCAAAAAACAGAATAACTGTAATGATCCTTTTCATTTTAAATTTGTTTATAGGTAAAAATAATATTTTCAAATGTATAAAGTCAACTGTTCTGCAATATGCGGTTATAAAGCGTACAAAGATTTTATTATAAGTGATGTTTTAATTTTTGTTAACCGCAATGGAAGTAAAATTAAGTTAACCACAAAGTCATGAAAAAGCGATGATGCAGAATGAGATTTTTACTGCACATTAATTAAAGGATATATTAGGATGTTTCTTTTTAAAATGACCCGGCTATTACATTCTTAAAGCCATTTTCTCTAAACTGTTGAAAAAAATATTCTACCGAAGCAGCAAAATCCGGAATAGATGAAAGGTCATTTCCCCATAGTATTTCATTACTTAAAATTTTATGAACGATATTTTTAATAGGAGTATGTATCCATACCTCATTAAATATTGCTGCGTTATTATCATCTAATTTATATTTACTGTTATTAGCTTCAGCATAAAAAACACCTTCTGATAGTTGAATAGGTTTCATAAATAAAATAAATGCAGCAATTCCAGCCGACATACATTTTGGTACTGTATTATTTTTTTCTGCATAGCTGCAAATAAGCGGCTCGCAACGCATTTTAATTTTGGCAGAATAATTCAGGCTGATGCTTAACCACCTGTGTTCTATAAATGGATTGCTGAAACGGTCAATCACCTGGCTGGCAAATGACATCGCCTCTGATGTAGTGATTTTTTCGCCTGTGATACAAGGCACAATTTCTTCTTTCATTAATTGATTTATATAATGATTGAAGACGTTATCCTGCATGGCCTCATTAACGAGATTAAAACCTGACAGGTAAGCAAGAGCACAACAAAATGTATGCGTGGCATTTAATAGCCTGAGTTTTAATTCACGGTATTTGTCAATATCAGCAGTGATAATAACAGTTTCATCAGTCTGGTGAAAAGACAGGATAGATTTTGTTTTTTGTGAAGTGGTTTCAATTGCCCACAAACTATATGGTTCACTCATGATGGAGAGCGCATCGGTGTAACCTGCCTGTTGTTCAAAAAATTCCTGCTCTGGTTTTTTCAGCGCTCCGGGTACAATGCGGTCAACAAGTGAATTACAAAAATCATTGCAATGTTGCAACCATTGTATAAATGAATTATCCAAAAGATTGATAGCTGCAAGTTGCAAGACAATCTCTTTTAACCTGTTGCCATTTTCAACAATTAATTCTGTTGGAATGATAATCATTCCGCTCATTGAGCTTCCATTGAAAATTTGAAAACGCTTATATAAAAATGCAAGCAACTTGGCTGGAAAAGTTTGAGGTGGTAATGCAAAAATATCATCATCTGCTTTTAATTCAATGCCAATTTCAGTGGTATTGGAAATGATGACCTGCATATCCGGGCTTGCTGCGTATTGTAATATCTCATTCCAGCTATCACCTGCAGATAAAACTTTGCTAATGGAAGCATTGATGTTATATGCTTCAGATTTTTCCCCATTAACTACTCCTTTGATACATTGCGTATATAAGTTATCCTGCTGCGCAAATGCATTAACGTTACTACCGGTAGATTTCACCACAACAACCCGCCCATTGAACACATTTTGCTTATTGGCCTTGTCAATATAATAATCCGGCAGGCCCCTCAATAAAACTCCAGTTCCAAATTGTAATACCTTTTCCGGCAGGTTAAAAATAGAAGCGTTGGGTGCACTAAAATGAAATGGAAATGCTTCCTCAAAAATCAATCGTTTGTTTAATTTCATTTTTAAAATTGATGATTTGTTAGCAATGACAATGTATGCAAAAGAACTTATATGACAATAAAATTTAAACAGCAGTAATCATTACAAAGAGCTTGTTGATAGTGCCTGTTATGTTTCAGGCAGTTGATTTTTTGCATTTGATTTCACCTGGTGAAATTTCACCTTCTATTTTTTTAAATGAAGGGTGGATAAACCATGTCAAAAGCAGGAATGGCATTGCTGTGAGTACTGACTCCCAAAAATTACCATCATTAAAATCAGTACCATATTTTTTTATTACAAAAAAATGAATATTCACTCCCAATACGATGGAAATATGTAAAATAATATGGCTCCTGTTAAAACCCAAATACTCTGAAAATGCAATTGCATTCCTGTTATGGTAAATAAAAAAAGCAAACTGCATTGCAAATACCAGGATACTCAGATTGAAAAATGGATTGAGCAATAAAAATATTTTCAAATTGAATTCAACAAGCTTCTCTGGTACACCGGTCTGCAGTCCAAAGAACACAATGATGAAAATTGCATAAAAGAATAAGAGTAAAAATGAAAGCAGCAGGAATTTAGTTGGAGGAAAGTATCCCTTATATTTTTTTGCAGCAAAAAAACAAAAAATGCTTCGAATCAATTCCTGCCACCAGAAAAGCCATATCATGTAAAACACTGTTACTTCGCCCATAAATAATGCAGTAATAGTGATGATAAATGTGGCCAGATGTTCAAATAAGTTGATTTTTTTGTTATCCATTTTCTTTCCCTTGAAATTAAAAAAATGTTTTAGCAAATCTCATCGAACTGATAGGAGAGGGATAATTTTTTAGAAATGCTATTTTGTTGCTATGGCAAAAATCATTACTTGTGAGTGGCAATAAAACTGAAAACATTTCATTTTCTTTCAGTAAAGAAGTAGAAACTTTAAAAAATAAGCCGGGAAAAGAAAATTATAAAATTCTTTCCCGGCTCCAACCAATGAAAAATAATTAAGCAGTTAGTTAATTGGTTGTTGAATTGTATTGAAATGGTGCTTCACAAATACAAATCATTTTACAGCATTATTTTATGTTATTGAAATATCCTGGAATTTTCAATGCAAACATTTCAATAACAAATTCAAACATTACTTTTAAAAGGTTAATGCATTTGATTGCATTTTCACTATTAATCTATATCCAGCGGCCTGAGGTATTTTTCTTGTTTCTTAACAGGTTAACAACGACCCGAATTTTTATCAACTTTTATTTTGTTTCATTTGATTTTTTACTGCAATATTGTGCATCCGGTTTTTATCAGCATTTTTATTTCTTTTCTGAAGTAAAATTGATGTTTAATATTAATATACACAATACGATGAAATGCGTATTTTTTGAGCTTTTCTTTTTTAAAATGGAACAGTCAATATGAAGAGTATTGCTTATCTGCAAAAATTTTTATTGGGGCTTTTATGCTTTGTATTTTTTGATGCTACCGGATTTTCTCAAAAGGAAGTTACCCGGGTGCTGAATTTAGCAGACAGCCTTTCCATTCCTTCCGGGAATGATGCCATCAGGATTTGTGATAGCATGCTTTCTGAATCAAAACTCAACAATAATGAACAAGGTATTTTATACAGAATAAAAGGTAAGGCTTTTTATTTCAGGGGGGATTATAAGAATGCGGCAGTCTATTTTGATAAGTCGGTCAAATCATTGAATGGGTTATCACCAGAAATAGAATTGGGATTAACATTGATAGAACAGGCAAAACTTTACCGTAAATTGAAAATGTTTCCTACATCCATTGCAACTTACCAGGAAGCCGCTTCAATATTTGAAAAAAACAATGATAATAACAATCTCGCCACTGTTTTGAATGAATGGGGTGTGGTGTATGAAATGGAAGAAGATTACCCAAAAGCTATAGATTTTTATAAGCGATCATTATCATTGAAAGAATCATCGCATGATACTATGGGTATCGCCTATTCGAATGCTTTTTTGTCGAATGTTTATATGTTGATGGATGATTTAAATAATGCTGAGAAATATGCTAAAATATCATTGCGCCTTTTCCAGCAGTTGAATGACCCGTTCAGGATTGCATCACAAAGCACTGATATGGCTTCATTGTATATTAAGAAGAAGTTATATGGCGATGCTATTAAATTATTGGATTATAGCAGTGGCATTGCCATAAAAATGAACAATAGAGATTTGTTATCGCAGAATTATTTACAGTTGGCAAACATTTATACATTGATTTCAGATTATAAAACAGCATACCAATATTATCAGCAATATGCATCATTGAAAGATAGTTTGTTTACTGAGTCGTCTCAAAAAGCAATAGCAGACCTGAACATCCAATACCAGACTGCAGAAAAAAATAAGAAAATACTTGAACAGGAAAACAGGCTTTTGCAACAGCGATGGTATTTGGTGCTTTCTATTATTTTATTTGGTGTGGCAGCACTTATTGCCTTTTTTATTTACCGCAATAGAAAATTGCGGGAAACACAGCTTATCAATGAAGCAAAACATCAAGAAGAGATTTTGCAAATGGAATCAGAAAACAGGCTGCAACAAGACAGGCTCCGCATCTCCCGGGACCTGCATGATAATATTGGTTCTTATCTCACTTTTATCAATACAACCATTAACAGCGGAAACCCTGAAATGGATTTGCTGAAAAAAACAACAGGTGAAAGTATAGCTGAGCTCCGGCGCACTGTTTGGCTCATCAACAGGCCATCAGTAACGATAGAAGAATGGTTAATAAAGCTGCATGAATATCACCTGAAAATAAAAAATGTTTTTATCCGCTCTTCACTTTCCAACCCTTCACTTGCCTTGACAGCTGTGCAGGCTACAAACCTTTTTCGTATTGTGCAGGAAGCAGTAAATAACGCAGTAAAATATGCAGGTGCAGAGAAAATTGAAATTATAGTATCACAAATGCAACAGAACATAAACGTTGATATTACTGATAATGGGAAAGGTTTTGATTTATCAAATTCAAAAAATGGATATGGTTTGGAAAATATGAAACAAAGGGCACAGGAAATTAAGGGCAACTGTATTGTAAGCAGTGAGCCGGGCAAAGGTACAAGCATTAGTATATGCCTGACTGTAACTGAATAAAATAATACGGAGTTTTGCGTATTGATTTATGAGGAAAACAAACCGTTATTTGTTGTTTATTCAGGCAAATGTTTTTAATGAGGTTTGGGATGAGAATTAAGAAATTAGTGAAGCTGTTTTTTGTTACCAGCAGTAGGCCTTTGTGGCATCGTCCCTTGCGTCGCAACACTTGTGCAATATTTCTAATGGGAGCTGCTGGTTTCAAACACAAAGCTTTTTATTAATTCAAACAACTTCAAAAGCTAACCTTTATTCATTTTATGATGGTGAAAAAAAACTAAAATTAATTTTGAATGAAAAAGATAACCATAGCCATTGCAGAAGATAACCCGCTTGCAAAAAAAGCAATAATTGAAAAGCTGAAGAAGTATGATGATGTTGATATCTGCATAAAAGCATCAAATGGTGAAGAGTTGCTGGCGTTATATCCGATTACTCCTGTTGATGTGGTATTAATGGATATAGAAATGCCGGTGATGGATGGCATTGTAGCAACAGCAAAAATGAGGGAAGCTTTTCCAGTATGTAAAGTTATTATGCTGACCACTTTTGATGATGATGATAAAATATTTAAAGCAGTGCTTAATGGGGCATCAGGTTATTTGCTGAAAGATGAAAGCAATGAAAATATTTATAAGGCTATCATTGATGTTGTGAATGGCGGAGCTGCCATGTCGCCGGCTATTGCTTTTAAAACATTGCAATATGTCAGGCAGCAACAAGCAAGCAATACTTCAACAAAAGAAAATAAACTTTCTTCAAGAGAAATAGAAATCCTAACCGAACTAAAGAATGGCCTTGCCTATCGTGAAATCGCTGAAAAACTTTTCATCAGTGAAGGCACCATACGCAAGCACATTGAAAATATTTACCGTAAACTGGAAGTAAACAATAAAATGAATGCAGTAAACCTTGCTGTAAAAAACAAATGGATTTAGAATATTTTTTTGACAAAAAAAATGATTTTTCAACTATTAAACCTTGTAATTCTAAATTTATTTTGCAAGATTCCTGTTATAATTATTGAATAACATTTTGTACCTGGTCGTTTCAACTGTGTAACTTTATAGTATTTGCGAATAAACAAATCCAGTTTATTCCATTCACTTCAATCTTATTTTTCATTTGATAATGAATAAGGAAAGCTTTCTTTCAGTGTGCCCCTTGTTTTATTCGGTGTGGATTGCATTTCAAAATTAATGACTGCACCCTGCTCGAGGCTTTGATGGCTGAACCAGTTTTTACTATATGGTTTGCCATTAAGACTGATGCTGTTTACATAGATGTTTTTGTTATTGTTAGCCGGTGCATTAATAATTATTGCTTTACCGTTTTCAAGATGTATAGAAGCTTTCCTAAACAAAGGTGCACCAATCACATATTCAGCACTTGTGGGGCAAACAGGATAAAATCCAAGTGAAGAAAAAACATACCAGGCTGATGTCTGGCCGTTATCTTCATCACCGCAATAACCATCGGGTGATGGCAGGTATAATTTATTCATAGTCTCACGAACATGGTATTGAGTTTTCCATGGTTCGCCTGCATAATTGTATAAATAAATCAGGTGTTGAATAGGTTGGTTGCCATGCGCATATTGACCCATTCCTGCAATCTGCATTTCACGTATTTCATGAATCACTGCTCCATAATAACTATCATCAAATACCGGTGGCATATCAAAGACAGAATCAATCATGGCAGTAAACTTTTTTGCACCTCCCATCAAATCAATCAAACCCTGCACATCCTGGAAAACACTCCAGGTATAATGCCAGCTATTACCTTCTGTAAATGCATCTCCCCATTTAAATGGATTGAAAGGCGATTGGAAACTACCATCTTTATTTTTGCCACGCATCAAACCAGTGGAAGCATCAAATAGATTTTTATAATTCATGCTCCTTCGCTTGTATAGATTAACAACGGAATCGGGTTTGCGAAGTGCTTTGGCAAGCCGGTAAATTGAAAAATCATCATAAGCATATTCCAATGTCCTCGCTGCATTTTCATTAATATGTACGTCATAAGGCACATAGCCTAAAGTGTTATAATATTCAACACCTTTCCTGCCTGTACCGTTTGGCCCTGTTGCATTGGCGCCATGGATGAGCGCATCAAATAATGTTTCAATATCATAACCCCGCAACCCTTTTAAATATGATTCTGCAACAATTGATGCAGAATTGTTTCCCACCATTACATCTGCATAACCCGGGCTGCTCCATTCCGGCAACCATCCGCCTTCTTTATAATCATTGATTAAGCCTTCCTGCATTTCTTTTACAATGGATGGATATACCAGGTTCAGGAATGGATACAATGCACGGAATGTATCCCAGAAACCTGTTCCTGCAAACATATATCCTGCTTCTATCTTTCCATTATAAGGGCTCCAATGAACAATTTTTCCTTCATTGTTTATTTCATATAATTTATTAGGGAAGAAAAGCATTCTGTATAAGCAGGAATAAAATGTTTCTGTCTGGTCAATGCTGCCACCACTGATGTTAACACGGCCTAAAGTTTTATTCCAGGTGTCTTTTGCTTTTGTTGCCAGTTCATCAAAACTCTCATTACCCTGTTCGCGTTTTAAATTTAATTCTGCCTGTTCAAAACTGATAAATGACGAAGCAACCTTTGCATACACTACTTCACCTTTTGTTGTGGCAAAACCAACCAAACCCAATGCGTGGTCGGTTGTTGTCTCAAGGCCTGTATTCAAGACAGTATCATTATATGTTTGTGCAATGGTGAATGGCTTATCAATATAAATCACAAAATAGTCCCTGAAATTTTTTAAAGAACCTGCAGCATATTTGGTGGAATAACCGATAATCTTTTTTTCTGCAGGGATAATTTTGATATAAGAACCTTTATCAAATGCATCAATCACGATAGTGGAACTGTCACTTGCCGGAAATGTAAAACGAAACTGTGCACTGCGCTCAGTGGGTGTTATCTCTGTTGTAACATCGGCATCAGCGAGGTAAACTTTATAATAGTAAGGTGTTGCAATTTCAGTTTTATGTGAAAACCAGCTTGCTCTTTTTTCTTCATCAACTTTCAGGTTGTTTGTTACAGGCATGAGGCTAAACATACCGTAATCATTCATCCAGGGTGAAGGTTGATGCGTTTGTTTAAAACCCCTGATTTTTTTTGCAGTATAAGTGTATTGCCACCCATCGCCGTTTTTGCCTGTTTGTGGTGTCCAGAAATTCATACCCCAGGGTAAAGCAACAGCAGGGTAGGTGTTGCCATTGGATAAAGCATAATCAGATTCTGTGCCCATTAAAGTGTTGACATAATCAACAGGGCTGGAAATATTGTCAACAGTTTGTGCAGGCGCAATTTTGCATATTATCAAAAGAATAATGCCTGTAAATATTTTTCTCATTGAATAAATTTTTCGGGTAAAAAATTTTGATACAAACAAGATGTTGAACCAGTATCAATTTGCTCCTGCAATATTAATTTTTATACAGCATTGAAAGGATAAAATTATTATTTTGTGAATCCGGTTTTGAAGATTTAAAAAAAGAATTGATAGCATAAAAAGATACTTGTTCAAATTCAATTGAAAAAATTGATAGCTACAAACCTGTAAACATTACTTTTACTTACTATGGAGCATTATGAAGCAGAAATAAAAAAAGAGTTTCAACTCGAACGTATTATATTTTTCAGCGATGCAGTTTTTGCTATTGCTATCACTTTACTCGTTATTGATCTTCGAATCCCTTATGAAGAAGGATTTACAAATGTTGACCTGTTACAGGCAGTTGTTAATAAGATACCCGAGTTAATTGGTTTTTTTATCAGCTTCTTTTTTATTGGCGCTTGCTGGGTAAAACACCACAAGCTTTTTTCGTTTGTAAAAACATTTGATACCAGGCTTATCTGGCTCAACATGTTTTTATTATTATCCATCGTGTTGCTGCCGTTCACAACAGGGATTTTTGGAATGTACGGCAACCTTACTGCTGCATTCTGTATTTATATTCTCAATGCAGTATTTGCAGGCGTGATGGATTATTTATGCTGGAAACATATCCTGAACCCAAAGAAAAAACTGGCGATCTCCAATCTTGATGATCATTTTAAAAAAACGGTATTTATCAGTTCATTGCTGATGCCTGGCTGGTTTTTTATTTGCGGGATAATGGCATTAATTTTTAATTCCTATATCGGTGAAATGCTGATGCCTGTGGTTACTGTACTCTATATTGTTGTAAAAAGAAAAAATAATATAAAAGCTGTAAAACACAGGTAATTTTATTCCATTTATAATTATAAATTTTCGAGGTAAAAAGGAATATCAGTTTATGGAATAACTAATTCCTCGGAAAATATTTCTTCTGAAGGAATTGATTATTCCACTCTGGTAATTATTAAATCAGTATGTAAAACATCTTGATTTAATCTGAAATCTTGAATTAGAAAAATTGTCAACAATATTTTATTCTACTATTTTTTCTATGTGTACCGGTGTACCATCTTTCTTCAATCCTTCCACAACAATCCTGATCTTCTTTGCAATATCATTGTTGTAGAAAGAAATATAGATTTCCTTGTTGTCTTTGTCATTCATATTTATCATCGGGTTCCAATACAGGGTCTTTCTTAAATCAGATATTTCAAAATCTTTTGAAGAGTCGTAATCCGGTTCATAATATTCTTTGGAAATAGTATAGCCTATTAACTGGTAATGGTATTCATTGTTATAACTATAAGGTGAAGATGTATATTGTTTTGTATAAATTGCCAATGTACCAGGTGGTATTGAAAAATCCCTTGTTATGCTGCCCAATAATTCACCACCTCCATTGCCGGGTGCCAAAATAAAATGACTTGGATAATATTTTACAAAAGCAATATCAGGCAAAGGAATTTGCATTGCAGCATTCGGTGTGGTTAATGATTCATTGAGAAAAACATACTTCGGGAGTTTAGTCCCCCAATATCCCGGTAGCCTTGCAGACAGAAGCCTTGGGAGTGAAAAAAAGGTATAAGCAAAATTACTGTTGTCTTTGCTTTCCATTTCCAATCTGAATCCATCAGTGTTTTTAAATGCACCGCTTGCATATTCGTCCTCAACAGCATCCACTTTTAATTTAGCTTTTGTTGTAACAATAATATCAGGTAATGTGGTTTTATAAATTCCAAACTTGTCGAAACCCTCAAATTGCTGTAAATATTCAGGTGATAATTTTGTTTTGTACGGGTAATGTTTATATGCAGCTCCTGGTAATTCAGAATATGTAAATTTTAAATTGCGGAAGCCTTTTTCCGGATGATAAATAAGGTCTGTAGTATCATACAGGATATCTGATGAATCAGTAAAATTGTTATTGTTATTTACTGAAAAATTATAAAGAACGAATTCCTTTTTGTTCATGCTCATGAATGACAACTGCTCTGGTTGTTTGTTTTTTTTACTGGCAATTGTTCCGTTTAAAAAGAAATAATTACTATCTCTTGTATATTGGAAAGAAGGAGTTTCATTTTTGACAATTTCATGCCATTGATATTTTCTCCACCCATTCGTCAACATAACCAGGTCAAGTTGTTGCTGTTTTTCAAGAGTTGTATTTGAAAAATAATATGCGGGGTTATAAACTTTTCCTTTTAGCATACCCGTGAGTAATAGATTACTAAGAATGTTTGAAGAAGTGTCGGCGGGTATAGCTGCATCAGTAACAGAAATAGAGAGATCAGCAGCAATGCTATCAGTGTATTGTAATGCAATTTGATTCAATCCTTTCTTGTCTAACTGATACCTGTGGGCGAAATGTATTGATATCATTACCGCTGACATAAGAAATCCTTTCTGCAAGCGGGTTCCAGTCATTATCTAAAACTGTAAAAGTGACGATACCTGATGGTAAATCATTCACGGGTATGTTGGTGACATTGTAGGCTCCCCATTTTTAGTACTGGTTAAAAGTAGAATAATTTGAGCATAGTTTGTTGTCATTGCTTTGAGGGGTGTAGTGGAGCGAAGGCGTAGCCGAAGCGGAACGGAGCCCCTCAAAGCA
>JAFDXI010000145.1 GCA_018268035.1 Bacteroidota bacterium | reverse complement strand
TTGTTTTATAATTGGCTTCTTGTTACTTTTATTGCGAGTAAATAGTCCCATATATTTATGAAGTTTTGTCACCTCAAATATAATATGGGCTATTTATTTTTTCGGACTTCCGGATGGTAGTGAAACAATATTTTGAATTTTATAAAAGCCAATACATTTTATGTGTTGGCTTTTGTTTTAAATATGGCCATATTTTTTATAATAAGCCACAACCCATGCCACCACTTCATCATAGCTCTCAATGCCCATTGGTTGGTTATGTACTTTTAAATAATTACCATAAATATTTGAGAACAAAATTTCAACAGGGTTATTATAACTATGTAAATACTTCCTGTATGCAACCATATCTTTTTTCACCAGCGTATCCAACAAATTTACATTTTGTTTTGCTGCGATAGAATCCCTGAAAAACAATTCCCCATTTGCATAACTGAACAAATCAAAATATGCAGAATAATTAAACACAGGCGAATGGCCTGACTTCACAGCAAGATATCCTGCAAAGCTTGCTTCGCTTTCGCTGGCATAACCCAATTGATGCCCTATTTCATGACAGGAAGTAAAAGGTATAATGAATGGCGGCACCTTGGTATTAACCTGTGCCTCGCCGGTGAAAGGATTATAATAACCCAGGAAACCTGAATAATTCCCGATAACACCAAAAATCATTTTCTTCACATCAGCGCACTTATAAGAAAGAAATGGATAAGTAGATTTTGCAGTATCATACAATTGTATCGCCTGTTGCAAAGTAGTTGCATCATCAGCATAACCTAACTGCAAACTATCCATCACCCTCCTGTTATAGTTTAATTCATCACGAAGGATTGTCGTTACATTTTTCAAATCTTCAGTGCTATATCTTTCAGGTGAAAGGTTCATTTGATATCCAATACCATAACGATAATAATTCAAGCCCCAGGACAATAAAAAAATAATGTACAGCCAAAGGCATTTTACCATAAGATTTCTTAATGCCAACAAACACCTTCCCCATGATGGTTTATGTTTGAAAAAACGGATGATGACAAAAACAATCCATACAAATAAAAATAAATACAATAAATCGCCAAAGCTAAAAGGAATCCATCGCGTAAGTATGCGCAACAAATATGAAATTGCAGGATAAATCTGTGCCGAATAAATATTTTCCACCCATGCAGGCTGAAGAGAAAACAGGTGTAGCAACACAATAACAATAATTAATATCAGTGGGGTAAGCCAGATTTTTTTTGATACTGATTGCATACAATTAGCGAATATAAAATGATAACCGTCAAAAAATAATTTAAAAAATAAAATGGCCTTTTGTCTTTATCAATTTTTCAAAACCAAAATCCTTTATCAGCAAAAGATTGCTCAATTAAAACAGGCTGCTTATTTTTACATCCCCTCAATTAAAATATTATGAGCAAATTTTCTGATTATAACTTCAAAGGGCAGAAAGCCTTGATACGAGTTGATTTCAATGTGCCACTCGACAAGCAGACTTTCGAAATAAAAGATGATACAAGAATGAGAGCTGCCATCCCCACCATTCAAAAAATATTGAATGAAGGAGGCAGTGTTATATTAATGAGTCACCTGGGAAGGCCAAAAGAAGGCCCTGAAGACAAGTATTCACTCAGGCACCTGGTAAGCCACCTGAATGAATTACTGGGATTTTCAAATAATAATAGTGTTTTGTTTGCTGACGATTGCATCGGAACAGATGCACAGCAAAAAGCTGCAACATTAAAACCGGGAGATGTGTTGCTCTTAGAGAATCTTCGTTTTTATAAACAGGAAGAAAAAGGTGATAAAGATTTTGCAGAAAAACTTTCAAAACTTGGTGATGTATATGTGAATGATGCATTTGGCACTGCACACAGAGCACATGCATCCACAGCTGTGATTGCGCAATTTTTTCCAAAAGAAAAAAGGATGTTTGGATTATTAATGGAGAACGAAATTACTGCTGCAGAGAAAGTGTTGAAAAAAGCTGATAAACCTTTTGTTGCTATCATTGGTGGCGCCAAAGTGAGCGACAAAATTTTAATACTTGAAAATCTGTTAGAGAAGGCAACCGACATCATCATTGGTGGTGGCATGGCTTATACATTTTTTAAAGCAGCAGGTGGCAGGATAGGCGCTTCTTTGTGTGAAGAAGAACGGCTTGATACAGCCAGGGAAATAATGGATAAAGCCAATGAAAAAAATGTATGCATCCATTTACCAGGCGATTCGATCATCGCTGACAAATTTGCCAACGATGCTAATATTTCTTCTGCTGTAAGCACTGAAATTCCGGATGGATGGATGGGCCTTGATGTGGGCACAATGGGCTGCGATTTATTTACAAATGTTATCCATCATGCCAAAACTATTTTATGGAATGGGCCAATGGGAGTTTTTGAAATGGATAATTTTCAGCATGGCACAAAAACGATTGCAAGGGCAGTTGCTGAAGCTACAGGAAAAGGTGCTTTTTCACTCGTTGGTGGAGGTGATAGTGTTGCAGCAGTAAACCAGTTTGGTTATGCTGACAAAGTAAGTTATGTTTCAACAGGTGGCGGTGCCATGCTCGAATTTTTTGAAGGAAAAGAATTGCCGGGCATTGCTGCAATCAATGCATAATTAATTTTTGTTTCAGTACTAAAAAATATTGATTCAATAATTTTACAACAGCCGGTAAGATTTAATAAGGGAAATATTTCTTATTAGGGAAGCGAATCTTTGTTCAGCATCTCTTTTTTTACCTTTATTAAAAATCAATTAACCATGCAATTCAGCAACCTGGCTTTGTTCATTGGTCTGATTGTTTTCAGTAACATTAATGCACAAGTTCCTGTCATAAGAGAACCGCATCATCATCCTGTTTTAATAAATGAATATGTTCGGTTGTTGGATGTGCATATCAAACCGGGTGATACAACTTTATTTCATATTCATGCTGCGCCATCAGTGATGGTTGAAATTACACAAGCAAAAATCGGTTTGCAGAAAATAAGTGAATCACCATCACCACTTGTTGATGGATTGGCGGGTAATGTGAGCTATTCTGATTATGCCACACACCCAATTACACATCGAGTTTATAATGGCGGGAAAACTGTGTTTCATGTAATGGATATTGAACTGGTAAAAAAAGAGCCTTCAGCTAATGACGGTCCTTTATTATCAGAAACCGGAATTAAAACAGCAATCAATGAAAAATTAGTAACCGCATATCAAGTAACAGTCGTCAGTAATCAAACACTACAAATCAACAAAAGCAGTTGTGCTTATTTACTGATTTGCATAAGTGGAAAAATTAAAGCGAATAAAACTATTACATCCGGTGAATATATTTTCTTCAAACCAGGAGAAGAATTTACAATTTTCAATCAAAAAAATGAAGCAGCTTCAATTGTTTTGTTGCAATTGAAATAATCATTGTTGCAACATTTTCTCATAATAATAAACCAACCGTTGATAATCGCTGATGCTCATCCTTTCATCAATTCCATGAAAACCTTTAGGGTCAAGCATTGGTGTAAAATCGATCACTACATCAGCAATGTTCCTGAAATAACGGGAATCGGTGGCGCCAATCATCAGGAAAGGAACAGGCACCAAATTATCCATTAATGTATAAGTTAATGAATCTACTTTTTTATAACCATCACTTGATGCAGCAGCAGATTTACCCGGTTCGAAAACACCGCCGTAATTTTTAATTTTTACCCTGTCATCATTGATTGTTTTTTTCAGAAAATCCAATACATCAGAGGAAGTTTCGCCAGGCAATATCCTGCTGTTCACAACAGCTTCCGCATGAGAAGGAATTACATTGTCTTTCATTCCGGCATTGATAATTGTGGGTACAATTGTAGAATGAATGGTAGCATTGGTACCATTACTGCTTTCAAATTTTGAAATAAGCATTGGGTTGAATAACCAACGGTTGGCCAATGCCATCCTGGTTACAAATGGCATAGCCGGTCCAATTTTTTGAAGCATCTCGTTGGTTGGCTCAGTAAAACGAGCAGGCATTTGCGAAGACCTTATATTCACAAGCGCTTTGGATAAAATGTCAATGGCAGTTTCTTTGGCAGGCATAGATGAATGTCCGCCTTCAGCATCAACTGTAAGTTCAAACGAGGCATAGCCCTTTTCAGCAACACCAAGCAAAGCAATAGGTCTTCCCAACTCCTTGAAATTTTCTTTTGTAATAAAGCCACCTTCATCACACACCAAAGCCGGATGGATATTATGATGCTGCATCCATACAACAATTTTTGCTGCACCCATGCTGCCACCTAATTCTTCATCATGACCAAAACATAAATAAAAACTTCTTTGAGGTTGATATCCCTGTTTCAATAATTTTTCTGCAGCTTCACAAATGGAAATAAGGTTTCCTTTATCATCAATTGCACCACGGCCCCAGATTGCAGAATCTGTAATCTGACCAGAAAATGGTGGAGCTTTCCATTCTTTTTCAGTTGCTGTTTCTACCGGCACCACATCCTGGTGAGCCATCAATACATTTGGCTGCAGCGAGGTATTCTTACCTGGCCAGTAATAGATATAACTAAAGCTGTCAATTATTATCCGCTGCAATTTTTGATGCACCAATGGATAAGTTTTTTCAATAAAAGCCCTGAATTGTCTCAATGCAACACTGTCTGCAGGTAATGTATCACTCACTGAAATGGTTGGTATCTGAATAGCCGCACTTAAATGTTGTATCGCAGAATCAGGCAACGATGGAATAGCAACAGATTTTGTTTGTTTGAGAGGTGCTGTAAACCGCCATGTTTGTACCAGCACTATTATTATCAGTACAACTACAAACAGGAGTAATAATTTCAGAAATTTTTTCAGCATAGCAAATGGATTGGTGAATACAGTTGAGTTTTCTTAAATCTAAAATAACATCAGCTTATATCAATCAAAAATAAGGAACTGTCCATCAAAATGACCTATTGTCATAAATTTAATAAATGGTATCCAATTTGATAATTATCTTAGCTAAAAAAAAATTATACACATGAAAAAATCAACCATTGGTTTATTAGTGGTAATATTTGCTATCCTTCTTTTAGGTGGTTGCGGATGTAAAAGCTATAATGGATTTGTAAAAGGCGATCAGACTGTTCAACAGGCCTGGAGCAATGTGGAAACCAATTACCAGCGCAGGACAGATTTGTATAACAGCGTAGTGAAAACCATACAAGGTTCTGCAAATTTTGAAAAATCAACTTTACAAGCTGTTATTGATGCAAGATCAAATGCAACCAGTGTGAAAGTAGATATCAACGATCCAAATTCACTCGCACAATATCAACAGGCACAGGGACAATTGCAAAGTGCATTTGGCAGGTTGCTTGCTGTGGCTGAAGCTTATCCTGATTTGAAAACAACAAAAGCATTCCAGGATTTTCAACAACAAATTGAAGGCACAGAAAATCGAATCAATATAGCACGCCGTGATTATAATGATGCAGTCAACACTTATAATTTACAGGTACGTACTTTTCCCAACAGCATTTTCGCAGGCATCTTTCATTTCCAGGCTAAGAATTATTACAAAGCAGATCCTGGTTCAGAAAAAGCACCTGACATTAATTTTGACATCAAATAAATTTTGTTGATGTTTTCATTTTTTAAGCCTAAACAGCATAAATTTTTTTCTGCTGAAGAAGAAGCTAAAATTGTAGAAGCTATTCGTTTGGCCGAACAAAATACAAGCGGTGAATTGCGGTTATATATAGAACGCAAAAACCGTTTTGTTGACCCTCTTGACAGGGCAGCAGAAATTTTTATGCAGCTTAAAATGTATGAGACTGCCAACAGGAATGCAGTACTTATTTATGTTGCAACAGTACATCATGAACTGGCTGTATTTGCAGATGAAGGTATTTATCAAAAGTCCGGGCAAGAGTTTTGGAACAATGCTGTAAGAAACATGATCAGCGAATTTAAAAAGGATAATTATACTGAAGGAATAATTGATATCATACAGAAAACCGGGCAGTCTCTCTCAACACATTTTCCCTACGTTAGTTCAACAGATAAAAATGAATTACCTGATGATATTGTATTTGGAAGATGAGTGAAAATAAAATAGATGATACTAATATTTTACAAGGCAGGAATTAATTTTTCAAAAATTATATGTTGAAACCGGAGATGTGCCAACAAACAATAAAATGACCGAGAGGAATTATTTATACCATCATAAAAAATCATTTCAGACTTTGTGCAGATGCCTGTTTTTATATGCTGTATTGATAGCATTTGCACTTGTTTTATTTGGAATACAGGTATCTGCACAAAATGTTTTGCCTGCACCAAATCCACCCAGGCTGGTGGTTGACGCTGCTCATTTGTTATCAGGTGACCAGGTGCAGATACTTGAACAAAAATTAGATGCATTTAGCGATTCGACCAGCAACCAGATTGCCGTAGTAACTATTAATAGCCTCGATGATTACCCGATTGAAGATTATGCCAATAAATTATTTCGAGAATGGAAGATTGGTACTGCAAAAAACAATAATGGAATATTGTTATTGATTTCTAAGGATGATCATAAAATTCGAATAGAAGTGGGCTATGGATTGGAAGGCGCCATTACCGATGTGATGAGCAGTGATATCATCTCAAATGATTTAACACCAAATTTCAGGAATGAAAATTTTTATGCAGGCATTGATGAAGCTACTACTTCATTGATGCAGGCTGCAGCAGGAGAATATAAAGAACGTGGCACCAGCAATAATGAAAATAATGGTGGCGGAGACATACTTGGATTGATCATCATTATTTTTATCATTGTAATATTTCTTGGCAGGGGTCGAGGTGGAGGCAAGGGCGGTGGAATGTTTAGCCGCAGGGGCTTTGGCAGTTGGTGGTTTCCGGGCATGTTTTTAGGAGGTGGAAACTGGGGTAGTGGCAGTGGAGGCTGGAGCAGTGGCGGTGGCGGTTTTGGAGGAGGTGGCTTCGGCGGTTTTGGCGGAGGTAGTAGCGGAGGCGGCGGTGCCAGTGGTGGATGGTAAGACTGAATGTTTAATTTAAAATTAGAAATCACGTATTTAACAGATGTTTCAGTAGTAAAGCATGCATTGTTGATAAACAGTTTGCATTTTTGCTGCACGAGCCTATTTTTGTAAAACTATTTTTCCCGATGCAATTGGAATTTTTGAGTTTTTTAAAAATTCAGTTTCATTAACTGCAAAAACAGTGTTTCTAACTTTGAATAAAGATTTTAATTTTTATCTATCATTTTAAACAGGTTTTTTTAAAAATTATTTTTTCAAATAAGAAAGAAAATATTAGCCGGAAAATTTCTTCTATCGGTTAATACAAGCATCCTGATTCATGAATCTCTGATTTTCAGGGAAACAGATTGCAGTAAAGCGATGAATAAAATATATAAATTACATTTACAACCTAATTTTTTTTAATGGAATACAATACAACGCGCAATTATTTAAGTATGCGTGAATATGGCCGCCACATTCAGAAAATGGTGGAATACCTTCTCACAATTGAAGACAGAGATAAAAGGCAACAACAGGCACAAGTAGTAATTGAATTGATGGGCCTTTTGAATCCACATCTGAAAAATGTGGAAGATTTCAGGCACATGTTGTGGGACCATCTGTTTTTTATCAGCGATTTTAAACTTGATGTGGATAGCCCTTATCCTATTCCACAAAAGGAAACATATAAACAAAAAATTGAACCATTACCTTATCCAAAAAGATACCCAAAACTCTCACATCTTGGAAAAAACCTTGAGTTGATTATTGATAAAGCATTGAAAGAAGAAGACCCGGAAAAAAAGGTTGGGTTTGCCAATACAATCGCTTATTATATGAAACTCGCTTATAGTAACTGGCATAAAGAATTGGTACATGATGATGCCATCAGAAGTGAACTGGATGAAATAACAGGAGGAAAGTTGGAATTTAGTAATACACCTTTTATTAAACACCGTAACCAGAATTTTGAACGGGAAGACTACAGGAGTAATAACGGGAATAACAGGAGGCAAAATTTTGGCGGCCGCAATAATAACCGCAACAATAACAACCGGAATAATAATAACGGAAACAATAACCGCAACAATAATAACAACCGCAATAACCGAAGCCAGAGTTTCAAAAAGCGATATAAATAAAATGTGAGTTACCGTAAAATATTCTTTCATTTATTTGATAAAAAAAGAAGAGGAATTTTTTATAATACCTCTTCTTTTTTTTATATCTCCAGATTACATGAAAACAACATTGCACATTGGAATGAATATTTCAATGTGAGATAAAGTATTCAACATTTTACCATCGTAAAAAAAACTGGTGATAATTATTCCGGATTAATTACATAAATTCATTGTCTGAAAAAGGCAGCTAATCATGAAAAAAGTAAACAGCATTGCCATCATTGATGATGATGACATTTGCATTTTCACGACTAAAAAAATTATAGAGGCTAAAAAAATTGCTCATACTACCATGGTGTTTAGCAATGGTGAAGAAGCATTTGAATATTTTAAAAAAAATGTGAACCACAATTCACTGTTGCCTGAAATAATTTTGATTGATTTGAATATGCCAGCCATGGATGGATGGAATTTTATTAAAAGCTATAAAAGCATTCAATCACAAATCAAAAAAAAGATTGACATGTATATCCAAACATCATCAGTTGATCCTGACGATATTGAAAAATATAAATCCACACCAGACATCCTTGAGTTTATAGTGAAACCATTAACTGTTGACAAACTGGTGTCTATTGTAAATGCCTATTAAGGAAATTTCATATAGTATATTAAAAGAAAAGCGGTTGTAAGACTACAACCGCCCTCTGCTTGTACTAAAAATCAAAACCAAAGTTTTTAATGCTGAGCCCACCATAATGGAGTCATCACAGCATCTGCACCACCCAATTCATTGACAGCCTGATTATAACCATTCACATTGCTGTTTTGCAAACCTGAAGGATATTTCATCCTTTGTGGGAAAAACTGCTGATTGCTGGTCATAAAATTGGCAGCAGTAAGTGCAGGAAGTGTTTGTATCGGACCTTCAAGCACTACATTTTCAAAGAATGGCAAGCCAAGCCTTCTGTGATCGCTCCATGTTTCTAAAGGCAACCATGGTGTCTGTGCAATAAATTTCTGAGTAATGATTTTTGTAAGATGGTCATTTCTAACTGTACCATTTTTATACAAATCATTCACCGGATAGTTGATAGTTGCTGTTCCAGTGGCCCCTGTAATACCATCTACATAATTCATAGTATGTGTATTACCAGGTTCTACTGTATTATTCCAATTAACAGAAGTACCTACTCTGTTATAATCTGTTGAAGCAAGGTAATCATTCAGATACTGTGAAATACCCCAGTAATCAAAGCTTCTTGAGATACCTGTTTCATAAGCCGTCTGTGCATCAACAGGTGAGTTCCATCCCCTCACTGCACCTTCAGCCAGTAGAAAATATGTTTCCCATGGAGCAAAGAAAACTCTCTTTGCTGTTTGAGTCCTGAACTGATTTTTTAAGCTTGGCGCCATGCCTGTTGCTGAACCAACATCAATACCCTGGAAAAGTGAATTATGCCAATCACCTTTTACACTCCAACTGCCGTCAGGTGTCGGGTTCCATGTGTATTTGCCATCAATTGTTTTAATGACATTCCCACTTAAATCTTTTACAACACCAGTTGTTGTTGCAGTAACTGCACCACAGGTACCACTTGGGAAAGAAGGATCGCTACTATTACCTGGCATATAAAAAATCTGATAAGCACGTGGATCTATGGTACTTGGCAACCCATCCAGCCAATATGCAGAAAATGGATTGTTTGTTTTTGTAGTCATTTGATCCGGGTAATATTGTCCTGCATAATTAGCAGCTTTAATATTTGCTATTGCAATTGCCTGTTGTGCAGGATCTGTAATAACTGTAGGAATCTGTGTTTGTGAAGTAATACTTCCAAGATTTACTACCAGGTTATTAAAAGTTACAGCTTCTGGCAACTGATACCAACAACGTGTGTACATCCCTGAAAGATCATCCCAACCTGGTTTTTCCTGGATTTGAAAAATCTGGGTATTATCAGTTAACAAAGGTCCTTGCGCTGCATCTTCAAAGTTTGATTGTGCAGTTGCAGGATCAACTTCAGATAACCTCATAGCAAGTCTTAATCTTAAGGAATTACCATAAGCCTGCCAGTCTGCAAAATTAAATTTATAGGCAGGATCATCAGAAGCCACTAAACTTGAAACTGTAATTGAAGGATCTATTTTTGAAGTAGCATCTTTTAGCTCACTCAGAATATAATTATAAACTGTCTTTACATCATCAAAGTCAGGATTTACACCCTGGAAAGCTAATGTAGGCATAGGGCCAAAATTATCTGCCATTTCACTGATGAGATAAGCACGCCAGATGCGGGCTACCTGCAACAGGTTGTTGGTATATTCTTTCTGAGTGCCTGCTGTAATCTGCTGGTTTGCTACAGTGATTGCGCTATTAATCGTATTTAATGCACCAGACTGGTTGCTGTAATATTCACCAATCCATTCGTCGTTATAAGCGCCCTGTGAGAATGTTTCACCATCAGCATCTGCTATCTGGTGACCAGCGGCAACCCAATAAAGTATAAATGCCCTTTCTGAAACTCCTGGATTCATTTGTGCATGCACAATTGAATTATCTATAAAATATTCTACCTGAACCTGGTCTGCACTTGCTGCTGTAGGATCAATATTTATATCCGTAATTTTTTTGCAGGCAGAAAACAACAGAATCGGTGAAATATATACAACTGATTTTTTAATTATGTGTTTCATTGCTTTTGAATTAAAATTATTTGATTAGAACCCTACTGATAAATTAACATAGAATGTACGAGTGGTAGGGGCGCTTCCGTTTTCAAAACCTACTGCCGGTGTACCTGTAGAATATGAAGACTCAGGATCCAATCCATGCATGTGGCTGGAGATCATCCAAACATTGTTACAGGAAACAGATAATACCGCTCTTTGAATAAAGCTTTTTTCAAGCATCTGCCTTGGAAAGTTATAGCTCAATTGTACACTACGTATCCTTATATTGGTAGCATCATAAAGGTTCACATCTGTAATACCTGTATTACCCGGACCAACTAATCCATTCACCCAATATTGTTGTGTAGATACCCTATGTGTATTAGGAACATAAGCATTCGTGTTAGGATCCAACACAACACCATCCACCAACAAAGAATCTCTGCCTCCATTCATAACTGTTATTGCTGCAGTACCGCTACGTTCCATATTCAGCATTGATTGTGAAAATATTTTTCCACCAATCCTTGCATCTAATAATATAGAAAGACCAAAACCTTTATAAGAAAATGAGTTGGTAAATCCTATAAGTGCACTCGCCTGCTGATTGCCTAACCTTGTGATATCAGGTGTTGCCTGAGGAAGGCCATTATTTGTTAAAATCATTTTACCATAATTCGGATCATGTGCATCCGTTACTGTCAGCACTTTTGTTCCGTATATTTCACCATAAGGTTGTCCGGCAACAGCCAAAATCTGGATATTATCAAAACCACCTAACTGATACTTGGTAACACCAGGATAAATTGATGGAACAGTATTGTTATTATGAGAATAGTTAAGCGTCATTGACCAGTTGAGTGATCTCGGATTAGTTAAAATCTTTGCATCTGCTGTAACTTCAATACCAGTATTTTGAACATTACCGGCATTTATTTTCATAGCACTATAGCCACTCAAGGGGTCCATTGGCAGGTTAATCAATTGCCTGATTGCATTATTTTTATATACTGACACATCAATACCTACCCTGTTATTAAAAAACCGGAGTTCTGCACCAGCTTCAAATGATTTCATCAACTGGCTTCTTACGCTGTCATTATATAAAGTACTGTTACTATATGCAATTGTATTGCCGTTAGGGTCTGTTCCAATACCATAAGTGTTATACAATTGATATGGATCAAGGTCACTACCTGCTGCAGCATACGATGCTCTTATTTTAGCATAGCTTAGCCATGAAGGTAAATTTCCACCCATCCTGTCAATCATTTCAGTAACTACATAAGACAAGCTTACTGATGGATAGAAATAAGATTTATTCCAATCACTCAATGCTGAGGTCCAGTCATTACGTGCAGTAGCACTTAAGAATAAATAACCATCATAATTCAACTCTAAAGAACCATAAAGTGAATTCATTTTCTTTTGGCTAAAAGACTGTGATACGCCAGGGTTGCCCTGGGAATTATTTACAGAAAATAAATTAGGCACCCTTAATGTTCCGGCACTGGCATTGATAGCACTGTTTTTCCATGCCATTAAATTTCCACCCACCATGACAGAACCTCCAAGTTTTCCAAACAGATTATCTTTTTTTGCTGTCAGCATACCGCTATAATTGGTTTGCTGATAAGTTTGTTTTCCAAGACTATACCTGCCTGTTTGGCTACTGGGGCTACCTGCGTATAATTTACTTTCAGTATTTGTTGTGTACATATCTGCCCCACCTGTTACTTCTCCTGTAAGCCATGAAGTGAAATTATGCCTCACTGTAGCATACATGATGTATCTGTCACGGGTGTCATTATTCAGATTATACTTAGCAGCCCAATAAGGGTTCATGCCACTTCCTTTCTGCCACCAAAACATGTTACCACTGGCATCTAACGGATCTTCAAAATTCAGAATATTTAAAGTCCTCGGCAGATTATAAATAGTTGAAAATATACTTCCGTTTTGTCCTTCGAGCGACCTGTTATAAGCAGTAGCATTTATATACTGTATTTTGGTATCAATTGTCCAGTTATTATTATTGCCAAATTTTGTTACAGTTCTTGCTGTAATATTATTTCGGGAAAGTTTTGCTCCGGGAATCATGCTTTTATCATCAAAGCGATTATAAGAGGCATACACAGATGTACTGCCCACCATCTGTTGAAAACTAATATTTTGATTTGAAACAACTCCCCCTTTAAAGAAATTTGCAACATTATCATAAGGTTGTAATGCAACTTGTTTCCCTGACCAGTCAGTTACTGTTTGTCCATTGATTTTTGGACCCCAGCTTGTACTTGCAAGAGAATCATAAATGCCCATACTACCCTGCGCATATTGATTTTGCATTTCAGGATTAGTAAAAATACTTTCAAAACCAACTGAAGAAGAAACGGTAATACCAAGCCCAGCCTGCTTCTTACCGGTTTTTGTTGTGATAAGAATAACACCATTGCCACCGAGAGAACCATATAATGCTGCAGCAGCAGGTCCTTTTAATATACTGATAGATGCAATATCTTCAGGATTGATGTCGCTTAAGCCATTACCCATATCTAATGAAGGATTCCAGAAATCATTGGTAGCGCCGATTCCCACACGACCTGTAGCATTATCCATTGGGATCCCATCCACAACGATCAGTGGCTGTGATGCACCAGTCAAAGAATTGTTACCACGTAAAGTAATCTGTGAAGAACCACCAGGCCCATTACCTGAACGAACTACCTGCAAACCTGCAACTTTACCACTCAGGTCATTTACCAAATTCAATTCCCTTGATTCTACTAAAGTGCTTCCTTTCACTTCCTGAACAGCATAACCCAAAGATTTCTTTTGTTTTTGAATACCCAAAGCGGTAACGACCACATCATTCAATTGTCCAGCTTGTGGCGTTAAAGCCACAGTAATAGAAGCACCAGCACTCACAGGTACATCTTTAGTTGCAAATCCTACACTCGAAAGTTCAAGTGTTCCGGATGAAGAAGGCAAGGCAATTGTAAAATTTCCTTGCGCATTAGTCATTGTTGACGTTTTTGCGTTTTTTACCTTGATAGTTACCCCCGCAAGAGGTGAACCGGAACTATCTGTTACCGTACCCGTAACATTATTGCTTTGTGAAAAAGCAAGGGTACCGCATAAGCTCACGATTAGTACCAACAGTAAGCGAATTGCTCTTTTCATAACGGTTGTTTGTTTAAAAATTAAAAATTGTACTTAAAAATTATTCAGCTACTATTTCAGATTTTGCTTTTTTAAAATTTAGTTTTTCAAGATTTTCCATCACTAAGACTGCTGCGCCTATTAATCCTGCCTTTTGTCCCAATGGTGAAATTGCCAATTCTGTATAAGCCGCTAACCTTGGTATGCTGTATTCTGCAACTGCCTGTTGTAAAGCAGCCATCCACAGATTACCTACTGTAGCTCCTCTTCCACTTAATACAATGATCTCCGGGTTTAAAATGTGTATCAATATTGAAACGCCCCTACCAATTTCAAAAGCTGCTTTGGAAATAAGCTCAAGTGCAAATTGGTCACCACTTTTAGCAGCCAAAACAATTTGTTCGAAAGCTCTTTCCAGATCAACATCAAAAACTTTATTTTTTAAAATCGAAATCCTCCCTTCCTGTATTCCTTTTCTTGCTTTTTCAATAATCACCAGCAATGAGGTTTCTGTTTCGAGACATCCCATTTTACCGCAGGAACATAATTTATTGTTGGAAAAAAGAGGAATATGACTAAACTCACCTGCAAAACCGTTTTGCCCACGATATAATTTAGAATTCAATATGATTCCTAAGCCAACACCCCAGCCAATATTTACTACCATTGCCTCTTTTTTATTTCTTGCTCCCCCAAATTTCAATTCTGCTAATGCTATAATACTGGAGTCATTGTCAATAAACACTGGCTTCCCGGTTGCCTCACTTATCAAATCATTAATATTGGCATTTGCCTGTAAAAAGG
This sequence comes from Bacteroidota bacterium, assembly GCA_018268035.1. GTDB lineage: Bacteria > Bacteroidota > Bacteroidia > Chitinophagales > Chitinophagaceae > Parafilimonas. The sequence goes on along the minus strand of JAFDXI010000145.1, from coordinate 62,347 downwards.
AATAATTAATTCCTTTTTTGACATCTATAAAACCAGGCATCCCAATCCCAATTGCAATAATCTTCTCTTTCTGGACATCTGTTTTATTGATGAACTTTACAATACCATCAATCAATATCTGTAACGCATTTTCTGTTGTTGCTAATGGCAGATGAAGTTTATCTATTTCTCCAACCACATTATTTTCCAAATCAAGCAATGCGATATTGGTAACAAATTGATCCATTGAAACACACAAAATGTACTGCAATCGGGTTTCCAAAGCATACATTACTGCTCGCCTCCCTCCTGTTGATGGCGCAAAGCCAGTTTCAATAATCACTTCATCTTCAACTAACTCATTGATTATCTTTAAAATAACCGGAACACTTTTATTCAGGCTGCTACTCAATGCAGAAATGGATAATACTTTATTAAAGTATAATAACTTTATTATTTCTTTTCTTATTATCGTAGCACTATTAGCCATTAAACAGTAAAGTTGAAAAACTTTTTTAAAAAATTAATAAAGTGTTCTCAATTCGTTAACTTTGTACCATAAATTGTTAAAATAGAACTATTGACAATGAAATTAACTACTACCAATATTTCTAATATTTATAAATCGCTGCTTACCATATTTGAATGGGATGAGCCCCTTTTTTCAACAGAATTTCATTCACACCCTGAATTTGAATTGATTTATATAAAACAAGGCAAAGGCAGAAGGATAATTGGTAATACAATTGAAGAATTCAATGCTGATGAACTCACCCTTGTTGGCCCAGGATTACCACATGTGTGGTTAACTGACAAAACTACCCTTCAGAAAAATGATAATTGTTCTAAAGCCATCATTGTTACATTTAATCACACAATTTTTGCTGATGGTTTTTATGAGATGAAAGAAACTGCAGCATTGCAAAAACTTTTAATCAGAGCCAAATCAGGTATTGATATAACAGGTAAAACAAAGGGCAAAATTGTCAATAAACTTGTATCCCTGTTAAAAACAAATGGTTTTGAAAAAATTATTTGTTTACTTGAAATACTAAACATCATAGCTTCCTCTAATGAAACACATTGTATCAATACTACAGCTATTGAAGCAACAAAACCAGTTTCAGGCAGGCTGAACGATGTGTTTAACTTTATAGACGGAAATATTGATAAGAATATAAGTTTGTCAACAGTTGCAAAAATGACCAGTTTAACTCCTGAATCTTTTTGCAGGTTTTTTAAACAAAAGACCGGTAAGACATTTGTTGATTATGTACAGGAAACAAGAATTCAACACGCTTCTCAATTATTGCTGAACACCGATTTAACCAGCGCAGAGATCGCTTATCAGAACGGATTTAAAACTGCTTCAGGTTTTAATAAACTTTTTAAAAAAATCACAGGTTATTGCCCAACTGAATACAGGAAAATAGCTGTATCTCAATATTAGGAACTAATCAAAACACTTCCTGCAATATCGCATAAATTGTTTCCAGTTCTTCTTCAGTTATACAATATGGCGGCATAATATAAACTGTATTTCCCAAAGGCCTTATATAAACGCCTTTGCTTAATGCTTTTGTGGTAATGGTGTTACCAATTGTATTCAGGTATTCATCTTTTCCCTTTTCTATCTCAAAGGCAAGAATAGTTCCCCTCACCCTTACATCTTTTATCCCTTTTATTTGTTTCAACTGAATAGCAAAAGCCTCATTCCTCTCAGAAATATATTCAATCTTTTTCAGTGCTATATTTTGTTCAAACAAATCAAGACTTGCATTAGATGCTGCGCAGGCTATTGGGTTGGCAGTAAAAGAATGGCCATGAAAAAATGTTTTCCTACCATCATCATCAAGATAAGCATTGTAAATTTTTTCAGTGCAGGCCGTTACACCCAATGCCATCGTTCCACCTGTCAGCCCTTTACTGCAACATATAATGTCTGGCTTTGTTTCCATATATTCACTGGCAAACATTTTTCCTGTACGACCAAAGCCCGTCATTACCTCATCAGCAATGCAAATAATATTTTTTTGTCTGATGTATTGCAGCAAAGCATCCATACATGCTGGTGCATACATCTTCATTCCTCCAGCACCCTGTACCAATGGTTCATAAATAAATGCCGCAACAGAATCAGCATGTTTATCTATTTCCTGTTTAAGTTGGTGTAAATTATTTTCATCTGGCACATCTATAAAAACTACTTCTAATAAAAGATCATGAAATGCAAGTGTAAAAACACTTCTTTCACTCACACTCATCGCACCAAATGTATCACCATGATAAGCGTTTTTAAATGCCAGTAATTTATCCCTGGATGGCAAATTAGTTTTTGTATCAGAAGACTTTTGATTCCACCAGTACTGTATTGCCATTTTTATTGCCACTTCATTTGATGTAGAACCATCATCACTATAAAATATTTTTGAAAAATTTCCCGGCAGTATTTTAATCAGCCTTTCAGCCAATGTTACTGCGGGCTCATGGGTAAATCCTGCAAAGATGATATGTTCCAGTTGTTGAGCTTGCTCATAAATTTTTTCTGCTATATATGGATGTGCATGGCCATGTACATTAACCCACCAGCTACTGATAGCATCAAGATACTGTTTCCCATTTTCATCAATTAAATAACTACCTTTTGCTTTTGTAATTGCAATAGGGTCAACCATATTTTTTTGCCGGGTGAATGGATGCCAGACATATTTTCTATCACGCTCAATTAAATTCATCACGCAAATGTAAGTGCATCATAAAAGCAATCATAATACAAAACAAGATTTTAAGTTCTGGGGATTATTTAAAAAGTTCAAACAAATATCTGTTGCCTGGATAATAACAGAATAAAGACTTTTAAAAAATAATAGCTTCTTCATTTCTTTCAAAACTGGCACATCAGGTTTTGTGTAGTTTGTTTCAATTAAAATCAAATTGATGATTTTAGAAAAGTCATTGGTTTTTAAAAAGGCATAACCTTTACAAAATGATTTATTTGAAAATACATTATTGAAGCATAAGTAATCAATTGAGAGAAAATTTATGTATATCTCCTATCCTTTTATCCGTAAAAAAATACGAAAAGAGAGTCATCGCCAAAAGGTTACAATGGTGTTTCAGGGCTTTATATATAGGTTTATTTTAACAGCTGCTAAACTTTATCAATACTATTTATTCTAACTTAGTACCCCAATTTTCATTTTTGAAACTACAATGACAAACATATATGACCTGTTGATTGCCAATCCAGGACGATTTAAGCAACTAAGAGTAAAAGATTTATTATTTGTACATTATCATTGCCCGCAGGAAATTGAGAAAATTAATATTTATAGTCATCTTAATTTCATTGTATATGCAATAAGTGGTGAAAGGAGTATTGTTCATTCATGCAACAACTACACCTTATCAAAAGGGAAATGCTTTTTTGTGAAAAAAGGAGCATTTCAGCAACAAATGAAACTTGGAAATGATTTATGTGTGATGGCCTTTTTCATGCCCGACTCATACCTGAAGAAATTTATTGATGAATACCGTTCAAAAATTCCATTCACTTCTCAAAAAATATTTCGGCACGAGCTTCAGGAACAGGTAACAGATATGCATGTCAACAATACCACCAAAACATTTTTTTATGCAATGAAGCCATATTTTCTGCAACCATTGCCACCGGTAGAAGAATTATTGGAACTAAAATTTCGTGAATTAATTTTTAACCTTTTGTGCGATCCCGTAAACAAATCATTTCGATCTCATCTATTCAACATTAGTAATTGTAATAAACCTTCTCTCGCAGACATCATGGAAGCCAATTATATGTATCATCTTTCATTAACAGAGTTTGCAAAAATTTCAAACCGTAGCCTTGCTACCTTCAAAAGAGAGTTTACAAAAATGTTTCATTCATCTCCAGGGAAATGGTTAACATATAAAAGATTGCAACATGCCAAAATGCTTTTGCAGACAAGCATCAAGAACATAAGTGAAATTGCTGATGAAAGTGGTTTTGAAAATAACACTCATTTTAGTAAAATATTCAAGGATGCTTTTGGAGTAAGCCCCCGGCAGTATCAACATAATTATACTTTTAATATTTACAACCAGGTAAACTGATAATCTATAGTGTTTTTTTCGACAGGTCTTCCAATTTCACTTTTTTGCATTTTCACATTTTGATACGTAAAACAAATTTTTTGAGCTGTAATGAAATAGTACTCAACATTGCAGATTTTATTTTTATACTTAAAATCAAATAAAATGTCAACTCATCTTACAGACAATCTCAGAAAGAAACTAAATGGGAAATTAATTGCACAAGGCGACCCTGAATATGATGAAGCAAGAAAAGTATATAATGCAATGATCAATAAACACCCTAAAATGATTGCTTTTTGTGCCAATGTTGATGATGTTGTTGAGTGTGTAAACACAGCAAGAGAAAATAATTTACTTCTTGCCATTAGATCGGGCGGCCACAACGCAGGAGGGCTGGGCATTTGCGATGATGGCTTAGTCATTGATCTTTCCATGATGAAGGAAACAAAAATGGATACATCCAATAATATAATTTGGGTACAGGCAGGCATTTTATTAAAAGAACTTGACGCAATAACACATACTATTGGAATGAGTGTACCGGCCGGAGTGGTAGGCACCACAGGTGTTGCAGGGCTTACACTCGGCGGTGGGCTTGGACATCTTACCCGTAGATATGGCCTTAGCATTGACAATCTAATAGAAGCAGAAGTGGTTTTGGCAAATGGCTCTGTGGTAAAAGCAAACCAAAATGAAAATCCTGATTTGTTCTGGGCTTTACGTGGCGGAGGTGGCAACTTTGGCGTTGTGGTTTCTTTCCGATTTAAAATGCATCCGGTGAGCATGCCTGTTGGTGGACCGATGTTTTGGGATTTAAGCGATGCCAAATCTATTTTGCAATGGTATAGAAATTTTCTTAAAACAGCACCTGATGATATCAATGGTTTTTTTGCATTTATGGTTGTGCCACCAATTGATCATTTTCCTCCTGAGTATCATTTGAAAAAAATGTGTGCCATTGTTTGGTGTTATACCGGCGACCCTGAAAAAGCAGGTGAAGTTTTTAATCCTGTCAGGCAATTAAAAAAACCAGCAATGGATATGGTGGGTACTATCCCTATGCCTGCCTTACAATCCATGTTTGATGGCTTATTGCCATCTGGTTTGCAAATGTACTGGAAGGCAGATTTTTACAATGATATCAGTGATGAAGCAATTGATGTTCATTTGAAACATGCTGCAACACTTCCCACCATGTTATCATCTATGCACCTTTATCCTGTCAATGGCGCTGCTGCAAGAGTGAACAAACAGGATACAGCATGGAATTATCGAGATGCCTTTTTATCCGGAGTAGTTTTAGGTATAGACCCAGACCCGGATAATAATGAAAAGATGATAAGCTGGGCCAGGGAATATTGGAATGACCTTCACCGCTTTTCATCTGGTGGCGCTTATGTTAACTTTACTATGGACGAAGGCGAAGAAGAAGTAAAAAATAACTATAGTGCAAATTATCAGCGTTTATCCCAGATCAAAAGAAAATATGATCCTAATAATTTGTTCAGAGTAAATCAAAATATTAAGCCTGCAGTAATGTAAAAGTCTGAGATTTATCAGATAGTTTTTAAAAAAGGAATTATCATCATTACAGATTTACATTACAGTGAACATTGAACGAAAAACGCAGGAGCACATTAGATAAAAACTTCGTTTTTATCTAATGTGCTATAATTAGTTCCTGGAAATTTCTATTGTTGATTTGTCTTCAGTTTTTGTAAAGCGTCATTAAAGTTTACAATCTGCAACGAATCATTGCTGATGCCGCTTTCCAAATCTGATTTTTGTTTTAAAACATCATCCAGTTTTTTCTTTTTCTTATCCATATCTTTTCCCACCTGGCTTAATTGTGTGTAAAGTTTGTATTGCTCAAAATAATTTGACAGTAAATAGCCCGCAAACTGTGTCAAATCTTTCCATACTTTATCGTTTCCGGTATTAAAAAAATTACCAATGCCCTTGCCTACAGCAATACTGATTACAGAACCGTCTTTACCTTTTTGTTTTTTAGTATCCACTACAAAATAATAATCATAATCATTATTTGAGCCTTCCACTTTTGCTCTTTTATACAGCATATAACCAAGTGACTTTTTTATAATAAATCCTTTTCCTTTCTCTTTACTGATATGCATACTGTCAAAATAACCATCAATAGCATCAGATGCTTCACTGCTGCTGAGGTCTGACTGAAACTGAACAGCATCTCGCACAGTAGTATCAATAGTAACACGGGTATTACTAATTTGCGCAAATGCGCCAACAGTTATAAAAAAGGCAATAACGAATAAGCAGAAAATTTTTTTCATGTTAAATGTTTTAAAAATGAAAGATAATAATATCAGTTGATGCAAAACACATTTTTCAGTTTATGACCGGATTTATTCAATTTCATCAGGTGAAATAAACCTGAGATTGCGTTGTATGCCTTTAAACTTTGACCTTTTTAAAGGAGATGATTTGAATATTCTTCTGAACGCTTCTTCACTCAATGAATCCCACTCTTCAGTTGACAGGTTAAGGATTTCAGGGATTGGTGTAAACTCGGTTTCAGAGGTAGGTTTACTAAAACGGTTCCATGGACAAACATCCTGGCAGATATCACAACCAAACATCCAGTTTTCAAATTTATTTTTCATCTCTGGAGGAATCACTTCATCTTTTAATTCAATGGTGAAATAAGAAATGCACCGGCTGCCATCAATCACTTTGTTTTCGCGGATAGCCTGAGTGGGGCAGGCATCTAAACATTTTGTGCAAGTACCGCAATAATCATTTGCAAAAGCAGTATCAAAAATCAAATCAAGGTCTGTAATTAGTGTAGCAATAAAAAAGAATGAACCTTGTTGGCGGGTAATCAAATTACCGTTTTTCCCCACCCATCCTACACCACTACGAACAGCCCAACTGCGTTCTAATACAGGTGCACTGTCAACAAATCCCCTACCGTTAATTTCACCAATATGCTCTTTGATTAATTGAATAAAACGATTGAGTTTAGACCTGATTACTTCATGATAATCCTTACCATAAGCGTATTTTGAAATTTTGGGTACATTAATTTGTTGGTGAGCTGCTGGAAAATAATTACATAAAAGTGTAATGACCGACTTTGCACCAGGCACAAGTTTTCCGGGATTGGTGCGTAAGTCAAAATAATTCTCCATATACTGCATCTTGCCATGAAACCCTTGCTGCAACCAGCTTTCAAGCTTTCTTGCATCATCATCTAAATGTACAGCTTCTGCAATTCCGCAATAATGAAAACCAAGCGTCGCTGCTGTTGATTTTATAAATCCCGTATGTCGCTCTTTATTCAAAGTCACAAAACTATATTCTTAAAAGTTATCATTTTTTAAAATCAAAACGTCATCCTTTTTTGCAGGATGACGTTTGTCAATTAATATTTCAACACCTTATTTCAATTTCATATCAGTAATAATATCCTGTATTCTTTTCTTGTGTGCAGTCAGCATAGCATCAAATTTTTCTTTGCTATCCAGTTTATCATGTACGCTGAAATAAAATTTTATTTTAGGTTCAGTACCACTTGGCCTTGCAGAAATTTTTGATCCATCTTCGAGTTTAAACTGCAATACATTACTCTTAGGCAGGTTGATTTTCCATGTTTCACCAGTCATAATATTTTTTCCCTGCTGCAGGTCATAGTCCAATAATTCAACAACTGCAGACCGGTTAATTTTTGCAGGAGGATTATCCCTGTATGACTGCATCATCTCTGCAATTTCTTCCTGGCCACGCATGCCTTTTTTAGTTATACTGATCAACTCTTCATAATAAAAACCATATTCAATATAGAGGTCTATCAGTTTATCATATAATGCAACACCTTTATTTTTTTCATACGCTGCCATCTCACATAAAAACGCAACAGCAGATACGGCATCTTTATCCCTCAATCTGTCTCCCACCATCAAACCAAAACTTTCTTCACCGCCAATGATATAATTTTCTTTTCCTTCTTTTTCTTTTATCAGTTCAGCAATCCATTTAAAACCGGTGAGGACATTGTAGCAGGCTACATTATTTTTTCTGGCGATTTCATCAATCATGTAAGAAGTTACAATGGTTTTTATCACCATATCGTTAGGCTGTGCAATACCCTTTGCTTTACGTGCTTCCAGCATATAAGATATTGCAAGAACAGCAGTTTGGTTGCCATTCATCAAAACCCATTCTCCTTTATGATTTTTAATACCAATGCCTACTCTGTCAGCATCAGGGTCAGTACCCAGCAAAATATCTGCATTTATTTCCGCAGCTTTCTTTAAGCCAATGCTCATAGTTTCACTTTCTTCCGGATTGGGATAAACAACGGTAGGAAAATTACCATCAGGTTTTTCCTGTGCGGTAACAATAGTTACATTGTCAAAGCCAAATGCAGCCAATGTTTTTGGTACGAGCATGATACCCGAACCATGAATGGGCGTATAAACAATTTTAAGGTCATGTTGTTTTGCAATCACATCAGGATATACGCTCAGGCCTTTCACCATGTTGATATAAGCATCATCCATATCTTTCCCGATGATGGTGATATTGTATTCGCCACCACTGAATTTTACATCATCCACACTTTTGATTGCTTCCACTTCTTTAATCACATTTTTATCATGCGGGGGCACCAATTGTCCACCATCATTCCAATAAGCTTTATACCCATTATATTCTTTTGGATTATGTGAAGCAGTAACCACAACACCACCATTCAATCGCAAATGCCTGATGGTAAAACTCAGCTCCGGTGTAGGCCGTAATGATTCAAATAAAAAGACTTTAATTCCATTTGCTGCAAAAACATTGGCTGTGGTTTCTGCAAAAAAGCGACTGTTGTTGCGGCAGTCATGAGCTATGGCAATTTTTATTTCAGTATCACCCAAAGTTTTCTTCAGGTAATTTGCAAAACCCTGAGTTGCCATACCCACAGTATATTTATTCATTCGGTTGGTTCCCACACCCATCAAACCCCGCAAACCACCAGTGCCAAATTCAAGGTTTTTATAAAATGATTCCGTTAGTTCCGTTTCGTTATTTTCTTTTTGTAATGCTTTTATTGCATTCTTTGTTTCATCATCATAATTACCATTAAGCCAGGTATCTATTTTTGATTGTACCGTTGCATCCATGATTAAAATTTTTTGTTTATAAAAATTTGAAAATATAGAATTAATTGGAAGAAACAATAGACGCTGTGATTTGACCATTTGCTTCCTCTACCTGCACATAATCGTCAGGAGCAGTTGCAATGGAATACCCTACAAAATCAGGTTTTATCGGAAATTGCTTATGCATACGTTCCACCATCACTAAAGTTTGTATTGATTTGGGATGATATTGCATGAAAGGTTTTAAAGCATACATCAGTGTCTTGCCTGAATTACTCACATCGTCTATCAATAAAATATTTTTATCATCAAAATTCAGTTCTTCACTTAAAGTAATAACAGCTGGTTTTTGTTTGTCAAGGTGCAGTGAAATCAACTTTATTGGAGATGACATATATTTTTCCAGGTAACCTGAAATTTTTGATGCAATAAACTTGCCCGTGCCTTTAATACCAAATTTACCTGCGCCTTCAATACCAATAATAATCAGTTCTGTATTGTCTTCGCAAAGCTGCTCTGCAACTTCCAAAGCTATACGATGCATTTTTTCAGCAGCAGCTTCACCTGTGAGTATTGTTCTGTTTTCCATATTTTCAAAAATAAGAAAGGCTTTTTAGTTGTTGCCTAAAGTAAGAGTAAACATTGTAAATAAAAATAAAATAACAGGAAAACTAAATTTCTAAACAACATTGCCCGACAAATGAAGATAGATTTTACCTCTTAATATTTCATCCGCCAGAGGCGGACAAGTTACGCCAGAGGCGAAAGCTGATATGGGGAAGATACTATGAAAGGGAAAGTGTCTGTCTATTGAAAAAAATATAGTCCTTAATTTCCAAGCGTTCATAGGTTTTCTATATACCAAAACAGCATCACCTGATTTTATTTTTTATGAATATACAGCACCCAATCTTTAAAATTTTTTTCTTCTGGATAAGATTCAGGTGCAGAAAAGTATTGCATAACACCACCTTTGATTTCATTTGTCTGGTAATACTTTCCACTGCCTGGATCAAACCAATAATATTCAAAGATGTCGTTTGTAGAAGATGGCTGCAGATCAACTTTTACTCCGCCTGCATATCTTAAATAGATAACATATTCTTCACCAGGTCTGGCAAAACAATATTTTGCGGGATACTCATGCAGCAATTCAGGATGAGACGACAAATTCCACCATTGTATTTTTTTGAAAAAATTGGAGAGATAACTGATAGAAAGTGCGCCAGGATAATCAAGCGTATTTTTAGCAGGATCTTTATCCAAAGGCCAGGAATTATGATCACCTTCTGAGGTTTCAGGAGTGTAAGCAAGCCATAAATGTCCTCCTCCATAAGTATGACCAGAAGCGCCGGAAAGAATTGCGCTCCATGCACCAAATCGAATATCAATAGCAGGTGCGCTTCCTTCAGTAAACTCATACCAGGGCTCTGTTACAACTATTGGTTTTGCCGGACTTTTTTTGTATGCTTCTGAAACAACCCACGGAATCATCTCATTGTACCATTTTCCATGACCCACCTGGCTTTGATTATAGTAGAGCCATTTTTCTTCATGCAATATTTCTGCAGTACTCCATTGCGGTGCATCTGCCCCACCTGCCCAGCCGGGAGGTGTGTTATGCACACTCACAATACGATCATAAGGGTCTTTATCTTTTACAAACCTGCCAAGCTCTTTCCAAAATGAAAGTGGAAATCCTCCATAATTATTCATGTTATATTCACCCGCCAACACCCATATCACATTGTATGCAGCATAGCGACTGATAAGATAATGCCACCAACGTTTTATTTTTTCAGCACCTGCAGTTTCATTGAGATCTTCCCTGCTCCACCATCCTTGAATCCATACTGTTATACCTTGACTGTTTGCATAAGCGATCATGCTGTCCACTTTTTTTTAATTGCTGAATGTCGGGAATAGAATAAGTTTCATCCAACAGTGAACTTTCGCGGCTCCATCCATTTGCCGCAATAAATATTTGCCCGATGTTAAAACCTTTTGCAGAGCGATCATCAACAAGATTTTTAAAAGTTGAGAATTGAAGTCTTTTATCTGTCCAGTCCCACCAGGTATCAGCAATCCATAGGAATGGAGTACCATCTGCATATTTAAAATAGTGTCCTGCATTTTCACCATTTTTCATTATCTGTACAAAACCACGCCGTATTGGATTTTCATTCTTTTCGTTTATGTCCCAGGCTGTAACTATAATATTTCCTTTAATGTTATTGAGTCTTTTATCTGCAGAAATTGTATTATACTGCCATTGACCATGGAAAGGTGGTGCAAAGCGAATTATCCATTCATTTCCCCCATTCCAGAAACCGGCTACTGTAATTGTCTTTCCCATTGCTTCTCCATTTACACCCTTAAATACAGCATATACAATATCTTTATCATTTTTTGTTGGAACGAACAAATAAGGGTGCTCATAATTTTTTTCAGCAGTCATTTTTATTTCAAAGACCTGCCACTGTTTTAAAGTATCAGAAGCTTTTAAATTACTTGCAACAATCAGAACTGCTAAAAAGATAAGCAACAGTTGTTTTCTCATGAGTTTATTTTTCAGCGATAAATTTCGGAGAAAAATAAAAAATAACTGTGCAGTAGGTTACCGGTTCCCTAAAATACAGATATCATTTTTTTACGAAAACAATTGACTGCTCTCTAAACAAAGCCGTTTTATTCTTAAATGGTTTTTTCCGCAAAATCTCTTCAATTTATTTTGTGTTTTTGTCCCTGGAATTGTTGCCTATCCTGAAGTTGTTGCACGATCAATCAATTTCATTCAATTCCGCAAAACTTGTAACGCTAATTATATCATCGCTTTTTCAATATAAAAATTTGCGACTCTGCTTTTTAATTTTTATTGCTTAGAAGCTTTCAACCAAAAATTGTGAAATATTATTGTTATTGTTTTGATGTTTCAATTTATAAATATTAACAGGTCTGCTAATTGATCATCTTCACTGTTTTACAGTCAGGCAAATTTTCAACCGTTTTCGAAGGAATAGCATTCAGCTAAAACTTTATCTTCGCAATCAGTAATGTTTCTGATTGCAGGTCAGGCATAACTTCATAATAAACTTCCTGCCAGGAACTATTGATTTAATAAATTGAAACAAAACACATGATTGCTTTACAAATATTATTTATTGCCATCACCATTTTTGCAATCTGGTTTTTCTCAAAAAATATTGGCCAGATTAGAAGAAATATTTTATCAGGCAGAGAAGAAAACATTTCCGATAACAAAAGATTAAGGTGGAGAAATGTTTTGCTCCTTGCATTCGGACAGAAGAAAATGTTCCGTAACCCGCTGGTAGCTGTCATGCATTTTATTATCTATGCGGGTTTCATCATCATCAATATTGAAGTGCTGGAAATTGTTATTGATGGTTTGTTTGGAACACACCGTGTTTTTGCCAAACCATTGGGTATTGTTTATCCCTGGCTCATCAATGGTTTTGAATTGCTGGCTATTGGTGTACTCACGGTATGTATTATTTTTTTAATAAGGAGGAATGTTTTACATGTAAAACGTTTGTGGATGAAAGAACTGGATGGCTGGCCAAAGAGTGACGCCAATTATATCCTGATTACTGAAATCTTATTGATGAGTTTTTTCTTAACGATGAATGCTTCCGACACCCTGATGCAAATGAGGGGTTATGGTGAATATGCAGAACACATTACCGGCAATTTTGCATTCTCACAATGGTTGCATCCATTACTGTCTGGTATGAGTGACCATTCATTAATGATTCTTGAAAGAACATGTTGGTGGCTGCACATCATTGGCATTTTTGCATTCTTGAATTACTTACCTTATTCAAAACATCTTCATATATTATTTGCATTCCCCAACGCCTATTATGCCAACCTTGAGCCAAAAGGCAAGCTGGAAAATATGAGTGATATACAAAAAGAAGTATTGTATATGATGCAGCCAGAACAGGCACCCACTGAAGCTTCCGCAGCGCCTCCAAAAAGATTCGGCGCTAAAGATATTTTTGATCTGAGTTGGAAAAATTTACTGGATGCTTATAGTTGCACCGAATGTGGAAGATGCACTGCTGCCTGCCCGGCTAACATTACAGGCAAAGTATTAAGCCCAAGATTAATTATGATGAAAACCCGTGACAGGGCTGAAGAGGTGGGTCGTAATTTGAATAAGAATAAAACATTTGAAGATGATGGCAAAACTTTGTTACATGATTATATCACCACTGAAGAATTGAGAGCCTGCACAACCTGCCAGGCATGTGTGGAAGAATGTCCGGTTAGTATCAATCCTTTAGATATCATCATTCAGTTGCGCCGCTATTTGATTATGGAAGAAAGCAATGCTCCACAGGAATGGAATGCTATGTTTAGTAATATTGAAAACAATTTTGCACCGTGGAAATTTTCTCCTGACGAAAGAGATAAATGGGCATCATCCTGAGATTAAAATAGCAGAATTTGTTAAACGAATGATGTAGAAAAAATTATTTACCCGGCTTTTTCTTCATCAGTCTTTTCAAACGAATAGATAATTCACTTGACTTAACCGGTTTGGTTAAAAAATCATCAGCACCCATATTAAATGCCTCCATTACAGTGTCTTCTTCATCCATTGCAGATAAAACAATGATCGGTACCTGCCGGCTGCTGTTGCGGATAACATCAATAAACTCAAGGCCCGAAATAAAAGGCATCAAAATATCTGTAATAACAAGATCAGGTGTATCAGCGAGGAAAAGGTCAATTGCATCGCGGCCATTTTCAGCGGATATGACAGTAAGTCCTTCCTGCTTTAACATGTGTTTGATTGACTCCCGCATTATTTCGTCATCTTCTGCAACTAATATTTTCATTACTTTCAAATTTTCAGGGTACTTATAATTTAGGCGTAAAATAATGATTAAAATCAAAAAACATAAAACTGAGGCAAAATTTTCATTTTAAAAGACAGATTTTAGTATTATTTATTTTGCGTTATTTTAACCGCATGAGTAGGTTGAATTCATTTATTTTTGCCCGCACTAATAAAACCAGTCCACTATTGCAGAATGTTGAAATTAAATTTAAAAATAATTTTCTGCCAGCAATAACACTTAAAATTAAAATCATTCAATGAAAAAATTTTTCCTGCTGTTCAGTTTGATAACAGTTTCCGTTATTGCAAAGTCACAGGTTGATTCTACGACCACTACTTCAGAGAAAAAAGTTAATAAAAACTGGTCAAAACTTGACCTCAGCACCAGAGCTAATGACCACTTTATGCTACAATATGGTATGGATATGTGGCCAAATGTGCCGGACAGCGTCAATACATCGGGGTTCTCAAGGCATTTTAATTTTTATGTGATGCTTGATAAACCATTTCAAAATAGCCCTCATCTGAGTGTCGGTATTGGTTTAGGTCTTGGCAGCAGCAATATCTTTTTTTCAAAAACCTACATCAACCTGAAATCCACTACTTCAACATTACCTTTTACAGATGTGGCTACTTCTAATCATTTTGATAAATTTAAACTCACGACCACTTTTGTTGAAGTGCCTTTGGAACTTCGTTATTCTGCCAACCCTGCTCAGCCAGATAAGGGTTTCAAATTTGCTCTTGGTGTGAAAGGTGGATTTTTATTGAGCGCACATACCAAAGGCAAAAACTATGTGGACGCAAGTGCCCGTTCTATTTATGACAGTAAATACATCCAGAAAGAATACGATAAGCAATTCATCAATTCAACCCGTTTCGCTGCCACTGCCCGCATTGGCTATGGACATTTTTCTATTGATGGCTCTTATCAGTTAACCAACTTCCTGAAGACTGGTGCCGGACCGGTAATCCATCCCATATCTGTTGGCATTACACTTAGCGGATTATAATTTTGGTGACAAGAAAATTTTTGTACATTTTGATAAAAAACTAATCATTCTTTGATTGAGATAAAGCAACAAATTCATGCTGAAGAAACAGCAGTACTTGTAGGTGTAATACAAAAAGACCAGTCCGAACAGAATGTCCTCGAATATTTAGATGAACTGTCTTTCCTTGCAGAAACAGCCGGGGCAAAAACCAGGAAATCGTTTATTCAAAAACTTGCCCAACCAGATAATAAAACTTTTCTTGGAAAAGGTAAACTGGAAGAAGTAGCTGATTATGTAAAAAGGCACCAGGTCAACATTATCATTTTTGACGATGAATTGAGCGGCTCTCAAATCACTAATATAGAAAAAGCAACCGGAGCTAAAACCATTGACAGAAGTGATTTGATCCTCGACATTTTTGCCCGCCGCGCTAAAACTGCCCGTGCTAAAGCACAGGTTGAACTGGCGCAATATCAATATATTTTACCAAGGCTACGCGGCATGTGGAAACACCTCGAAAGATTAGGGGGCGGTATTGGTACAAGAGGGCCTGGAGAAACTGAAATTGAAACAGACAGGCGTATTGTCCGTAATAAAATTTCTTTGCTGCGCAAAAGGCTGGCTGATATAGATAAGCAGGCATTTACTCAAAGAAAAGAAAGAGGTGAATTTATCCGCGTTTCATTAGTAGGATATACTAATGTGGGCAAAAGCACCATCATGAACCTACTCAGCAAAAGTGATGTCTTTGCTGAGAATAAATTGTTCGCAACATTAGACACAACAACCCGTAAAGTAGTTTTTGAAACCACACCATTTTTGCTAAGCGATACAGTTGGCTTTATCCGCAAACTACCACATCACCTTATAGAAAGTTTTAAGAGTACTTTGGATGAAGTTAGGGAAGCTGATTTGTTGTTGCACGTTGTGGATATCTCACACCCGAAATATGAAGAGCAGATGAAAACTGTAAATAAAACTTTGCAGGATTTATCCGCACACGACAAGCCTGTGCTCACGGTTTTTAATAAAACAGAGCTTTATGAAGTCAACACTTTTGATGAGTGGCTGGATGAAGAAACAAGAATTGAATTAATGCGGCAATTAGAAGAAAGATGGCAAAATGAAACAGGTGGCAATGCAGTTTTTATTTCAGCGATTGAAAAAAGAAATATAGATAACCTGAGAGCAGCAATACTTCAAAATGTAAAATCACTTTACACAAAAAGGTATCCATACCGCACAGAATATTTCTTTTAAAAAATTCAGTTGGAAGAAAGATAAAAACCTTTATTTTTGCAACCCCTTTTGAGGGGGCTTATTCCTGAATAGCTCAGTTGGTTAGAGCATCTGACTGTTAATCAGAGGGTCGCTGGTTCAAGTCCAGCTTCAGGAGCAAAAAAGTCCGGGTTCATAGCCCGGATTTTTTTTATCAATATATTCATCCTGGCTTAAGCCTTTTGTAATTCGTCATCTTATTGTCATTGTTTGTTAGCGCTGATATAAATCATTCCTGTTGCCGCACATTTTTATACACCTTTGCAAAACAATTTTATGAACGGGTCATCAGTGCATAAAACAGCAACAAAAGAATTTCGCAACCAATGGATAGATTTTATCTACCAACTACAAGACGACATTTGCAAAGCATTGGAAGTTGTGGATGGCAAAGCAAAGTTTTCTGCAGATGAATGGCAAAGGGCAGAAGGCAAAGGAGGTGGCGGATTGACAAAAGTTATTCAAAATGGTAACACTTTTGAAAAAGGTGGCGTCAACACTTCTGTCGTGTATGGCCATGTTACCAGCCAGATGATGAAAGTGTTGAATATTGACAATAATAAAAGACCTTCGTCCTGGTTTGCTGCCGGCATCAGTTCTGTGATACATCCTCAAAATCCTTTTGTGCCAACTGTACATTTTAACTACCGCATGTTTGAGTTGTATGATATAGACGGCATGTTGATTGACCGATGGTTTGGTGGTGGCACTGACCTCACACCTTTTTATTTGTTTGAAGATGATGCACACCATTTTCATTTTACTTTAAAAAATGCCTGTGATAAATCTGATGCTGCATTATATCCATTGTTCAAAAAAGAATGCGATGACTATTTTGTAAACACACACCGCGACAATGAACGCAGAGGTATCGGCGGGATTTTTTATGACCACAAAAGGGCAGATGAACATCAGGATATCCACTTGTTGCAGGGTCTGGCAATCAACTGTGGATATGCATTCATGGATGCTTATATTCCAATAGTTGAAAAAAGAAAAAATACTGTGTTTATTCAACAGCACAAACACTGGCAGGAAATAAGAAGAGGCCGTTATGTTGAGTTTAATTTAATCCATGATCGTGGCACCATATTCGGTTTGAAAAGCGGTGGCAGGACAGAAAGCATTTTGATGAGTTTACCTGCAACAGTAAGGTTTGAATACAACTATCAGCCACAGCCGGGAAGTGAAGAAGATAAATTATGGCAGGTGTGTTTGCATCCGAGAGAATGGTTATAAATATAAGAGACCATTGAATAAAAATTTCATTTCATTAAAAAACCTCATTAACGAGATCAAATGTTTGCAGTATGTACATACAACGCAGGAACAGGATTCTAAGAAAAAACAGTTCAGTCAGGAGCTTAGTAGCAGAGACAGTTTTAACACCCAATGATTTTATTGTTCCTTTATTTATTGATGAAGGTGAAAACATCATTCATGAAATACCTTCTATGCCCAAATATTTCAGACGCTCTATAGACCATACCATTACTGAAGTAAAGGATTTGTATAGCCTTGGCATAAAGAGTGTATTGCTTTTTATTAAATGCAAAGACGAACTCAAAGACAACACTGGCAAAGAAGCCTGGAACAAAGACGGCCTTATGCAACGAAGCATCAAAGCCATCAAAGATGCAGTGCCTGAAATGTATGTGATGACGGATGTGGCACTTGACCCCTATTCTATTTACGGGCATGACGGCATAGTAAAAGATGGTGAAATCGTGAATGATGAAACAGTAGAGGCATTGGTGAAAATGAGTATCTCACATGCCACCGCCGGTGCAGACATGGTTGCCCCAAGCGATATGATGGATGGAAGAATTGCGGCAATACGGGGAGCGTTAGAAGAGGAAAACTTTTCCAATACAGGCATCATGGCATACAGCGCCAAATATGCATCCTGTTTTTATGGTCCGTTCAGGGATGCACTTGATTCCGCACCAGGATTTGGAGATAAGAAAACCTACCAGATGGATTACGCCAACCGAATTGAAGCAGTTAAAGAAGCGTTGATGGATGAAGAAGAAGGGGCAGATATTGTGATGGTAAAACCCGGACTACCTTACCTTGATATTGTGCGTGAAGTAAAAAATGCAGTACAGGTACCGGTTAGCGTTTACAACATCAGTGGTGAATATGCTATGATAAAAGCTGCTGCAAAAATGGGTTGGGTGGATGAAAATAAAGCCATTATTGAAACATTAACATCAATTAAAAGAGCAGGCGCTGATTTGATTGCTACTTATTTTGCAAAAGATGCAGCGAAACTACTTCAACACTAAAAATCATTTTATAGTTGAAGACATTCAAATGTTTCAAACTGAAAATTTTAATTGAATAAATAGAATAATTGCCATTTGATACAAATGGTCACCCAATATTTAAACAGAAAAACTTTTCCAATTCATGAACATCAGTAAAAGCGAAGCACTTTTTTCACGAGCTCAACAGTCTTTACCTGGCGGTGTCAACTCACCGGTACGTGCTTTTAAAAGTGTAGGCGGCACACCTGTTTTTATCAGGAAATCAAAAGGCGCTTATTTGTATGACGAAGATGATAACAAGTATATAGATTATATCAATTCATGGGGCCCAATGATATTGGGTCATGCATTTGAGCCGGTGATAGAAGCCATACAAAAAAAAGCAACTGATTCTACTTCATTTGGCGCACCAACAGAGCTTGAAATTGAAATGGCTGAGCTCATCAAAAGCATGGCGCCAAACATTGATTTAATCAGAATGGTCAGCAGTGGAACTGAAGCCTGTATGAGCGCAATCCGTTTGGCAAGAGGCTTTACCGGCAGGAATAAGTTTATCAAATTTGAAGGTTGTTATCATGGACATGCCGATTGTTTCTTAGTAAAAGCAGGCAGCGGTATTGCTACATTAAATATTCAATCTGTACCGGGTGTAACAACAGGCGTTGCCAATGATACATTAACTGCACCCTACAACAATTTAGAAGCAGTGCAGCAACTTATTGCAGAAAATAAAAATCAAATTGCAGCAATAATCATTGAGCCTGTTGCAGGCAATATGGGTTGTGTGTTGCCTCAAAAAGGTTTCCTGGAAGGGTTAAGAAAAATTTGTACTGAAGAAAATATTGTTTTCATTTTTGACGAGGTGATGACAGGTTTTCGTTTGGCTCAGGGCGGCGCTCAGGAGTTGTTTCAAATTGATGCAGACCTGGTTACTTATGGAAAAGTGATTGGCGCAGGCATGCCGGTAGGCGCCTTTGGAGGTAAGTTAGAAATCATGCAACGTATTGCGCCACTGGGCAATGTTTATCAGGCAGGCACTTTGAGTGGTAATCCTATCGCAATGATAGCAGGCTACACTTTATTGCAATACCTGAAAAACAATCCAGCTATATATAGTGAGCTTGATGAAAAAGCCACTTATTTAAAAAATGGTTTATTAAAAGTTTTTAATAATGCAGGCATTCCTGTATCAATAAACCAGACAGGATCTATGATGTCTGTATTCTTTTCAGCAACACCTGTTAATAATTTTACTGATGCATCAGCATCTGATATATCAAAGTTCAATACCTATTTTCATGCAATGCTGGAAGCAGGTATTTACTTACCACCATCAGGTTATGAAAGCTGGTTTTTGAGCAATGCGTTAAACTTAGATGATTTGAATGCAACAATTGATACAACAAAAAGTACAGTTGATAAATGGTAAATATTTTATGAAAAAAATAAAAAAGCAGTTATCTTTTCAAAAGTAAATGCAACCAAAATCTGCAACATTTATTATTTCTTCTGCGACAAGTTTGAAGATATTGAATTGATTAGGAAATCAAAAGTGTAATAACGCTTAGATTTTTTTTTAAAAAGGAACTTTCAATATTAATAATATTAATAATCAACCACTATCAGATATTTTAAAACAAAAGAAGATATTTAAATCCACAAAACTATCATTCAAAAAAAATCCTGCAAAGCGTAGGAATTTTTTTTTAATATTAAACACAATCAACAACCGGAAGCCTTACTCTTTCACTCTTTCCACGTAATCACCGGTTTTAGTATTTATGCGGATAGTTTCACCTTCATTTACAAAAAGAGGCACATTGATAGTTGCACCTGTTTCAATGGTTGCGGGTTTTAATGTTCTTGTTGCAGTATCACCGCGCAAACCGGGTTCAGTATAAGTTATTTTCACCACAATTTTATCAGGCAATTCAGCGCCTATAGGTTGTTCAGTTTCTGTATTGATACTTACCAAAACTTCGCCGCCTTCTTTTAAAAACTGTGGAGCATCAATCATATTTTCAGGTAAAGCAATCTGCTCAAAAGTTTCATTATCCATGAAATTATATCCACCATCGTCTTTATATAAAAACTGGTAGGTCTTTTTTTCTACCCTTACAGGGAAAATATTTTCACCACTGTTCCAGGTTTTTTCAATGGTGCGGTTATTGTCCACCCCTTTTAATTTTGCCCACACTTTAGCTGCGGCACGGGCAGTTTTGTTTTCTCCAAATTCCACAACGGAATACAAGCTGCCATCAAGTTTCAATATCATTCCGCGGGAAATATCTGCTGTAGTTGCCATACTTTTATTTTTAGATAGGGCCGCAAAAGTATGGATTCGTCTTTAAAATCTGAAACTATCATCTAAGGACAACTCGAAGCCTGACCTGAATAGGAACCTGATTGAACCTTCTTTCCAAGAACACTGTTAAAGAAACATAATTCATTACTGGTGAGGAAATCTTCTGTATATGGCCCATGACCACCATCGGGGTCAATATGAATAATAGCTGGTGAACCTAAGCTAATTGAACGTGCGTATAAAGTTTCACTTCCATATACATACATTGAATTAGGGCAATAATAAGCATGGCCTTGTTTAGCAGGTATCACACTGTCTTCACCACCATTGAAATAAATTGTCGGAGCCACATTGGCTGAGGTCATATAAGTCGGGTCAGGTAAACATCCGGAATTAGCGGCAATACCAATTACATTGAAACTTGTTTGAGGGATATTATTATCTGCATTATCAATATTTCCCAATTGAGCCACAATACCAGGTATCGCTTTATTAAAATATTCCTGGTCGAGATAATATGAATTTAAAATAGTTACAGCACCTGCGCTATTGCCATTTAAAAACACTCTTGATAAATCAATATGATATTTAGCTGCATTAGCAAATAAAAAGCGCATTGCTGCTTTTGCATCCTGGATTGACATATAAACAGACTTTTGCGATATGGAACTATCTACTAAACAAGGGTCAGAAATTTGTTCTGCATCAAGAGAAGAGTCCAGCCTGTAATCAATGGATGCGCCAACAAATCCTGCTTCTGCAAATGAAGTTAGTGCGCTAGCTGCACTTGACTTATCACCACCTACAAATCCACCACCATGAACAAAAAATATAAAAGGAAGTTTATCAGATGCACTGAGATTTGAAGGCATATATACATCCAGCTTTAAATTTACCATATTGCCTTGCATATCCTTATTGGTTCCATATTGTATATCGCTGATAACAGTTACATTAGGATTGGTGACAGGACCGCCATTATTGCCACCGTTACCATTTGAAAAAGAATCATTCTTTGAACAGGATGAAAAAAAGTAAAATATGAATATTACAAGTAACCCTGTTAATGAAGAAGCTTTAAATAATTTCATAATTCCACAAATTTGCAGGTGGTTTGATTAAAATTTTTCAAATAAGTTTAATTCAACAAATAAAACAAAGTCAAAACCCATACCATTAATTTTGGTGCTGCATTCTATCAATCTATATATTTTCTAAAGATTATTGTATTTCATGAAGCAAAGACCAATACATCCTGCAATGGAAAAGTTTTTAAATGGTGAAGTTATCTTGATTGATAAACCTTTAAAGTGGACTTCATTTGATGCAGTTAAAAAAGTGAGGATCACAACCGGTGTTTCCAAAGTGGGTCATGCAGGCACTCTAGATCCATTAGCAACAGGATTATTAATTATCTGTACTGGCAAATTCACTAAAAAGATTAATGAATACATGGGTATGGAAAAAGAATATACAGGTTCTTTTACATTGGGCGCTACCACTGATACTTACGATCTTGAAAGTAAACCGGTTAATTTTAACACATTAGAAGGTTTACCGATAACATCCATTTATTCTTCTACCCAACAATTTACGGGTGAAATTTTACAAGTGCCTCCTCTTCATTCGGCAATAAAAAAGGATGGCAAACCAGTTTACCTGCTGGCAAGAAAAGGTAAAGATGTAGAACTGGAACCGAGGAAAATTACCATAAGTAAATTTGAAATAACAAAAATTGATATACCAAAAGTTGAATTTAGGGTGGTATGTTCAACGGGGACATATATCAGAAGCCTTGCTAATGATTATGGCAAAGCGCTGGGATGTGGTGCATATTTAAGCAGTTTACGTCGAACAAGAATCGGCAACTATTTTGTGGATGATGCAATTGCCCCAGAAAACTTTGAAGCACAAATAAAAGCATTGAAGCAGGCATCAGAACGGGAGGCCAATGCCTAATTGTATAGCGTAGTTATTTCTTTTTGCTGTAGTATATTGATCCAATTCATGATTACGCCAGGTAAAATGTACTATGTCCATCCAACCATTATTGGAGAGCCGTGCCGGATCTTTTAGTTTTATCCCAAAATCAACACGAATTAAAAAATAATTGAAATCAAACCGCAAGCCGGTACCAACACCTAATGCTATATCTTTTCCTAGACGGCTGATATTAAATTCACTACCGTGATTATTAATATCTTTTCTTACGTTCCAGATATTACCTGCATCAGCAAATACAGCACCATGAATATTTACACTAGTAAAATGCATGAGTGGGTATCTGTATTCGAGGTTGGCTTCCAGTTGCATGTCGCCATATCTGTCACTGAAAGTGGTAGATGTATCGCTCAACAATGAAGAACCCAGCCCTAATTGTCGCAGACCCCAAGCCCGCATACTGTTTGGGCCGCCGGCAATATATTGTTTATAAAACGGAAGCGTAACGCCAAGAGCAGAAGAAACAGAATAGTTATATCCAAACCCTGCAAAAGCCCGCATGGCAACAGATGTCCGATGCAATGCAATGGTTTTTCTGAATTCGCCTTCCAGTTTTATAAACTCATAAATCCTGTCATCCAGTTTATTTAACCCCGGTATGCACAATTCGCTTGCAAACCTCAGATAGTTAGTCACATTTTTATTTTTACCAGGATAAGTTACAGTTCTGCTGGCGCTCACACTAATAACACGACCGGTATTAAAAGAATTTCGGAGAAAAGGATTGGTATTAAAAGCCTCAACCAATGCTGGTAATGTATCTAAAGAATATAATTCAATGTTGGGAAATCTGAATTGCCAGACTACGTTTTTCTTTTTCCAGTCATAACCAAAATCAGCAACAAGTGAGCGGATACGAAAATAATTCTGCCTGTCAGCATAAGCAACATTAGCACTAATGATGGTTCTTCCAAAATCAAGCTTACCAGTTTTAAATTTAAAAGGAATAAATGCTTTTGGCAAGCTATATGTTTGACCAAGTGACAACTGAAATGCCTGCAACAATGAATTAGAAACCGTTTGTGATTGGTTGAAACCGAATTCTACTCCGTTAGTAAAACTGGTAGATGATTGAACAGCCCTGTGCCAAACATTCCTGTTGCGATAAGTAATATTCAATGCAAGCCCAAAGAAATTACCAGAGCTCAGGATGTCACCTGTATTACGACTGGCCTCGAGATTGTAAGTGATGTTTTGTTTTTTATCAGGATAAAGAAAATAATATAAATCAACAGAATCGTCACGAATGACTGTGCGTGTATCAACCTGTTTCCACGAGCCTACCTGATTTAGAGTACTTACTGTTTTGTAAAATTCGTCATCATTATAAGGTTTGCCTACAACAGAATAATTAAACTGTCTGAATATTTTTGGGGCAAACAGACCTTGTTTAAAATAAACAGAATAATTTCTGAAGTCATGTTTTTTATAAAATTCAGGGTGATTAAGAAGTGTGTCTGGAAATTCAGTGATTTTTGTTTCAGGATAAAAATAAATATGACCAGTGTGAAAACGTTTCAAATATGATGTATCATTATTTGAATAAGAAGTATCAACAAAGCGTTTTTGTTCTACTGTAACCTTTGCTGAAGGATGTTCTGATTTATTTTCTTCCCACTTTTGTATGATTTGCATTTGTTCAATCGGATCAACAGTAAAGTTTAATAAAGATGCATCCAGTGTATCCACTTCTGCTACTAAATTATCACGATGAATAAGAAAATAACCGCGGTTTCTGTACAATCCAATCAACCTGTCTAATTCTGAAGCAATTATATCTTTAGAGTAAGGTGTTTTCCCGCGTATGATTTTACTATCCTTACTATTGTTTCTCGTGATACGATCCAACACAGTATCACGCAAATCATAGTGAAATGAGTCAATAATTGTTTGCTTGCCCAGGTTAATATCCATTTCAACAAATGTCCTGTATTGCGGTTTGCGGCTATTTATTTGAAATGTATCTATATAAAAGCTATCATTTATTACAGGATTAAAATATCCTTGTGAAAAAAGATAACTATTCATAAAATTTCGTGTAATAGCGATATTGGCAGAATCAAAAACTGGCGGATTTTTCAACGAATAACTGATGCCAAACCGTTGTACTCTTTTAGCCAATAAGCTATCTGCCCAATAACCGGCAAGGCTTTCCAGGATTGTTCTTTTTTCATCCTTTTCTATATTGCCATTAATTTTGATGGCATTACTATAAACAAATGGGGTATCAGGGTAATTTTTTACACTCACCCTGTTGATAAATAAAAATTTTTCTTCCGAGCAGGAAGAAAATAAAAAACATAAAAGAACAAGATATAGAAGAAATGAATCTTTTTTAATATTCAAAATCATATTCAATGCTCAGCAGGAATGAGGTCAAATATATCCAAAGTTTATACCACAAAAAAAATCGTGATAAAGAAGGATTGTTTATTGCCGAAGGGGTAAAAGTAATTGATGAGTTGTTATCATCTGATTTTAAAATAACAAAAATATTTTCATTGTCAGATTGGAAGGAAAGCCATCCTTATGTAACCAACGTAATTGAAGTAGATGAGGCAAGCCTGAACCGTATATCAAATTTCGAAACGCCTCAAAAAGTGCTTGCTATTGTTGAACAAAAAAATACCACTCAATTACCAAACTTAAACACCTCCATCACCCTTATTCTCGACGGCATTCAGGACCCGGGCAATCTGGGCACAATCATTCGTACTGCAGATTGGTTCGGGATAAAAAATATTATTGCTTCACCAGACACTGCCGATGTTTATAATCCCAAAGTGGTGCAATCAACTATGGGCAGCTTCACCAGGGTGAATATGTTTTATCATGATTTGGAAACATTACTTTCGTTTCAAAAAATAAAGGTCATTGGTGCAATGTTAGATGGAGACAACTTCAGTGAATTACAAAAACACGAAACATGTTTACTGGTAATAGGGAATGAATCAAAAGGTATCAGGCCATATATTCAAGCATATATCCAGCAAAAAATTACTATCCCCAAAATCGGAAATGCAGAATCATTAAATGCAGCAGTAGCAACAGGGATAATCCTGTGGGAGATGTTATCACATTAATGTAAAAATTATTCTAACTACCTTATGCCACACCCATGTGTCTCAAAAAAGAAACATGTGAACGAACTGCCTGGTACATGTGCGGATATTCATAATATTCAATACCATATTCATCACAGGCTTGCTTGATGATTTTGCTGATGGCCGGATAATGTATATGAGAAACTTTAGGAAAGAGATGATGCTCAATCTGGAAATTCAATCCACCCAATAACCATGAAATCACTTTACTTTTTGTAGCAAAATTGGCAGTGGTCTTTAACTGGTGTATAGCCCATTCATCTCCCATTTTACCTGATACTTCATCAGGCATTGGAAAATGTGTGTGCTCAACTGTATGTGCTAACTGAAATACAATACTTAGGATAAAACCCGCCACCAAAGTCATGACGAGATAACCTATGATTGTATCCACAACCCCAACCATTATCATTGGAATAACTATAAAAATAGCAAGGCTGATAAGTTTATATAACCAAAAATAAAAATGGTCTTTAAAGCTCATTTTCTTTAATGGTATAG
Source organism: Bacteroidota bacterium (assembly GCA_018268035.1). Taxonomy (GTDB): domain Bacteria; phylum Bacteroidota; class Bacteroidia; order Chitinophagales; family Chitinophagaceae; genus Parafilimonas. The sequence goes on along the minus strand of JAFDXI010000145.1, from coordinate 35,826 downwards.
CACCAATCTTTTGGCTGAAATATTTTTTATAGTCTGAAAAAAAGATCCAAAACAAATACAATAAACAATAAAAAAACCAAAAATACCAATGCTGGAATCGGTGAAATTTATATTTCTTTTGAGTTGACGCCATTCTTAAAAATGGCTTGCCATCAATATCATCATCCACACCATCAATATTGGTATAAGCATGATGGATGATGTTATGCTTCATGTTCCACATAAAATGGCTACCGCCTAAAAAGCCTAAAGTTACTGCTGCCATTTTGTTGAGTGAATGGCTATTACTAAAGCTTCCATGTGCACCATCGTGCATTATATTAAACCCAATTGATGCAACAGTAGCGCCAAGCAATGCACATTCTAAAATTGCCCAAAAGCCTGAAGGTGTAAAAAATACGACATGCACATATAAAACAATCAGCAAGAGTACTAATATCCCGGCTTTAGTCCAAAGCGCCGAGTTCCCAGTTATTGATTTGCCGGTTGTTTCAAAATAATTAGTTATCCTTTTTTTCAGTTCAGTGTGAAAGGATGGCTTTGATTGTGCAAATTTTGGAGTTACGTACATGTGCAGGTAAGTGATTTCTTAAAATGAGCGGCAAAGGTAACAAAGTATAGGTTAATATTATGTAATCTTTATGTCAGTCCTTTTCAGAAATATACACAATTATGAAATTGACAGGCTAAATACAGAGTCATTATTCCAATCAGGGTTTTTATTTCCTGATACTTTTTTGCAGAAATTTTGTATGACCTTTAAACAGCTTAGTTAGAAGAAAGCTTTTGTTTGATATAATCCCATTTCCTACGGGACACTGGTACTATTGATCCGTCTTTCATTTTTATTTCATGTTCTTTCGAAAAAGAACTGATAAAATCTGCATTAACAAGATGTGCCCTATGGACACGTAAGAAATTCTGCCCATATAAAAGCTCATCATATTCCTTTAAAGTATGAGAAGTAAGCAAAGGCTTTTTATCCTTTAAATAAAACCTTGTATAATTTCCTACTGCTTCGCACCGGAATATTTCGTTGCAGTAATAAAAAAATGTACCCTCAGTTGTGGCAAGTGTTAGCCTGTATTGAGAAGATGATTCAGGCAGGTTCAAATTGTAGCTCAGATTTTCATAAATCTTTTTATCAGACCTAAAGTTGGTCTTGCTTTTTTGCAGGAATCGCTGAACTGCACTCTTCAACTCATCGGTATCTATTGGCTTCAAAAGGTAATCAAGTGCACTATATTTAATAGCCCGGATGGCATATTGATCATAGGCCGTGATAAAAATAATTTCAAAAGAATGTTCCGGGAATTTTTCGACGAGTTGAAACCCATTCATTAAAGGCATTTCGACATCTAAGAAAACCAGTTGCGGTTTGCATTCGTGAATGGCATGAATACCTTCTTCTGCACCTATGGCAATAAAAATCTTTTCTATTTCCGGTACATATTTTTCCAGAAGCAGTTTTAAAACATTGATAGCGCTCTCTTCATCATCTATTATTAAAGCAGTTATCACTTATGAGGTTTCCTTTAAATTACTTTCAAAGGTAACTTTATTTCCACAGAAGTGCCTGTACCATTATGATCTTCGTCATACAAATCCTGGATAGTAAATCCTGCAAGTGGATAATTTGGATCTTTATTAATAATAGAAAGGCGTTTTTCAACCAGTTTTATTGCCTTTGATTCATGTGTATTCTTTGACTTTTTTAGTGTTTCTGATTTTTCTCTTCCAATACCATTGTCAATAATGGAAAACAGTAAAATGTCATTCATGATTTTGCCTTCAATGATCAGATGTCTGTTATCCTTCTTATTCACCAGGCCATGCCATATTGCATTTTCTGCAAAGGGTTGTAATATTAAAGTTGGCACCTCCAATTCTTCGGGCACTATATCATCACTCAACTGTATGGTGTATTCAAAATTATTTTTGAGCCTAATTTTTTCAAGTTGCAGGTACAATAATAGCATCTGCAATTCTTTATCAAGCGAAATATTTTCTACATCGGAATAATTTAATACCATTCTCATCAAACGTGAAAGTTTGGTGAGATAAGTATTAGCTTCATCCATCCTGCCTGTCAATAAACATTCCTGAATTGAACTCATGCAATTAAAAATAAAATGTGGATTCATTTGAGCCCTCAATGCTTTTTGCTCCAGCAGGTTATTCATCCGGATGATTTCCTCCTTTTGATCTTCAAGCCTCCGGTTCAACACCTCGAGAATTTCAATATGTTTAATCTTTGTCTGCCTGTTTTTATATAATGCAAATAGTAAAATACCTGCAGCCAGTAATGCCGCAATTGTAGCAATGAGCCATTCTTTATTTTTTTCCAGTTTTAAATTAGAAGTAAGATTTTGCGCTTTTAATAATTCGTTCTCCTTCTCTTTTCTTTCTGTTTCAAATTGTGTTTGCAATTTCAGGAGTTCATCCTGTTTTTCTTTTGTGAAAAGGCTGTCTTTAATCCTGTAGGAGCTATCCAGCATCAGATAAGCACTTTTATAGTCCCTTTCTTTTAAATAAACATCAGAAAGGCTGGCAAGCACTTGTTGTTGCAGGTTTCTATCTTTTACATCTCCGGCTATCTGCAAAGCAGCATTATAATTTTCTATTGATTTTTCCGTATCACCCAAAGCAGCATAAATATCACCTGTGCCATCCATAGCATAAGCAATATCAGATTTACGATTGCTTTGCTCATAATATTTTTTTGCAAGCTGCATATTGTGCAATGCGTCCTTATACATCTTTTTATTGATATAAGCCACTGCAATGTTTTCATAAGTATTACCTGTCCGGTAGAGGTCATTGTTTTTTATAAAAACAGGAACTACTCTTTTGTAATAAGTCAAAGCTGTATCAAACTTCTCTTCAAACTGGTAAGTATTAGCAATGCTGGATAATGCCTGTGCCATGTATAATTCATTACCATCTTTTTGATGAATGTTATATGCCTGCTGAAAATAACTTCTTGCCATAACAGGGTTTTTTTCAAGATTATAAATTCTACCGATTGAAAACAACACTTCAGCAGACCTGAAATCATTTTTTACTTCTTCAAAATATTGCAATGCTTTGGAGAAATACGACAATGCTTTAGGATAGTCGCTCTCACTAACAAAAACATTAGCAAGATCAACCAAAGAAACGGGTATGAAATTTTTATCACCAATAGCCGTAAACAGCGACTCGGCATTCCCCAGGAATTTTTTTGCATTATCATTATCTCCTCTGCATGCATAGGCCCAACCAATATTATTATTGGCATCAGCAATGCCTTTATGATATTTTATTTTTTCGGCAAGCAACAATGCTTTATTACCATAATACAAAGCAGAATCAGTATTTACGATACTATAATTATAAGAAAGGCTTGAAAGCACATCTACCAGTTCTGAATCAGGTCTTGGTGTTTGAAGTTGTTGCAACAAACTTTTTATCTGATTCGCATTCTGACCATATACAAGGTTAGAAAAAATAAGCAGTAGCATACCGGTTATAAAAGCTTTCATCTTTACAAAACTAAATTTAAGCTTCTTTATTCTCCAAACCTTTTGCTCATTAAATACAACCATTCAATAAGTAAAATGAAACGAGGTTAAGAACAACTAATAATTTCGGATTAAAATTGGTTGTTTGTTTCCAGCAACCGTGCTTGTATCGATACATGTTGATACAGGAAAATGAAAAGCACCCACAACCAAACCCAATACCTTTTTTAAAACTTTTGGGGGTTATGCTAAAGAGCCGTTTTAAGCAATTGAAGCGGCTTCTTTATTTTTCTAAATGACAACCAACTGATAAAATGCATCTGGTTGCAAATATTTATTAGCCAAATCCTGCAGTTCATCAGCAGTGATATTTTTGATTGTTAGAATATTTTGATAAAAACTTTCTTCTGTCAGGTTATTTAAAATAATTTGACGCCAGCGCGAAATAATTTGAAATGGACCATCAAGGTTGGCAAGGCTTGTTCCCATTATAAAATTCTTTACCAGATGTAGCTCTGCTTCTCCTACCGGCTCATCACACATTCTTTTCATTTCTTTGAATATTTCTTCAATTGTAGCTGAACAAACATCTTTACCTGCCTCTGTAGAAATCATCCATGCAGAATCAAGATTATAATTCAGAATAGAACTATGAATGCCATAAGTATAACCTTTGTCTTCCCTGATATTGCTCATCAGTCTCGAACCAAAATATCCTCCTAATATTACATTTAAAATCTTAGCTTTTCTATTATCAGGATGATGCATGTTTGGAAATGGACGAGCTAACCTGATGGCTCCCTGCACATCATTTTCATCTATAATGACTGAATGAATTTTTGTTTCGTCAGGATGTTTCTCAAACACTATGGCGTCTGCATCTGGTTTATTGCACTGCAAAGAACCAAAATTGTTGTTCAATAAAATTTCAATATCATCCGGAAGATTACCTGAAATAAACATCAGGCACCTGCCATTGAGATAATACTCCTCATAAAAACGGATAAGATTATCTCTTTTTAAATTATCATAAGCAATAAAAGTGGAATGCTTGCCACAAGGGTGTGTGGAGCCAAACAAATATTGTTCTATCAACCTATTTGCAACAAAGTCACATTTTTTAAGACTGACCTCAAGTGATTGTTTCCGGTTTTGCTGAAAGATAGATAGCTCTTCTTCCGGAAAAATACTTTCGGTTAGCAATTCATTTACTACAGGTAGCAATTCTTTAAGGTGTTTGCTCAAACAATGCAATCTCACCATAGATATTTGTCCATGACAACTCCTGTTTAAAAAAGCACCATAATATTCAAAATGTTCATTGATGGCCAGCGCTGATCTTTTTTTTGTTCCATTCTTCAATAAAAAGTTGGCAGTTCTCGCAGTCAGATCTTCTTTTTCATATACATTACCTGCATAGAATACCCATTCTATTAATGCCACTTCCTGTTCAGGTGCACGCAATGCATATACCGGTATGCCATTTTTCAATGTAAAATATTCGTATGGCTTTAACTTCAGATCAAAGTTGATGGCATCCACAATCTCTGGCTGTACTTTTCTGTTCAACATATATTTAATAAATGTGACAAATGTAATTCAACGCACCAATATATCAGTTCATTTACATTTGCATAACTTCGAAACAAAAGCAAAATACATGGAACCTGAAATCAGGGAGTTTTTCAAAAGGCTTTCTTTATGCATCGGCACTATCGTGATTTGGATGATGATTAATATGATTATGGGTGTAAAATTGGGCTACGCATTTTTCAAAGGATCTATTCAGTTGGGCAATATAGTTTTTTATATTTGGGCGCTGGTAAGTTTTATTTTTATGGTAAGAATTTTTTTCCGTATCTGGAAAAAACCTATTGAACATCTGAATGACTGACAGAGTCAGACTAAAAAACAAGAATTCATTCCTACTAATTTAAGAACGAGGATACCACTTTCATCAATGCTTCTGCCCCGCTATTTCAATATCGCCAGAAAAGTTTATAAAGAAATAAAAATCCAAAAGCAATTCAACAAAAGCTTTCTCATTCCTTATTTGAATGAACTGGAAAAAAAATATGATGGCAAGTTTCAGGCAGAACAGAAAAAAAAGATATTAGATTATTATGGATTGTTCATCACATCATTTTTATGCAGTAGTTATAAAAGATTATATGGGAAAACTTTAAACAATGAAGAACGTAAACGGGCCACATTATTTGGCGTTTTAACACCAGTAGGTGATGACCTTTTTGATATTGACAAACTGGATAATAACAGCATCCGGAATATTACATTTCACCCAGAAACTTTCAATGCAAAAACATTTTCATCACATATAGCTAAAGAGATACAAACTTATTTATTACAAACAGTACCACATAAAGATGCTTATATAAAAGCATCAAAAGATGTGCTGGATATACAGGTAGAAACCATCCTGCAAACTAACCCTGATATTTCAAAAGAAGAAATACGACGGATCACATACACAAAAGGCGCTGTAAGTGTCATCATCTATCACCAATGTCTGGATGAGGTTGCGGATGAACAAATGATGGAAGTTTTATTTTTAATTGGCAGCCTCTTTCAGTTAGGCAATGATATTTTTGATTTATATAAAGATGCCAGGGATAAAATTTATACGTTGATAAATACCTGTGATGATTACTCAGATTTTAAAAAAGAATTTATAGAAAGGGTGAAGTTGCAAAATCAAAAAATTTATGCTCTACCCTATTCTAAAAAAGACAAAGAGGATTTTTGTATTGTAATGAACACCATCAATGCAAGGAGCCTTGTGGCAATAGACCAGTTTATTGAAACACAAAAAAAAATCAATTGCAAGGTTAACTGGCAGGAACTGGATAGAAAGGATATGATTGTTGATATGGAAAAAGCAAAGAATATTTTGAAGTGGATGAAATATATTGTTGCCCTGCCAACCTGGAAATAAAAATTTCAATGAATTATCTTCAGATGAATGCAATGCAAGTACATGAAGCAACACGATATGCATTTAAAAAAAACTGTATTATTCATGTTAAAACATGGATAAAAATAATCCTGTTTATATTCTTCATTTTTTCATCAGCTCATCTCAATGCACAAAATAAAGATTCGTTGATTCATGCACTGTTGATGGATATACAATCATTACAGGTAACACAGGATGGTACGTTTTATGGGGGCATGTTTCCTACATACCGCGAATGTGGAGGTGCACCGCATAATTATCAACCTGACAACACAGTTTTCTACACAGCAATTTCAGCTTTTACATTACAAAACCTGGAGCCATATTTGAATGACAGTGACAAACAAATTGTTGAAAATATCATTCAAAAAATCAGGAAAATTTATCCCCTTTACCGTAACAAAAATGGTTATCCTTATTATGGTTTTTGGGCAACCAATGACCCCATCATGCCACATACTTATATTTTCCAATATTTAAAACAGGTTTTTGGACAGGGTGAAGATGCTGATGATTCTGTAATGATTTTAATGACAGACAGCAGCAACAACAAAGATGTAACTGACCTGAAAAAAAGGATGGAAGCTGTTGCTAATTTATCAAAACAAAGAATCATTGCTACATACAGGAAATATCGGGATATCCCTGCTTACAGCACTTACCTCGGGAGTCGCACAGTTCCTGATTTTGATTTTGCAGTGCAATGCAACATCCTGTACTTTGTTTTGAAAAACCAATTACCTTTTGTAAAGCAGGATAGTGCAACATTGCAATTAATAACTGAAATGGTGCGCAACAGAGAGTATATTAAAACGCCTGTTTATATTTCCCCATATTATGCGCGTCCTGCAATTTTAATTTATCATATAGTCAGGTTAATGAGTGAATTTAATCTCCCTGAACTAAATATTTATAAACCACAATTAATTGATGATGCAATAAATGAATTTGATAAGAGTACAAATGTGATGGACAAAATCTTATTAGGTACTTCTTTAATGCGGTTAGGTGTGGTTGCTAAAGATTATCTTCCTCCTTTTACATCACTCAAAGAATTTGAAAACAGCAACCAGGAACAATTTATTTTTTTCCAGGCAAGAGCAGCATTTTCATATCCTACTCCATTCAAACAAATAGGCCTGCATTTTAGTTATATCAATTATTATTTTTATTGCCCTGTTTATTATAAAATTTTGTGGCTTGAAAACCTTGTGTTAAGCAGCCTTCAAAAAAATTAGTTGCCATAAGCATACGCTGAAAGATATCCAAATACCGGTGTGAGTTTACCCTGTTTTAAAATGGTTGCCTTATCAATTATCACGCTTCCTTTTTCAAAATCAGCCAATACATGTTTTATCAACTGCTCACCAAAAAAACGGCTTGCATCCCTTGGTAGTTCATTAGGCAAATTACCAACTGCCATTACATCAATACCTGATGGCAAATAAGGAGCGGTTTTTTGCAAGGTTATTTTATCAACACCATATACAGGATTATCAATGGTACAATCACCCAGGTTTATAGGCACACTGCCGTGTGCATCATCAGTAATATCAGCAATAGTTTTAATTCTAAAATCTGCAGAGCATACATCTTCAGTATCAAACAAAGCCGGGATGCCACTATCCCAATAAACACCATTCATTAAAATATCTGTATGTGCGCAATAAGGTTTAAACAAACATTCATATTGTTTCGGGTTAGCATGAAAATCGCTTCTTGAATAGGAATGACTTTCTTTATGCCTGTATAATGTTGCACCTTTTAGTTGCACATACACAGGATAAGAAAAATCTTTATGAAGATATTCTTCCGGTTCCACTTCCTGGATATCCATCAGGTTCATAATTTCCAAAATGCCATGCGCAACACGTCCACTGCCAGTTACAGCAACTTTTATAGGCGGCAACTTTAGCCCAAAATAAGTATGGATTAATTCTATATAGTCTTTTTGTTGATACACTCTGCCCAACCTGTATTGTTGCGTGCGCTCACCATAAGCCATGATGCCATTATGTGCACCAACAACTCCTGCAAAAAAACCAAAGCCAATGATCCGCTGTCCGTCTGCATGTTCGAGGCATTCATAATCTATCAATGTAATTTTTTTCTCCACCATCGTTTGCATCAAATGCTGGTTATAAGGTTGCATTTTTTTGGTGTGTGAAAAAAACATATACGTTTTTCCGGCAATCAGCATGTCAACAGGTACTTCTTTTATGCCCAATAATAAATCACAGTTAGTAAGGTCATCTTGCAACACTACACCTGCACGCTCATATTCCCTGTCATCAAAACTGCGGGTTGGCGATGGCTGTACAAAGATTTTAAAATCTGTATTTTTCAATATCCACCTGCATTGTGCCGGTGTGAGCGCAACCCTATTGTCTGCCGGAATTTTACCTTCTCTGATTAAACCTATTACAATCATCCCTATTCATTTTTTGCGCTGCAAAGAAACAATAAATGAGTAAGATTTTAAATGTTATATCTGCCGATAAAATATTTTGAGTGCCTTTCATAACATTTAAAACCGGATCCCATTCGTTGAAAAATCTGATAACTCAACAAACAAACATTTTGCACAACAAAAGTGTATATGAACCTATACAAAAAGAGTTGATTTCAATTATTTCAAATTGGTTCTTATGAATTTTATAATTCATTATCAAAGCTGCTTTTATCTCTATTGTGAATGTTTTAGCTTTGCGCCTCAATTATAAAAATGTTAGCAGGTTTTAATAATATAACTTTTGAGTTTGGGTCGAGGGTCATTGTTGCCGATGCAACCTGGCACATTCAGCCTGGAGAACGAATTGGGTTAATTGGTTATAATGGCACTGGCAAATCAACACTATTAAAATTGTTGGTTGGTGATTATACTCCTTCAGAAGGTACTGTAGAGCGTGGCCGTAATACTACAATAGGTTATCTGCACCAGGATTTATTGAGTTTTGATACCAATGATTCTATATTAAATGTTGCACTAAGTGCATTTGAAAAAATACAACAACTCGAAAAAGAAATTGAAGAACTGGGCAAAGAACTGGAAGCAACATCTGATGAAAAAATATTGATGTTGTATTCGGACAAACTTCATGAAATTGAAGTTCTCGGCGGTTACGATATACATCACAAAACTGAAGAGGTATTACAAGGCTTGGGTTTTGCCAATGAAGACCTGCAAAGGCCATATAAAGAATTCAGTGGTGGATGGAGGATGCGAGTGCTGCTGGCAAAAATGATTTTACAACAACCAGATCTACTATTATTAGATGAACCGACCAACCACCTTGACCTTCCCTCTATAGAATGGCTTGAAAAATATTTACAACATTATAAAGGCAGTGTAGTAATTGTGAGCCACGATAAATATTTTTTGAACCGTATGGTTACAAAGATTGTAGAGTTGTATCAACAACAATTACATTTTTATACGGGCAATTACGAATACTATGAAACAGAAAAAGAGCAACGCACAGAAATACAACAAAGGGCTTATGAAAATCAGCAGGATTATATCAGGCAAAATGAAAGATTGATTGAGCGCTTCAGGGCAAAAGCAAGCAAGGCAGCCATGGCGCAAAGTTTAATCAAAAAATTAGATCGTTTAGACAGGATTGAAAATGTAGAATTAGAAAGACCTAACTTAAAAATCAATTTCAGGGTTGATAAACAACCGGGGAAAATACTGGCTTCATTAAAAGATGCGTCAAAAAATTTTGGCAGCAACCTGATTGTAAAAAACACAAACGCTGAAATAGAAAGGGGCGATAAGATTGCGTTGATTGGAGCTAATGGAAAAGGTAAATCAACTGTTTTGAGGATGATAGCTGGTACCGAACCATTTGAAGGTGAAAGAAACTGGGGCCATAATGTGGATGAAAGTTTTTATGCGCAGCACCAGCTTGAAGCTTTGAATATCAATAACACCATCCTCGAAGAAATGATGGAATGCGGCAGTGGCAAAACAGAACTTGAATTGCGTTCTCTATTGGGTTGTTTTTTATTTAGTGGTGATGATGTAGAAAAGAAAATCCGCATATTAAGTGGTGGTGAAAAAGCAAGAGTGGCACTGGCAAAAGTGATTGCAGGTAAAGCAAATTTTTTATTGCTGGATGAGCCCACCAACCACCTCGACATTCACAGCGTGGAATTGCTCGCCGATGCTTTGAATAAATATGAAGGTAGTTATATTTTAGTGAGCCACGACCGGTATTTTGTTTCCAAAACTGCTAACAAGATTTGGGAAATTGTTGATCATGAAATAAAAGAGTTTAAAGGTGGATATGAAGAATATGTACAGTGGAAAGAAAGAATGGCAAAAGCAAAATTTGAAAATGCAAAACAACAGGCTGAAATAACTGTACAGGAAAGCCCCAAACAATCTTCATCAAACAAAAAACAGGAAACAACAAATAATAGCAACCGTGAACAACAGAAAGAATTACAAAAACTACAAAAACAATTCAGCAAATTAGAAAGCACCATCAATGAATTGAACCAGCAGAAAACAAATATTGAAACTGAGTTGGCACTACCTGAAAACTATTCAGATAAAAACGCATTTATCCAACTGGAAGAAAGATATAAACAGGTACAACAGAAATTAACAGCAGCCAATAAAGAATACGAAAAATTATTTGAACGCATCATGGCATTGGAATAAATAATTTATTGTGGAATGTCTGCTGATTCAGGAAAAACAAGAGCCAACTATCGGATTTGAACCGACGACCTGCACATTACGAGGGTGCTGCTCTACCAACTGAGCTAAGTTGGCTTTAAAAAAGTATTACTCGTTTTGCACATCTTCAACAACAGGTGAAACACCATTGGGAATAATATCAGGGTTCACTCTGTTTGCATGCATCCATTCACTTGGCAGCATTGAAAATTCTTTTTTGAATGCTGCTGCAAAATGGCCAAGGTTACTGTATCCTACCATGATACCCACTTCTTTGATAGCATATTCACCTTCCTGAATGAGCGACCTGGCATAAGCCATACGGTGCTGCTGATAATACTCATAAACAGGTAAACCATACAAAGCTTTAAAATCATTTTTAAATTTCGTTGGGCTCATCGCACATAACCTTGATAGCTGATTGATAGTAGGCGGGACTTTACTGAAATCTTCAATCAATAATGATTCTGCTTTTACAAGCTGTGACACTTCATCTTCTTTAAACTGTAACCTCTTTTCCGAATGTTTATCGCGTAGCAGAAAATGAACAAACAGTTTTTCTATCAGTGATAAAACCCTGTTCTCAACAAACAGGTTTATCAGGGGATGGTTTTCAATCTCATGATGCAATTCCTGTAATACAACTCTGTATTCTGCATCCAGTGGTGCCTGATAATTTTTTTTCAGGTAAAAAGAAAAAAAGGTGTTGGTAAATTTTTCCACTGTTTCAAAGTCAAAGAAATTCAACAGTGTTGCTTTACTGAAAAAAATCACCACCATCCTGTTTTTATTCATAGCAGGCAGTGAAATTTCTGTAGTGTTTAATGAAGTGGTAAGATGCACAAGGTTCCTGCTGAATCCTGCAAAAACATCGTTTTGCATCTTTGATACAGTAGCCTCTTTCTTTTCCTGCTTTTCGAGGTTTTCATGCAACACCAGGATAAAATTCTGTGGATTAACATGCTGGTTACGCAATACAGTCAAATCTTCATTGTATCTCGCTTCCGCAATCAATGCTGATATACCTGAATTAAAATTATATACCTGGACATTGCCTTCACCAAACTGTTGTGGTATGGTAAATGAATTGCCTTTTGCGTGAATGCCGCAGCCATTTGCTATGGCATGAAACAAGTTAACGGCATTATATGGATTATAAACTATATACAAGGTGTACTAATTAATTATTTCTTCTGGTAATTGATCAAAATGTTTTTGAAATGCTCTGCTGAAATCTTTTACATGGATATACCCAAGCTCAGTGGCTACTTGTTTAATAGTATATTTTTTAGTTATCAGCATAGCCTTGCCTTTTTGCAACCTGTGTTTTTGATAATATTGATACACCGGCATACCAAACACTTCTTTAAACACCAACTTGAGTTTCGAAGGGCTCATGGCTGCCATCCTCGAGAGTTGTGTAATATTTGGCGGTGTAAAAGAAAAGTCTTTCAAAATTTCTGCTTCTACAGTTTTCAAACGTTGCATTTCATCTGATGAAATTTTAAAATGCCTGTGGGTTTGAGATATCTTTTTATAATACCGCACAAAAAATCTTTCTACTATTGTCATCACTCGGTTATAAATTTTAAACTCTTTAAAATTGGGATCAGTTTTAGCCTGCATTATTTCCTGTGTCAAACGCCTGTATTCAGAATCTATCAGTTCATAATAATACAGAGGCGCTTTCATCAATACATTAGTAAAAAGCAATTCACCCTGCGGTTCATTGGATAAGAGCGAGAACAACCATTCCTTGTTAAAAGAGAGATAGATGTTTTTTACTCTTGTATTAGCCGGAGTCATGAAATACAACTCTTTGCTGATGTGTGAGAAGAACAAAGCAGATTTTGCATTTTCACCCTGTTCTGTGTTGTCATCAATACGCATGATATAAACATCACGGTTTGATTTTCTCCGGTGATAAACCACATCTTCTTTCAATTTATAATCCAGGATCAGAATGTCAAGTCCATTGTATAGATTAATCAATTGCACCATGCCTTCGCCAAGAGAGGACGGAACAATCCCAACGTCATTTTTTACTTTCAGACGCAGGTTTTTGGTAATTAATAAGAAAAGCTCATTGTAAGAAGTGTGTGTGTACTCTAACTTTATCAAGACAGTCGTTTTGTTTTATAGGTACTTGAATGGGTTTCGCCTGGCCGACAGGATGTATTTTTTTATATTTAACCAAAAAGCCATCACCATGTAAATGATTACCGGCGATCCCATGGTTAAAAAGGATATATAAATAAACCACATCCTGATGCGGCTTGTAGATATACCCAACCATTCACCCAACGGTTCGCAAACCCCAAATGCCCTCCACTCTATAAGCTGTTTCAGCCTTTTCATGCACGCAATTTAAAAAAATATTTTTTAAACAATAATACTCGTTAATCTTTTTAAAGTATTCATTTTCATTTTAAAGTATTCAAGCTTAATTTTGCACGAGTTCTTAGAAATTTATGGACCAGCTTCTGTGCTTCCGATTTTATCTTAATCGGGTCTTGCATCCTATGCAGGTCAATCTTTCCTGAACAGTTGCAACCAGACTTAAATACTTATAAAAATTTATCTTATGGCTTTTGATATTGAAATGATTAAAAAAGTGTACGGAGAAATGCCTTCAAAGGTTGCCGCTGCACGTAAGGCCCTTGGCCGCCCTTTGACTTTAGGTGAAAAGATTTTGTTTTCGCATCTCTATGCAGAACAACCACTCGAAGCATTTGACCGTGGCAAGACGTATGTAAATTTTGCACCCGACAGGGTAGCCATGCAGGATGCAACTGCACAGATGGCTTTATTACAATTTATGCAGGCAGGCAGGCCAAAAGTAGCAGTACCTTCCACTGTACATTGCGATCACTTAATCCAGGCTAAAGTGGGTGCAAAAGAAGACCTCGCCAAAGCGCTTGATGTAAACAAAGAAGTTTATGGATTCCTTTCATCTGTTTCCAATAAATATGGTATAGGTTTCTGGAAACCAGGAGCAGGAATAATTCACCAGGTGGTTTTGGAAAATTATGCATTCCCCGGAGGTATGATGATAGGCACAGACAGCCACACACCAAATGCAGGCGGGCTGGGTATGATTGCCATCGGTGTGGGTGGTGCTGATGCCTGTGATGTGATGGCAGGTTTGCCCTGGGAATTGAAATGGCCGAAACTCATCGGCATAAAACTTACCGGCAAAATGAGTGGATGGACCAGTGCAAAAGATATCATCCTGTGGGTGGCAGGACAACTGACGGTAAAAGGCGGTACAGGTGCAATTGTTGAATATTTTGGTGAAGGTGCAGATAGTTTCAGTGCAACCGGTAAAGGCACTATTTGTAACATGGGCGCTGAAATAGGCGCCACTTGTTCTTTGTTTGCCTATGATGATAAAATGGCTGCTTACTTACAATCAACAGACCGGAATGATATTGCTGACTTAGCCAATGGCATCAGAGAATATTTACGCCCTGACCCTGAAGTGTATGAAGCACCTGAAAAATATTATGACCAGGTACTTGAATTGGATTTAAACAAACTGGAACCTTATGTAAACGGGCCTTTCACTCCTGACCTTGCTACACCGGTTTCAAAGATGAAAGAAGCTGTTGAGAAAAATGGTTGGCCTGCAAAACTGGAAGTAGCATTAATTGGTAGTTGCACCAACTCATCTTATGAAGATATCAGCCGTTCAGCATCAATTGTTAGAGATGCGAAAAGTAAAGGCTTAAAAACAAAAAGTGAATTCACTATTACACCTGGTTCAGAACAGGTGCGCTTTACTATTGAAAGAGATGGTTTCATCAATGATTTTGAAAGTGTGGGTGGTGTAGTATTAGCTAATGCCTGTGGCCCTTGTATCGGTCAGTGGGCAAGGCATATTGATGACCCTAACCGTAAGAATACAATCGTTACTTCTTTCAACAGGAATTTTGCAAAACGTAATGATGGCCTCGCATCAACACATGCATTCGTTGCTTCTCCTGAAGTAGTAACAGCAATGGCTATTGCAGGTACAATTGCATTCAATCCAATTACTGATACAATAAAAACAGAAAGTGGTGAAGAAGTTTTGTTGAAAGAGCCTAAAGGTTATGAATTACCGCCAAAAGGTTTTGCAGTAGATGACCCGGGTTTCCAGGCGCCTGCAGAAGATGGAAGTAATGTGAAGATTGAAGTAAATCCCGATTCACAAAGGCTACAATTATTACAACCATTTGCTGAATGGGAAGGCACTGACCTGAAAGGTTTGAGATTATTGATAAAGGCAAAAGGGAAATGCACAACTGATCACATTTCTATGGCAGGGCCATGGTTAAAATTCAGGGGGCATTTAGATAATATTTCAAATAATTTATTGATAGGCGCTATCAATTATTTTAATAATCAGACAGACTCCGTAAAGAATCAATTAACAGGTGAATATGGCCCGGTACCTGCAACACAAAGAGCATATAAAGCAGCAGGCATAGGTACTATCGTCGTAGGTGATGAAAATTATGGTGAAGGCAGTTCACGTGAGCATGCGGCTATGGAACCAAGATTCTTAGGTGTAAGAGCTATTCTCGTAAAAAGTTTTGCCCGCATCCATGAGACCAACCTGAAAAAACAAGGTATGCTTGGGTTAACTTTTGCCAACAAAAATGATTATGATAAAATCAGGGAAGATGATGTGTTTGATATTATCGGCCTCACCAGTTTTGCACCAGGGAAACCTTTACATGTAATCTTGCACCATGCTGATGGAACAGATGAAACCATCGAAGTAAATCATACTTATAATGAACAACAGATAGAATGGTTTAAAGCCGGAGCTGCTTTGAATATCATCCGGAAAAAATTTAATTCATAAAAGGCAACATCTCATGAGTAAAATGTGATGTGTGCATATCAGGAAAAAGGCAACAGTTTTATCATCATTGTTGCCTTTTTTATTTCTTTATAATCCAAATATTGCAGAGCTTTTTAGAAAATCATTTTTTATATCCATCCCATTCACTCAACAACAGTATTTTCAATAAGATCTATAGTTCTTGCCACATCATCATATTCTGTGAGGCGAATCCCTTTCAATAATATTTCAGTTGACCAACCAGGCGACTTTATTTTTGTTCCGATATTATATACCAACGTATCTGCATTTTCAATATAAACAGGTTGTTGTGTTGTATCCATATTTGCAAGCAACACTGCGCTTAACCAGGAAGCTTCTCTCGCTTTATTAATACTGAAATTTAAAACTGCATCCTGTTTGCCACCTGCTGCATTCAATAATATGCGCATAGGCAACCAGACCTTACAAAGACCGGCTTCAATATCATCCATCAATGAACCAATCAAATCATTGATGTGATTAAAATCATTATGCAATGCATCAATAGAATTACCAGGCGCTATTTCAGCAGTCGCAATTGCTAAATCAAGATTGATGTGAGTATTCACACCCAACATCAAATGTTGCAACACAATTAAACCTTCATCTGCACAGGCATCAAAAGCCATTTGCCATGATTGCGTACAGGTTTGATGATTAAAATATGCATCATACGCATCCAGGTAACGAAGCGCAAAGACTACATCCAGTTTTTCCATTCTTGCACCATCATCAAAACTGTTTTTATTAATATTTTCCTGCACTGCAACGGTCATACGTTTATATAAGGCAGCAAAATATCCTGCTTTATTTTTATTTATTTTGCAATCTTCAATTATCTGTGACAGCCGGTTAATTACATCTTCAATTTTTTGGATTTGCATGGTTGAATATATAACCATTTCTTAGAAATTCCTTCAAAAACCTATTGACGCCAAGTTTATTAACTTTGCACCCTTATGAAGCAATTCGCTATCCCAAATATTTACAGGAGCAGGCTGATCAGTGCTATCAAGAATAAGAGAAAACTTGAAGACAAACTAAAGAAAGATTTCACTCCTACACTGCTCGATTTCGGTGTATTGAAAATCTATCTTGCCAGGCATTTTGGATTTTGTTATGGTGTTGAAAATGCTATTGAAATCGCATTCAGAACCATTGAAGAAAACCCTGGTAAGAGAATTTTTTTACTCAGCGAGATGATACACAACCCTCAGGTGAATGCAGACCTCAAAGACAATGGGATAGAATTTTTACAGGATACTTATGGCAGGCAGCTTATTCCTTTTGAAGAACTGAATGCTGATGATGTAGTGATTATACCTGCGTTTGGAACCACCCTTCAAATACAGGATATGTTGCAATCAAAAGGTATTGAAACTGAAAAATACAACACCACCTGTCCCTTCGTTGAAAAAGTATGGAACCGGAGTGCACAAATCGCTGATAAAGGTTACAGCATCGTTGTACATGGCAAGCCTAAACATGAAGAAACAAGGGCAACTTTTTCACATGCTTCATCAAAAACTGCAACTATTGTGATTAATGATATGCAGGAAGCTATTGAGCTGGCAAAATATATTACCGGCGAAAAAAATGCTGATGATTTTTACCAGGAATTCAAAGGCAGGTATTCAGAAAGTTTTGACATAAAAAAAGATCTGGTGCGGTTTGGCGTAGTCAACCAGACTACACAACTGGCAACAGACACACAAGCTATTGCAGATTATTTAAAACAGGTTGTAAAAAAATATTATAACCTGACCGATGCTACTGTGCAGGAACATTTTGCTGATACAAGAGATACATTATGTTATGCAACCAACGATAACCAGACTTCAGTATCCGCATTGTTACAAACAGATGCTGACCTTGCAATTGTTGTTGGTGGTTATAACAGCAGTAACACATCACACCTGGTGGAATTATGTGATAAAAAATTACCTACTTATTTTATTAACAGTGCAGAAAAAATAATAGCACCTGATGAGATTATCAACTGCAATTGGCAGACAAAAGAAGTTACAGTTGTACAGAATTTTTTACCTGCACAAAAGCCTGCAAGGATTTTGATTACAAGCGGTGCAAGTTGTCCTGATGCACTTGTGGAAGATGTGATTGAAAAACTCGTAGGTTTTTATGCATCAGAAAATGATATTGAGGAGATGTTGGGTTCATTTTTATAAATGTTTCATGGCTCATCGTTTTTTCTATGTACGAATTTATTGGCCACTTACATCCTGCACTTGTTCATCTACCTATCGGCATTTTACTGGTTGCCTTAGTATTGATATTGCTTTCCGGAAAAGAACGTTATAAAATTTCACAGGAAGCAATAAAAATAGTTTTACTCGCAGGTGTCTTTTCAGCAATGCTTGCCTGTATTACAGGTTATACTTTATCCACGCTTGACGATTACAAAAAACCTTTAATCATCTGGCACATGTGGACAGGTATAGGAGTTGTCATTGCATCCATGCTTTTATATATGAAACAATCAAAAAAAGAATTTGACCTCATTTATAAAATGATGATTGCTTTATTAATCATATTGATTATAGTTGCCGGGCACTTAGGTGGCACTCTGACTTATGGCAAAGGTTATCTATCCATCCCGCCAAATGACAGTGATTCAGTAAAAACAAAACACCCAGTTAGTGTTGGCTCAATTGAATCACATCAATACAACTCTGCATTCAATGAAGAAAAAAATTTAATTACCAGGTCAGGCCATAGTCATTTTTAAGTTTTCTCACCAGGTTTAAAAGCTTGCTAAAACAAAATTTCATTTTTTTACATAGATTTTTTTTACAGTGCATTAACGTTATTAACAGTACAGGCAAACAATTTGTGCAGTCTCTTATGACAAATTGTTTATTATTCCGTAAATGGTCATGATGTTTTAATTGAGTTGATCAACTTCTATTCATTTACATTTTGATAAAATAAAAAAATGAAAAAGATTTCCTCCATTATTGTAGTACTGCTGATAATTTCTTTTTCTGCTATCGGCCAGGAATATATCCGCAATGTTGGTTCTATTAACAACAACATTACAAGGACTGATATTACAACACAAGTAAAAATCATTGGTAATCCGGCAAGAGGATTTGTTTTGGTACAAATCAGCAACCCAAATCCCATTCAACTTGAGATGTGTGTTTATAATGAAGCCGGCACCAAAGTAAATACTATGATATATAATCACCCCGGCGGTTTTAGCACTATGTCTATCAATTTATCCAATGACTCAAATGGTTTATATTTTCTTACTGTAACAAGCCTGTCAGGTAACAAAACAATACAATTCAGTGTTGTGCAATAATTAAATTTCTTTTCTTAAAGAGAAACAATGGGGCTTGCTGAAGTGCAAGAAAAGAAAGAATAAAAAAGATTTCAAAAGATGCTTTATACCGGACGATAGCGCCAAGAAAAGGAACAGTGTAACCAATGATGATGTAATTCAGCAATGCAATAGTCAGCAACGATAATATAAATGGAGTGTTGAAAATTTTTAAACAATCTTTTTCCGGCTTGATGAATATCCTCATCATGATTACAAAAAATAAAATTGAGTTCAGGAATGAAAATAAATACAACAGGTTGCCTGCTTCTCTCATATATGGTCTGACAAAAACATGATTTAATGCAGCTGGCAATATTTTATAATATGAAATGAGGTTGCCTTGTAGTGTATCAATTGGCAAATAAGAACCACCTTTTAATTCTAAAAATGCTTGTTGCCTTTCAGCCATTTTTAATGGCAAATTATAATGGCTTGATACAACCGATGATAAAAAAAACAAGCAGGTACCTACAATTAAAATACAAGAAAATACGGCTATTGCATATTTCTTTTTCCTCCTATAAAAAAAATATCCGATAACAACAGGAATAAAAGGTAAAGCGAGATAATTCCTGAATAAAAAGAGTA
Source organism: Bacteroidota bacterium (assembly GCA_018268035.1). Classification (GTDB taxonomy): domain Bacteria; phylum Bacteroidota; class Bacteroidia; order Chitinophagales; family Chitinophagaceae; genus Parafilimonas. Next base: position 15,855 of record JAFDXI010000145.1, on the reverse strand, counting down.
ACACAAAAAGCAATACAGCAAGAATTATTCTTTTAACTGAAGCTTCTTTTTCAAATAAGACAAACAACTGGTATAGCAATCCGCAAATAATGGCGAAACATAATCCATCTTTCCTGATTCCGCTTGTCCAGAATAATGTCGCAGGCAAATAAAAAACAACCAGCATCCATAATGTTTTTTTTTCAGGATACTTCGTGCAAAACATTTTATACAACACATAACTACCACTAAAAACAATCATGTTGTAAAAAATAACATTCACATAATAATTCCCTCCACTAAAAAAATCAAAAACAGCCAGGAGTTTAAATAGCAAAGTCAGCTCGAGGTCTTTTACAAAAGAATGGGTGCTGTCAAAAATTGTGCTGAGTTGGTTGGTATCATAGCCTTCCGGCAAAAGCCCATTGGATAAAAACTGTAAAGGATTTGTTTTTAGCAATGCTAATTCTTTCAAACCCTCATTGTGATATTTCCAGGTATCATCACCTCCATAATAATGCAGGAAAAAATATCCATACACACAGCCTGCAACAACCTTTGCAATGAAAGCAAGTGAAGCTGATTTAAAGCTTAAATCAAAAGTTTTTTTTAAGCTGAGCCTGTATAATATGAAAAGAAAGACAGCCGTATATACAACAAAAAGCAAACTGCTTAAAAGCATATTAAATAAATTATTCATTAACCATCAACAAATATAAATGGTATAATTGCAAATTGCAGTAACAGGTTAGCCAGTTCGGCGCAACTAAACAGATTTATCCAGGTGCAGGTAAAAATTTTACAGGTAGGAAAATATTATTCACTGAAAGGCGGTGTGGAAACCATTACCAGATCATTTGTAGCTGCTACAGGTGATAATTTCAAGGTGGATGCTTTATGTTTCAGCGAAGACAATGACACTCACCAAAAACAAGTGGGACATTCAACCATTTGGGAAGCCGCTACCAATTTTAAATTTCTGTCGAGCCCAATTTCAATCTCCTTTTTTAAACTGTTTAAACAACTCAGGAATAATTATGACATCATTTTAATACATACCCCTAACCCAATGGCAGCATTGGCTTTATTATTCTTCAAAACAAAAGCAAAAGTGGTTATTCAATGGCATGGGGATATTTTAAACAAAGGGATATTTTATACTTTATTCAAACCTATAGAAAACAAAATGCTTCAGAGGACAGATATGATATTAGCTACATCTGAAATTTATCTTGAACACTCGGCGCCGTTGAAAAATTACAAAGCCAAAAGCAAAATTTTACCATTAGGAATCAACAAAGCCAACCTGGTAAATGATGCTGTTGTTTATAATTCAATCAAAGAAAAATTCAGAAATAAAAAAATAGTTTTTTCATTGGGCAGGTATGTTTATTACAAGGGCTTTGAATATTTAATTGATGCTGCTGCTTTTCTCAATGATGAGATTATCATTTTGATAGGAGGACATGGTGGAAACGAAGAAAAATACATGGAGAAAATAATCAATGCTCATCTTCAACACAAAGTTTTTTTGGTTCCGGAAACCGGAGAAACTACATGGGGAAGTTATTATGCAGCCTGCGATGTTTTTTGCCTGCCATCTTATGAAAAAGCTGAATCATTTGGAATTGTTATCATCGAAGCCATGGCATTTTCAAAACCAATTATTGCAACCGATATACCAGGTTCAGGAACTACATGGGTGAATCAAAACGGTATTACCGGATTGAATGTTGATATAAAAAACAGCAGGCAATTAGCACAGGCAATTGAATCAGTAATTTCCGATAAGCAATACAATGATTTTTGTATAAATGCATTAATACGTTTTGAAGAAAATTTTACAGAAGAAAAAATGGTCAACCGGTTTATAGAACTAATGAACGAGTTGCTGAAAATGTAAAAAGATTTCAATCAACATTATACCTGCAGATTCAATCTTAGATTAATTTCCTTTTGGCTTATAGTATGACATGGCTTCTGGCATTAACGCTTTCAATTTTTCAATACGTTCTTCATCACTTGGGTGATCGCTTAAAAATGTTGGGGGTTTAGAACCACTTTTACTCAGGTTTTGCATTCGTGTCCAAAAAGGAATTGCTTCCTGTGGATTATAACCGGCCATTGCTGCGAAAATCAAACCATAGTGATCAGCTTCTAATTCCTGGTTACGGCTATTGGGTAATAAAACACCGAGTTGAGCAGTAGGTCCAAAAACATTATTAAAAATGTTTACGGTTTTGGGATTATTCCCCAAAGCAACATTACCTGCAACCTGCAATCCCTGAGCTACCATTAACTGGCTCATTCTTTCCCTGCCATGGCCTGCAACTGCGTGTGTGATTTCATGACCTAACACAATAGCCAATGCATCTTCGTTTTGTGTTATTGGCAATATGCCTGTATAAACAACCACTTTACCACCGGGCATACACCAGGCATTCACTTCTTTGCTTTCCACCAGATTAAACTCCCATTTATAACTGGCTATATCATTGGCTATACCTTTTTGCTGGTAATATTTAGTGATGGCATTTGCAATATTCTGGCCAACACGTTTTACCATTTCTGCATCGCTTTTGGAAGCGGGGACAACATTACTTTTTGAAAGAAACTGCTTGTATTGCGTTAAAGACATTTGTTCCATCTGGTCTTCTGAAACAAGCGACAACTGATTCCTGCCTGTAATTGCATTCCTGGTGCAGGCACTCAATGCAAACAAAATACATAATGAAACTGCAATTTTCATTTTCATAAAAAAACTTAGATTCGTTTGTATAAAAAAAGATATTAGTGTCTTCTTCTCAGCCTGTTGATGCGGCGGCGATCACGATGTTTTAAAATGGGCACTTTACTTTCTGTACCATTGAGTAACCGGTTAATATTTTTTTGATGGGTGAGTATAACCATCAAAGCAACCGCAACCGAAAAAATCCTGTATAGCGTTACATCATCATTAAAAATAAATAAGATAAAAACAGCAAACGCTATACTGGAGAGAATAGAGCTCAGTGAAACAAACCTTGTAAGATAGAGCACCAAAATAAAAACACCAACACAACAAACTGCTACAATAGGTTGTATGGCCAAAATCATTCCAAATAATGTAGCTACACCTTTACCACCTTTAAAACCGGCCCATATAGGAAATATATGGCCTGATACTGCTGCAAGGCCAAGGCCAATCATCAGATTAGTCCTGTCCCAGTCATTAGTTTTTACAACATAGTAAGGCAATAAAATATAGAGGGAAGTAGCAACAACACCTTTAAGCATATCCACGATCATCACAAAAGTTCCCCATTTAACTCCCAACACACGGTAAGTGTTGGTGGCACCTGCATTTCCGCTGCCGTAATCACGAATATCTATCCCAAAATAATAACGGCTTACCCACACAGCAGTAGGAATAGAACCGATGAGATATGCGGCGATGATTAGTAATAATTCGTTCATTGGGATCTAAACAATGTTATACCAAGAGCTGGCAAATATACGTTCATAACTTCATAAATGGTATCAAAAATCTTTAATCAACCACTCAAAGAAAAAATTAGCCTGTTTCATTATTATTTGAAAAAAAAATCGTATGTATAACTGTTAAATTTCTTTGTTGTTTCATGTAAACAATTTTGCAATCAAAACTTAATGGCAACATTATTTTAAAAAAATTATTTTTACAATCAATCAAAAAACAAAAAATTAAATGAATGTATTACACCCATGGCATGGTGTTTCTTATGGAGATAAAGCTCCAAGAATCGTAACTGCTGTAATTGAGATTCCACAGGGTTCAAGATGTAAATATGAAATTGACAAACAAAGTGGTTTGTTAAAGCTTGACCGTGTTATCTACTCTTCTTTTTACTATCCTGTGAATTATGGTTTCATTCCGCAAACTTATGGCGATGACAAGGATCCACTTGATATCCTGGTGATCACATCATTGCCAGTGCAACCGCTCACTCTGATGGAAGCAAAAATTATCGGGGTCATGCAAATGGTTGACAGCGGAGATGCTGATGATAAAATCATTTCTGTTGCCAATAATGATCCTGGTGTAAACCATTACAATAATATTGAAGAACTACCTCAGCATTTTTTTGATGAGCTAAGACATTTCTTTGAAGAGTATAAAAAATTGGAACGCAAAACTGTTAAGGTCTCAGACTTTGGCGACAAAGCAAAAGCTTTGGAAATAATTCAGGATGCCATTGTCTTTTATAAAAATAAGTTTGGCGAAAATGGATGATGCAATAGTGTAGATTCATTTGTTCTTTTTCATGCAGAAAGTAAATCAGACAGATCTAAAAGTTCATCATGTTTGTACATATTTTTTGGATCATTAAAACAACGGGCCAACTCTTCCAGTAAAACCTGTATCACCCGCACTGCATTCATCGGTTTAAAATATGATGGAACCGGTGGCACATTAATTCGCTTGAAATAAATGTCCACATCTTTATGGGTGAATGGCTGACCTGTGGTAGCATCTACATAAAAATGTATTTTCTTCTGTGGGTGCCCGTCATAACTGGAAGCATCATAATCGTTATTAAAAAATGCAAGTACAAACTGCTTAGGGATGTTGATGGCCTTAACAGGTATTGCCAATAGCTCAGCTAATACAAGGTATAAAATCCCATTAGACAGAGTATTTCCTTTTCTTGTCTGCAACACTTTATGTATAAAAAAATCATCCGGCTTTTGATAACCAATTTCAGAACCCTTCAGGTTGTAATAATTATACACTATACTTGAAATTACATTCGCCTGTTCCAAAGGCGTTAGAAAGCTGTTTAACTCCAGCCAAACATTTTGTCTGATTTTTTCTATTTCCTGGATTACCGGTGCAGTTTGCAAATCCGGATATTGAAACCTTGCAACCAGCATAGCCCCAAATAACAAATCATGATATGCACTATCTCTCCATTCTGTTAAATCAGTAATCAAATCAGAATAGTGCAGCCGGTGAATGATCATTTCTATACGCTCCTGCACAGCTTCACTCACCGTATTTTCCCAAAGGTTTTCAAGGTTGGGTATGATGATTTTTCCATAATTCACAATGCGTGAGCTGACAGAAGAAAACACTTCTTCATCAGGGTCATCAATCAACGTGAGTAATGCTGATATTTCGGAGTTTTGAATCATACAAAATAATTGTCACCACAAACTAAATTTTTTTTTTAAACATCCCTTTAATTACTTATCCAGTATTGTGAATAGCATTTATGACAACAATAAATTAGTTAGCAAAATTCACCAAATAAAAAAACTATCTTTCTGCATACAAAACTAATTTTTTTCATGATAGCAGACAGGAGAAATTTCATCAGTCAGGCGGGTGCATTTTCACTAAACGGTTTATTTAACCAGTTGTATGCTGAAACTATTCAAAAAGCAAACAATAGAAGTGATGTGTGATGGAGCACATAGCTTCGGTTTGCTCAACTATACAATTCCAACTCTTGGATTTGACTATTATGGAACAAGCCTGCATAAATTTTTAAGTGCAGCAATAGGCAACGGTATGATTTGGATTAAAAAAGGTAACATCAAAAAAATATGGCCGCTCACCTGTACTGCTAAACCACGCAGTGATAATATCAGAAAATTTGAATCGCTTGGCATATGAAGTTTTGCTATCGAACAGGCAATTGGCGAAGCATTAAATTTTCATAATACAATCGGCGCTGCACGCAAAGTAGAAAGATTACGATACCGCTAAGATTATTGGACAAATCGAGTTAAGGATTTACCGGGCGTATAATTACAAACGTCATTGAAACAGGCATTATCCTGTGCTATTTGCAGTGTGAACATTGATGGCATCTATCACAGTGATTTTAAAAGCATATTATTTAATAAATATAAAATCCATACAGTGGGCATCGTTTAGGATGGTGCCAACTGTGTTCGTATCACCCCACAGGTTTATACATGAAATACTGATTTTGATAAACTGATTACCGCAATCACAGATATCGAATTTACATTCGTAAAAAAATTCAAATCAAAGGCATCTATACCATCATTTCTTCTTCCTTGATGATTTCTTTGGAGGATTTGCTTTGATTTCTTCAATGATTTGTTTTGCTTCATCAATTTCCAAATCAGCAGCACGCTCCTGTTGTTCTTTGGTAAGTTTATAATTACGCAGCCCTTGTTTTAAATATGGGCCGTAAGGACCTCGAAGAACCTGTATCTTTTCTTTTTCAAAAACTTTGATAGTACGTTCATCTTTTGCCTTCCGTTTTTCTACAATTATAGGTTCAGCCTGTTCTAACGTAATAGTATATGGGTCGAACTCTTTATTTAATGAATAGAATTTTTTATCGTGGGCGATGAAGGGGCCAAACCTTCCAATATTTACTGTCACTTCACTCCCTTCAAACTCACCAAGTGTTCTTGGTAATTTAAATAATTCCATTGCTTCCTCAAAATTGATAGTCTCAATGCTCTGCGTTGATTTTAATTTGGCAAAGCGTGGTTTTTCTTCATCATTCACATCACCAATCTGAACCATTGGGCCATACCTGCCCATACGGGCAAACACTTTTTTTCCTGACACCGGATCTTCACCTAATTCTCTTTCACCTTTTATCCGTTCTGCATTTTCAAGGGTATGTTCAACATCTTTTTTGAAAGGTTTATAAAAACCATCAATCGTTTTTTCCCATTGTTTTTTCCCATCAGCAATATCATCAAACTCTTCTTCAATTCTTGCAGTAAATCCATAATCCATGATATCTGAAAAATATTCAACGAGAAAATCGGTAACCACTAATCCGAGATCAGTCGGAAATAATTTTGATCGTTCTGCACCGGTAGTTTCCTGTTCCGTTTTACTGTTTATTTTATCTTCTTTTAAAACTATCACCCTGTAATCTCTCAACACTCCCGTCTTATCTCTTTTCTCTACATAACCTCTTTTCAAAACAGTTGTAATTGTTGGTGCATAAGTTGAAGGTCTTCCAATACCTAACTCTTCCAGCTTTTTTACGAGTGATGCTTCAGTATATCTTGGAGCAGGCCTTGTAAAACGTTCTATAGCCTGCATTTCATTTAATGATAAATCCTGCCCAACAGAAAGTTGAGGCAACATGCCTTCTGCATCTTCATCAGTTACATCTTCATCATCTTTATCTTCAATATAAACTTTCAGGAACCCATCAAACTTCATCACTTCACCTTGTGCAGATAATTCCTGATGATTGGTTGATATGGCAATCCTTGCTGTTGTTTTTTCAAATTCTGCATCACTCATCTGGCTGGCAATTGTGCGCTTCCAGATCAGTTCATACAAACGTTTTGTATCAGCATCATCTACAGAAACATTTTCGATATAAGTAGGGCGGATAGCTTCATGTGCTTTCTGAGCCGATTCATTTTTTTTTTTGTATTGGCGAGTTTGTAAATAATTTGTAGCAAACTGTTGACTGATATTGGAATGAATATCATTCAAAGCGGTATCACTCAAATTCACACTGTCAGTTCGCATGTATGTGATATTACCGCTTTCATATAATTTCTGTGCCAGCAACATAGTTTTGCTAACGCTATAACCCAGTTTACGGCTTGCTTCCTGCTGCAGTGTAGATGTAGTAAATGGTGCGGCAGGTGATTTTTTTGCAGGCTTCATCTGTATATCACTCACAGTATATTTTGCATCAATACAGCTTTTCAAAAATGTTTCTGCATCATCTGCACTTTTCTGCCGGCTACCTTCAGCTTTAAAACTTACATTTTTATCATTGATATCTTTACCACTAAAGACAGCTTCAATTTTAAAACTGCTCACCGGTTGAAATGCATTGATTTCCCTTTCTCTTTCAGCAATCAATCGCACCGCTACACTTTGCACACGGCCTGCACTTAAAGAATTGCGCATACTCATTTTGCGCCATAAAACCGGGCTGATTTCAAAACCAACAATCCTGTCTAATATTCTTCTGGCCTGTTGTGCGTTCACTAAATGCATATCCACAGTGCGTGGGTGTTGCACTGCGCCCTGTATAGCAGGCTTTGTAATCTCATGAAAAACGATTCTTTTTGTTTTAACCGGATCTAATCCAAGCACTTCACATAAATGCCAGCTTATAGCTTCTCCTTCACGGTCCTCATCCGTTGCCAGCCATACTTCACCAGATTTCTTTGCAAGTGATTTTAATTCTTTAACTACTTTTTGTTTATCAGCGGGAATAATATATCTCGGAGCGTAGTTGTTATTAATATCAATACCCATATCATCCTTTTCAAGATCACGGATATGACCATAAGAGCTTTTCACTTCAAAATCACTGCCCAGGTATTTTTCGATGGTTTTTGCTTTTGCCGGGCTTTCAACTATCAATAAATTCTTTGCCATTCATTTTATTTTTAAGGTGACTTTCATTCACATCGTGGCATCACGGTTGTCACTTTTATCCAGGATTACCCCCGGGAAAATATTTTCTGCTTCACATCATAGTTTTGCATCATGCGAGCCGTGCAATATTAAAACAAAGAAATTAAAACAGGCAAAACAGAAAATGAAGCTGTTCCTTAAAAAGGGAACAATGCATTAATTATAAAAATTAATATTGTTGTTTTTCACAAACTTTTTTAAGTTTTAACAAACTCACTTCCATGGATGGACCATATACTTTATCAAATAGCATTGCGCCAAGCCTTTCCCAGGGATACCAACTCAACTGCTGTTGAAATGCCCAGTTTACAATGGTTGAATCACCGGTATTATTATTGGCGAGATCAAGTTTATTGATATGTTCTTTGGTGCTTTGCCCTTGCCATAAAGTATATATTGTATCAGGATCATTTTCCAAAACTGTTATAGTATAAGTTCCCAATATTAATTCTGAACCTTTCAGGCCGGTAGCAGGTGTTAATTGTTTATAGAATGCTGTATCTGCTCCATTAATCCAGTATCGCCAGTTGGCAGGATCATTTGTATAATATCGCACAGAATCCAATGGGGCGCCAATTGTTGCAGAACGTCCAACCATAACCACTGATGGCATCAGCAAACCAATAAAAGTCAACAATACAAATAATACAATTAAACCAATTATGGAAAACTTTATATAACGCATGTGCCTGTTTATAAAAAATGCAAAGTAGCGGTGATGTATTTAATCAAACAAAAATAATTAAGCAGTTATCTTTTTTTGAAATTGCTGTATCAATGTTCCGAGCAGAATTACAGCTATTGCCCCCACTACATTCAGCCATAAGAAACCCAAACCGATTATATTGTTGCTATCAAGCACAAACAAAATCACAACAATGATTTCTGAAATAATCGCTGACCAGAAAACAGCATGGCCACCGATTTTTTTTATGTAAAATGCAACTAAAAATATCCCGAGTATGACACCGTAAAATAATGAGCCCAAGACATTCACCGCTTCTATCAAACTACCCATTCTGTTTGCAAACCCTGCAATTATAATACAGAATACGCCCCAGAAAAGTGTGAACCATTTGGATACTTTGTAATGATGTTCATCCTCATTATAATTTTTATTTTTTTTGAACCTCACATAAAAATCAATCATGGAACAACTTGCCAGCGAGTTTAATGCCGCTGCAATAGAACCCCATGATGCAAGAAAAATTACTGCAATCAATAATCCCACCAATCCTTTCGGCAGGTTATCCATCACAAACCTCAAAAAGATATAATTGGTATCATTGGTATCTGCAGAAGCATCTGCATTTTTCAAAACAGATTTATATTGTTGACGCAAGCCATCAGCTTTTGTATTGAGTTGTTTCAATTCAGATTTCAACCTTACTGATGAATCATTTTCATTTTCTAATGCAGTCACATAATCTACTGCGATTGTTCTTTGTTTATCATTCACAACATCAAATGCAGCGCTAATTTTTTTCAATGAGTCGCCATACACATTACTATAAGATTTTGTTTCAACTGCTTTATTAAAAAACACAGGTGATGGTTGAAACTGGTAAAACACAAACAACAATGCACCTAATAATAAAATTGAAAATTGCATAGGAACTTTTACAAGTCCGTTCATTAATAAACTCAGCTTGCTTTGCGTAGAATCTTTTGCTGTAAGATACCTGCCCACCTGGCTATGGTCTGTTCCAAAATAACTCAATGCCAGGAAAAAACCACCGATAACACCACTGATGATATTGTATTTGTCTTTCCATTCAAAACCATCTTTATCAAACCCTGTGGTGATAGCATTTAATTTTCCTGAAGCGCCACTCACATGCAAAGCATCTGCAAAACTGATATTAGCCGGCAACAAATGCACAATATAATAACCTGCAATGCACATAGCAGTAATGATGATGATTAGTTGTAACTGTTGTGTGTAAGCAACTGCTTTTGCACCACCGCTAACTGTATAAATTATCAATATACCACCCATCAAAATATTGGTGTAAAAAATATTCCATCCAAAAATGGATGAAATAATTATTGATGGTGCATACACACTGATGCCGGTAGAAAAACCTCTTGATAATAAAAACAATGCCGCAGTAAAGGTTCTTGTTTTAACATCAAAACGTTGTTCTAAAAACTCGTAAGGTGTGAAAACTTTTAGCCTTGAAAAAGCGGGAACAAATGTGATACACAAAACCACCATTGCCAGTGGAAGGCCGAAATAATATTGCACAAAGCGCATTCCATCAGTAAATGCCTGACCTGGAGCAGAAAGAAAAGTGATAGCGCTTGCCTGTGTCCCCATGATGCTCAGCAATACAATCCACCAGGGCATATTACGGTTGCTGAGAAAATAACCTTCAAGGTTTCGGCTTGTACGGCTTTTATATAATCCATACACTACAATCAATAGCAGTGTTATAACTAATACTATCCAGTCAATACCACTCATGAAAAATGATAGGTGAACCAGGTGAAGAAAATAATCAATCCTAACAAAAAAGCAATCACCATCACATACCAGTTATGCCAGTTTTTAAATAATGGTATTTTATTTTCGTTTTGCACGCAGGTAAATTACGGAGTTATATTATTGCAGTAATATTTTTTATATTGACGGTTAATGCAATTGTTACAAATACATCCACATTATTAATAGAAATCAAAAAAAACAAAACATCACATTGCTGGTTTGCGGCCATCTCTCTTTAATGCTTCGTTGGCAAATTGCATCAATACATCAGTTGGAATATACCCTGCAGTAATTAAGACCGGCTTTCCGGTAGAATCAGTTACAACCATAGTTGGATACCCTTCAATAGAATACTGGCGGGCAAGTGCCGGACCGATGCCTTTCTCACCATCAATAGAAACATTTACAAAATTCTTATTAAAAAAATCACCTGTTTTAGCATCAGAAAAAGTGTACTGTTTCAACAATTTACAAGGACCACACCAGGTTGCATAAATGTCAAGAAATACGAGCTTATTATTTTCTTTGGCATTCTTAAGTGCAAGGTCCCAGTCGTTTTCAATAAAATTAATACCCTGTTGCGATTTTTCTGATGCCTTTGTAGATTGAGCAAAACCAGGAAGGCAGAAAGAACTTACAATCAATGTAAGCACAGTAATAAATATTCCCGACATTTTCATACACTTCAAATATCAGTGAAATAAAAAATATTTAATGAAAAGGAAATGCTAATTAAGCAGTGCTTTTTCCTGTTTCTTAGTAAGGTTAGGTATAATAATCCGGAAAGTGGTTCCAATCCCATAAGTTGAAGACACTGAGATATCTCCACCTATTCTTGCCAATGCTTCTTTTACAATATACAGTCCGATTCCTAATCCATTCACCTGTGATGTACTGCGGAAAAACATTTTAAAAATATTATTCAGATGATCTTCCACAATACCAATTCCATTGTCTTCAATTTCCACCTGTGCTTTGGCTTCATCGGTTTTAACCCTGACAATTACTTTAGGATTATCAGTTTGTGGTTTCTGGTATTTAACTGCATTGGAAATTAGGTTATCAATGATGATTGAAACCCGGAATGAATCGTTACAAAATGTTACTGGTTGATCTACAGAAAGTTCAAAACCTATAGACGGCTTTTGCATTTTGCAAATCTCAATGCTGTCTTTCAGCATACTTGAAAAATTAATCTCAGTAATTTCTTCATCCACTCTGACACTTTTATAATATTCAATAATCTTCTGAATGAAGATATCCATTTTATTCATACAGGTTTCTATCATGCCCATGTAGTTGTTAGGATCAACTACAGAATTTTCCATACGTGCAAGATTAAGAATACCCATAACAGAAGCAAGGGGTGATCGCAGGTCATGAGAAGTACTATAAACAAAACGATTCAGCTCATCATTTGTTCTTTCTAATTCACTGATTTTTCTTTTCAACTGAAGGCGGGTAGAGTAGAGCTCAAATGCATTTTGAACAGCGTTCTGCAATTCAAATTCATCCCATGGCTTTTTAATATAGCGGAATATTTCACCCTTATTGATTGCATCAATGATAGCTTCAGCATCTGTATAACCGGTAAGTAAAATACGCACCGGTTGAGGAAAAGCTTTACGTACTACCTGGAAAAATTCAACGCCGGTAGAATGAGGCATTCTCTGGTCGCAGATGATTACCTGAATATCTTTTTCATCATTCAGAATATTCAAGCCCTCAGCGCCTGATGATGCAATAAATATTTTGTACTTACGCCTGAATGCTGCCTGAAATGATAAGAGGTTATTGATCTCATCATCTATATAAAGTACTCTGATTTTTTTGTCTTCGGGATACATATTGGCTTTTCTTAGTATGGACTGTTATTTAATCTTGACCCTCCTGCCCCTGGTATCTGTTAGGTAAAGTTATTATAAATTCTGCTCCTTCACCCGGGGCGGTAATAATATTTATTTTACCGTTGTGTTTTTGAATTATTTTAAATACAATTGCCATTCCCAAACCTGTTCCTTCTCCAACATCTTTTGTTGTAAAGAATGGTTCAAAAATACGATGTTTCACTTCTTCTGTCATTCCCATGCCTGAATCTTTTATTGACACTTCAATTAGCCCGTCATCAAGATCTCTTGTCTTAATTGTTAACGTTTCTTCTTCCAGTCTATTGGGTTTAGAAGTTATAGCTTGCACCGCATTGGTCAGAATATTCATAAAAACCTGGTTCAGCTTTCCGGGGAAACACTCTATTTCTCCCTGAGATTGGAAATCTTTTACCACTTTTACATAATAAGGTATATTGTTTTTTAATAAGACAATGGTTGATAAAAGCCCATCATGTATATTGACCAGTTTAAGTGCAGCTTCATCAATCCTGCTGAAAGTGCGAAGGCCTCTCACAATTTCTGCAGTTCTTTCAGCTCCCTCTTCTATACCTGCAATCAGATTATTAATTTCTTTTTGCACATAAGGTAAATCAATATCTTCTTTCAATTCTTTAATGGATTCCAGTTTTTGTTTATACTTATTTGGATCACCATTTAATGTATGCAATTCATTATAAGCATTCAGCACTTCCATCAAATCTTTAACATCTAAACGCAATGGGGTTATATTAGATTTCACAAAATTGATCGGGTTATTGATTTCATGAGCAATACCTGCTGTCAACTGGCCTAATGATGCCATTTTTTCTGCTTCCACCAACTGAGTTTGTGTATCCTTCAGGTTCGCCAATGTACTGTTGAGTTGATTATTAGTTGTCTGTAATTCAGTTGTTCTCAAATTTACTTTTTGTTCCAGCAATATATTTTGTTCGTTAACCAGTTTTTCATTTTCAGTAGCGCGTTGCAGAGCTTCTGCCTGAGATAGCTCTTTTTCCTTTTTCAGGGTGTTGATACGGTCAGCCAATGCTATTGAAAGCAGAATGATTTCAATAGCTGAACCTATATAAATAGAAGATGCAGTAAAATTATTATAAGGCAAAATATTGAGATTTCGCAGCACTAAAATAATAACTGACACAAGGAAAGAAGCCCAGGCAATTAAATAAAAGACAGCTGTTTTAAATCCCTTTTTTATAATTAATATTGAAATGATCAAAGCTAAAACCCCATTGAATAGACTATTATAATTTAAAATGGTATAACTTAAACTATATGCGTCAAACAAAGACGCTATGAGGCCAACCAGGTAAATAAAAAAGATGACCAATAAATATGGAAAAACTTTAGGAAGATAAAATTTGATCCTGAGAAAAAAGATAGAAAAAATAAATGCAGTGATACCTGAAAAATAAGAAGCCCACAACAAAGAAAGGGTATTTACCCCCGGACTATTTGGCCACAGATAAAAATATCCATATCCTGAAGCACAAAGCTGAGCAAGTATCAGAGCAAAAACATAAAGGATATAATAAAAATAGTTGATGTCTTTGGTGGAGACAAAAAGGAAAAAGTTATAGAAAAAAGCAACCATCAGCAAACCGAAATAGAAGCCAATAAAAAAATTTTTTATTGCGCTGCTGCTCACCAATGACTCACGTGTGGAAAGATACATCGGCAAAATTATTGGATGCACACTCTCCACATGGAGATAATAAACTGTTTGAACATTTTGAGGCAGATGAAGGTTAAAAACAATATTTGGATTACCAGGTTCATATTTATTTACAGGAATATTGTTGCCGGAAGTTTCAATAAACACTATCGAATCATGTTGCAGTCTGTAGAGTGATACACTACCAATATTTGTATAGGGAATATCAAGAAAAACTTCGTGTGAAGACTGATTCAAAGTTTCAAACCTCACCCAAACACTTCTGATATTTTCTTTAAAAACGGGAGTGCTGCTACCTTGCCGTGAATTAAACAAATCCTTACTGTTGATTTGTTCAACAGATATTGTATTGCTTTTGTCAATAAGATATTTTGCTCCATTTGAAATAAAAACACTTGGAGTACTCTCTGTAATTGTAAAAGGTTGGGCAAAAAGAAAACCTTTACCTGTTATCACCAATAATAAGAATATCAATCTTATTCTTATAACCATACTAAATTTTAAAAAATAAATGGAATAAATGCTTTAGTCATTTTTTTGTATTGTATATATTCATCTCCAAAATGAAGTAATAACTTTTTTTCTTCCATCACAATCCTGAAATAATAAGCTGTACCCATTGCAATAATCGCTGTTATAAATCCAAGCAGGCTATTTAAAAGTATTGGTCCACTTATGATACATAAAAATGCACCCAGATAACTTGGATGCCTTACTAATGAATATGGGCCACTGGTAATTAAGTTATGGCTTTCCTGTATTTGCACTGTTGGTGTAAATAAGTTGCCCAATTGCCGGATAGACCAAATCCTTATGCCAAGACCTGCCAGAATTAAAACAATTGAAACACATTGCCATTCACCAAAATAATTAAAATCATTTTTAAAATATGCCCAATCAACTACAGGTGTAACAATGCTGATAACTGACATAATCAAAATTAATAAGACGGAGAACTTATCATTTTCTTTTGACTGCCTGGTTTCTTCCAAACTAAAAACCGGTTGTGTCAGCCAGAGTGCAAAAGTTACAACTTCAATAATTATAATCTTGTAATTAATAATTAACGATGGCTTAAAAAGTAATGGGATGATAATTATCAGAGCATTGTTGATGATAGCTGACAACACTTTTCTCATGGTTCAAAATTATATTGCTCAGGTTTAATTTTAAACTCTTCTAAATTTGCAGATTTAATGTTCATTTCATAATGCACATCCACATACATATTTTTAAAAGGAGATTTTTCCCTGATTACACATATTGGATTTTCTCTTAAATATACCATTTTACTACGCACCCTCGGAATAGTTAGAGGCAGGTCTGCCAAACCATCTGAAAATAATACTGTAGCAATCAAATCTAATTTTGGATAATAAAATGTTCCATTATTGCCTACCCTGGTAAGAATTACTCC
>JAFDXI010000144.1 GCA_018268035.1 Bacteroidota bacterium | reverse complement strand
CAGCAGGAAACTAAAGGTAGCAGAGATGGCAAAGATGAAAGAGTTGAAAAATGACCTGCAAAGCCTTTGTTTTATCATTTTTCGTTCCCTGCGGCATTGTTCATCAGTATAACATCAAAAGTTGAAATAAAAAATCTCAAACAATCAACTTCTGAAAATCAGCAAGGTTCCTGCTATTTTATCTTTTGGCAGCTAGTTGTGCATCGGTCACCTTTTGTTGTACGTTGTTTTTAATTCCTACAGAATTCGCCAAAGTCAATTACTCGTTTTTTCTTTTTACGAAAATTTCTTGTGGAATGTCGCCAAATACAAATTCAGTTACTTGGCATAACCACATTGCCTGATTAATTTCTTGTCCTTCATAATACTTCATCATGTAATTTCCTCCACCAATGTATGGGTCACACTTTTCAATTAAAGTCAAAATGTCTGCTCCGTCAAATTTTTCTCTGGCTACATAAACAATAACTGAATTTTTATTTCCAGCCATCATGTCTAACATTTTATCTGCACCGTCAATCATTTGTAAGTCGCCAATACTTCCTCCTTGTTCAAGAAATTCAGGAAGGTCAATATACCAGTCTCGTCCAGTCTTAATAAATTTATAAGGTTTCATTATATTAGTTAACAGGAAAAGAAAATTTTTTCACAAAATGTAATATAATCTACAATGATTAGGGTGTGTCCCACAAAATAACGTACAACGAGCAGGGCTTTATGCAGGTTGGGAATTAGTATTCCGTCCGCTGATAACCGCTGCTGATTGAAAATATAATGTTGAATATAAGAAACTAATGTTGAGATTTATTCGTCCAGACCGAACTGAAGCTGAGATTTGCAATTAGCTGATGTTACCATGTCATGCCCAACTTGCATAAAACCCAATGTTAGCTGTGGTTTTTAGTCCTTGAATAAATATTGTCAAATTTCTCCGATAGTTTCATGTATTCTTCTGTCCAGCCGTTTTGTAAAGAATATTCTTGAAAGGTTGATTTCGGCAAAAAGTGAATATTTAAATTTCCAAACAGCTTTTGTCACCTTTGTTTATTTGGTTGATGTAACTGGTCAATTCATCTCTCACTTCTTTTGCTGTTTCATAGCTTGTCCAAAGCATATCAGAATTGTCGGTGAATTTCGCTTTTACAATATATAAGATGTCAACTAAATCTTTTGTCATGAGTTGCTATAAAATTCTAAGTGGTAATTTTCAGCAATGCATTCAAACGTATTGTCTTTAAAGAAAAAAATGTAATGGTTCAGATTTCTTTTGTCTGTCATGTCAGTAAGAGTGGTGTGTCTTGCCGGAAAATCTGTTTCCCAATTGGTGTCTAATCTATAAAACTCACCCCACGGCAAGTCAGTGTATTTATACCGGTATTGTCCCATGTAATAACCTTCGTCATTCATAGAATTGAATGAATATTTAAGACAATTAAGGAAAGTTAATTTTGCTTTGTCACCTTCTTTGAATTTTTCATAAATGAAACAGTTCACAAAAAAGTCGAGTTTCACAGAACTTCCTTCCACCGTAAGTTCTACTTCTGGGGCATTGGGGTCGGCATTCCAGTCTTTTGTCAGTAGAGTGTTGGTCATAAAATCACAGCTAACGTCGACGGCTTGCTGCCGGGCTGGCTTCTGTGACCCGTCCGCCCAGCCACAGAACTTGATTAATAAATTGAACTTGAATATAACAAAATCTAAGTTTAAAAGTGGTCGCCCAATGACCGCTGCTGATTAATAACTGCTGCTCATTGCAACAACGTCAAGCCAGCCTGGCAGCAAACCGCATGTTGTGCGTTCGCTTTTCGTCCCGCCGACGAAGGTTAGTTGCTAGAAGTTTATTTCGTCTCTGTCACAAGAATATTTTGCAATTTGAAGATAGTTATGCCCAATCTTTCTTTTTCCATTAATCATAGTCGAATAGCTTGTGTCTCCAACAATACAGATTTGTTCTGAATAACTTATTTTACATGTTTTGTCGCCTTTTTTACATTTAGGGCAAATTATCTCTCCTGATTTGTTTGTCGAGTAAATATTAGGTATTAAAAAAGTCATTTCAGGGTTATCGTTGTCAAAAGTCCTTACAGATGCCATTAAAAATGTGTCTACACTTGTGCCATAACAGTAAAAGTCAAATGATTTTTTTTTGTCCGTAGAAAAGGTCAATTCAAAGTCCCCCTTATAGTTAACAAAGGCTTTAGCTAAAACTTTTTTGTCGCTTTTAACAAACACAGAAAGCTCAGTAATATGTAGCGAAGTGTCCGTTGGGTTTCCCTTTAAATGTCCTGAT
Organism: Bacteroidota bacterium; assembly: GCA_018268035.1. Lineage (GTDB taxonomy): Bacteria > Bacteroidota > Bacteroidia > Chitinophagales > Chitinophagaceae > Parafilimonas. Next base: position 391 of record JAFDXI010000144.1, on the reverse strand, counting down.
ATATATACAGAATTAGCAAAGGGTCTGAACTGCAACGAAACAGTCGCAACTAAAATTGTCAATATGGTAATGAATACTCTCAAAAAAGTGACGCACAACGAACAAGGCTTGCTGCAGTTTGGGCATTTGAAATTCCGTCAGCCCGTAACTGAAGTTGATAATTGCAATATTGCTGATGTTTTATTCATAAGCCAAATTAATAACGTCAAGCCCGAACTGAAGTACAATAGCGAACAAAAGTTGAGGCTTATTCCGTCAAGCCCAAATTGCAGCAAACCTAATGTGCTTGTTGCGCAACTCACATTCTGTTTATAAAGATATTTGTTTTTGCCTTTGAATTGGGAGTAACTTAAAGTATGCAAGGCAAAAAACAATTTACCGAAAAGCTGTT
>JAFDXI010000143.1 GCA_018268035.1 Bacteroidota bacterium | reverse complement strand
GTTTATCGGGGGCTAAGACACATTACCGAGGTGGTCTTTTTCAAAATAATCATAATACATTATATCATAACTCCACCTGGTGGCAGGCCTTATCCTGCCTTCTTCCATGCTGATGGATTGCAGGTAGGCATTGGAGGTGGTGGTAATATGGGTTCTTAAACAGTTCACTATTTTTTTCTGCATGGTTTGGCGAACTACTTGCGACAGATGGCTTCGGTAAATCAGTTATTATATCTTACTGGTTGTTGTGGTGGCGGTATACTAATTGCAGAACTTAAATTCGGTAAAGCTTTACGCAGTGTTGCCATATCTTTATTTGATGTATCTACAAATGTCCAGTTCTTACCATTGTCTGTTGAGATAGCTATTAATGTTGATGTATTGACTAATCTTCCTTGCGTTAATTTTAATTCTATATGTTGTGGTATTGTACACTGAAGTTCATTACCGCTTTTTATTATTGCTGAAGGTTCGCCAAAAGTTATGTTGCTAAAGCTCATGCCTTGTGCTTTCATATTGGCAGTTGTTTTGGTTAATACTTCTGCCATGTTATTTGCACCGCCCATCATCTCAACAATTTTTGGGTAAGTATATTTTGCAAATGTTGTATAATCACTCGCTAAAAATGCAGTGCTCATTTTGTTTGCATCTTGCTTTAAATTCTGTGTTGATTCTTTTGTTTGTCCAAAGGAATTTAAAGTGATTAATACGCAGAAAAAAATTTTAGTGAACAATAATTTCATAACTGACTTCTAATTATTCGACGCAACTTTTTTAAGAAGTAAAAGAATTTATGTAATTAATATTTAATTTACTTTGAATATCCTCTAAGCTTAATGAATAATGTTTTTTGTTTTTAAAATTACACCAAGCTAATTTATGCAATTGTAAAAGTGGTTCCAACATACCATCTATAATATCGGTAGTTCCGATACTAAATCGCTCCAATTTTTTTAAGTTTTTAATTTCAGTAATGGAAGCGAAAGAACCAGAATTATAGTAAGCTAAAACTCTTAAATTTATAAGTTCAAAAACTGCATTATTATCTTTAATATTCTTGCAATTTTCGATTCCAAGTATTTCTAATTGGTTACAGTTTTTCAAGAAGTTTAAGCTTTCTAATTTTGATAAACTAATTAAATCTATAGTTTTTAAATTTTTGCATGTACTTAAACTAGATAAATCATGCAATTTAGAATTATAATATATTTTAATTTCCTCTAAAGATGTCAAACTCTCGATTCCATTTAAACTTTGAATTGAAGATGATATAAGAGATAAGCTCTTTAACTTCTTAAAATTTCTAAACGTTTGTAAATCCTTCCCCTTATATCCATGTATGGTTAAAGAATCTAAATTTGAACACTTAAAAAAACTTTCTCGTTGTTTTGACCAAACAATATCTAAATATTCTAAAGACTGAAAAGAAGAAAAATCAATAGCTTCAAGTGAGTAATTGTTAATGAATTTTTTAAGATTTGATAAAATTTTTAAGTCACTATAATCTACTCCTCCATATTTTATCACTCGAATACTTACTATAAAGGGTATAGATTGCAAGAATTTTAAGCTAGTTACGGTCTTACAAAAATTTTCATTTATTTCTATACTATCAATTTTTTCGTTTTCGATAAATTTAGTAATATCATTATTTAATAAGTCATGCTCAAAATCACCATCACGTAAAACTAAGGTTCGCTCAAACCTATTTTCTCGCAACAGAAAACCTTTAATTTGTATTAAATCACTCATAAATATTAATCTTTCCAAATTCCTGCTTTTCGCAATTTTGCTTCTCTTGCTGCACTTACAGGCCATCTTTGATTTCCGTTCATACCACCGGGACCTCCTTTGCCTCTTAATATCTGGGTTTCTTTAATTTCTCTCGCTGTTTTACCTCCTGCTACTTCTGTTCTTTTAACCGTTCCTTCAATCGGTTTCTTACCGTTTGCAGCATGCTCGTCCAACCGTCTGTCTATATCCTTTGATTGCCCCGTATAATCTTTTACTTCACCAGTTTTTTCGTCTTGGTATTTAAATTCATAAACACCTTCCTTAACTTCTGACTCACCAATTTCTTTTACTTCATCTTCAGCAGCAATTTTTAAAGCATCTTCTGCCACGGTCTCTCCAACTCTTAATGCTTCGCCTCCTTCACCAGCAGTAAATACATCCACGCCAAGCATTACAACGCCAAGTCCAGCCTCTTTCCAATCACCATGATATATACCAACTCCAATTTGCTTTATACTACCAGCAAATGGTATATAATCAACTGCACCCCATAAAAAGTTTCCAACACCGCTCCAAAATCCATTGTCCTTATGTAATGAGGTGGTTACAACAACATCTTGACCTCTACCCTCAATTGTATCTCCTGGATTTCTACCTGTAGGGTCATTAAATCTTATTGGATTGTCAAAGCCAAATGAATAAGGGCTCCACCTCCGCATGTATTGACTTAGAGGGTCTATCTGCCAAAACCTGCCAAGTTGTTGGTCATACATCCTGGCATTAAAGTCTATTGTTTCAAGACCACTGCCATCAGAAAATTCTTTATTCTGTAATTCGTTACCGTTATAAAGTTTTCGGTTATCAGGCTCTCCAAAGTTCAAAGCTTTGCTACTAATCCCCGCCATTGTTAACCCGAACGGATAATAATGCGTTTCCTCCACCAGCGGCCCATGCGTTTGTATCATCCTCCTTAGGCGGACAAGCCTGTAAATTGTCAAAGAACAAATCTATATTGCTCTCATTGCTGCAATACACATAAAGGTAACCATTTACAGGTATGTTAACTGTTTTATGATGTGATTTTAAAACATCCGGGTTAAGGCTTACC
>JAFDXI010000142.1 GCA_018268035.1 Bacteroidota bacterium | reverse complement strand
TTGTTCATGATAGTGTCGTTAGATGATTTAATAGGCTTAAAAATAAATCAATTGTTTTTATTCTTAAGAAGTAAATGAGGTCTTTTATTTTCGCTTCAGAAATAAAACCTGATTAACATTTATGGCAAAGAAAATTTTATTTATTGACAGGGATGGTACATTGATTATTGAACCTTCTTCAGGCAATATAGATACCTGGGACAAACTTCAGTTTTATCCGCATGTATTTAAATATTTGAACCTGATTGCAACTGAATTTGATTATGAATTAATCCTTGTGAGTAACCAGGATGGTTTGGGTACACATTTATTTCCTTATTCTGATTTTCAACCCATTCAAGATTTTATAATGAAGTCTTTCGAAAATGAAGATATAATATTTGATGCTTCATATATTGACGGCTCATTGAAAGAAGAAAAATCACCCAATCGTAAACCCCGGATTGGAATGGTTAAACAATACATGAATAACCCTGATTATGATCTTGATAAATCATTTGTTATAGGCGACAGGATTACTGATGTACAGTTTGCAAAAAATTTAGGATGTAAAGGTATTTGGATTCATAATCGTTCAGGCCTTGGTTTAAAGGAATTGACCGATACAGAAGAAGTATTGAGGGAAACATCTTTAGCGCTTGAAGTAAAGCCTTTGCCTGGTGTAATACAATGGCAGGAAATTTATGAATTCCTGAAACAAAAAAATAGTTGAGCATTGCTCAACTATTTCAATCCGAAAGCTTCTTTTATTTTATCAACGTAATCGAGTTTTTCCCAGGTGAAAAGCTCAACCGTTTTAGTTATTTTTCTTCCTTCAGGTGAAGTAAATGTTTTTTCAACTGTTTCATTTTTTCGACCCATGTGACCATACGCTGCAGTCTCACTGTAAATTGGATTGCGCAACTTTAAACGTTGTTCAATAAAATATGGACGCATATCAAAAATGGATTCTATTTTTTTACCTATTTCACCATCAGTCATTTTCACTCTTGATGTGCCGTAAGTATTTACATTAATACTGGTAGGTTTAGCCACTCCAATAGCATAAGAGACTTGCACCAATGCTTCATCGCAAATACCTGAGGCCACTAAATTTTTTGCAATATGACGGGTGGCATAAGCTGCTGAACGATCTACTTTGCTGGGATCTTTTCCACTGAAAGCTCCACCACCATGTGCTCCTTTTCCGCCATAAGTATCAACAATGATTTTTCTTCCTGTCAGGCCTGTATCTCCATGTGGTCCACCTATCACAAATTTACCTGTTGGATTAATATGATATTTAATATCGCTGGTAAACAAATGTGCGTATTGTTTATTTTTTTCTTTCAATCTTGGAATAAGGATATTTAAAATATCATCCTTGATTTTCTTTTGCATTTCTTCTTCAGTTCCAAAATCATCGTGCTGTGTAGAAACAACGATTGCGTCAATACGGGTAGGTTTATTTTCATCGTTATATTCAAGTGTTACCTGGCTTTTAGCATCAGGTCGTAAATATGTGATATCTTTATTTTCCCTGCGTAGCAAGGCCAGTTCCTGTAAAATTTTATGTGCGAGACTTAAGGCAAGTGGCATGTATTCTTCTGTTTCATTGCTTGCATAACCAAACATCATACCCTGATCGCCTGCACCTTGTTCTTCCTTTTCTTTTCTGTCAACACCCTGATTGATATCTGCAGATTGTTCATGAATTGCAGACAACACACCGCATGAATGAGCCTCAAACATGTATTCACTTTTGGTATAACCAATGCGGCGGATAACTCCCCTGGCAATTTCCTGAACATCAAGATATGCTTTGGATTTTACTTCACCTGCTAACACGACCTGGCCTGTAGTAACCAAAGTTTCACATGCTACTTTACTATTTTCATCAAAGGCAAGAAAGTTATCAATTAGTGCATCAGATATCTGGTCGGCTACTTTATCTGGATGGCCTTCAGATACGCTTTCAGAAGTGAATAAATACGGCATCTTTTTATTTTTTCAGGGTGCAAATATAGGTTATGAAATAATGAACGATATTTTTTCTGGTAACCTTTAGCCTATACACCCAAATTTTTTTAACCAGAAAAATGTCAATGAACAATGATGAATTAATTGATATCGGAATATACAATATGTAACCTCATTTTATATGTTGTGTTGCTTCCACCCCCCAATCGAACCCTGCCTATACCAATAGTATTTAATGATGGGCTTGAAATAGGAACTGAAATGGAAGTTTGATCAGCAGGATATATGTATTGATTATAGGGAGCATATAAAACCAAATTGTAAACAGAATCTTTTTTGGTAACAATGCCTTGTACATATCTTGATAAATCAAAACTATAATATCGTTGACTTAATCCGGTATTGGGATCTATTCTTGTTAATGGAGCAACTCCAAATTGTGTTAAGTTGGTGATAGCTGAGTTTGAAAAAATAATATCATTAGGTATAGCAAATCTTATTGGTGTTATTGAATCATATCCCAGGGCGGCTAAAAATAAGTTGGGTGCAGTAAACCAAGTATCATTTTGTGTATTTGAAACATCAGGCACCTGGTACATTAATAATTCAGCCCTATGTATGATTCTGTTTGATAAAGAAGAAAGGCCTGGTGTTTGAATTTTTGCATATATGCCCGGGCTTGTTTGCATAAAGATCAAGTCATCATTTGGATTTGATGTCCCTACATAAGATGGAATTTGAGTACCCTGATAGTTTCTGATAATGCTATTAGAACTGGCCGAAGTTAAAGTATTGGGTGAAAAACGCCTGCTGTACCTGATAGTATCAGTACTAAGATTTGAGTGATAAAATACTGATAAACGAGTACTTGTATCGGTCAGGCTAATCAGTAGTTGCGCATTACCTGTTTGTTCCGGTTCAACAATTAATCCTCTCAATCCAGTATAGAATGTTGAATCGTTTTGATATACCAATGCAGAATCAAAATCAACAATCTGCTGTGCAAAACTGTTGTTGAGCCTTATGCGTAACTGGTTGGTCGCAACTTCACCATTGCTGGTAGTGTCAATATCATTTAAAGTATATGGATAAACAATTTTGGCAGTGTTATTTTCTGTTATTTCAATTCCTTTCTCAAAAGTTTTATTGTTGTTATATATAGAATCATTATTAAAAAGGTTTTCCGGATCCATAGTATAAACGTGCAACTTCAGAGGCTGTAATGTATCACCCCAGGTTGACTGGAAACTCAAACTAAGAACAACCGAATCAATAACAATATTACTTTTATCAATACCCCAGGAAAAAGGAGCAGAGGGAGGAGCTACCTGGAAATTTATTGATGCTGTTGTAGTACCAAAAATATCATCATTGGTATAACCTAAAATATGATTGTCTGAAATACCTACACCTGCGCTATCATAATCAACATTTTTAGTAATAATATCAAGCGTAGTGTCTTTTGTATTGACGCCATCAACGGGTGGTATCAAACCGGCGCCAATATCTGAAGTTGTGATTTTTGTACAGGAAAAAAATAACACTATTACAGAAAAAAAAGTAATTCGGGTAAGAGATAATTTCATTGAAATTTTACTTCGGCGCAAGCTCGTTATACAATTCTAAATACTCTGTTAAATCAGATTCCTTGTTGTAAGGAAGTATTTTTTTGCCTTTGGTTTTTGCAAAACTTTCTACTAATTTTTTGTCTATTTTATCAGCGCCAAAGCTGATGACATCCGCATACATAGCACCGCCCTTAAACATAGCAGTATTATTTGATTCCTTATACGGTTCCAGTTCTTTATCTTTTATATTGGCATGGATACTGGCTAACTCAAGAAATTGTTTGCCTAATTTTTCTTTGAATGTATTTTGACCAATAGTAAAAATAGTTTTGCTGTGTAAAAAAACAGGTTCACGCTTATACACAGTTTTCAGATACAAAGGGATAAGTCCTGTCATCCAACCGCTGCAATGAATGATGTCGGGTGGCCAGCCAAATTTCTTTACTGTTTCCAAAGCACCTTTACAAAAGAATATGGTACGCATATCATTGTCTTCATACCAATGATCGTTCTCATCATGGAAAACAAATTTGCGCTTGAAGAAATCTTCATTATCAAGAAAATAAACCTGAAGCCTTGCATTGGGTAATGATGCTACTTTAATTTGTAAAGGCAGGTCGTCATTATCAATTGTAACATTTATGCCGGATAACCTTACTACTTCATGTAGTCTGTGTCTCCTTTCATTGATTACTCCGAATTTGGGCATAATGCAACGTACTTCATAACCATTGTCGTTGCATTTAATAGCGAGTTTATTAACAATTTCCGCAAATTCAGTAAGCTCGAGATATGGAGACATTTCTGTCGCTATGAATAAAATCCTTTTCTTTGTTGACATTAAAAAAAATCTGTTTTTTTACCTGACGCAAAAAATAAAGGTGCAAAGGTAAAGAAATGCTTTTGAAATTGAATGCCCTGTGCGTTTTGAGGCTGTTAAATAGCTGCTATGAAATTATTTAAAACCGCTGCTACTCTGCAGGAACATCTGCAAAAATTAAAGAAACAAGGCCTGAAGATTGGCTTTGTACCTACTATGGGCGCCTTGCATAATGGCCATATTGCCCTGATGAAAGAATGCAAAAAGAAATCTGATATTGTGGTTTGCAGCATCTTCGTAAACCCTACCCAGTTCAACGATAAAAAAGATTTTGAAAAATATCCCATAACCATCGAAAAGGATATTTTCCTGTTGGAAACAAATGAAACAGACATTCTATTCTTGCCTGATGTTGATGAAGTTTATAAAGAAGGCATCCATCAACTTCAGCATTTTGATATTGGCTATCTCGAAAAAATTTTAGAAGGCAAATATAGGCCAGGGCATTTCCAGGGTGTGTGTAATGTTGTTGTCAGGTTGTTGAAATGTGTGCAGCCCGATGTGATATTTCTCGGAAAGAAAGATTACCAGCAATATCTTGTTCTAAAAACAATGATGGATAAACTTTTTCCTGATATCCAAATTATCGCTGTCAATATTCAAAGAGAAAAAAGCGGGCTCGCCATGAGTAGCCGTAATGCCAGGTTGAGTATAAATGCGAGAAAAGATGCGGCTGTTATTTATAAAAAACTGCTTTTTATAAAACGAAATATTTTCAAGAAGGATTTTAATTTATTAAAGCAAGATGTTGCTGAAGATTTATTAAGTCATGGATTTGAAAGAATTGATTATATTGAGTTGTGCGATGCATCAACATTATTATCAACACAACCGGTTAAGACAAAGAAAATGATAATACTGGTTGCAGCATTTATTGAAGGTGTTCGGTTAATTGATAATCTGCTTTTATAAAAAAAATTTATAAAAAGAAGAAAATAACATTAAAAAACCGGTAGCATTTTTACCGGTTTTTATTTATGATAAATATTTTATCAATTCACAGGTATCATCTGCATGCATACAGGTTTTTGTACTTCAATTTTTGTACCTGCATCCTGCAACAACCCATAATTTTTATTGATGATAAAAATTTGAATACTATTGGTATTCTGACTGGCAACAAACAAGAACCTTCCCGTTGGGTCTATTGTGATAGCACGAGGATTGGCGCCAACTGCCTGATGGCCGTTTTCAAGTAATGTGCCATCCGTTTGCACTTTGTATAATGATACATCATTGGCTGCTCCACGATTGGATGAATATAAAAATTTTCCATTAGGTGAAATAACGATTTCTCCACTGCCACGGTCAGATTTATCACCGGCGGTTGTGGAAGTTATTGTTTGTTTGGGTGTAAGTTTCCCGTTTGCATAGTCAAAGACAATGATATTGCCCGCAAGCTCATTGATGAGATAAGCATTTTTATTATTAGGGCTGAAGATTAAATGCCTCGGGCCAAAACCATCATCTATGATATAATACCCGGGATCTCCATCAGGTGTTAATACATCTTTTGGATCATTACCATTGAAATTATATTGGTATAGACGGTCATTGCCGAGGTCGGGAGAAAATAAATATTTTTCATCAGGTGAAAAAACTACTTCATGCGGGTGAGGCATTTCCTGCCGTTGCACATTAACACCATAACCATCATGACCCACTAATTGTGTATGTGGTTGCAAAGACCCATCTGCATTGGTTTTGAACACAGCGATATTGCCACCTGAATAATTTGCAGTAACTACATTTTTGCCTGCTGGATCCACGGTTACATAACAAGGGGCAAGGCCATCAGTTGGTTGTTTATTTAAAAAAGTAAGTTCACCTTTCTTTTTATCAAATGCAAAAGCGCTGATTTCTCCTGGAGTATCTCCACTGTTTTCATTGACTGCATACACAAACCTTCCATCATTTGAAATACATAACCAGGAGGGATTGGCGACGCCGCTTGTTTTACTGATGAATGTTGCCTCACCTTTATTAGGATTAAAACGGTAAACATAAATACCATCATTGGCGCCACCATCAGTATATGTTCCTACTAACAAATAATAGATAGGATTTTGTGCCTGAATATTTGCAAAAAACATAGCTGAAATAATTAATAAAAAAAATCTTTTCATTGTAAAATTTTGAAATTTTATTTGATGACTATTTTATGATAGTTGAACAAATTCCATTGCCATGAATTGAATGGGAAATAAATATTTATTCCATGTAAATGTAAAAAAGTTAGTATAAGCAACTTGTTAATTTAGAAATTTATCTCAATAAAAAAGGCCACCACAATGGATGGCCTTGATAATGTTTTAAAATTTTTATTGTATCAAAAGTTTATATCTTGAAGCAAAACCTTTTCCATCAATTGTGATGTTGTACATACCTCTTGCGAGATTGGATACATTGATGCTTAATGATTCACTGTTCATTTTATAACTGTTTATCATGTTTCCGGTATTATTCAATAGCCTTATCTGCAAATCCTGATTGTTACCAAGGATTGAAATGGTGACGAAATTCGTTGCTGGATTGGGTGATACTTTGATGATCGGTTTCAGGTTATCAAAAGTTAATGACCTTACATCAGAATATGTAGCTTTTCCATCATTGTCCACTTCTTTAATATGATATACATTATTTCCTTTTAATGGTGTTGCATCCACATAAGAGTAAGATTTTTCAGAAGCGCTGAATCCTGCTGCATTTACTGTGCCTATTGATGAATAACCTTTCCCATCAGAGCTTCTTTCTATCACAAATTCTTTGCTGTTTGATTCCAGAGCAGTTGTCCATTTTAGAAGGGCTGTATTATTTTGTTTTTCTGCTGTAAAACTGCCAAAAGTAACAGGTAACACACTGGGTAAATCATAGGCTGCTGTGCCATCAGTAATGTCATCGCTACTACCTTCATCAGCGCTATATCCCAATCCCCTTCCGGCAAATGCTTCCCATATCTCTTTACTGTATTTACCGCCATATAATGTGGTATCAGCTTTTAAGATTCCATTTCTTGCATCAACAAAACCAGGTGAGCAACTTGTCAACTTCATGCCTTCCGTTATCAGGCTCAATGCAATATTATTACCACCTGTTTGTGTGGCATCAAAAATATTATTGCTGATACCATAATCGTCAACTAATTTCCAGGTGAGATCCCATATCATAGCACACCAGATTTCTCCTACTGTATGTTCTTCATTAGTAATATGTGCCAATGAATCATACGTCCAGGGGTTTATACTTTTGTCAGTAGAATAAGGATAAGTTCTTATTCCAAAATTATTAATGGTATCCCAACCAATAGCATAACTTCCTATTGTTCTTGTATGGCTGCCAGCAGCAGATGAAGCAGGCCAGTTTTGGGTAATCATTAATGCATACCAGTCACTCCAACCTTCTCCCATTTGTTCATCATTATTAAGACAGCTTGTATTTTGAGGGCCACCCACAAGGCGGTTGGAAATGCCATGTGTGTATTCATGGGTGGGTATTGTATTATCAATTTCCCCATCTATTGCCGGGCCATATAGTGTTGCATTTACAGTAACAGGAATATCCAGTTGAGCTTTTATTGCATCTCCCACACTACCTCCAACGAAAATGCCTGGGATTATAATTGTATTATCAGTTCCACCCATCGAAACCAAAGTGTCATTGCCGGAATAGTTGGCAACAATAACTCCTTTTGCACCTGCTAATTGGGCATTTTTAAGTTTTACAGTAAAAGCACAAGTGCCTCTGTCAATATAAGCAATTTTATTTACTAATGATGATGCATTTGCGGCTGTATTGCATCCTGTATGTGTTATGGTGCCACTTGCCTGGTCATTAAAATAAACTACATCAGCTGTAACCGGCCCTGTTTTTAAAAAACTATTGTTAGTACTTACTGCATCTTTTAAGGAATAAATTGTTGCATCAGCCAGGTTTGAAGGCGAATGAAATTGTATATGCTTATAAACAGAAGGGTCAAATAGATACATCTGCATGCGGGGCCTATGGCCATCTATAGGCGTGGAGAAGTTTGCATTGTTAAAACCCGATGAATCCTGTGCATCTTCATTTACGAAATCATTACCAACTCCACCCCGGCTTTGGTTGTCAAACTGAAAATTTCCTGAAGCTTCGTCAAACCCATATTGATAACTTAAGTCGTGCATTAAGTTTGTCCAGTAAAAAAGGTTGGTAAAGTTGAAATTCATATTGAATGTATCGGTAGGCTCATAGTAAAAATTAGGTGTAAAATTGAAGTTGAGATTTGGAACAGCAGTCGTTGATTGAGGTGAATAACCATAAGTATAATCTTTTTTATCATGGTCGTCCTGTACATAAACATTATTTCCTCTTAAATAGTTGTAATCAGTTGTTCCATCATTGTTCCATTTTAATGTATTGGCATCCTGGTTTTGATTCATTGACCATGGATTACTTACCATAGTGGGAGCAGCATAAAAAGGGTTTTCATAAGGATAAGGTATTACAGTGAATTTTGATGTGTTGATTGTCTTTATCCCTGCAGTATTATTCACTACATCTTCAGCTTGTATAGGCGTTTCATCTTCATAAACAATTAATCTGCGTGGCTTATTTGTCAGATTAGTTGATTTTTCATACACAGTTAAATTTGTCTTTTTTATTATTGAACCTGTTTGTGCATCAACTAATACACTCCACAAAGCATTGTTGGCAGCTTCAGCAATAACAACCTCCCATGCAAGTTGAAGATTGGCTTCTTTTCCGCCAATATTGGCCCACATCAATTTAACAGGAATATTATTTTCTGAAATTCCTAATGGTCCAAATTCCTGAATATGGCTATCAGTATTATTTTTTAATGAAACAGGTGATGCCTGGGGCTGCAGACCTAAATTCATTGCTGCCTTTAACAAAGCGGATGATGCATCAAATGCAGGTGTCGTATTATCTTTTACAACCCTGAAGTTTTTTAATGTTGAAATAGAATGTGTGACTAATTTATTTGCTTTAATGCTGATGGCATTCACCCTGTTTTCAATATCAATGCCCTTATATGTTTGTTGTAAATAAACAAATATAGCATTGGCATGTTTGTCATAATGTGCATCAGAAACTCTCCAGTTATTCAGATCACTTGCACTCATACCAAGCGCGGCAGCATTTTGTTGCACCAGGCTCCAGTATTGGGTTTTTGTAAGTTGGTTTTGGGCTTGCAAACACATAGGGGCTATAAACAGCAGAAGGGGTAGCAATTTTTTCATTTTGTGTTAATTTGATTAAAAAATTATGCGGCTAAAGTATCTATTTTTTGGAAATAAAATTCTAAACAGATGGTATTTCATCAAGTTCTTTGAAAGAATTATTTAATAATTCAAAACAAAAACTTTGATTGCCATTTGTGACAACAAAATATTGTATGGCTAACGCTATATTATAACGCATGACTTGCTCAATAACAGCAATTTTGATTAAAGTATTTTTTTCTTTACATTCTACTATCATCCATGGTTGCTCATTTTTATAAATGACAATATCATAACGCTTTTTTAATTCGCCTACAATTATCGTTTTTTCAACAGAAATTAATGAAGCTGGAAATTGTTTTTTTTGAATGAGGTATTGAATAAAATTTTGCCTTACCCATTCTTCAGGTGTAAGTGTGACCCATCGTTTTCTAATAACATCAAATATTAAATGCTTGTTTTTTTCCTGTTTGATTTTAAAGTTGTATTCAGGATAATTGATGTTGAGCATGTATGTGAAATATTGTCATTTTAAACATTTTTGACTATACCTTTTTCTATTTAATCAGAAGATTTTGGTATAGATGAAAACTGTTTTTTAAAAATACAATGTTAGCATTTGCAGCAAATAATTTTTTTCACTGAATGACAAAAATAAATTTGAAATATTTATTTTTTGCAGATATAAAATATTCATCAGGGTAACTGCAATAAAAATATAATAGTTGTTCTCAGCTTTTAATATACTTACTACTTTCGAAGTTAACAACTTTGAAATGGTTTTTAAAAGTGGCAATAATAATTTATGATTTGTGCTGATTAAAATCCAATCACTGTCTTCAGCTTGCCCCATAATTCATTATCAAAACCTGAAGGTGCAGGATTGTATCCGCCTGCTGTCTCCCCCATTCTTATTACAACCAATTGCATTGAAGGTATTACATAAATTTTCTGGTCATTTTTACCAAGTGCAGCATACATATCTGCCGGACCATTTGAAATAAGATATCCAGGCAATACTAACTGCGATCCGGGAACCATGTAGCTGTTTTTCCCATTTAGCCAGGTTAAATAACCATAGCTTTCGTTTAAGTTTTGGGATGTGTTAATTTGTTGGTTGAAATAATTAGTATCGCTTAATATGGGAGCCGTATCCCACTTGCCTTTATTCAACATCAATAACCCAAATCTAGCCATGCTTCTTGCATTGCTATAGTAAATATTATTTTCATGAGGAATCTTAAACCATAATCCTTTCATGCCAATCCTGTCTCTGATTTTTTGTTGAAAATACTGATTGAAATCGATGCCGCTCGTTCTTTCAATTACAGAATCCAGCAAAGTGTATGGATCCGTATGATATGCCCAACGTGTACCGGCATCGGCAATATATTTCAGGCAGGAAGGCAATGTGCAATAATTGTCTGCAACGCCATCATCCAAACCTGTTGTCATTGTCAGTTGATTTTTTACAGTGATTAAATTTTCTTTATCTGCCGGTTCTGATGACCAACCAGAGCCGATATATGATGAAGTGGTTTTATTGATGTCAATTAGCCCTTCTTCCTGTGCTATGCCTACTAAAAATGCAGTCAGCGTTTTACCGGCAGATGCCCAATACCAGGTACTGTCGGAGGTAAAAGTTCCGAAATATTTTTCAACTGCAATTTTCCCATTCTTTAGAATGATGAATGCTTTGGTGTCTTTGCTTTGAAGATAATCGTACAAATTATTTAATGCAGGCATATCCCAACCTAAAGAATCCGGCTGAATAGTTGCCCAGGTGTTGCTGCCATCAATCGGAGGAAAATATAAACTATAAGATGAAGGAGGTAATGGTGTAGAAGCATTTTTATTTCCGGAGCAGGCAACTAAAAAAAAGATGATTACAGAAAGGAGACAACAAAGGGTTGTATGATTTCTTTTTCCCATTCACTAAATGTTTTTATTATAACGATTGTTATAAAATTTTATTGAAAATCTCAAAGAAAGTGTGCAATAATATGAGTGGCTGAAAAAATTTTGAATGAAAAATTATATGACTAAAAATAATTCATAAAATCAAACAAATAAATAAAGTTATTTTAATGAAATTTTTTTGATATACATTTGCACCCTTTATTTTTACAATCGTACGTTTCTACCGCCCCGTAAGGCGGATGCGGTTTAAATGTTACGTAAAACATGATACGCACAAATGAAACTTTCACAATTCCGTTTTGACCTCCCACTGAATCTTATTGCACAAAATCCTACCAAACGCCGTGAAGACAGCCGACTGATGGTGGTAAACCGTAAGACCGGGGAAATGGAGAACAGGCATTTCAAAGACATCCTTGACTATTTTGATGATAAAGATGTTTTTGTAGTTAATAATACAAAAGTGTTCCCTGCACGCATGTATGGACGCAAAGAAAAGACTGGCGCCAAGATTGAAGTTTTTTTATTACGCGAACTGAATAAGCCTAACAGGTTGTGGGATGTAATTGTTGACCCTGCCAGGAAAATAAGAGTTGGTAATAAATTATATTTTGGTGAGAATGATGAATTAGTAGCCGAAGTTATTGACAACACTACCAGCCGTGGAAGGACTATCCGCTTTTTATGGGATAGCGATGATGCCAGCTTCCGGAATATGCTTGAATTTTTAGGGGAGACACCATTGCCAAAGTATATCAAACGCAAACCCGACGAAGAAGATAAAGAACGTTATCAGACTGTGTATGCTAAAAATGAAGGTGCAGTAGCTGCGCCAACTGCAGGTTTCCATTTTAGTAAAGAACTGATCAAGCGTTGTGAGATAAAAGGAATCCGTTTTGCAGAACTTACTTTACATACCGGACTTGGTACTTTTCGGCCTATAGAAGTTGAAGATCTAAGCAAACATAAAATGGATGCAGAGTATTATCGCATTGATGAGAATTGTTGTGATATTGTCAACAAGGCCAAACAAACGGGTCATAGGATTTGTTCTATTGGCACAACCAGTATGCGTGCCATGGAAACAAGCTTTACTGCACAAAAACATTTAAAACCAAGCGAAGGCTGGACGAATATTTTTATACATCCACCTTATAAATTTAATATCGCTGACAGTCTTGTTACCAATTTTCATTTGCCAAAAACAAGCCTGTTGATCATGGCTTGTGCTTTTGCCGGTTATGATCTCATGATTGAAGTATATAAAAAAGCAATTAAAGATAAATACCGCTTTTTCAGTTATGGTGATGCCATGTTGATTATTTAATTGCAGCAAAAGTGATGTAATACTGTCAATAATTTGCATTCCAGAATTTAGAAAATATCATTTAGTTAATTAATCTTTTTACTTTTTTAATATTTTTACCTTCGCCAATACGGTGAAGGTTTTTTATTTTTTAATGTGTCCCTGCATAGTGCAGCTTTCAATTTGGATATAAAAGATTGCGGCTCGATTTTGTATATGGGTAATTATATACATATTTTTTAATGCTGAATAAATGTGAAAAATGTGGTTGTGAAAATGTGTAATCAGATGTTTCCACTAATGATTATTCAGGGTGCTGAAAAACTGAGATTGTTGTTTATGAATTTTTGATCAGGGATAAAAAAGTTTAGAAGTCGAATGGATTTTATTTAAAATATTCTTCCAGCAAAATATACTGGCTTCAATATTTTGGCTGCACACAAATATGAAAAAGGTTGTTTGTTCTCTTTCAACAGTAAACCTGTTATTATACTTTTCAGCAGATTATCAGGATGAAAATCCTGCAACAACAGTTAAAGTTGCAGCAACAAATGCTGCCAACAATTATATTGATGGATACCTGTTATGATTTAAAACCTAAGTGTATCTGAAAATATTGTATGAGTACAAACTTTAATAATCCTTCTGTTGATGTGTGCTTAAAAATTGAATCAATTTAAAAAAAAGAAAAAACTTTGTGGGCAATAGTGCTTTTGTATTAGAAGTAAAATCAAAAATGCATAAAGACATGAATTGATATTTAATAACATAATATACCAAAATGCACTAGCGTATTTTTAAAGGAAACATATTTGTTGGAGTAATACTTTTCAGAAGTATTATGTTTAAAAAAATGTGGTTTCAATACAGCAATGAAAATTGCACAAAAAAAATGTGGTGATTAAATTTACGGGAATATTTTATCAATATTCATTTTGCTCAACTCTTATGCAAAAGCCTAATGGTATTTCGATACAGCGACCCCGGAATAAGCGGTAGTGCATGTAAAACTTTTTACTTATTTGAGGAATGAAATCCAAAAAAATCAACAGGCTTATAAAATAGCAGGCAAACTATATTTCGATGTAAATAGTATGAATATTTCAGAAATCCGGGACGAGGATTTCGTTTTATTAATGCCACCGGGAAAAAATGGGAAAACTACGTATTGTTATAAACTAAATTATTTTGACAAAACCCGCGCTTCAGATATTCAATTAATCGTTTTTGAAATATGAAACAAAAAGAGACGGCCCGATAGCAAATAAACCTTTGAAAATTATTAAGCAGATCATTCCGGAACAATTAAAAGGATTGTTATTGAAATGACATGCTTGTCTTTTAAAAAATATCTTTTACATTTAAAAAAATATCTGACGTTTATTGATTATATGAACCTGAAATTTTTATTACTTCTCATAATTTTAAATGAAGCATGGATTTGTACATATTCACAAGCCACATTAGAAAATTCTCATCCTTTTTTCCATCATATCACTACCAATAACGGCTTATCAGGAAATCAAATCAACTGTATATATCGTGACCACAGAGGTTTTTTGTGGATTGGAACCGAAAACGGGCTTAATGAATATGATGGGCGCCATATAAACATTTACAGGCACAATCGTTTTGATAATAGTTCCATTGTCAACAATAAAATTATAAGTATCACTGAAGATGACAGCGGTTACTTATGGCTGGGAACCATATATGGAATCAGCAAATTCAACCCGTACAATCACAAAAGCCTGAATTTTACACACGATGACAATAATCCATATTCGCTGAATGAAAATTATAAATGTGTTGTTTATTTTGACAAAAATCATACCTGCTGGATTGGCAATGAATCAGGGCTCTCTTATCTGAACCGGAAAACAAATCAATTTTTTCATGTACAGATTTTACCGGACTCTTTAAATAAATTCACTTTAAGTTCTGTTGGGAGTATATTAGAAGATAAGCGGGGAGGATTTTGGCTCGGCACTTATTCGGGATTGGTACTCTTCAATCGGGAAAATCATTCTTTTAAAAAATATACATTTAAAGATGAACCGCAATCCAAAGCAGAAAATGCAATTACTTCTTTATTTTGCGACCATGCAGGGCGCATCTGGGCAGGCTTTTGGGGCAAAGGAATTTGCGAATTTGATCCGGTAAAAAAAATATTTCATTCCTATACCTGGCATAAACATTCCCGGTTTGCGGGAACCTCAAATATTGTTAATCACATCACAGAGACACAAAATTCTGACGGACAATATATTCTCTGGGTGGCCACTACAGAAGGCCTGCTTAAAATTTCCAGCTACCCCATCACAGATAAAAACACTACTCTTATTGTCCCTGATCCAGCTTTCCCGAATTCTTTAAGTGATAGAGATGTACAATGCCTTCTTGCTGATCATTCAAATATATTATGGATTGGTACTACCGATGGATTAAACCAATATTCTGTACGCAACCACCTTTTCACAGATGAAATAGCCTTTAATGGAAGCCCTACTAAGATTATCATTGACACTAACTTCCATACCACACATTATTACGTCAGCTCCTGGTATGGCAATGGCGTCATACAATTAGATTCAAACCTGGCATTAACACATACCTGGAAAAGAATTCCTGAAGGATCAAAAGAGCCCGATAGCAGGCAGGTCAGCGATATTTTACAATCAACAGATGGTACTTTCTGGATTGCAACCTTTCATGGTGTATTTCATTACAGCAAAGAAAAAAAACTTATTTCTTCTTTTCTTCACAATCCTTCTGATCCCAATTCACTATCTACTAATAAAACTACCTCGTTAGGGGAAGATAAAAATGGAAATATCTGGATAGGAACATACGGAATGGGAGTGGATGTGTTAAACACAAAAACATTATCATTCACTCATTTTGTACACAAAAAAAATAATTCCGAAAGTATTCCCGACAACCTGGTATGGAACATATTTATTGATCCGCAAAAAAATATATGGATAATAAGTAACTCCGGTATTGCATTGTATCATCCATCTTCACAATCCTTTACTGTTTATCATGATGAAGAAAAAAATCCAAACTCCCTGAAAGGAGAAGAAATTAACGGAATGCTCCAGGATTCTAAAGGAAATTACTGGATTATTACAGATAAAGGATTGAATAAATTTGACCTGGGAAAGAAACAATTCATTTTGTATAGCACAGAAGAAGGTTTGAATTATAATAACATTTATTCCATAACTGAGGACAAGCAGGGAATACTCTGGATGTGCACTCCGGGCGGTATTTCAAGTTTTAATCCGGCTACGGGAAACTTTATCAATTATGACGAGCAGAACGGCCTTCCCCACGGAATTTCTGGCCCTATGATTACACTTGAAAATGGAACTATTATGGCTGGAGGTGATAACCTGTTGTTGAAGTTTGATCCCTCCGAGTTCAGGATCAGGACAGAGATCCCTGATATATATATCACCCAAATGTCGGTTGCAGGAAGTACACTTTCATTTTCAAAACCCCTGACACAAAGTGGAGAAATAGAATTGCATTATCCACAAAATTCGTTTACCTGCAACTTTACTTCTCCTGATTTTTTTAATGGCAATGCCGTCAAATTTGCCTACCGGCTTACGGGTGTAGACGCTGGCTGGGTTTCATCGGGCAACAGAGATTTTTTATCCTATTCTAATCTGGCTCCCGGTAGTTATACCCTTCACATCAAAGCAGCCAATAGTGACGGCGTTTGGAATGATAAAGGAATTTCATTAGCCATAAAAGTCTTACCTCCTTTCTGGAAAACTTTATGGTTCAGGATACTGTTGATTTCATTGATGGTATTGGGTATTTATTTATTATTTATTTTCAGAGTAAGGAATATCAGAAAAAAAGAGGCCCTTAAAACGGAAATCAATAAACAGATGGCAGATATGCGACTGAAGGTATTGCGTACACGCATCAATCCGCACTTTATGTTCAACGCACTCAATTCTATTCAGGAA
This sequence comes from Bacteroidota bacterium, assembly GCA_018268035.1. GTDB lineage: Bacteria > Bacteroidota > Bacteroidia > Chitinophagales > Chitinophagaceae > Parafilimonas. The sequence goes on along the minus strand of JAFDXI010000142.1, from coordinate 5,581 downwards.
TGTATTTATACCAAAAAAACTGACGCTGCATCTAAATACCTTTCTAAATTTTCATTATTGCTGCGCCAGATCCTGGAGCAATCAGAGAATACATTTATCACAATTTCAGATGAAATAAGAATTTTGAAATTGTACCTTGAGCTGGAATCACTCCGCTTTGATGACGGATTTATATATCACATTAATAATGAAATTCAGGAAAGTGATTTTATAAAAATCCCTCCTATGCTGGTACAGCCTTTTGTTGAAAATGCTTTGTGGCATGGCCTGCGGCACAAAGAAGGTGAGAAAAAACTTTCTGTTACTTTCTCTTGCATTGAAGAATTTATTAACATCATCATTGAAGATAACGGTATTGGCCGTGAGGCTGCAAAAGCAATCAGCCAGAATTATGCAAGAAAGAAGGAATCATTTGGTATTAAAATCAGTGAAGAGGAAATGCAAATGGTAGGTACATTATCAAAACAAAAACCGGAAATAAAGATTGAAGACCTGGTTTCTCAATCAGGAGAGCCGCAGGGAACCCGTGTGATATTGTCTGTGCCGGTTTTGCACAATTCATGATAAACCACTACCATTTGTTAAGAAGAGATGTTCAACTATTAATCAGTGTATGCCAATTATTAATTTTATGTAAGATGCAAATTTTGAAGTTTGAACTTTACCTATCCAAAAAATAATATTTCTATTCATGATTAGGGCTATAATAGTTGACGATGAATTGAAAGGAAGAAATCTGCTCAATGAATTAATCGCAAACCGGTTTCCTGATATTGCTATTGTGGCTCTTGCAAAAAATGCAGACGAAGGGATTCAAAGTATTGAGAAATTTAACCCCGACCTTGTTTTTTTGGATATCAATATGCCGGGTAAAAGTGGATTTGATATGCTTGCTGCAATTCAAAATATCAATTTTGAAATCATCTTTATTACTGCATACGACAAATACGCCATACGTGCATTCCGCTACCATGCTTTTGACTACCTGCTGAAACCTTTAGATGTGGAGGAGTTATCAGATTGCATCGCAAGGCTGAAAGAAAAAAAATTACATTCAGATCTTGGCAAAAGATTGGGTTCGCTGATAACCCAAATACAACAGCCACAGTTATTGCCGGATCGTATTACCATCAATTCTTTGGATGGCATCACTTTTATTCTCATCAATGAAATTATTTACTTAGAAGCAGCGGGCACCTATACGCTCTTTTACCTGAAAAATAAAGATAAGATAGTGTCGTCGCTGAACCTGAAAGAATACGAAGAATTACTAACTGATTATCATTTTTTCAGGGTACACAATTCCTTTCTCATCAACCTGGCTGAGGTAAAAAAGATCATTAAAACCGAAGGTGGTAGCGTAATGATGAGCAATGAAACCCAAGTGCCGGTGAGCAAACGGAGAAGAGACGAATTTTTATTGTCCTTGGGAATAAAAAAGCCATCTGTCTGATACAATTGTAAAACCACCGGGTTTAAAATCGCATCTATATAGTATTTCCCATTGCCACTCCTTTAGCAGGTTTTACCATTCGTTAAGCCAAAACATACAACTATTAATCATACCCATTTTTTTTCCTTAGGATTTGCATTTTTGTTAAGTGTGAAATGCAGGATATGAAAATATCAAACCCCTGTTATGTGAATTAAGGAGACTACATAAACGGAACTATGTATTCTTCCGGTAAACATCACAGGGGCTAAGGCAATTCCGCATTTAATCGGAAAGATAGTTCGTCGAAAAATCTTTTGTGAGAGGATTATAAAAGTTCGTATTGACCAGTTATTCTTTGAGAAAAAACTACGCTTATCCTTTCGCAGGAATTTATTCAAGATATAAAACAATCAATATCCATTGCATTCAAAAAATCTTTAAAAATAAATATTATGAAAAAGATAAAACACTCATTCAAATTCTTATTGATGGTAACCTCCCTTATTTTCGTTTGCCAAATATCGCAGGGGCAACTGCTCAAGAGAATAAAGGATAAAGTAAAGCAAACCGCAGAAGACCATGTGGTCAACGATGCAGGAAATGCTACCGACAAGGCAATTGACAAAACCGAAAACGCTGCGGATAACGCTGCAAAAGGAAATGGTAATTCATCATCATCGGATAATTCTTCATCAGGCAGCAGCACATCTTCCGGTGCAGGAGCTGCTGTTGCAGGGCCGCCTTCCATTAAATCGTACCAGAATTATGATTTTGTGCCCGGTGATACTGTTCTCTTTGCAGATGATTTTACCGAAGATCAGGACGGTGAGTTTCCTTCACATTGGGATTTAAAGAAAGGGCAGGCAGTATTGAATCAGGTTGCTGGTAAGCCTACATTTTGTTTTACGGATGGCAACCATTGTGAAGTTTATCCGCGTATGAAAACGGCATCTTATTTAACCGACCCTTTTACCGTTGAGTTTGATACATACACCGATGGCCAAGGCAATGAAAGCCCGGTACTTTATTTAATTTATACAGACAAGGACGGCAACACTACAACCGGAGAAGTTTATTTTGATCGTGGTGACGACGGAGGTAGGGGCGATGTAAGCACCGCCTACTTTCCTGTAAGCAGTTTTACGGCATCCTTACCCAAGGAGCTGATAAGTAATTATACGAACCATTGGCATCACTGCGCTGTTATTTATAAAAACAAACAGCTAAAATGTTATGTAGATCAGTATCGTGTATTGGTTGTACCTGATTTACAGACAATGCCTACAGCAATTGGCTTTGCCGGCATCGGTGACATGGATCATCCTGTTATGATTACCAATGTGCGTTTAGCAGCGGGTGGCAATATGAATATGATTGGTAAGAAATTTACCGAAAGCAAAATAGTAACACATGGTATCACATTTGATATAGATAAGTCTGATTTAAAACCAGAAAGCATGGGCACGTTGAATATGGTTGCCGGTGTTTTAAAAAGTAATCCCGACCTGAAATTTGAAATAGACGGACACACCGATAATACCGGCGAAGCTGCGCACAATCTTACACTATCACAACAGCGGGCAGACGCAGTAAAAGCTCAATTAGTAAAAATGGGTATAGATGCTTCGCGCCTTACTACCAAAGGTTTTGGCGATACAAAGCCTATCGCTGACAACGATACGCCGGAAGGAAAAGCTAATAACAGGAGAGTGGAATTTGTGCGAAAGTGAGCGCAGTGGCAAACCAAAGGTTTAACCAATGCCGAACAAAGCAGGAATCGGCGAAGCCAATTTGTGAGGATGTAAAGCCTCCCCAACGCCTCCAAAGGAGGAGCTTATAAAGAATTCAGGGTTGCTAACGTTTTGAAGGTCGGCAACCCTTGAAATTTATCCACAGGAAAAGTTCAATGTCTGAAATACGATAGAGGTATTGACGACATAAGCGCCTGCAAAATTATCATCCAAAACAAATTCAATGAAAAAAACAATCTTCTTTTTTTTACTGATAACCCTATTGTTCAATTGCAAAAACGTATTTGCCCAATGGTATCCTGATACACCTACCCCTGCCGAGTTACAAGCACGCGATAATACTTATTGGGTATTACAAGGCGAGGTAGAAAAAACATTGGTCAATAATGTTTGGGGGCTTACACCATTTCAATCCGGTACGGAAGCCAGTGACAAAAGAATTATTCTCAGAGGGAAAAGCATCCATCGTTTTGACGTTGGAAGATGGGATGGCGACGCCTGCAGCATAACGCTAAAGACCGGTACTCCTCAATATGATGCTAATATGGATAGTGCAAAAATTATCAATGAAAAGTTAGATCAGGTGATGAATGATATTTCTGCATTGATGCAGGAAACCATGCAAAAGCTACAAAAAAATGGAGGCAAATACGTGGCGCCGGATCGAAAACGAGTTGAAAAAGACAGCTTACTGAAAGTTCGTTACATGTCCGCAATTTCCCACTTGACCAACGAGCAGAGATATGGTAAGATTCAGATGGAAATCAATATGGATAAAGAAGATGGCGAAGGACATGGTAGCAGTGATTACAATACGGATTCCTTTGTGCATTTGCAGTTACCCGGAGTCAGAAACGCAATATTGAGATTTGATTTCCCTGATAAAGAAAATCCTGAAATGGCTGATACGATTTTTATAGCGCAGCTATACATTGGCAACTGGAAGAAGATAGCTGCGAATCAAAGAACAGACTTTGTTTACAAATACAATACAAAATATTACTGGGCAGATAAAACCCACTCAGGTCCGCCAATCATTGAAAACCTGGTCATAACGATTGACACGTATCATTACAATAATATGATGCACATACTCAAAAGTATTGACTGGACTAAGCTGGATGCCCTGGTGAAGAAATAAAATTCTAAATCAAGTAATATGAAAAAAATACTTCTTTCTCTATCCATACTATTTCTGAGTTGCGAACTCTACGCACAGGAAAAATATTCTCAATGGCCGGCAGATAAACCGGAAACAGAATTTATAGAAGAATCACAAAGCAAAGGAATACGATCAGGCAATGGCATCCTTCCGCAGGAAATTTCCATGCAGGACAAAATGCGTGTACTCATTACCGATATGATGCAAAATGCATCTAAAAAATTGGGCTGGCAGATGGTTGAGTTATCCGAATACACCAATAATGGCGGATTACAGAGTGGTAGCACTCCTTATAATCTTCGCTCGCCCAGAGGAATTGAAATTACATTTCAGTTTGTAGTAAATAAAGATTCATTACAGGCATGGAAAAATTATCAGACCAACTATAACAACAACTACTCAAATGCGGTTAGCACCACGTATAGCACACAGCAGGATGTAACCAATAGCCCGCTGTACAAGCGATACAAGGATTCAGCAGATCATTACATGAATCTGTATATTAATTATGTAAATGCACACCAGAGTGAGGGAGCAGACTTATATACCAAAGACAAACATCCCAAATATTACCAGGATAAAGAGAATGAATTTATAGAGAAGATGACGAACATGACACAGCAGGTACAAGATAATTCGGGAATAGACCAAATGGAAAACAAAAACGAACTAAGGACTTTCCTATTCAGAAATCATACAATAGTGCAAGTGCATTTTCAGGTGAATACTTTTGTGGGCATCGCCATTGATCAAACACTCGGGCCAATAGAATCCACTTCTTCCACTTATCCAATGCCACCGGCTATTGTGGCTAAATTATATACCATCCCGAAAAAGCAAACAAACGAAACCCTTGTAAAATGGAAGAATATGCTTTTGGTATTGCTGGGAAACTTTCATACAAAACCCAATGGATACGGAGATTATGATGCAGGGTTCAATCATAACGGACAAGGCGATGAGCATACCCCCAAAAAAATAAAGAGTGATAAGGTGCAAAATATTTCCATCTCCATCAGTGGCGATAAAATAAATGTGGAGAAAATGGCAAAGTTGATAGATGTAGAAAAGCTGAATAGTACGATTGTAAAACATTAAAACAAGAAAGATCACTACCATCCGGACTTTTTTTAAAAACACAGGATAATGTCCATGAAAGTATTGATTTTACTGCATTATTAAATATACTTTTTGGAATAAAAGTCTCCTATCAGAAACTAAAAGATTTCTGAC
>JAFDXI010000141.1 GCA_018268035.1 Bacteroidota bacterium | reverse complement strand
ATTGTTTGTTCAGGAAGGCGCCAAAGTATGTTTTGTGGATATAGACGAAACTGAGGGAAAAGAAGCAGAAACGATGCTGGAACATTCATCTGCCTGTTTTCTGCATTGCGACGTAACAGACTCTCAGCAAATAGAAAGAGCAGTAAATATTTGTATAAACAAATTCGGAACGATACATTTTCTTATTAATAATGCGGGTATCATACGGTATAACAATGCCATCACCTGTCCTGAAGAAGAATGGGATCTGGTAATGAACGTAAACCTTAAATCTTATTTTCTTACTACAAAATATGTACTTCCCTACATCTGTAAAAACCAGGGGGGCGTTGTAGTAAATATTGCATCCGCGCAATCATTTATCAGTTCGGCCAACATGGTACACTACACAACTTCAAAATCTGCTTTGTTAGGATTTACCAGGAGCATTGCCATAGATTTTGCTCCTGAAGTGCGTGCAGTAGCGGTTTGCCCCGGCACAGTTGATACACCAATGGCCCGCAACGCCTGGGCGCAGGACGAAGATCCTGAAAGGTTGCACGAGGAAAGCAAATCGATGCACCTGCTTAACCGCATAGCGCAGCCGGAGGAAATTGCTTCTCTCATTCTCTATTTATGCAGCGATAAAGCTGCATTCATAACCGGGCAGGCTTTCAGGATTGATGGGGGGCTTGGTATTTCTGTTCCAGGAAGTGTTGAAGAAAAAATAGAACTATAATTTTTTGACTTTAATGAAAATATATACACTCATAATAAGTTTGGCTGCTGCATTCGGAGGTTTGTTATTTGGGTTTGACACTGCTGTTATTTCCGGTGTATTACCTTATCTAAGTGCACACTTCAATCTTGATGTTGCAGCACAGGGTTGGGCAGTTAGCTGCGTAATAATTGGCTGTATCATTGGAACACAACTTGCCGGCATTCCCGCAGAGAAATGGGGAAGAAAACCCGGTCTTCTTATTACTGCTGTATTGTTTATAATCACTTCTTTAGGCACTGCCTTTTCCCAAAGCTTTACAGCTTTTATTGTTTATAGAATCATAGGCGGTATAGCCATTGGGGCTGCATCAGCGCTTTCACCCATGTATATAGCAGAAGTGGCGCCGGCTGCTTACCGCGGAAGGCTTGTTTCGCTTAACCAGTTAACGATTGTGATAGGAATTTTGATAGCCTTTTTTTCCAATTACCTTATTGCAAAATATGCTGATAATTCCTGGCGGCTTATGCTGGGCATGCAGCTTTTTCCTGCTGCGCTGTTCCTGCTTTTTTTATTCTTTATTCCCGAAAGCCCACGCTGGTTGCTCAGGCACAATAAAGTTGAAAAGGCAAAAGCCATTATTTTAAACCTCACAGGCCAAACTAATTTACCTGTCATACAGGCTGAACACAGCAACTTCAGGCAACAATTAAAAGCTTTATCAACACCGCCGCAAAGATGTTTGCTGATTGTTGGGATTGTAATAGCCCTTCTGCAGCAGTTCACAGGCATAAATGTTATTATGTATTACGCTCCTGTAATATTTCAGAAAACAGGCATTAATGCCTCTGATGCTTTGTTTCAAACCATTTGTATTGGCATCATTAACCTGGTATTTACATTTATCGCAATGTTTGTTATTGATTCACTTGGAAGAAAGCCCCTTCTGAAAACAGGCTCTTTGGCAATGGCAGTATTCCTCATTTTGCTGGCGGGCACCTATTTTTTTACTATGTTTCAGGGTTACTGGGTGTTGATTTTTATCCTGGGTTTTATTGCCTCATTTGCTATGTCATGGGGGCCTGCAACCTGGGTACTTATTGCTGAGATTTATCCCAATCACTTGCGGGGAACTGCTGTATCTATTGCAACATTGTTCTTATGGATAGGTGGTTTTATCGTATCGTATACATTTCCATGGATACTTGAACATTTAAATGGAACATACACTTTTCTTATTTACGCAGCTGTAAACATCGCAGGTTTTGTTTTTACTTCAATTTACGTTCCCGAAACCTCCGGCAAGTCACTGGAAGAACTGGAAACAATACTTGTAGTTCATTAGTATGAAATCGGTATATCCCATATTTGATATTAAAGCTGAACATGGTGAAAGCCCTGTTTGGGATAATGAAACAGGTGCGTTCTATTGGGTTGATTTGTTGAAAGGACATTTTCATAAATCAACCTTTTCCAACAACAGCACAACAAGGTTTTCAGTGGGTCAGCCATTGGGCGTTGTGGCTTTAAGAGAAAAAGGCGGATACGTCATGGGTCTGCAACAGGGCTTTGCTTTTTTTGATGAAAGGACTCATTCCATAACACCGATTAGCGATCCTGAAGCGGATTTACCCGCTAACCGGTTTAATGATGGCGCAGTAGATCCTGCAGGCAGGTTTCTATCTGGAACCATGAATTTTAATGGCAGTGAGCCTGTTGGCAGCCTTTATTCATTGCAAACGAACCTGTCAGTTTCAAAAATAGAAACAGACATATACGTAACAAATGGTATGGACTGGCATCCGGATGGTAATTCTTTTTTTCTCACTGATACCAACAGACATATTATCTACAAATATGATTATGATGCAGAAACGGGGGTGATATTCAATCGTTCAAATTTTATTGTTTTTAAAGATCATGAGTTCCCTGATGGGATGTGCATAGATATGGAAGGAAATCTGTGGATCGCAAGTTGGGGCGCTGCTAAAATCTGTCGGTATAATGAAGATGGCGTTAAAATAGAAGACATAGGCATGCCGGTAGAATATCCCACAAGTTGCTGTTTCGGCGGGGATGATCT
>JAFDXI010000140.1 GCA_018268035.1 Bacteroidota bacterium | reverse complement strand
TCCACTTACCCTTAATATTTTCAGGATATTCCAGCACATTGGGAAATGTTTTCAGCTCTTCAAAGCGAATTAATTTTTTTTGGCCCATAAAAAAAATGAAAGAAAACGGATGAAGAAAGTTACCCGGCCTGGATTCGAACCAAGACCATCAGAGCCAGAATCTGAGATACTACCATTATACTACCGGGCAATTTTAGGACGGCAAAATTAGGGTAATTAATGTTTGCAATGAAATTCTGGCAAGCAGAAATATTTCAACTCCCGCAAGCTTTAAAAATTTTTTTTCAAAAACCCTGCATGGGGTATTTGTAAATTATATATTTACCCAATATGACTAAATCGCTGGAAGGCAAAAAAAGGTTGCGCCTTATCCAACTTGTAGCTGTAATTTTTTTAACCGTTTCCGGTGGCCCTTATGGCCTCGAACCTTTATTGACTTTTGCCGGCAATAATGGTGCATTATTTCTTTTAGTCCTTGTTCCCATGCTTTGGGATATACCATCTATTTGCACTGTGCTCGAACTCAACAGCATGATGCCGGTGGAAGGCGGTTATTACCAATGGGTAAAAAAAGCATTGGGCATACGCTTTGCATTTTATGAAGGATGGTGGACATGGCTCTACACTTTTGTTGACCTTGCTATTTACCCTGTTTTATTTGTTGAATATGCATCTTATTTTTTCCCGGATATTGAAGCTTATAAAATCCCGATTTGTTTAATCATCATCTGGGCAAGTGCGGGTTTAAATATTTTAGGCATTGTGCCCGTTGGTGAAACTTCAATTGTATTAAGCTCTGTTGTAATTATTCCATTTCTTGTTCTTTTTATTGTTGCATTTGCATCGCATGATGTATTGCTCACCATACCTCATATTTCCCTCAGCGGCATCCATTTTTCTTCACTTGGCCTTGCATTATTCACCATTATGTGGAATTTCTGTGGATGGGATAATGCCATGACTTATGCAGGCGAAGTGGACAAGCCTGTGAAATCATACCTGCGTGCAACCATCAGCGCTGCCATTTTAATTTTTATTGTGTATGTATTAACAATGCTGACTTCGCAAAGCAGCGGTATTAATTATGATGTGTTGAATGAAGAAGGCTTTCCTGCTGTTGGCTCTATCATCGGTGGCAACTGGCTGGGTTCATTGATTGCTATTGGCGGGTTGGCAAGTACACTCGGTTTATTTTCTGCAGTACTCTTATCAGTATCACGTGTGCCTAAAGTAATGAGTGAAGATAAACTACTGCCCAAAAAATTAAATGCTGAACACCCAAAATATAAATCACCATATATCTCCATCATCGTTTGTGCAATAATCGTGAGCGCAATGATTTTCTGGACCTTCGCAGATTTGCTAATTATTGATATAACTTTATACGGCGCCGGATTGTTTCTTGAATTTGTATCATTGATAGCATTGAGAAAAAAGATGGCTGATGCACATCGTCCGTTTAAAATAAAACTCAATACAACCGGACTCATAATAATGACGATAATCCCATTTTCAGTTTATATAATCGCGCTTTCAGGGAGCTTCTTTGCCGGAAATATTGATGCTGTTATTTTTGCGCTGATTGCACTGTTGAGTGCAGAACTTACATGGCAGCTTGTAAAAAGATATAGAAGCGCCACCGGTTATAGTGAAGTATTAAATTAGTGGGAATAAAATAGCAGTAACTTCACAATCCTGCATTAAATAATTTTAAGCTCACCATTCTGTTTTAATATAATGAATGCTGATAAAAAAATATACATGAAAAAAATAATTCTGTTACTCACGACTGTTTTTGCACTCACTAATTCCTGGGCGCAAAAAATTTCAGTAAACCCACCTGTACCTGCTGCACGTCAACTGCAATGGCAGCAAATGGAATTTTATTTATTTGTGCATTTTGGCCCCAACACATTTACAGATTTGGAGTGGGGAAAAGGAACAGAGCCTGAAGATGTTTTTAACCCAACACATTTAGACTGCGGTCAATGGTGCCGTATTGCAAAAGCTGCCGGCGCCAAAGGCATTATCCTTACAGCAAAACACCATGATGGTTTTTGTTTGTGGCCAAGTAAATATTCCACACATACTGTTGCACAAAGCAAATGGAAAAATGGCAAAGGAGACGTGTTACTTGAATTGAGAGACAGTTGTAAAAAATATGGATTAAAGATGGGTGTCTATCTATCACCCTGGGACCGCAACCATCCTGAATATGGCACACCTGCATATAATGATGTTTTTGTAAACATGATGAAAGAAGTAGTTCAGCGTTATGGTCCATTTTTTGAATTTTGGTGGGATGGCGCCAACGGAGAAGGACCTAATGGAAAAAAACAAGTGTATGACTGGTGCCGTTTTGAAAATACGATGAGAGCTATTGCCCCCAAAACCGTTTTATTCAGCGACATCGGCCCAGATGCCCGATGGGTTGGAAATGAAAAAGGTTTCGCCGGTGACCCAAACTGGGATTTACTGGATACTGCTGGTTTTACAAGAGGTATTGGAGCGCCATCAAACGATACATTGAACCACGGTAATGTTAATGGCAAAAACTGGATACCTGCCGAATGTGATGTAAGCATCAGGCCAGGTTGGTTTTATCATAAAGAAGAAGATGAAAAAGTAAAATCACCCGAACAGTTGTTTGAATTATATTTAAAATCTGTTGGCCGTGGCGCTAATTTATTATTGAATGTACCACCTGACAGGGATGGCTTGATTGATGCACATGATTCTGCTGCATTGGTAGGTTTCAAAAAATTAAGGGATGAAAGTTTTGATAATACAATTGCCGAAAAAAAATTTAATACAGCTTCTTCCACATATACTATCCCATTGCCATCAACACAAAAGATAAATTGCATTGTGTTGAAAGAAGATATTGCAACAGGTCAAAAAATAAGTTCATTCACCATAGTGCTTCAACAAAATGATAATACAGTTAAAGAAATAAAAGGTAATACAGTAGGTAATAAACGCATCCTTACTTTTCCTTCAACAGAAGCAGATGCAATAAAGGTTATTATTAACAACGCAAAAGCCACACCGTTATTGAATGATGTGTCTGTTTATTCGATTGATGAAAAATTGATTGAAAAAGATTAGTGTGTTTCGAATTTTCCGGGTTTCACAGAGCTATGCATCAAGTATCTGACTTAGCTGATGCTGTCCTTGTTTTCCTTGTCATCTTCATTACAAAATATATCACACTAAAGACAACAATAAAAAACAATTCATACAACACTTCTTTTAAGCTCAGATGGGCAAGCAGCCAGATAATTGTACCTGTAGCAAGTATTGGAATAAAAATGCCACCGGGAATTTGAAATCCTTCTCCTTTTTTTGAAGGAATCTTTTTCCTGAGTTTTATTGTTGCCAGCACCACGCCCAAATAGATAAGCAATATGGAAGCACTCGCAATAATTAATAACTGCTGCAACTGGCTGGATATAGAAATGATGAAATCCAATAATGAATAAGCAATGATTGCATAGTATGGTGTTTTAAATTTCGGATGAACAATTGCAAATATTTCAGGCAACTGCCTGTTTCTTCCTCCCGCATACAGTACACGTGGAATAGATAAAATATCACCTGCAATAGTGCCCAGCATCGAGACAATTGTTGCTATTAAAATGATGGTCGCGCCAATAGTACCAAATACCACGCCTGCAGCCGCAACAAGAGGTGCCGTTTTATGTTGTACGATGCTATCACCTAAAATACCTTGCGTTACTAACTGGATTGAAATATATAAAATCAACACCAGTAAAATACTCCTGAAAATTGCTCTCGGTATAGTTCTTTGCGGATTGATAATTTCTCCTCCATTGGATACCGGCCCTTCAATCCCGATGAATGTAAAAAATAAAAGTAATGATGTAGCGCCTACATCGCTTAATGAGGGCAATGAAGTCCAGGTTAAATTTTTTACAGAAACAGAACTGAGACCCATTACCACAAATAATATCAATGGGATTATTTTTCCAAAAGCTATAAGCCCGACAAACCTCACACTACTTTTTAAACTCATGATATTGATTAACGCAGTACCGCCAAACAGGATAAGAAAAAATACTATCCTGAAAACTTCATTATCAAACAATGGAAAAACAAGTTTGAGTGTATCTGCCAAACCGTTTGCTATGCCTGCATCAGCAAATACACAGGAGCCAAACCAAAAAATATTATTAGCCAGGAAACCAGCAAAAGGGCCAAATGCAATTTCTATATAAGTATAAACACCACCCGATATTGTAACCTTACTTCCTGCTTCAGCAAAACACAATGCAACCAATGAAATCAATATCCCGCATACAATAAAAGCAATAACGGATGATGGGCCAAGCTTTTCCGCAACCAATGCAGGCAACACAAAAATACCGGTGCCAACAATAATATTGATGATAGCCAACGTGAGTGCATGCACACCCATTTCCCTGCGCAGATTTTCTTTTCCAGGTGCATTATCCGAAGCAGTTAGCATAGTAAATGCTATATTATTTTGGTAAAAAATATTATCAGTTGAAAATAACGCTTATTATGTTTAGCAAAAAAATATTTATTTAAAATGTAAAAGCCTTTTCAAAAACATATCTTAGCTCTATCTCCTGAAAACATATCAATATGAACGGGTTTACATTTACATCATTCCTTACTTCCAACATTGATATTGATAAAAATGTTTTAGATGAACTGATACAAAAATGTAAACATGTAACAATCGCTAAAAATAATTTCTTATTACGCCAGGGTGAAATCTGCAAATCTGCTTTTTTTGTTGAACAGGGATTATTACGTCAATTTTCAATTGATGAAAAAGGCAAAGAACATATACTTCAGTTTGCTCCTGAATCCTGGTTCGTTACAGATAGGGAAAGTGTTTATTTCAACCAGCCTTCCAACTATTTTATACAGGCACTTGAAGACAGCACGCTTTTACAAATTGATGAAAATTTTATCTTATCTCTCGCAGAACAAAACAAATCCTTCCTTGCATTCAACAATAAATTACTGCACAACCATATCAGGTATTTGCAGAAAAGAATTACACAACTCTTAAGCGCAACTGCTGAGGAACGTTACCTTGATTTCATAAAAATCTATCCTGATATTTTACTGCGTGTCCCGCAAGCTATGGTGGCATCTTACCTCGGCATCACTCCTGAAAGCCTTAGCCGGGTAAGAAAAGAACTGGCAGGAAAGAATTTCAAAAAATGATTTTATCAAAAACCGCTTCTTGATTTTTCATTTATAATTATTTGAATTAACTATTACACAAATCATATCCGGGCGACATATTCTTTGATTCAGGTACCAGATATTTTAATACTTGCATTCTGCAAGTATTCTGCCATACTGATTTTAAACTGGGAACAACCATTACTTTCATTACTTATCATACATCAATTTACCGGCCTGGGTGCAACATTAATTTTGCATCATAAAAATTTCAGTTATGGCAACAAAAAATGTAGAAAAAATCATAGCCCCTGCAACGCCACATTATGTTGGTGATGGTTTCAGGGTACATAATTTCATTCCGGGAAATGAACAACGTTTAAGCATGCAACGTATGAGCCCGTTTATCATGCTTGATTATAATTCTAAATTTTATTTCCCACCGAGCAAAACACCAAGAGGAGTGGGTGTGCATCCACATCGTGGATTTGAAACTGTTACTATTGCCTATAAAGGCAAGGTAGCCCATCATGACAGTGGTGGTGGCGGTGGTGTAATTAGCGAAGGCGATGTGCAATGGATGACTGCAGCTTCAGGAGTTTTGCATAAAGAATACCATGAAGAAGTATTCAGCAGGAAAGGCGGCGACTTCCAGGTTGTGCAGTTATGGGTGAATCTTCCTGCAAAAGATAAGATGAGCCAACCCAAATACCAGGCCATTGAGAACAAAAATATTCATCGCTATCATGTAGAAAATAATGGTGGCGAAATAGAAGTTATTGCGGGCCAATATAAAGATGTGAAAGGAAGTGCTACCACATTTACACCGTTACATTTGTTCAATGCAAAACTTAATAAAGGTGCAAAAACAAGCTTTTCTTTTCCCGAAAATTACAACACTGCTTTGTTAGTGATAGAAGGAAACATCATCATCAATGCAGCAGAAAAAGTAGCAACAGACCATTTGGCTTTGTTTGAAAACAAAGGAGAATCATTCACTATTGAAGCAACAGAGAATGCATTTGTATTGATATTAAGCGGTGAACCAATTCATGAAACCATTGCGGCACACGGTCCTTTTGTGATGAATACACAAGCAGAAATTTTACAGGCTTTCAATGATTATAATCAGGGAAAATTTGGTTACCTCGAAGATTAAAAAAAGGGGCTATTGCCCCTTTTTTTAATCCTGCCAATTTATCAATTCCTATTTATTGATTACCTCCAATTTTTAATACCAATAATTATTTTATTTTCTTAAGCGCAGTTCCCCTATGTGCTGCAATATGGTTTGTCTTATCACTTTTAATTTCATACTGCGGGTTATCTACTGAAGCATGGTGGGTAAACCCTTTATAATCAAAATCGGCAGTATGTATTTTAATAATAGTTCCTGTTACAAATCCTGCTTCTGAATTCCATCTTACATGGTCTCCGACTTTAAATTTTTGTTTCATGATTCCATTTCAAGCAGAAGGTTTTTGATGATGTATTTTAAATTTATCAACTTCTCCTGCATTGATTATTCAATCAAAACTTGTGCCCGGCAAGTTGCTCATCAATGTTATGCATTATTCATAACCGAATTCTTTATCCAAAACTTTCAGCAGGTATAATTTACTATCGCTGAAATATGTCCAGAACATAGCGCCACCCAGATTATATTTTTTTATATAATCACATTTATCTTTCACAGATTCTTCATCATCATACACGATGATAATTTTCTTTTCTTCATTAAAAAGATAAGGCGCTTTGGATACATCATCCCAATATCTTACAAAACCTTTTTTGTTGACCATACTGTCTTTCAGAAAAGTGTATCCACCACCAAACATCGGACGTACCGGAATCTGGTACAATCCATGATTGACGGCGCTTTCAACCACTTTCCCTTTTCCATAAAACGGTATGCCCATCACAATTTTTGAAGGGTCCACTCCTACTTTCTTCAAATTTTGAATGCACATATCTGCCGAATAAATATAGGGCTTGTTAGGAGGTGAAAATAAATTGGAGTGATGCGCAGCAAAGTTGTCATAAGTTTCATCAAGGTCATAACTCATCAGGTTGATGTAGTCAAGATATTTCTGCGTTTCATCCATTTGTGTGTGCGCTAAAAATTCCAATGAACCACCAATAGCTGTTGAAACAAAATATTTTTTATGTGTCTGTGTACTTAATACATCTAATTTTTCACGCAGGTTTTTAAAAAGGCTGGTATAACCTGTCCTGTCTTGCGGGCGAAATACATTGCTATCCCCAATCATACCGGGATATTCCCAATCTATGTCCACGCCATCGAGGTCATATTTTGAAACAATATCCACAGCGCTTTTTGCAAAATTTGAAGTGGAAGTATCAGTCAATACTGCATCAGAAAAATGTTTACTCCATGTCCATCCCCCAATAGAAATCATAATCTTTAAATCAGGATTGATTTTTTTCAGCTCATTCAATTTCCTGAAATTAACTGTATCTGTTTTTTCGTTGTGCAGCCATGCCCTGTTATCTTTTACATCAATAAAAGCATAATTGATATGCGAAAGGCGCTTTGCATCAATCGAAGATGCCTGCACGATGTTACCGTTAAAGCCTCCTACATAGCCAATGATAACTGGCTTTGATTCATGCTGTGCTATCGTTGCACAACTGGTACAAAAAATAATGCATAAGCTCAGGCATAACAAAAAAAGAGTTTTTGAATAGTTCATCTGATTAAGTTTGGTTTTTTTAATACAAGTTCAATGTGAAGTTACCGGCAATGCTCATTTTTACAAACCTGCCTAAAATAATAAATCTTCCTTTTCACTACCATGTTTATATATGAGCGGCAAAATCAGTGATTGCATTATTTTTTATTCGCTAAAACTGTTTCATCAATTTAATACCATTCATCAAAAGTTTAATACACCGAATACATAGTTCAACATCACTTTATTATTTTTATGCAGTTTCATTTTCCTCTGCTTTATTTATTAAAAATCTCATCCGCATTTAGCGGGACTGTTATGTTTATAAACTAAAAATCAAAAGACACGCGCATGAAAAAACTTTTCGTAATTGCTTCTCTTCTTCTCTGTTCAGTGGGCATGTTATATGCTCAAATTGACAAGCAACTACAGAATGACATTCGAAACACGGGTTATGTACACAGCCCGCTGCCATTGGATTACAGCAAATCATTTGAATCATTTGGCCTCACCAAAAAAGTATTGACATCAGATGTGCTTTGCGATATGGAATCGCTTAACAAATGGTCGCACAAAGGCATTGGTGGCTTGAGGCTCACCGATGAAAGAAGTATTGACGGCAAACGAAGTTTACGTTTAGTAGCACCTACCACCTATCCACAGTTTTTAGGTTGGGGCCTTGGCTTCGGCACTTCATTTGCAAGCTTTGATGTTGGCGGCGCCAACTGGGAAAAATACAACCGCATTCATTTATACATCTATCCAAATTGCGAAGGCGCCAACAGCATCTACCTGAATTTATATGTTGAGAATGATGGTAAAATAAAAGTGCCTGATAAATATGGACGTGAAGGTTATCATGAAATAAATCTTATCAACGGCCAATGGAATGAATGTTTTGTTGAGATGAGTGAACTGGCACGTGATAAAGTAACGAAGCTCTCATTTGCCATTGAAGTTTTTGGTAAAGAACGCACCATGGGTGACTCATTGAAATTTGATATTGATGATGTGTCATTGCAAACTGTTGCAAATCCTGAAGTGGTGAGTGGATGGATGCCGGCACAAAACCGCATCATCTATTCTACTACGGGCTATGGTGTAGAAAGTGAAAAAAATGCTATT
This sequence comes from Bacteroidota bacterium, assembly GCA_018268035.1. GTDB lineage: Bacteria > Bacteroidota > Bacteroidia > Chitinophagales > Chitinophagaceae > Parafilimonas. The sequence goes on along the minus strand of JAFDXI010000140.1, from coordinate 62,627 downwards.
GTAAATGTCAGCAACAATGATGGCAAATTTCAACTCATTGACAACATCAACAAAGGTGTGGTGTACCAGGGAAATATCAAACAAGACAAAACAAGGATAGGTAGTTTTGAAACAATTGATTTCAGTGATTTCAAAAAAGAAGGACAGTATTTTATAAAGGTTGGCGATGTTGCCACAAAACCATTCTACATCAACAAAAATATCTGGGACAACTCTGCATGGCGTGTGTTGAATTTTATTTTCTGTGAACGATGTGGTTATGCTGTTCCGGGAAAACATGGTGTTTGCCATAGCGATCTTCATGCAATTTATAATGGGAAAATATTTCCATTCAATGGCGGATGGCATGATGCTGCTGACATGTCGCAACAGGTTTTACAATCAGGCGAAATAGTCCAGGCATTGCTTGAGATGGGCAAGCGGACAAAAGAAAAAAATGAAAAAGAACTATCGATCCGGATGGAAGAAGAAGCTGAGTGGGGAATTGATTGCATTCTGAAATCAAGGCTGGGCAACGGTTTCAGGGCGCAGACATGGGGCACCAATTTATGGACTGATGGATTTATCGGCACTAAGGATGATTCAACACGCTGGCGTTTGGTGCATGTGCACAACAGGGCTTTTGAAAATTTTGTTTTCGCAGGCATTGAAGCTTATGCATCCATGAACATTGACAACTCTTCAACATTGAAAGAAAATTTACGTAAAGTGGCAATCGAAGATTTTGCATTTGCAAAGAAACGTTTCGATAGTCTGGGCTTTAATGACATCAGCAGTATTGGTGGTGGTGGCGACCATGCAGCTATGGCTTCCAACAGCCAGTATGCGGCCAATATTTCTTTTGCTGCAAGCCAGTTGTATCAACTTACCGGTGATAAATATTATGCTGATGTAGCTGCAAAAGCCATTCAATATACTTTACAATGTCAACGCGTAGAACCTTTGAATGATAAAGACAAACTGACCGGATTTTTCTATCGCGACCTCAATAAAAAATCAATTGTCCATTACACACACCAATCACGTGACCAGGTGTATATGCAGGCATTAACTGCATTGTGTGAAACACAACCCAACAATCCTGATTATAAAAAATGGGCTGATGCCATCAGGTTGTATGGTAATTACCTGAAAACAATTATGCAATATGTAGCGCCTTACGGGCTTGTGCCAAGCGGTGTGTATAATGTGGATGAAGTAAAAGATTCTATCAACTTTTATAAAGTGCAGGTAGGAATTTTCAGCGGTGCAGGTAAAGATTATGAAGAACAACTTCATAAGGGTGTGAAGCTTGATGACCAGCATTACCTGCGTGTATTCCCTGTTTGGTTTTCTTTCAAAGGAAATGCAGCAGTGCAATTATCAACAGGTAAAGCCGCTGCGCTTTGCGGGAAATTTTTAAAAGATAAAGAGCTGATAAATATTGCAGAGCAACAATTGTTCTGGATTGTTGGTAAAAATCCTTTTGGCCAATCTTATATCTGGGGTGAAGGGAGTAATTACCCGCAACTTTATACTGCATTGCCAGGAGAAACTGTTGGCGCTATACCAGTTGGTATGGAAGCAAGAGATAATGAAGATTCACCATACTGGCCACAGTTTAATACCGCTACTTATAAAGAAGTGTGGGGTGCATCTGCAGCAAGATGGCTATCATTGGTTTCAGAATTTTAATTCTATCACAACTGTTTTCAACATTAAAAATTATATTTTATATAAGCTGAAATGCAGTGTAGCAAAGGGTTTGATAGGAGTTGCCAGAAATGAATATATTTCAGGCAGCTCCTTTTTTATTAATTGGAAAATTCATTGAAGAAAAATATTCGTTTGAAGAAATCTAATGTTGATAAAAGAAAAATTTCTCTCAATACCCAAACACATTCTTACGGATTCCTGCATAATAATTTGCTTTATCCATATTTTTCTGGTCCTGGTAAATTGATACAAGCCCGTTTAATATCATCGGGTCATTTCCATTTTTAGTAATAAAACTTTCCAGTAACTGCAACGCTTTTTGCGCATCTTTTTTTGAAACCAAACCAATAGCATAACCATATACAAAAGACGCATTCGCAGGTTCAAGTGATGCAGCTTTTTTTAATTCATTGATGCCGGTTGTTTCATCATGGTTGCGTATATACCAAAGCCCGAGTGCATAATGTAATGTTCCATTATTGGGGACGATAGCAAGACCTTTGTCAAGATATTCTTTTGATTTTGTTTCAAGGTTTTTTGCACGGTATAAATCAGCAAGATTGCCATAATAAGGAATGTAAGACGGGAACCTTTTCACTCCCGTTAAATACATCTGTTCTGCTTCATCCGTTCTCCCGGTTTCAGCCAACACGATTCCCTGGTTTAAAAATCCTTCCGGCCTGTCGCTGATATATTTTTGTATAGCGATATATTCATTCATCACTGCTTCAAATCTTTGTTTTTTATTTTCATCCAACTGTGCATACAGAGGTGCTAATGTATTCATCGCTTCAGTTCGCACTGCCAGCACAGGATCATCCAGCAATGGAGTGATTGCCGGTAGTAATACATCTGCTGGAAAATTAACAGAAGCACGTATAGCATTCAACCTGAGATCAGGATCTGTGCTTTGCAGATATGATTTTATTTCATCACCCAATTGAGGTGAATAAAATTCAGTGTATTGATCTAAAGCAGTTGCTTTAATAATGTCAGGATAATTTTGTGTAAGCAGTTGGTTTAAATCATTCATGCTTTCATCCGTATTTTTTGAAACGGCATACATCAACTGGCCATAAGTTTTTGCAGCAGGCAACTTATCTCCATACCACTGTATAAAATATTTTGCAGCCCAACTAACCGGTTTATCAGTATGGCACTTGTTACAGGCATTAGGTGTGTTGAGTTTTACAGAAAGATCAGGTCTTGGAATCCTGATGCTGTGATCCCTCCTTTCATCAATCATCATGTAAGTGGTCACCGGCATGTGACAGTTCACACACTGTGAACCTGTGCTGGCAACTGCATGATGTGTATGCTCCTGCACATCAAATACTGATTGCGCATGACATGAAAAACATACAGTATTCAATGGCTGTTTCACTTTCATGGTATGTGCATCATGGCAGTTGATACAGGTAACACCTTCAGCATACATTTTGCTTTGCAAAAAAGAACCATATTCATAATCCTCTTCTTTAATCTGCCCATCAATATAATAGTTGGTTGCATTAATGGTAGAAGGAATATGTGATTGCAAAAATGACTGGCCATGATAATAATAATCACTCAGCCTTGATGCCCTTGCATGGCAACGGGCACAGGTTTCTATCAATGTAGTATTATGAACAACTTTATCAGGATATGCAATTCCTTTTTCAGTATTGAATTTCCAATTGACTTTTTCACCAGCGAGACTGATAACAAAACCTTTCAGGCTGTCATCATCATTATATTTTTTTTCAGTCCATGCAATATGGTTGGATGCAGGGCCATGGCAGGATTCGCAGGAAACTTTTTGTTCACTCCATGTGCTGTGAAAACTGTTATTTGAAACATCAAAGTTTTTAAAATAGTTGGTGGTGTGGCAATCAGCACACATATTGTTCCAGTTCTGGTTGATGCCTGTCCAGAACAATTCATCACCTGGTGGTATTTTTTCTTTCCCATAAATATGAAACCATCGTTGCCCGCCTTTTTCTTTTGGCCTTGTATCCCAGCAAAAAGGCAATGCCTGTATGCGGCCATCAGGGAAACGCACGAGGTATTGTTGCAGTGGTTGCCATCCAAAAGTGAAACTTACCTGGTAATCTTTTTTCTTTCCTGTTGAATCATTTGTTCTAACAAAATACCGGCCGTCTTTTGTATAGAAAAAACTGGTGTCGCCATAATAGATAAAAATGCTGTTATTGAAATTCCCTTTTATTGATCGTGGCAATGCAGAATCCATTGCATGAAAATGATCAGAACTTTCATAAGCAGTATATTCTTTCGAATGGCAGCTCTGGCATTTCTCGCTTCCCACATATTCCGCAGCAGGTTTGTTTTCAACCGGCGTTGTAGCTTCAACACAACAATAAAAGAAAACAAAGCAAAAAATGATAACTATTGCGGTGGCAAATACTTTCATATCGTGTAAATATCCTGACTAATTTATACAATAATAATAATTACAGGGAAGTTATTCGAAGAATATAAAATTCATAACTGAAAATTTAAAACGCTTCAATCTAATTTATCATTTAGAAAAAAAATTACAAGAGATGAGAAAACCACTTTGCAAACATTATTAAAATAAATGCATCATATCAAATATAAAAATGTTGCTCAACTAATACACAGTAGTCAAAATAAAGATTTTTGTTATTGCATAGAATTATTTGTTATTCATTTGAGCTTTGACCAGATCTATGATCATTCAGGGTATCAAAAAATTGATAACCCATTTTTTGTTTCTAAAAATGCTCTCCTTGTTTTACTTTTATCCTTTTATTAAACTAAAATTATGTTTTCAAAGACGTGTGAATACGCATTAAGGGCAACCATTCATATTGCTTTAAAGAGCTCAGGCGACAAAAAACTGGGTATTGATGAAATTGCCAAAGCCATTGATTCCCCACATCATTTTACTGCTAAAATACTTCAATACCTTACCAAAGATGACGTCATCAGTTCAGTAAAAGGGCCAAATGGAGGTTTTTATATTACCGATGAACAAAGGCAACTGCCTGTAAAAGAAGTTTTAAATGCTTTAGGCGAAGATGCAGTTTTACAGAAATGTGTGCTGGGGTTGAATGAATGTTCAGAAACCAATCCCTGTCCAATGCATTCAAAATATAAAACTATCAAGCAGCAGCTAATCCAATTGTTTGAAAGCAAAACAATCAATAGCCTCGCAACTGAACTCAATAATGGTAATGCCTTTATCAGGAGCCCAAAGAGGACAAAAAGAAAATAAAATTATTCCCGCGAAAATTTCAGTATATACAAAACTGAAAGCAGGCAAAGCAAAAGCAACATCCCGGTAAGCTGGTGCAACTCTGCCAGCAACTCAAACACTCCAAATTTTCCTGCAACAATTGAAGTACTGTTGACAACAGTTAGTATTCCAAGTAGAACCTGTGATAGCACAAGAACCAGCAACCAGTTTTTCGCTTTATTAAATGCAGACGAAATTTTTACTTTCCTGGCCTTAACCCACCACAAAATTACAAGTATAAAAATTATGTATGCCAGTGTGCGGTGTATCAACTGAATGGCAATAGGATTATGCAATGCATTTTTAATAAAATCTTTTGTGAAGATACCTGAAGGAATAAAACTTCCATTTATACTAGGCCAGGTGGGTGCAGTTACTGCAGCTTTTAGCCCGGCCATAAATGAACCATAAATAAGTTGCAAAGTCAATAAGGCTAAAATAATAAATGCAAATTTTTTCAATGAACCATTTCTCACTCTCTGTCGCGATGGGATAATGATACTGAGTGCAAAAATCAAGGTGTAACCTGTTAATATCATCGCTGCAATAAAATGTATAGCAAGACTGAAATGCGTTACATATAAATTCTGATCATTCAGCCCGGTGCTCACCATGATCCATCCTATCAGGCCCTGCAAACCACCTAACACAAAAAGCATAATCAATGGAAGGATCATCCATTTTTTAAAATACCCTTTCCATAAAAAATAAATAAAAGGGAATAAAAATACAAGCCCCATCAACCTGGCCCATAACCGGTGAAACCATTCCCAGAAAAAAATAAATTTGAAATCACTTAAAGTAAAATGATTGTTCAGGTATTTGTATTGTGCAATTTGTTGGTAGCCGTCAAAAGCTTTTTCCCATTGGCTGTGGTTCAAAGGTGGTATGGCACCCATGATCGGGTCCCATTCTGTAATTGAAAGCCCAGAGCCTGTTAGCCGGGTAATTCCGCCCAGCAACACTTGCACTATCAACATACCCACACCAATCAATAACCATTTTGCAACAATACTGTTTTGCTTGTCTTCGCTAATCATCATTTGAATTTGAAAAATCAGGTTACACAATCATGAACAACCAACTAAATTTTGAAAACATAAAATTTATTGATTACAAATTTGTTTCAAGGGCCGCAAGGTCGCTAAATATTTAAATTCACTTCAATTGGTGGCAAATAAAATTTTGCTACTTTATTTTATTTCTCACAATTTTTACTGTAATAAAAAACAAGCAACACCTTTCTACCAAAATGTTTATAACAATTGAAGGGTGTTGCAATATTTTGAATATGGTGAATGAAGCCTTTCCTGTAAACAAAAAAACTCTTATAATAATTGATTTTATTCAATCAATTTCTTTTAATTCACCACAATCTCATCAGCAAAAATCCATGCAGGCTGCCCTTCGCCCGGGTGGCCTTTTGGCAAACCATCCAAAGCTTTTGCAGTAACACGAATATATCTTGCATTTCTCGCAGAGAAGTTTGCAGTAAATTCTTTGATGGCTGTCATTTCATTCTGTGGTATATCATTATTTATAGTCTGTACCTCAGTAAAATTTTTACCATCATCACTGATTTCAAATTTCACCCATTGTGGCATCATGATCCAGTCGCGGTAATGTTGCAAACAACCAATAGAAATGGTATGGATATTTTCTTCCTGGCCCAGGTCAATGGTTGCAATTAAATCTTTGCCTGCAAAGCCATGCCAGTACTTGCCAACATTAACTGTACCACGCACACCATCGGTTAATGAGTTAGGCCCGTCTGCCATGTAATAAGGGCTGACAGGATTGGTATAAACCACATTTTTACCTACGGCTTTATCCATAACAAATGATTGTTGTGCCGGCATCTTACTCATGATTTCGCCATCAACTGCAATGACAGCTTTTAATGTCAAAGTAGAGTCAATTGGCACAGGCGCTGTATATTTTTCACTCTGTATAGTTGGGGTTTCTCCATTGGTAGTGTAATAAATTTCGCTTTGATAAATTTCGCTGAAAAGTGAAGCAAATAATTTTCCGTTTTGTATGGAAGGCTTTATATCAGCCCTGAAATTTCCTTTACAATAATTAATACTTCTTTGCCCGAAATCTTTAAACTGTGTTTGTAACCTTTCATTAAAACTATCCCAGTTTTTTTCACTCAACGGTGTCCACACTGCTTCTGCCAATGCCAGCATGCGGGGCAAAACCATATATTCCACATATTCGGGCGTAGTAATATATTCTGTCCACAAATTTGCCTGTGCACCTAAAATATATTTTTCGTAACCGCCTTGCAACTGTTGAGGTATAGGATTATAATCATATACCATTTTTAAAGTATTAAACCCACCAATGGCAAGAGGTTCTGATGCAGGGTTGGCCTGGTAATGGTCGAAGTATAAAGGTGTGCCCGGCGTCATTACCACATCGTGGTGCATCTTTGCTGCTGCAATGCCTCCTGATTCGCCACGCCAGCTCATCACTGTAGCTTCAGGCGCTAAACCACCTTCCAGTATTTCATCCCAGCCAATCATCTTTCGGTGTTTGCTGACTATAAATTTTTCTATTCTTTTTATAAAATAACTCTGCAGTTCTTCTTCATCTTTCAAACCCAATTTTGTTTTCAATGCCTGGCATTTCGGGCAATTTTTCCATGATGTTTTATCCACTTCATCGCCACCGATATGAATGTATTCAGAAGGAAAAAGATTGATGACTTCAGACAAAACATTTTCCATGAAAGTAAATACGCTGTCGTTGCCAACACACAAGACAGAAGAAACGTCTTTATAATTACCGCCGGTCATTGGCAACTGTGGTTTTTGTGAACAACTTAAAAAAGGATAAGCAGCAATTGCAGCAGCACTATGGCCGGGCATTTCAATTTCAGGAACGATGGTTACATTTCTTTCCTTTGCATATTGAATGATGTCTTTGATTTGTTGTTGTGTGTAATAACCGCCATACGTTTCAGGTTCACCGGCAACAGCCTGTGGCCTGTCGCCCCATATTTTGCTGGTTTCATCCACTCTCCATGCACCCACTGAAGTGAGCTTTGGATATTTCTTTATTTCAATGCGCCAGCCCTGATCATCAGTAAGATGCCAGTGAAAAACATTCATCTTATAACTTGCCAGCAGGTCAATATATTCCTTTACAAAATCAGGTGAAAAAAAGTGGCGGCAAACATCAAGGTGCATACCCCTCCATTTAAAACGTGGATAATCTTTTACCTGCATGCATGGCACCTGCAACACAGCATTGGTGCGGATGGCAGGCAGGGTTTGAAAAACAGATTGCATCCCGTAAATAATGCCTGCCCTTGTATTAGCAGTGATTATTATTGATGAAGGAGAAACATTCAGCAAATAACCTTCATCACCAATTTCTGTAGTCTTTGATAACCTGAATTCAACGAATTTACTCTTATGAATATTGGATGGCAATTCAATCCCCGAAATATGATTGATGTATGATGAAAAAAAATTAGCAGCATCCTGCAGGCTTTTATCTGCAGGGTTGTATTGCAACGAAGTATTATTATCAATAATAAAATCACCTTCATTTTGTTGTAAACTTACAGGTTGAGGAATGATATTTATTTTTTGCTGTGCTGTAGTAAACAATGGCAAAGCAATCAACAGATAAAAAAGAATCCTTTTCATTGCAAAAATTTTTAATTATGAAAAAGCTATTACATCAGCTTGGAAGACAGGCTACAAATAAAGTCAATTTTTGACAATGTTGCCCAACCAGTTCCTTCACTTATACAAACAACATAAAAAATCAAATAGCATAATCAATATCGGGAAAGAGAAACCAATAAAACATTTAATTAGAAAATCTATATAAACAATTTCTCTGGCTACAAAAGCATCAATTAAACTGTCAAAAAAAATTTGGTAATAATAAAAGCATTTCCTTACTTTTATTGTTGATTTTTTTCGCTGGCAGCAGAACAAGAGTTGGTAAAAATATTTCCCTTTTGGGTGCAGACTTCTGCCTGCCACAACAACAGTAGAGAAGCTTGACCATTTATAACGACCATAACCCTAAACCCTTTTTCGATCTCCGATTGCTTATATGCCATTAGAAGTAATAACTATCAACAACTACTCAAATAAAAATATGCCGGAGCCATAACTATTTCATTTTGATTAGTGATTGCTCACAAATTTGAATCTGCCAATCAATTATACAAGGGAAAACGACAGGTGCATTTGAATTATTGGAAGCCCGCAAAAGAATAAATCTGAAAAAAAATTATTTCAACAAATCAGAATTCAATATATTTCACTCCCTGAAAATTTATTTCTATCAGCAAATTTTTCAAAAAGAGACTATGTTAAGTTTAACTTGTAAGGCTTCAATAAAGGCAGTCATTTTTCTTGCATCCAAACATGACTCAGCTCAAAAATCAGGAATCAAAGAAATTGCTGAGGTCATTAATGAAAATGAACATACAGTTGGAAAGCTTTTACAAAAGCTGGTAAAAGACAAAATTATCAAAAGCAGTAAAGGCCCCAATGGCGGATTTTTTATCAGTGAAAAACAAATGCAACAAAGGATTATTAAAATTGTTGAATCTATTGATGGAAAGAGTGTGTTTAAAAAATGCGGGCTGAGTATTGAAAAATGCAATGATAAGAGACCATGCGCTTTGCATTATGAATACAAACCTGTGCGGGAGCTCTTCCAAAAAATGTGTACACAAAACAGGGTGATAGACCTGTACCAGAATGTGCGTTCAGGCAAAGCTCATCTTAGTTAATCCCAGCCGGTAACTGACATCTACAACATTGCTATACTTCAATTATCTTATCATTTTGCTGCAATTGTGTCTTTTAGTGTAATGATTGAAATAAAAAAACAGGGAAATGCATCTCTTAAAAGATTCAATCAACAGCCATCCAAAACATAAGAACGATTGATGTTTAATTCAAAATCTATTCACCGGGATGATAAGTACTTTCTGCATGTTGCAACACATCTTCCTTATAAAACAATACATCCCTGAATTGACCTTGCGTGTACATCAATGCCTGATCGTTAAAATGTTTTGAAAGTGGGTCACCACTTTCACCACCAGCTAATAATGCTTTAGCTTTTATTTTTTTCCCAAATTCAACTGCACAGATAATACTATTTCCATTGTCACCATATCTTTTTTTAGTGCCTGGATATGTGTGACTGGCATAAGAAGGAATCATGCCCCATCTGGATGAAGCAAAGCCAACGGGTAAGCTTGGCTGGTTGTCATCATACACTTCATTTATAGCGCCTGTCAATCTTTGATAACGGTTGACTGAGCCCCATTCTATTTGCCATTTGCCAAAATCATTTTCTAATTTATTAACTGCGGCAAGGAGTGGCTGTAACAATTGTTGTGGTGATGCAACAGCAGCAAAATGATTAGTTTTCTCTACCTGATCTGCACCTGCTGTTTGATAAATGGAACGCATTAATTTTTCACCCCATTCCACTGCCAGTGTTGTGGCAACAGAATGTTCAGCCGAATGCAGGTCCCAGATTTTTAAAACATTTACCGGCCCGCTTAATATTTCATATAATGTATCATCATGAGAAATATTTTTTTCAAAAGCATTGACAAGTGCAGGCACTAAATTTTCAAATGCTGCTAAATAAGTATTGTAACCTGCAGCAATCACTTTATCTATTGTATAGTTACTGTCACTGCTCAAAAGACGCACTGCATTTATGCCCCTGAAGTTCTGGCCATCTGGCGCCATAAATGAAGGATAGTCTTCTCTTTTTGGGCTATATTTTCCTGCACAGGTAAATGGTGTTGAGTTACAATTTTCCAACCAGCCATTTGGCGGGTTGATGCTATGTACAATCTGGTCCATGTTATAATAACCTTTCCATGCTGTAGCAGATGAAGTACCATCAACAGGCTGGGTCCAGTCATATTTTGTATCACGGATGGGAATGCGGTTACCATGCCAGTATGCAATGTTGCCATCGGCATCTGCATACACAGTATTGTTTGAAATATTTCCTTTTAGGTCAAGTGTTTGTTCATAATCAGCAAGGCCTTTAGCTTTGGTTCGCTGCCAGCATTGAATCAACCCGTTTAATATCCTGTTGTCTGCCCTAACGCTCAGGTATTGACCCTGTCCTGTATTTCCATCAGCTCCTGTATACTTTGCCATGATTGGACCGTTATTGGTATAAAGGGCAGAGAATGTTTTTTTAATTGTTGCATCGCCGCTTTTATAGTATATCACAATTTGTTTTTCTGTAACCGGCAGTTGTTTTCCATCATACAAATAGTCCCATCCATTATTTGTTTTGGTCAGGTGTTCAATGTATAAATCTGCGGCATCCACATAACTGCTCGTGTGCATCCAGCCACAATGTTCATTGAATCCCTGGTACACAAAAAACTGTCCCCAGGTAACAGCGCCATAAGCATCAAGGCCTTCATTGCTCACAACATGTACTTCAGGCCTGAAATACAAAGTAACATGCGGGTTGATGTATAATATGGCATTATGTGAAGCAGTAATCTTTGGTGAAAATGCAAAACCGTTTGAGCCAGTCAGCACTTCATCATTATTTTTTGTATTGATAACAACAGGCGCATCTTTACCTGTATAAAAATTTTTTAAATCATCAGCAGTGATGCCGGCAGTATTAATGGCGCCAATGCTGCCATCAGTCCAAAGCAATGGATACCAGGGTTGGAAACGATTCAACAAAGCAGGATGTACTTCCGGGTGTTTATATAAAAAATAATTCATGCCATCTGCAAATGCATTACAAAGTTTTTTTAACCATGCCGGCGAATTATTATAATCATGGATTGCATCAGATGAATCAATCACCATCCTGATTAGCAAATCATCATAAAGAGAAGATTCACCTGCCACCTCAGCCATTCTTCCAAGCTTCTCAATATAATTCATCTCCATCCTATTAAAATCATCTTCACATTGGGCATACATTAAACCAAAAACAGCATCCGCATCTGTTTTGCCATAAATATGCGGGATGCCCCAGTTGTCCCGGATGATGGTAACTTTTTTTGCTTCATTTTCCCAACGGGATATTTCACTTTTTGTAAATGACTGAGCCAATAACTGGACAGGTAGCCAAAGCAGTAAAATAGGAAATAATTTTTTCATAGGTTGAAAAGATACGAAAATTCAGATGTGGCATTTTTTTTACGCAAAATATTTTCAAGTTTTGACGATATGTTCTTTTGTGAAATATTACAAATGCAAATAATTATTCGCAGGATCAAATTATTTTGCTGTAGAGGATTGATTTCGATGCATTAAAAAATGAAATTTATTCTTCAACAAAATACATATCAATCTCTCCTTTATGTTTTGCTTCAATTTTGCCACGGTGGGTACATCTGAAATGGTCTTTTACCAGATCATAAGTTTTTTGTGAGATATTTATTTTTCCGGGCTCGCTGTATTCTTCCATACGTGCAGCCATATTTACCGTATCACCCCAGATATCATAAGCATATTTTTTTATTCCAACGATGCCCGCCACAACAACGCCACTGTTGATGCCCAGCCGCAGCTCAAAGAATAATTTATTTTCCTTTTGGCGCATTGCTTTATATTCCTGCATAAAATTCCTGATACCAATAGCAGCACGCACAGTATTCAATGCATGTTCGTCATCAGCTACAGGCAAACCACATACAGCGAGATAAGCATCACCGATTGTTTTTATTTTTTCCAGGTTATTCTTTGTACTGATTTCATCAAAAGCTTTAAAACAATAATTGAGTTCTGCAACAAGCTCCTGCGGGCTAAGGTGTTCACTGATGCCGGTAAAGTTGACAATATCAGTAAACAAAACTGTTACCTTATCAAATTTCCGGGCTTCAGAATATCCATTTTGTTTTAATTCAGCGGCTGTTTCTTCAGGCAGGATGTTGAGTAACAATTCATCTGATTTTTGTTTTTCATCACTTACCTGTTTATTCAACACAATTAATTTACGGTTAGCTTTTTTCTGGTTGTAGAAATTCCTAAAAATAAAAAATGCAATTGCAAGTAAAGCAATGCAACTTGCGATAAAAATATCGCGCTGCACTTTTCCTGCTTTTATTTCGCTTTGCTGCAGGCTGAGTTTTGATTGCTGTAATTGTTGGTTTTGATTCGCAATAGTAAGCTGCTTTTCATTTTCACGGCGGCGTAATTGTTCATTGCTGAGTTCTGCCTGTGTCTTTAGAATATCCAGCTTTTGCAGGTCTTTTTGTTGATTGGCAAGTTGCAGTTCCTGTTGTTGTTGCTTATTCAGAAGCTGCTGCTGTTGTAATTTTGAACTGTCCAGTTGTTGTTGAAATAAATACTGGCTTTCTTTTTTATCGAATTCATATTGCATCTCCCTTTGAGTAATTTTTTTACGGGTTTCTGCATTGGATATGCTATCACGCACATCAATAAATTTCGTATAATCCTGCAGTGCATTATAATAATCTTTTTGTTGTTCATGCACATAACTGAGCCGTTGATATCCCTCCTGCTGCAGGTCGAGAAGGTTTAATTCTTTTGCTTTTTTTAAACCTGCTTCTATATTGTCCAAAACAAATTTCTTCCTGCTATCTTCAGTCAGATGCAGGGGCGACAATAATGAATCGGGAATCTTCAAATAAAGATCAGACAAGGAATAATGGTCGAGTATCTGGTTATAAAATGAAGACGATTCCTGATAGAGATTAATAGCCTTAAGATATAAATCAATCGCATTGCTGTATTGTTGCAGGTTTGAAAGTTTCAAAGCCTTTAAATCTTTGTCATTAAAATTTATATACAGATTGGCAGTATTGGCAATTGATATAGCGACACCCCGAATGTCACCTTTTTGCCGGGTAATATCCTTTGCTTTTTCAAAGTAAGCAAGAGCTTGCAGGTTCTTGCCCTCATCCTGATTGATAAATGCCAGATTAAAAAGCGGGCTGGTTATATATTCATACTGACCAGCAGCAACCATTAAATCAAAGGATTTTTTATTATAATAAATTGCACTGTCATTTTGTTTCAAATGCATATAGGCGTCACCAATGTTGAGGTAGTCTGCTGGAATACGGGCCTGGTTATTTTTATCATCAGTGCTTTCATCAATTTGTTTTGTTCTTATAAACTGCACCAAAGCTTTATCATACTCGCCAGTGCTCATATAAATCAAACCCAGGTTTTCAACAGCGAAGGCTGTTCCATATTTGAATTTTATTTTTTCAAAGTATGCTATTGATTGCAGGATGTTATCAATGGCCTGTGGGAATAGTGATAGTTTTCTATAATCATCAGCAATTGATAAATGCGCATAAGCTACTTTCCATATTATATTTCCTTTCTTATAACAATTAATAGTTTGCTGCATATTGGTGACAGCAGCAAGAAAATCTGTTTTGTCATAATAACAATAAGCACGGAACCTATATGCATCACCGAGTTTATCCATATTATTCAATGCTGTTGCAAGGGATATTGCCTTTGCTGCGTAAATCAGTCCTGAATCAGGTTTTTTAGATGCATAACTTTGAGACAGATACAATTGCATGTTTAGTTTAACAGTATCTTCCGTTCTATAGTTTTTTTCAGCAGTAACAATTGAATCAATATTTTGGGCATAGGATGTAATTACACCAATACATAAAACAATAATTGTCAAAAAACATTTCATCGTTAGTAATAATCAACACAAATGTAAGGAACCTGCAACAGCTTAAACTTATATCTTTTGCTTTGCTTAGATGTGGAAAGGCTTATTGTAACTTCAATTTATGTTGATAAGATTTTCATTCATAATTTTTTTTGAAGCATATTTCAACTGTAGTAGCATATCTTTATGTTGGTCAAAAGAAAGAATAAGTGAATTTGGCGAACAAATAAAACACCGGTTATAATGCAAACAAATCCTCCCACATAAATTGAAAATATTAATGATGCACTAACCACTGCTGCAGGACAAGGAAAGTTACAATCATAAATAAAACCAACTTCATGAAATTTCATGCAACTGACATAGTAAAAATGGGAGGCACAGCAATAATTACAGCTTTGATATTTATCACGGTTAATCCCGCCAATAAACAACTTTCATTGGTACTCAACGGTACCAGCACCAGCGGCGCCATCTCCTGGCTCAAAGCTCAGAATTATATGAAACAGTGGGATTCAACCTCGCCATTAAAATCTGATGATAGCGGTGTGGCAAAAACATTACACGCGTTTTCGTTTAATGCGAAGCAACTGGATACTTTAATTAACCACAATCGCAATCCCAATGGCGTTGACAGTACGGCTGATGATGTATTTATTTTCTTTGGGCAGGATAGTACATTTAATAATGGCCAGTCGAGATTTGTGAATGTACACCTCATCCTCGTTGGCGGGAAATATGATTCGACTGCCGGGAAAGACACATTGATGATAAACACACAGAGAAAAAACTCAGCACTTGCAGCATCCGTGTATGACAAAGCAGATCCATGCCCACCCAACTGTCCAAAAAGTTTTTAATACCAAAGTAAATGTTCAGCGATTTTTATCACAGTTTTTATTATGCTTTACTGATTGTATCAGCATTGATGATGGTTATGTTTATCAGGACTTCGCAAAGGCCATTCCGTTTGTTAGCTGCTTTAGTCATACTTACTCTGCTGAGTGAGCTAATAGCGAGATTTGTATCTTTTGGTCTGCACACTTCCAATAATATCGTATATCATTTTTTCACACCTGTTGAATTTACTTTTTACGTGTTGATTTACCGTGATTTCTTCCACAGTAAAAAATGGGATCTGATACTTTGGATATGCCTTGCCGGTTTTATAGTGGCCGAAATATTCAATACATTTTTTTTCCAACCGTTATCTGTAACTAACACCAACACATTTTTACTGGAAAGTGTGCTGCTCATAATATTTTCACTGAGTCTTTTTATCAGGATCAGGGAGGCAGAGCATTATGAAAATCTTTGGCGTGAAGGCGTTTTCTGGTTTAATTGTGTAGTATTATTATATTATTCGATGAGCCTTTTGGTCTGGGGTTTTCATAGTATCAAAGTCTATCAGTTAAAAAATCCGCCCATGATCATTTACAATTTCCTCTTGATATGCAGTGGCCTGTTATATGCAACATATACTATTGCTGTTGGCCTGAATTTTTCCAATCAAAAACAAATGATAAAACATGCCTGAATTTTTGCAAATCAACTCTCTTGATGTTACTGTATTTTTATTTGCGGGCATCCTTGTATTACTGCTCTTGTTTGGTTTTATCATGTATTTCATTTTTTCATACAGGCACAAACAAAAGGACCTGTATTTGTTACAACAACAAAAACAGCAGATTGACAAACAGAAATATGTGCTGGAATCAACATTGAAAGAGCTAAGAGCCACACAGGCACAATTAATACAACAGGAAAAGATGGCTTCTTTTGGTGAACTAACTGCAGGCATTGCACACGAGATACAAAACCCTTTGAATTTTGTGAATAATTTTTCTGAAGTCAGCGATGAATTATTAGATGAGATGAATGAAAACCTTGCTGAAGGAAACATAGAAATAGCCAATGACATTTCAAAGAATATCAAACAAAACCTGGAAAAGATTATTCTACACGGCAAGCGTGCTGATGCGATTGTAAAAAACATGTTGCAACATTCACCCAAATCAAAAGGTGTACAAGAACCAACTGACATCAATGCCTTATGTAATGAGTATTTACACCTGGTGTATCATAGCATCAGGAATAAAGACAAAACATTTGTTGCAAATATTAGAACGGAATTTGATGAAGACCTTTCTGCCGGTGAATCAGGGAATGGAAAAATTATCGTTATACCGCAGCATATAGGTAGGGCATTATTCAATATTTTCAACAATGCATTTTACGCAGTAAATGCGAAACAAAAAATATTTGAAAAGCAACAGGAAATGAATTATTTACCATCGGTTTCTGTTCAAACAAAAAAGGTAAATCTCAGTTCACCTGACAATCACTCTAACAGCCACAACGCAAATGACGCAGTGGAAATTATTATCAGTGATAACGGGAATGGGATACCAAAACAAATCATCAATAAAATTTTTCAGCCATTTTTTACCACCAAACCAACAGGTGAAGGCACGGGGCTGGGTTTATCAATGGCTTATGATATCATCACAAAAGAACATAACGGATCCATAAATGTTGAAAGCACAGAAGGCGAAGGAAGCAGTTTTATCATCAGGCTGCCTGCATAAGATTTTTTTTGTTTGAATAGTACTACTAAAACATTACTGAAAAAATTACCCGTATAAATTACTCGTCCTTTTTATTTTTCCTGTTTAAATATTCAACAATTTTTTTGGTAAAAGTATCTGCATTGTCCTGGCTGGTTACATTTATATTTTCCATCGCATCTGCAACAGCATCCATCATCATATTATAAGTACTGAACTGTCGTTGCAGGATTTTTTCATCATTAGTTTCCCAGTAATTTCCTTCATCATATAAATGGAAATAAGAAAAATATTTCTCACTGATATATCTCAGCAACTTTATTAAAGCTATGTGTGTATCCATCCCGGCAAATTGTGTTTTGGTTGTAATGGTAGTTGCAGGTTCAATTTTATATTCCAGCATAATGGGCGAAACAAGTTGCCCGTCTTTGTTGAATGTAAAAAATAAAGGTTCACATTTTTCTGGTGAAAACACGATACCGTTTACATCTTCATCTTTTAAAATAGTGACTGTCCATTGCATAGCTTCACAGATATCTGCAATCTCTTCAACCAACCCGGGAATCAGATCATAATTTTTTATGTTCCCTTTAAAATGGATACATAATCCCATAGTATATTTTTTTTCTGATAGCAATATAGAAAAAACAGGAGGGAAATTTTTTACTATTTCTAAAATTCAGAAGTATTGTAAGAATAATCTATGATAGAGATAATAATCTTGTATATAGCAAAACATACATCAATCCAGCAGGTATTTTTTCTTAAATTGTAAAGGGCTTACACCATTCATCTTTTTGAATACTTTGCTGAAATGCGAGATGCTGTCGAAACCAACTGAATATCCTGCACCGGAAATATTTTCACCATGCAACATCAATGTTTTTGCCTGATTAATCCGGTATTGATTTACAAAATCGGTAAAAGTCATCTTGGTTTGTTTCTTGAAGTACCTGCAAAAAGCTGGTGTGCTTAAATGCACATGCTTTGCCAATTTATTTACATCAGGGTTTTTATTATAATGCGCATGAATATATTCATAAATAGATGCCATCCTGATTTTATCATTAAAAAATATCCGGATACTTGTATCCATATCATTCAACACCAACACTTCTTTTGAAAGAGCAAGTATTTGCAAAATTTCAAGCAGGCAAAGCAATTGTTGAAAATGATCCAATTGTTGTAATGATTTTAATTTTTCAACTGCGTCCTTTTTTGTTTTCCCGGTAAACGATAACCCATAAACCGATTTTTTGAAAAGGTTTTGAATTGCATCAAATTCAGGTGAGATTGCTAAAGCTGTGCCCAAAAAATTTTCTCTTAATTGAACAACAATTTGTTTGTATTCGGTTTTCACACCATAATCAAAATTCAAATGCGGGATATTAGGACCAATCAATATTAGATCGCTTTTTATATAATCTGAGACATGCTGGCCAACATGTCTTATACCTGTAACTGCCTCCACAAACACCAACTCATATTCAGGATGATAATGCCAGAAAAAATAATTCCTGAGGCTGGGCATAAAAACACGGAATGATTTTCCCGGTTCAAATTTTACTTTTTCCAATTGAATCTTCACTGTCCATAGTTTCCTATAAAGTTATGTTTTTATGTATATCTTATAAATAATGGTCAATACAGAACAAAAACTTATCATTACAGGTAAAAGATGACTGGTATGAAGAACCCATCTTTGTATTCTTATTCAAGAATAAAAATTTGAATTATGGATAAACAAACAATGGCAGCAACCATGGCGCCAACAATGAACCCCAACAATGCTCATAAAGACATTCCGGGAAACCCATCAACAGCTAAAAGCAGCTCTATAAAATTAAATGACCGCAGCAACGGAAAGCCATTAAGGGTTATGAGTGAAGATGACTGGAATTTCTGGATACAGAACGGTTATATTGTAATTAAGAATGCAATTTCAAAGGAACAGGCAAAAAAGACGGCAGATTTTATCTGGGAATTTGAAGAAAAAAATCCTGGCGATCCTTCCACCTGGTACACACAACCCAGGGCAGAAATTCAGATGAAGGAACTAACCAATACAGGCATGGTTGAAATGTATAACCACCAGTATTTATGGGAAAACCGTCAAATGCAAAGAGTATATGATGCATTTGCTGATATATGGGGAACTGAAAAACTATGGTGTACTATTGACCGTGCCAATCTTAATTTTCCATTGCGGCCCGGCTATGAATACAAGGCATTTATACATTGGGATTATGACCCGGAAACAAAACCTCAACAGGTGCAGGGTGTATTGGCGCTCAATGATCAGACTGATGAAAATATGGGTGGCTTTCAGTGCATACCTGAATTGTTCAGGAGTTATGATACCTGGAAACTTACACAGCCAGAAGACAGGGATCATTTTAAACCCGATATAACTGGCTTTACCCCAACGAAAGTAAAAATGGAAGCAGGTGATTTGCTAATATTCAATAGCCTGCAGCCTCATGGTATAAGAGCTAACAGGAGCGGTGACAAGGTGAGAATTGCACAATACATATCAATGATGCCGGCTGAAGAAAATAATGAGCCATTGAGGCAATGGAGAATCAATTCATGGAAAAACAGAATTGCACCTGAGGGATATGCCTTCCCCGGCGATCCACGCAACTGGGAAAAAACAAAATATAAAACTGCAGAACTCTCTGCCTTAGGAAGAAAATTATTGGGGCTTGATAAATGGTAAGAGAAGCGTCAAGTTTTTAGATAATGTCTTACATAAGTTGAGCATTTTTTTATTCATCATTATTAATAAGCTTTCTGAAAAAATAAGAAAATTGAATAAAGGAATTGTATTTGAAAAAAGTACCGTGATGAACTATTGTCATTTCCACAATTATCTGAAGGAATGAAAAATTATTCCTTTTAGAAAACTTTTGAAAGCAACAACAAAGCAGTAAAGCAATATTTTTAAAACAAAATACAAAAGGGCCTTATAAAATATTAAAGCCCTTTTGTAAAATTATACCAGGTAAGGAACTATCTGTTTATTATCAATTTCAACTGAACAGTTTCACCTGTGTCTTCATTAACAATTCGAACGAGGTACATCCCTGCACTCCAGGATGTATTACCCGGTGGCAAATGATATAAAGACTGAGTGCCCGAATGTTGTATCTTTTCAACAGCCAGTTTCTCACCTTTAGCATTAAATATACTTACCTCATAATTGCCCTTAGCCACATTACCAAACCTCAGCATTGCATTTGCAGCTGAAGTAACAGGATTAGGTGCAATACTGATATTACCTTCCATAATTCCCGCACCTGCAGCAATACCAGAAGTATTAGGGTCTTTTTGGTTGGCAGTTCTTGAAACCTGTGTAGGTGTAGTAGCCAATTGCCTGCTGAACACAATCATAAATCTGTTGCGATAGCTATTGGTATCCATGTCTGTCATAAAATTATACAGCATGGTATCCTGCAGATTAATCTCTGTTTTCGTATTGAGATAATTGTCCACCAGCCATGCCCTTTGTGGTTGCATGTCAGGCAAGTTCTGAGTAAAGACCTGTAATGAATAAGACTGTGGTTTTCTCAGGTACATTTTATAAAAAATAGTATCTGTCAGTACCGGAATAGGCCTGAATTCAATTGCGAGGTATTTGCCATCTCTGAATATTGCTACATTCTCATCAATATTCCACATCTTGGCTGCATCACGGTCATCCACTTTTGCAGAATAACCGTTACCAAAAGCAGACGCCACACCATCTACCAAAGCAGATGCACCATTGATATTTGAAATCAGGTTCAGGTAAAGAACGCTTGGTGAAGATTTTTGATTTTTCTCTTTTTGGAAACCAAAAACATGGGTTTCATATCCTGTATTTTTATCTGATTGTTTGAAATTAATATATGCAGATGTGCTTCCAGTAGCTAACTGCACAAAAAATGCTTCACCACTGCGTAAAGTCAGGTCTTGTGGATAAGTAGATGAATTAGGCAATGTCCAGACACCATCATCATACACAATATAACCACCTACATTATAATTAGCAGGGCCATTAGCAGTAGGGTCCCAGAACCATGCTTTGTTTGGAACAATACCAGTTGACCTGGAAGCATCTAAAACATTTGTGAGATCAACCGGAGATGCAAAAGGATTACCCACAAATACATAGTCACCAGGGTTACCTGTAAAACTCTTTGTTATTGGGCTGTTATAACTGAAACTGGAAGTGCCGGGTTCATTTAATACCCCTCTCACTCTTAAAACTGTTGTATCCGGTGTAGCCCATGTACCATACTGGATACAAACCTGCCGGTCGCCCCTTACAAAAACGCAATATGCAGGATAGTTAGTAATTGGAATATTAGTTCCTGATGGAGCAGCCCAGGCATTGTTATTCCAAACTTTCAAAGAAGCATTGTTTGTTGTATTCCAATCATAACCATTTTGTGGCGGTTGAGTATTTGTAATATACATGCCATAGCCTTTAGGTTCAGTAGAAACCGGGCAGGTTACTGGTGCAGACGTAATCTGCCTTCCTTCCTGCCATGCATCATTAATAGTTTGAGTGCTACTATACATTGGAGTAGATAAATATCTCCACGCTCTACGTGCAGGGATAAATCTTTCTACTATAAAACGGCCGGTTCCGGTATAATTTATCTTTGCAGAATTATAATCAAAACTGCCCACATAAGCTGTTCCTGTGGAATAGCTTTTCAGTGTAATATCGTTATTGCCAAACTCGAAAGAACCAACACTATCATATAATTTGCCCCTGATACTGATGGGAGCATTTAATATTACATTACTACTACCCGAAGGTGCAGAACCACTATTACCAATGGTCAGGTTATTCATTTCTGCTATTGTTCCGGGGCCGGGGAAATTTTGTGCAACCGCATTTTTAGAGCCATCCATTCTGAGTGTCCCATTATTGGTAAAACTGGCGCCTAAACTTGTAAACAAGTCCCTTTTTATTTGTAGCATTCCCCCTGGATCAATAGTAACACTGGCACCTGAGTCAATAGTGAGGTATTTGGACTTGCCTGTATTATTTACTTTAATAACAGGGTAAATGCCCCCTACACCCAAATCCGGTATTTTAACCCGGTCAACAGCTTTCGGCACCTGGTTACCACACCAGTTTGGACCTGTGTTCCAATTATTTGTACCAGCGCCTGCAGTCCAGATTTTATCATTAATATCCACAGTAATAGTGTCCCTTGCAGTACAGCCATTGTTGAGATCAAGCCTTGCTTCAAACTGAAGGGCACTTCCATTGTCCACCTGAGCATCTGTAGGAAACAGATATAAACTAGGAGTGGAAGTACCTGCATAAGCGTTACCTGCAGTATCTGAAGTATTATTTGTCAGATACAAACAACTTGCAGTATTATCCATAAAACCACCAACCTGCGACCAGGTATAAGAGCTGGAAGCAGTATGCTCTCCATATAATCTGATACTATCAATTGCAACGCCATCAGAATAAGATAACAGTGCTGAAAATGTAAACCTGATTTTTACATCGGCCTGATTCAAATATTGAGAACCCAAAGCATAAGTAAACATTGTCATATTGGATGCCTTGCCAATATCAGCCCTTGATTGTTGTAATGTATTCCAGGAAGTGCCATCATAAGCTTCAACTTTGATATTATCTGTATCACCCAAACCTTTATTATCTGATAAATAATGATCGTAATACATTTTAAAATCAAGGTTTAAAGATGTAAACCCTGAAGTATTATGCGATGCTGAAGTCAGTGTGGAAACCATAGCATTACTTGAAACTGAATTGCCTAAAGCAGTTAAAAAATTATTGGCACCAAATCCGGAAGAAATAGCCGGCCTCCACACAGCAGTAGTGGTTGGTGTGAAAACGCTGGTATGAACCTGCCATGGCTGACTGGCATCAGTATTGTTTGTGGTGGATTCAGTAAATTCACCAAGGGTACCATCTTCAAATCCCTCTTTTATCAGGAATGTTCTAACAGTACCTGAACTTCCAGTTACACTCAGGTTATCACCATTACACAAAAATGAAGTATCAGGCTGGTCGAAACTGATGGTTGGAACCGAAGGTTTGAAAGCAATGGCTGGAACTCGTGTCTGACCTTCGCAAGCTACGCCGGCAGTATTTAAACCAGTTGCTGCAACCCAATAAGTCGTTGTAGAGCTTAATGCAGGTGTAGTATATGTATTACCGGTGCCTAAAGATGTGCCTCCATACTGAGATGAATACCAATTAAAACCAGTAGCCTGAGCATTACCGGTTACTGATAAATTGAAAACGGCTGAAGTTGTAACACAAGCAGTATCATTAACAGTTGAAACAACACCTGCATTACAACGGGAAATTACTGTAAAAATATAATCTTCTGTTTGGCCATCATCCAAATTGCCACAAGGTGTAAATGCAGAACCGGTAGAACCACCATAAACAGAGGAACCAGTATAAATATTAGTCATATCCCATGTTCTGACTCTTATTCTATAATTACCTATAGGTTGTGAATATGGTATTTGAAATCCAAATGAAGTTGAGAGTGCGTAAATGTTATTAGAGTTATATACTTCTTCTCCCGGATCATTAAAATCACCATCACGGTTCCAATCCACCCAGGCCTTCCAGAAGGTGTGTGAAGTATTGGCCATCACATTCAGGTTAACTGCCTCACCCTGTTCCTGAATTGCCGGTGTATTACCGGTAAAATCCTGGTAAGCGTCGGTATTGGTACCAGAATTATTACTGACATCATTTAAAGTACCAACAAAGTCAACATTTGTTATCACAACTTGAACATCTTTATGTGAAACAGTGGGTGTACAATAAGTAGCTGATCCTGTAGTAGTATAAGAAACGCTGGCAGAAGTAGCGCTCAATCCACTATTTGCACAAGTAACAACCAAATGATAATACATGGTTGTATTATTTGCCTGCGATGCATAAGCCGGGTTTGTGGTAGCAACAGTAATCGCTGTCCAAGGTCCGCTGGCAGTGGTGCTTGTGTACCATTGGTAACTATATCCTGATGCCACAGGAAGCGACGCACTTAATGTTACATTACTGCCATTAGGCCCAGATGTAGGTGTTGCAGATACTGAAGTAATAGAAGGCGTTCCAGAACAAGCTGGCAATGGGGAAACGGTGAGATAATAATCTTCTGCTTCGCCACGTGTTGTACCCAACCACCCTACTGAAGTTAAAGAACAACCGGAAGGGCTTGTAGAATAATAATCTACGATAACCCTCATCCTATGAGTTCCAGTAGATGCAGTAGATGGTACTGTTATAGTTGGAGAAAGAGTGCCACTCACATACGCCCCACTGCTATAAACATTTTCGGAAGATGAAAAACTATTGTCATCATTCCAGTCAATATATGCAGCAACTCCGGCTGTTCCTCCGGTTAAAGTCATATTTAAAGTGAATGAAGTTCCTGCATATACACTTGCCCCTGTAGTACAATAGTAATTTGTATAACCAGGATAATTATAGGTGCTTGTATTTGAAAAATTGGTATTAGCACCAGAAGTGGAAACGCTTGTAAAATATGTGGACGAATAATTTGAAGCAGTTGGTACACAGAATGGCCCGAAACTATAATAAATGATAACCTGCCCATCAGCGCCGGCGCCACCATTAAAATCTGTATTACTTGTTGTATAACCTCCTGCACCCCCACTACCAGGGGAATTACCTGAAGAACCATTACCACTGGACGTAAGACCCGTAGCACCTGCAGCACCTGCTGTAAATGAACCAGCAGCACCGGCTGCACCACCTGAAGAAGATGTTGCGTTTCCTCCATTGCCACCACCACCTGCACTACCACCTCCACTACCACTTCTTGAACTTGAACCTGCATAGCCGGCACCACCATAATAATTGGCAACACCTGAACCTGTGTTTATATTGCCGCTGGTAACAGCAGCAGCACCAGCTCCACTTCCTGAAACATTTCCTGGCGCTCCTTTCCCACCTACTGCTAAGATGGTAGTATTGGTAAATACCCATGATGCATCTCCATTATTGGTTGCAGTAGTACTGGCTGCACCACCGGCACCAACATGAATATTAATTGTACTTCCGGGTGTCACCGTAAATACACCTCTTGAATAAGCGCCAGCACTTCCACCACCGCCATAAGCAGGTTTACCTGTAACACCTCCACCGGCGCCACCACCACCCCATACTTCTACAGTAACAGAGGTTACACAATTTGGTACTTTCCAGGTATAATTTCCGGCGGTATTTCCATAAACGTTAAAAGTAGTCTGTGCTTTACTACTCAGGCAAAACCCGGTTAATATTAAAAACAACCCAAAAATTTTCTTCATAGCATTACAAAGTTTTCATTTAAAAAAAGAGCCCCAACTTCTGACCTTGCAGGTCGCTTGAATTGATAACAGTTGTATTTTAAAAAGCCATTCAGGTGCGGATTAAATAGAACCTGTACTTAATTTTTTTTATAACACAATGAATAAAAACTGTAAAAAATTAACCTGTTTGGGAACCGGAGAAATGTTAGCTGTAACAAAGCATAGCCCGGTGAAAGAAAATTTGTCTGTTTCATTTCAGGAAATTGGAATTCAAAACAAATTTCCAATAGAACTTTTCATTTAAATAAAACTTTGGTTTTTTCATTATCCATAAAAGCTTATAGTTAATATACCGGCATCGTTTAAGAAATAATTCTGAATAAAAAAAAGAGGCAGCCTTTACGACTACCTCTTCTGTTTACAAACAAGGGAAACTAGAACCCTGTGTATTTTTACCTGCTAATCACCAGTTTGATTTTCGCAGATTGTTTAGAATTTTCATTCACTACATTGACAATATAAATACCAGATGCCCATGATGGCCCTGAAGGTAAATTATAAACAGCAGTGTTTACATTGTGCAGGATATTTTTTGTAGCCAGCTTCTGCCCTTTTGAATCATACACCACGATTTCATATTCACCTTTAGGAATATTGCTAAACCTAAGCATTGCATTCTTTGCAGTAGTTACCGGATTAGGTGAAATGCTGATGCTTCCATTACTAAAGTCAACGCTCTCTGATATTCCAGACGTATTAGGATCTTTTTGATTGGCAGCTCTTGTAACAGGTACTGGTATTGTGCCAAGCTGCTTATTAAACACCAGTATAAACCTGTCCCTGTAGCTGTTAAGATCTTCATTCGGCGTAAAACTATACAAAGTTGTATCATTCAGGTTTACCTCGGTTTTGGTATTCAGGTACCTGTCAACCAGCCAGGCTTTTACCAATGGCATTGCAAAGGCATTTTGTGCAAATAGTTTCAACACGTAAGGTTTCTTATACAGGAATAATCTATAGAATAAAGTGTCTGTGAGTTTGACCTCAGGTCTCAGTTCAATAGCGAGATAATTGGAATCCCTGAACAAAGACATATTTTCATTAAAGCCCCATTTTTTCTGGGCATCATATTCATCTACAACTTTAGAAAATTTATTATCAAATGCTGCTGCAACACCATCTGCCAGGAACAAATTATTATCATCATCCGGCGCCATCAGGTTGGTGTAAATTACTGGATAATGAACACCATCCTGGTCAGAAGAATTTTTTCCTGTAAATCCAAAAACATTTGATTCTTCATCTGTTTTATCAGACTCTTTAAATTTCATTGTTGCGGAAGAATAATCGCTACCCAATTGTACCATAAATGCCTGGCCACTTTGTATTTCCAAAGCAGAACTGGCTGTTGGGTAACTAGGGCTTGGGAAAGGAGTAATGATTCCACTGGTATAAGTAACATATCCTCCAACATTATAGCTGGTACCAACAGTCATCTTTGGATCCCACAGCCAGAA
Source organism: Bacteroidota bacterium (assembly GCA_018268035.1). GTDB lineage: Bacteria > Bacteroidota > Bacteroidia > Chitinophagales > Chitinophagaceae > Parafilimonas. Next base: position 35,628 of record JAFDXI010000140.1, on the reverse strand, counting down.
TTTATCAGCCTGAATTTCCGGCGTATTGTTAATCAGGTTATTAATATTTATTGTTGATGCATAAGGATTCCCAACAAAAACAATCCCACCGGGTATGCCGCTGTAATTTTTTACTGCTGTTAACCCTGTTTGGTTTAATGTTCCTTTAATGCGCAGTCTTGTATCATCAGTTGGAGCATAAACCCCCATTGATAAATTTACATTCCTGCTTCCCCTGATAAACAAACAATAGGCATTAAAATCTGTGATATTTGTATAAGCTGTTTGCGGCTCTGTTAAGCTCCAGTTACTTGCATTCGGATCCCAAACCTTAACCGAAGGATTGGTAGTGGTATTCAAATCATAGCCTTTTGTACTGATATTATCCCCGGTTATATGTGTTCCAAATCCAGGATGTGGATTCAGGTTAAGTGAATAATCGAGCGTATAATTATTCACACCTTCCTGCCAGGCATCACGCATTGTCTGACTGCTTGAACCAAATGGTACAGCCATAAACCGCCATGACCTCAGGCCAGGAACAAAACGCTCTACGATTGCTTCACCTGTAATTTTACCGGAAGAATATCCAATTCTTGCCGTGCCATTTACATCTGATTTTAAAATCAAATTACCGTTTGCATTCAATGAACCGCCGGTAACAGTAACAGTGCCATAGCCATCAGTTAGATTGCCTGCAGCAATATTTAAAGAATCACCTATCGTTGCAACAGATGCTGCTGCAGAATTAACAGTAAGTGTCTTTAAATAATTATTGGTTGTATTGGAAGGATACACATTTGGGGTAAAATGTAATGTTCCAGTATTCCCAGTTAATACCAAACCGGAAGTTAGGCTACCTGTTAATGTGCCTGTGCCTGTATAGCTTCCGGCTATTGTGAGTATGTGATTGTTCATGTCAAGTTTTGCACCATTATTAATAATGATATCATTGACTGAAACATCAGCATTTAATTGTGGTGAATAAGGAGTACCTGCCGGAATAACAACTACACAAGGCATAGAAGGTAACTGCACATCAGACCAGTTATTAGCCATATCCCATGATGAACTAGATGTACCACTCCAATAGTTATGGATACCCAGTTTCACAGAAGCAGATGTATTGATTGGACATGAAGCGCCATTCTGGGCTACTGCCCTGTAATATATCGGGCTGGTAATATTAGTATAAGACAGTGATGTTGTTGTATTGGAAACATCAGACCAGGTGCTGCCATCTGTTGAGGATTGCCATTTTAAAATATTTCCAACTGTATTAGAAAGGTCAACCGTTCCACCAGAGCCATAACAGGCAGAAATTACCGGGCTGGCAAAATCACCTGCATAAGCCGGTGCATATACCTGAATAGTTCCAGTTGCAGTACGGGTGTTACAATCTCCTGTGCCATGAACTGTATAATTAAATGTTCCGCTTTGAGTTGGTGTACCTGTTATGATTAAATCACGACCATTCCAATAGGTATTAAGGCCAGTTGGCAAATTATCAATCACAGGTTGGGTGCCGTCACCGCCCACTTCATAGGATATAGTATTTATTGGGGTATTGTAGCACAGGTTTGTCTGATTGTTAGAACCTGTTCCTGAAGTAAGATTCAGGAAAGAAGATAAGGTGCCAAAAGAAATATCATCTAATCCAAAATCATTACCACCAAGAGCGCCTTCAAGGTCAACTATGTCAATTACTGCAGTTGTTGCAGTTCCTGAAGGCCAGGTGCCATAAAATCTTATCCATGTACCTGCGTTATTATCTGAAGATTTAGAAGGAAGAGTACCGGTATTTGTACCTACTTGCACACCATTTACCCTAAACTTAAGATTAGCAAAAGGTGTAACATTATTTAAACTTACTGCATAAGCAGAAAAATAATAAGTTGTATTCGGTAAAACTGTAACAGTTTCACTCCAGATAATCGGGGGATTTGTACCACCAAGCCCGTTTATTAGCATGAAATTTCCCGAACCATCTGCAGTGGTATGATCTGTGCCCCAGAAATTAGAGTGATTCAAATTAGGATTATTATTCACTGTATAGGTACCTTCTGGCCAGAGACCATTAACTATAGTATTAGAAACATAATTGTACCCACTTGTAAAGCCGGTATTACCCAATTCAAAATCACCGTTAGTTACCAACTCTTCTGCAATACTCATTGAAGTAGTTGCAGTACATCCATTTGCGACTGATTTTGCAGTAACATAGTATGTGCCTGCATTTTTGGTTCTTACTACACTTGTTCTGTTATCTGCTGAAGTAATGGTGAGCCCACCTGACCATTGCCAGTCCGCAATGGTTACATCAATATCTGATGTAGCAGTCATTTCTACCTGGTTAAAGGCTGAACGGCTGCAATAATCTGCGGCAACAGATAATTGCGGGGATTGGTTAATGGTTAAAGATGCATCAGAAGTAACAGTACAACCATACTCATTTTTCGCTGTAGCAGTATAAGTTGCACTTCCATAAGTGGAAGGCTTTGCATAGACTGTAGATAATTCATCACCATCTGTATATGCAGTAGTTGCATATTGGTCAGTAAACAGGTCTGTTGAAGGTGTCCATGTTACATTTACGATATTTGAAACATAAGTATAATTGATGGTGATTGACCAGTTGTTCAAAGTCCCATTATGACCATTTGCTTTATCCCTGACACTTAACACCCAGTTCCCGTTAGCACTGAATGCAGAAGATCCATATAATCCTGAGAAATTCGCTACTGTTGAAACATTTGAAGTAACTACATTGGCACCTATAGCACCAATTGATCCCAGCGGCAAATAATTAATACTATTAAATGGTGCTGAACCAAAAGAAATATTTGTTGAAGCATTACTTGCCACTGTGGTATTGTTAAAATTTTTTCCATTGCCTCCATTCTCATTGGCAATATTCAACACATTGTTATTGGGGCCTTTTAAATTGATGAGGAGGTCACCATCATTAGTATGTGTAATTTTAAACTTTATAGATACACTGGTGATTGTTGCGCCAACAGGTACACCTGTTAATTTAATCAGGTTCATCACCCCGGTCACACTATTATCAGGTATGGCAAGATTAATATCTCCTGAAGATAATGTAACACTTCCGTTGCTGGTAACTGGTGGATTCACTGAGACTGTCAATGCCTGCACTGAGCCCTGGCAAATAGCAGAGCTGGCAGGCGCTACTATTATCGGGCTTGGATTCGGATTAACTACTACAACAGCAGTTCCATTCATTACCAATTGACATGGTGGGTTAAGGGCAACAATCGTATAAGTACCGGCAATAGTTTGGTTCCCAAAACTTAAGACAGACCCATTACCTGGTAAAGTATTCACTAAAGTTGTTCCGTCTCTATATAACTGGTAGTTGATGCCTGTTTCAGAATTATCCAGACCTACTTCTACACCACTACCACCACTACAATAGCCACCGCCACCATACACATTGAATACCTGTGGTGTTGCACCTATTGTAACATTTTCCCCAGGTGATGTGTAAATGCTACAACCACCTGATGCTGCAACAGTATAAACTATTGTATAGGTGCCGGGGGCGCTTGCTGCTAAATCTATAACACCCGTAGTTGTGTTGCTAAACACCAAACCGGAAGGAGTTGCAGAAAATATTCCTGTTTGTGGTGAACCGGATAATACAGGTGCATCACTAAGGCCTTGTGAACAATATTGTGCACTTAAATAACTGAAACTTACATTGGGCTGAGGCGTAATATTTACTGTAAGGCTACCATTCATATTGGTGGCACAACTACTGGTTGTCGTCACAGTATAAATACCGGCAGTGGTTTGATTACCAAAACTAATTGAAGCTCCGGTTCCTGGCACAGAAGTGCCCACAGGTGTACCATTGAGATATAACTGATAACTAACTCCAGGTTGTGAACCTGTTAAACCAATTGTTGCCCCTGTAAAAGATGAACTACAAACATCCATATTTCCTGAAGGTGTGATATCAAATACCTGGTCTCCGGCAGATACTGCAATATTTACTATTGTATTTACAGAACCACATGCGTTTGAAACCTGTATAGTATAATTAGTAGCAGCAGAAATCGCAGTTGGTGTACCTGAAATTATACCTGTAGAAGGATCCAAACTTAATCCTGCTGGCAAGGTTGATGGAGAACCAACTATAAAATAATTTGTTGGTATGCCTGTCCCGGTTCCAATTACAGGAACATTAGGTGTAATTGCTGCTCCAGAGCAATATACGACAGGTGTTGTGTAAGTAACTGAAGTCGGAGCCTGTGAAACTGTAATTATACCGTTAATACCAGTATTGGTACAAGGCGCATTTCCAGTGGGTATAATGGTGTAATTAAAACTGCCCGCTACTGTTGGGGTGCCACTGATAACCACAGGTGTTCCCGTTGTATTATAGGTTAAACCTGCAGGTAAGCCTGTTATTGTTGCCCCTGTTGCACCACCTCCCAAATCAAATTTGGTAAATGCTGCATTGCTGACATTCAAACAGGCTGAGAAATCTTTTGAATAACCTGGAGTCACACTGATAGTTGCATTATCTTTCACAACTACTGTTACTGATTTACAAGCGCCTGTACCACAAACACCACCTTCTGCACGCACATAATAAGTTGTAGTACCAACAGAAGGGGTAAAAGCATAGGAAGCATCAGCATTTGTATTTGAATTGATGGCCGTACCACTGCCACAACCACCTGCATACCATTTCCAGGATTGGCCGGTACCAAGTGCCCCGCCGGTTTGTTGTAAAGTTACCTGCGTTCCTGTACAAACAGTTAGGGTACCTGTAGTTCCATTGGCAGCAGCCCCTGTGGGGGCTGTACAATTGGCGCTGACATTTAAGAGATAATCTTCTGCCTGGCCCCAGGTATAAGAATCACATGCATTCCCGTAACCGTTATAGTTTTTTATGATACGCATCCTTGTAGTACCAATAACAGCACCTGCCGGTACAGCAATATTTGCGGTAAGTGATACTCCATCAGTACCAGTAGAATTATGAATTGTGCCTAATGGATAAGCTTCACCTGGATCCAATGTTCCACTATGATCCCAATCAATAAAGACTTTAAAATAATCTGTATAATTTCCTACAGTGTTACCTTTTAATGTAATAGGGTAAGTATTTCCAACAGTTACATTTCCTGTCATACAATATGACCAGTAATCATCATTAGGAAGGTAGGGTGTGGCTGAAGTTGTATTACTTATACCAGCAAAATTTACATAAGTAATGGGCTCAGTATATGTGAAACTTGGGATACAATAAGTAGCTATACCATCATAAGTAATTATTATTTCACCATCACCTCCATCGCCTCCATTTCTATTATTACTATTATTTACAAATGCACCACCACCACCGCCGCCGGGTTGGCTACCAGGATTCCCATCACCACCACTTGTTCTTGCACCACCACCCACACCTCCTGAATTGGCACCCATTCCACCTGCACCTCCTATGTTTGAAGTTCCATTTGCACCATTTGAGCCTGCAATTCTTATTGTACCAATACTGGAAGTATAAGATCCTATTCCTCCGGCAACTGTTCCCCCATTTGGCGCCTTTCCTCCCTTTCCTCCTTCTGCATATAAAGTTGTATTATCAATAAACCAAGATCCAACACCCTGATTACCTTTATCCTGATCACCATTAGCTCCACGCCCTACCTTAAGAGTATAAGTAGTGTTTGGTACGACATAAATAGTAGAAGACACATAAGCACCACCTGCACCACCACCTCCACCTTTTATATTATCTGTACTTGACCCACCACCTGCACCGCCTCCACCCCATGCTTGTACAGTTATTTTTGTTACACCACAAGGGGCTGTCCAGGTGAATGTTCCAGGTGTTGAATAAACTACCGTCTGAGTTTGTCCTTTACCCACTAATGAAGTGAATAAACCTGTACAACAAACGAATATAAAGATTATACAATTAGCCGGAAAAGTAGAATTTCTCATTGCAGATAGTTTTAATAATAAAATATGGTTAGCTCCTTATACTTATTCTTTAAGCCGCTATTTATCAGTTTTAGTTTTTAATTATTCTTGCAGTTTTCAAAAATGATATGGAATGGTACAGATAAAATAAAACTTCACAATATAAAAATATGTTGCCAAAAGCAGGCACAACAAGACTTTTCGTGAAATGCCACTTAAATTATGCCAATGCAATAATTATTTGATTTTATGTTAATACAAACAGAGGTAAAATGAAAACTTCCACCTTAGAAATGTTTTAAGCAAAGGAATTTGTAACGGAGAAAAAATCCGGGCCGGTGAAAAAAAATTAATCTATTGAAAATTTGATTGCCCCGGAGGCACCTTATAAAATTTAAGATTCTTTGTTCCTCGCAGTTGTTTACCCAACCCATCATTCCAGGAAAGGGATGAAAGAGGCGACATGGTTGTGATAATCACAGGATAAAAACCAGAAACATCTGCAAATACATGTAGCAATTCTGTCTCACCTGCTGTATGCGTAAATCCACCAGGAAAATGTATGTCTGTCTCCGCAGTTGAGCCCGCATCCAATTCAACAGAATCGCTTTTTGCTATCACCTCTTTATTATACTTTATCACCAGTTTGGATCGGGGAATAAAACCACTATACAAAGAAGTCAGATGAAGGGGTAAATCGCTGACTGACCAGCCGGTATCACCTTTCAATTTCAAAGTTGCAATTTGCCTGTACCCATTGTATAATGTATCAGGCCCCGGATCAAAAAAAGTGATATTTGGAATATTATTGACAAGGCACATCGTTTTTGCCGCTCCTGCATTGCCCGGGTAAAAGTCATGATAGGCTTCATCATCAGTCCGATAAACTATATGTTCCAGTTTTAATTGCACTGTTTGACCTGAAGTCATACTGTCAACCAGCACATAGCAAATATTTGCCTTTAATGAAACACCACTGCCTGCATCAATAAAAGGGCCACTTCCATTAAATGTAACTGTGCCAGACACATTGGGCTCACTGCCTGAATTATTGATACTAACTGATTGAATAAATGGAAATGTCGCTGAAAAAAACAACTGGTAAATAACAATATGTTTGGTTGAAGTAACCTGGAATTCAGCAACAGAACTGCCACCATTTGCAATAAAAGATTGTGGTGTTACGGGGGGTAAAATTCCTGTTTGAACAGTGATTACCCCATCAGATTTTGCCTCGGAATGATTTGAAGATGCTACAATCTTTTCCGGTTTGATTTGTGTAACAGCTTCTTTTTTACACCCCAACCATAAAAACAACAATGCCGGCAAACATAATGAGTAAAAAAAGTTTTTCATCCGGAATAGATTTTGAAAACGAAATTAAGTATCTGCCAATATTTTTTCAATGCTATTTCAATAAAAAGCAAACCCTATTGTGCTTTTTTCAGCAAATATTATTTTTCTTAAAATTATCCTGATAAAAATTTATACCCCAATGTGTTTTTAACCAACCTGTTTAAACACTCTACCCTATCATTGCAACAAAATTTTCAAGATAAATGATGACCTATGACTTAAAGGCACAACACGAACTCAAACGATGGCAAAAGAAAATGTTGCAGAATCCATCAATGTTCAACAGGCTTTCAAAAAAATTACAAACTAAAGTCAACAGGTACATACCTGAAAAATTACACATAGCAATAACTGCAGCTATTAAACAAATGGTGAAAGTGGTATTGTTCAGCGCAGGTATTACCACAACAAAACCAAATATTACCGGTAATCTTGAAATAAAAGAAACAGCAATAAAAGAAAGGATTAAATGGTATAAAACAACTGCAGCAGTTGAAGGTGGCGCCACAGGTGCAGGCGGTATATTACTCGGCCTTGCTGATTTTCCCTTATTGCTTGGCATCAAAATAAATCTGTTGTTTGATGTAGCAGCAATGTATGGTTTTGATGTCAATGATTATAAAGAGCGCATCTATATTTTATACATTATGCAACTGGCATTTTCAAGCCAGCAGGAAAGACGCATTGTTTATTTAAAAATAACAGACTGGGAAAAACATTCAAAACAATTACCGGATGATATTAATCAATACGACTGGCGCACATTTCAACAGGAATACCGCGACTATCTTGACCTCGCAAAAATGGCACAGCTTATTCCTGTTATAGGAGCGCCTGTTGGTGTAGTGGTGAATTACCGTTTGATTACAAAACTTGGTGAAACTGCAATGAATGCCTATCGCATGAGGCTGATGAAATAATCTGAAAAAATTAAATTTTATTACTCTTGCTTGCAATGATTATTTTTTGCATTTATAACTATACTACCTTTTCAAAGAAGAAGAGGCATGAAACTCATGCTGATAAAGGGTTTCAGATTTTTTTAAAAAATTCTCGCAGGTAAGAATGTATTTAAAATAATTTTTTGTTGCAAGATTTTTTCATCTGCTGCATTACACTAAAAAATAAATACAAGCGAATAGAAAATATTATCTACAATTCAATTTTAAATGCTACTGCATAGTCACCTGCTTTTTTATTTTGCAGTGATGACGGGATTTCCAATACAGTTTCATTCCTACCACTTTCCCATTTTATTTTATGTTTGGGTGCATCTATGAAAATAACCCTGCTCCCTTTCTTAATCCGGATATCTTTTAAATTGATGGATTGCGGCAATACCACATCGTTATTTTTATCACTCAACACATATACATACAAATATCTTTTATCTTTTGATTGCAGGTAAATCAAATTGCCGCCTTCATTTTGCGAATAAGGAATGGTATTATACACTGCTTCGTTGTGCACTTTCATCCATGCCCCAATCTCTTTCAATCTTGAATAAGCAGTATCGCTCCAGTCGCCCATTGGTGAAGGCCCGATATTTAATAAAAGGTTACCGCCTCTCGATATAATTTTAAGCAACAAATGAATAATATCATTAGTGGGTTTATATACATCATTGGGTACATAGCTCCATGAATTGCCCATAGTGATACAACTCTCCCAGGGATAAGGTAAAGTTTCTGATGGTATAGTTTGTTCTGGTGTAGCATAGTTTTCATATTCACCACTCACTGTTCTGTCAACTACCAACAAACCCGGCTGGTAACTCCTCGCCATTTTTGCAATGGCAGGCATATCAATATCCTGATCATAAACGATATTGCGTTGCCATTCCACAGTTTTATCAATTGTTGATTTAGGCCGCACCCATCCACCATCCAGCCATAAAATATCCATACGTCCATATTCACTCATCAACTCTTTAATTTGATTATAAGTAAAGGTTTTAAACTCATTCCATTTCTCTGGATATTTTTTTGGATCATAATTTACATTTCTGTCTTTTGGCGGGAAATATGGCCACCAGTAAGAAGGCACATTCCAGTCGGGTTTTGAAAAATATGCGCCTATCATAAAACTGTCTTTTCGAAAAGCATCAAATATTTCTTTTGCAATATTGCTTTTTGAATTAGAAGAGTAAGGGCATTTGGAAGATGTTACTTTATAATCTGTTTGCCTGGTATCAAACATACAAAATCCATCATGGTGTTTGGTAGTGAACACAACATATTTCATGCCTGCATCTTTTGCCGCAGCAGCCCATTTCGCAGGATTAAATTGAACCGGGTTAAATGTCGTCTGCAAATGCTCATAGGCTTTTTTATATTCAAAATAATTGGCAGCATAAGGGCCACGCCTCTGAGTCCATCCTTCATCTTCAGGGCAGAGACTCCAGCTTTCCACAATGCCCCATTCACTATAAGTGCCCCAATGCATCAATAACCCAAATTTAATATCCTGCCAGTGCGCCAGTTTTTGTTGCACCAATGAATCTTTTGGAAACATATAGTTATTTGAAAAATTATGTTGTTGTGCTTTTGATTGTAACCCAACAAAACAAATAATAACTACGAACAGCTTTTGCATAATTTAAATTTTGCTTTTGAAACGCCAACTTATAAAATTATGCTGATGTTATTAAAATGTTTTTCATACAATACAGAAAAAAGAAAAGACCGCTAACCTGGACAAGGAGAAGATAGTTTTCAATTATCATTCTTAATCCTTATCAAAATGTTTGCTGCCTCTTCCTTTGTTTAACCTGCTTGTTATTGCTGCTATTTGTCTATAAGTTGAAAATTAATTTCACAAAATACATTACATCAATTTACTGTTCTGCTGATACATTCATGCTGGTACCATCAGTATAACTTTGTAGTTTTGAAATAATTCCATCAGATGAAACATCCATACTGTACATCTTATCGTCTTTAGACAATTTCACGTTGTAGAATGTGCGGTCCTGTGTTGTTGCTTCTGTAACACCAAGGTTTTTATATTCACCGAATTTTTTGTTTAATACCATCAAAACATTTGTTGGCAAATCATCAGCACCAGCATATTTCAGTGAGTAAACAAAATTGCCATCAGCATCATATAATACTTTTGAAAAATTGTCAGCCTGTGAAAAACTCACAAAAAAACCATCTTTTACTTCCCTCCATTTAATATTTTTTGCATTGGGGAATGTTGTGTTGAATTTTTGCACGAGTGTTGCTGCCGGTCCTTCTGTTGCGAATGCAGATGTTGCTAAAAAAATACATACTGCATATAAGATTGCTTTTTTCATAAAATCTGTTTTAGTGATTTTTTTAATTTTTTTTGAATGAGTAAATGTATAGTCATACAAAGGCGCAAGTCAAGTGATACTACACCACTGGTTTGTTAAAGCATTTTTTATACAGGTGTACGCAGTGTCCGGTTTCAGACGAAACCAAAAAATTTGCATGTTAAACGCAGCTATCTGTCGGTGAACGGAACATGATTGCATCAAACAAAAAATATTAACTCAAGTGTTAAGTTGTGTTAATTGGATGATGAATGGTTGAAACAAAAACCAGGTTTGTATTCAATCATGTGAATACCTGATAAAATTCATTTAAATGAGTGATTAAATCACGAATATTATGAAGGAGCTTATCATATAAACAAATGAAGTCAGCACTACAACATTGCATTCATCAATATTTCAAAATACAAGATGACTTTAATTGGCTAACACAAAATTTTATTTATAAAAAAGGGCTGCTGAATCCAAGCGCCTTCATGCCTGTTTTTATCTCAGGGCAACTCATGAATAAATTCCACAACAAACCAGTCCTGTAATTTTCAATCATTACAATTTCCGGGCCCTGGTCTATTGCCAAATATGAATCAGCAAACCATAAATTGTTTAAATTGAAAGCATCCACAAAACCATAATCACCCCAGAGTTTATCGCCAAGTGTGTAATAGAAAAATCGCAATGCATCCATACTTTCAGTGGGTGTATAAGGCATAGATGAAATAGCTGCTGTGGGTGTGATGGTGCCATTATCATTATCGGGTGCATGTGCATCATAACCGCCCTGTTCATCACTGGCTGTTAAACCCCAGCAATTATTACTATAACCATAAAAATGTGAAGGATTGTCAACACAATATTTGAAATTAATTTTTGAATGAGCTGTATCCTGTGTCCAGTAATCTGCATACGCATCAGTAAGCTGATGTGGGTTTATACCCAGGAAAGAATAATGCGCAAAAAACAAAGGGCCGCCAAGATCAGGGCCAAGTGGTAATGATATTCCATAAAATTTATTCCCGTTTTTTTCAGCGCCATTCTGTGCCCAGCCTTCATCATACACTTTTTTCGGTATGGCATTTGCGCTCGAGGATGCCGCCAATACATATACTATCATTGCTTCATTCCAGCCTTGTATCTGCATATTAATTGCCCACCCAACATCGGGGCTCCAGTGCCAGAATAAAACATTTTGATTGTTTTGCCTGAACCAGTTCCAGTCAACTGCATTCCATAAAGAATTTATATTATTACGAAGATTTGTTTCATCAGTATTTGCAGCATTAAAATATTGCCTCGCACACAATAAGCCCTGCATTAAATAAGATGTTTCTACCAAATCAGCGCCATCATCCTGACTGCTGAATGGAACAGTTGCACCGGTGGATCCATCAATCCAATGCGCAAAAGCGCCATGATAGGCAGTACAATTATTTTTATAAAAAGAAACAATTTTTTGTATGCGGTTCAATGCATCAGCTCTTGAAATAAAACCACGGTTAGCGCCAGCAATCATACTCATAATACCAAAACCTGTTCCGCCTGTTGTACAAACATCACCTGATGAATTTCTCTCTCTTGCCATGCCAGAAACGGGATGACCAAAATCCCAGAAATATTTTAATGTTTGTTGTTGCACCAATGTGAGCAAAGCACTGTCGCTGATGCGTTGAAATTTATCGGATGAATCCATCTGCGTAATTAGTGAAGCCTTGACACTATTTTTTAAAGCACCCCCGTCTTTTGATTTTAAACCTGTTGATATTGTCAGCTCATTAAGTGATAAAGGGGATAATGTTGGTTTTACAATCAGCACACTATCACCATTTGAAAATGATGATGTGAAGCTTATAGGGGAGCCATTGTTTTTAATTAAAACATTTGCAGCAACTGAAGATTCATCAACCGGTGCGGTGAATGTTATTTTTATAACTGGTTTGAAATTTACGTTGTACAATGTTGAACCATATATCTGACCATTTACAGTTAAAGACGTTTCATTGAACGCTTTTGGTGTTTGCACTGGTGGCGTTGTTGATGTGGTACTATCTTTTTTACTGCATGAAGAAAAGATAATTACCAAAAAAATAAAGCAGGCAAATTTCATCTTTAAAATCATCAGAAGAAATTTTGGTTTATCATTTCTGATTTAATTTATAAAATAATAAGCCATCATTATTTCTCGCAACAACAAGCATTTTCCCTTTGGCTGTATTCAACCATTTCATATCCCTTACTTCACCTTTTACTGAAGGCAGGATAGACAAAGTATTGGTTTGATTATTATTCCATGAAAATATGGTTGGGCACAATGCATCATATTTGCCTTCATACGGAATCGTACCATAAAAATTACCACCTGCGATACATATATTTTTATCAATAGGCGCAAAAGTAAAAACCGGCGACTGTTGCAAATCTTTATTCAAGCCAGTTTGTATAAAATCATTTCCTGAAGTTGAATCACCTGCCCCGATTTTTCCATTATTGATAAAGCAGGAAGAACTTAAGGTTTCAGCTTTCAATTCGGTATAATCTTTAAACAAATCGTAAAACATATATTGTACTGTCTTACCTGCAACTTCACTGTAGGTTAAATAATATTTTTTCAATACCGGCATCACTTTTTCCAATTCATCTTTTGCAAGGAAAGTATATTCTTTTCCATCAATGGTATAACACAGTATCTGCTCAATGTTTCCATTCATATCAAAATCTTTTACATAAAGTTTCACTGGTCCATTCTTACCTGCCCATAGTTTTGAATTTTGCCCCCAATTGCCTGCAAGAATATCGGGGTTGCCATCACCATTCACATCTTCAATAGTAATATTCTGCCATAAACCTGTTGAATTGGGGATATCGCTTTCGGTAAATTTTCCATGATTATTCATAAATATTTTTACAGGCATCCATTCGCCGGTAACAATTAAATCAGGCCAGCCGTCATGATTCAAATCAGCAAACTGAGCTGAAGTAACAATACCTAAATTCAATAATTTGATTGTCTGATAACTTGCTTCAGTAAACTTTCCTTTGCCATCATTTAAAAACAGGAAAGAGTTTTGCGGTAAGCCATAATCATTTGCTAAAGTGCTTTCAATCGTTCCGATAAAAATATCCGAATCACCATCGTGATCTACATCAGCAACTGCAACACAGGATTTGTTGTATAATTTCTGAACAAGAAAATCTGTCTTCTTTGTGAAAGTGCCATTCTTATTATTGATATAAAGCCTGTCTTCAAGCAATGCCGGTGAATTACCCTGTGGCATACCACCACCACTCACCACCAGCAAATCTTTCCATCCGTCATTATTGGCATCAAATATCACTGCATCCATATCTTCATAAGGCGCATCATGATTAAATGTGGCAGTATCTATTGATTTAAACTTCCCATCTTTTTGTTGTTCCATCAATGCACCTGCATTGCCAGTTGCACCACATGCATAAAAATCATCAAGGCCATCATTATTGATATCACCAACAGCAATCTTTGGTCCGCGTGTACTTTCTTCATGCGGTATCAGGTATTGAACATTAAAGTCGGTGAATTTATTTTCTTTATGTTTCCAGTTGCAATTTATTTGTGCTGTTACATCTTCCAGCATTGGTGGTTTTGGAGGAAAAAACAAATGGTATTGAAATGAATCAGCAGCATTGCCCTCGTCAACAATCAAAGGTTTATTAACAGGAATATTTTTCAGCACCTGGTATTTTTGATTAGTCCATACAATTAAAATGCTGTCAATAGTTTTAAAAGTATCCAGTCCGAAATGCAGTTTCGGATCACAGGAAGACTGGAATCCGCGGGTAAGCATCAACTCTTCATACTGCATTTGAATTTTGCGGATGCCTGAAGAATCAGTATGCGTGAAAATATATGCTTTTGATCCCACACCAAATTTGTTCATACCACTGCCTTTGAATGAAATGTTGAGTACATTTTTAGCGGCAGTTTTGTTTTTCAATATTAATGCAGGTGAATTGATGCAATTGATAACAAGGTCAAGGTTGCCATCATTATTCAAATCGGCATAAGCAGCGCCGTTATAATATCCTTTCATCTTGCCGGTACCCCACAAATTGCTTACATCTTTAAAACTGCCATCAGCATTGTTCCGGAATAAAAAAGGATGTGAAGCACCATCCGGCATTTTCTCCATTGTAATTTTATCATAAGCATCAGAGGAATTGCGGTTGATGCGGGCTGCCAGGTCTGAAACAAATTTTACATAGTCAAGATCAACCGGGCGTTTTACAATTCCACTCGAAATAAAAAGATCTTTATTGCCATCATTATCAAAATCTGCAAACAATGCACTCCAACTCCAGTCTGTTGCAGATACACCGGCCATTAAACCTACATCGCTAAAACTCTCTCCATCACCGTTATTTTTTTGCAGGCAGTTGCGGGAAACCTGGTCCTGGAAACCATGCGATGTTATTTTGAAATTATACATCTCATAGCTTTCATCACTGCCATAAGTCTTTAAAGTTTTTTCGTCGGGTGGTAGCATATCCACAGTTACTACATCCGGCTGTCCATCGTTGTTATAATCTGCAATATCATTGCCCATACTAAACCTGGAATAATGGCCAAAATGTTTCGCTCCACTTTCAGTAAATGTCCCGTTGCCATTATTGATATAGTAATAATCGTTTTCATGAAAATCATTGCCGATAAATAAATCATCCCATCCATCATTATTCAAGTCTGCAACAGAAATACCGAGTCCATAACCCAGGTTACTTTGATAAATCCCTGCCTGTTTTGAAACATCAGTGAACCTGCCTGTTGTGCTGATATCATTCCTGTATAAACGATCTCCTGCATTGGGGTCAAAATCTTTTCTGTGGCTGGTATCAACGATATTTTGATTGGGATGATGCGACTGGTTTAAAATAAAACAATCAAGATCGCCATCGTGATCATAATCAAAAAAAACCGCCTGCGTGGAATAGGCAGCTAAAGCAAGCCCGTATTTTTCTGCACTCTCAGTGAATGTACCATTTCCATTATTTATAAATAATTCATTGCGGCCTTTCAACTGGTGTTCCCCTTGCACTGCACACACATAAATATCGAGCAAACCATCACCATTTATATCAGCCATAGTAGCGCCGGTACACCAGTCTGCAGTGCCTGCAACACCTGCTTTATCAGTAATATCTTCAAATTCAAAATTGCCTTTGTTGAGATATAATTTATTGCCCCCATGATTGCTGGCAGTAAAATAAATATCGGGCAAACCATCATTATTGATATCACCGATGGCAACGCCACCACCATTATAATAATAGAGATCATATAAAATACCGAATGCCTTATGTTCTTCAGGTTTGTTTACAAAATTGATATGGGTATGCGATGAAGAAAGTGATTCAAAGCCTTCATTCGAATTATTACACGATGTAAAAAAAATTATTGCCATGAAAGTAAAAGCAGGCAATGAAATATAACGAGATTGCTTTGCGTCAAACATTGATGTTAGCTTCAATAAAAAAAGCTTCATAATCAAAACCCATTCCCTCATATTACTTTTTATTTTTTTAAACCTCTGAAAAATAAAATAACGCAAGTCACTACAACAACATTTTATAAAACTCATTTTGAATTTTGATTTTTTTGAGAAGATGAATTTTGTTCAATGAACTTCATTGTTTCATTTTTATAGACATTGATATAATGTGTACGCATCATTGCATTTACCGGTGGCTTATCTTTTTTTAATAAAAACGAAATAGATGTTGATTCCTGCATGGGCATGTGGCAATCAATACAATTATTTTTTATCACTGCATCTGTTAATCCTTCGATTGTTTTATGCTGCGTTGTATGGCAACTTTGACAACGTTGCGAATATAATACAGTATTACCTCTTTCATTTTTATGCGGATCATGGCAGGTGATACAGGTCATAGTTTTACTGAGGCGAAAACATTTGCTGGCAGACAATACGCCCAACTGGTTACCATGCACATCCATCAAACCTGCTTTGCGGGCTGCATCATCTGCATCATAATAATGAGACAGGCTGTCTCCTGCAACAAACTGAAACGGTAATTTCTTTTCCTGTAGTTTTCCATTATGACAAAGCGCACAAACATCTAGCTGCAATTGTCTTGAAAAGTGATTGGGGTTTATAATAAATTTTCCAACAGTGTCATTAGGATGAGATTCCTGGAAAGCTACATGCTTTGCTGCAGGGCCATGGCATTTTTCACAACCAATAGTCAATATCATTTTTTCAGCATCAAACATGGGTGGTATATCAGGATTATAATTGATGGTTTGTACAAATGTGCTATGACATTCAAGACAGCGAGCTGTAACAGGCCGGTTAAAAATAATCGGTGATAAAGGATAACCCGGACTATTCGCCCATTGATGTATTTGAGTAAAATAAGAAACAGGCAATTCTATGATGTGGTTTCCAATCCATGACAGGTAGGTCTGTCCATGCACGCCTGAACCAATAACAATATCAAACCTCCTGCTTACAATTTCTTTATTGTTGTGATAATAGACCTGGTAAAAACTATCATTGTGTTTTTCAAGTTTTACAATTTTATCAATATCATATTGAACAGCATTATCCCCCTTTTTAAAACTGCCGCTGATATATTTTTCTAAAGCAGGTTGAGAAGTCAGATAATGTGCTGTTTGCAAATAATCATTATAAACCTGTTGATGGCATTTAGCACAAACAGCAGACCCTGCAAAATCTGCAAAGGTTACGTTATCATAAGTTACTGCTACTGAAGTTTCAGGTTGTTGCTGATGATTGATACAAGTCGAAAAAATAAAAACACAGACAGCTAAAAAAACTGCGATAAGAAGTGGTTTATATTTTGATAAAAAAATCATCAAAACAAATTTCTGCAAAATAAAAAGGCTGCTAGAAGCAGCCTTAATTTCAATATGTTTTTATTTTATTCTTTATTATCGTATAAACTTTTTACATCAGCAGCAGAGAGCGCTTCTCCATAAAGTCTAACATTATCCATCTTTCCTGGGAAACCTGCCATCCATGAATTATTATCATAACTATCAGTAATACCAGCGGCTTGCTGGAAACCACCTAATACCAATTGGGATGGGCTTGTAAATGCAATATCCTGGTCAGTCTTCTGATCAAACTGTTCGCCATCACGATAAACAGTTCCAACTTTTGAAGATGCATCATAAGTAAACGCTACCTGATGCCAATTACCATCATACATTTTAGGCCATGCATTACCAAAATTATATCCGGCAAAGTTCCAGTTATCACCACCATCAGAAGCGCCAAAATGAATTTTCAGGTCCATTGAATCTGATGGGCTTTTTGTATTGTTATCTGCATAAAAAGTAATGTTACCCCAGAAATTATCAGAATTGGCAAAAGCTAAAACACCTACTGCATGATTATTATCTTTCTGTGCCATTGTAATATTTATCCAAAAAGAAATAGTAAAGTTGGTTGATTGCCCAAAATCATTGGCTGAAGGGTAATTGATAAATCCATTTTTTGAGCCATCAAACTGTGCGCATTTTCCAGAAACACCATCATCAACAATGGAAGCATCATTAAAAGTCCCAAAATTTGCCCTGATACTATCAACATTCTTTTCATCCATTGCTGCATAAAATTTCAGAGGCCCGCCCGGGGGGTTTGCATCCACAGGATAATCTCCAAACGGTGGCTGGCTCATTTTCTGGCAACCGTTCAAAAGCAAACCGGCCATAAAGAGCAGCATAGTATTTTTTATCATTGATTTGAATTTCATATTTATGATCATTTTCTCTTATTACTGAGGATTAATAATTCGGGTTTTGAACAAGGACGCCGCCTGACAAATCAATTGCAGGTTGCGGTATCGGGTACCAGGCATTTCTTGGTTGATATCCCAGGCTACCAAGGGCGCTAACTGCATCACCCCAACGCACTAAATCATAGAAACGGTAACCTTCCATAGCAAACTCCCACCTGCGTTCATTTTTGATAGCAGTACGCATTTGGGCTTGATTGGAATAAGCGATATAAGGTAATGCATCCGGGTCAGTCCCAGAGTTTCTCGCACGTGCCCTGACCTGTTCCAACATAGCTGCTGCAGTAGCGCCATCGCCGGTTTCATTGGATGCTTCAGCCATCATCAACAATACATCTGCATAACGAAGGATACGGTGATTGATCCAGTCTGCCCCACCACTTGAATTGATTTGGCCTGTATAAGCACGCATTGCAGGATCAGAATATACTTTCTTGCTCCAGTATGGCTGATCAAGGAATCCTGATTTACCTAAAGAGTCTTTATTATAAGGTGGCAATGTAGCGCCGTATCCACCCTCACTTGCACCACCGTCAAACTGGCCTGAATACAGTATGGTCATTGATTTCCTCGGGTCTGAATTATCCCATGCATCCTGCAGCTTTTGGGTAGGAACATTCCAACCCCAACCTAAATTCCAGGATACATCAGCGCCACCCTGGCGTACATTTTGGGATGTGCCCCATTGTACTCCATAGTTAGGAGTACCATTCTGGCCAATAGTAGCCTGCATTTCAAAAATAGACTCTGTACTGTTTTTACCATCGCCATTCAACCCATCTTTCCAAACATCATAAAATTTCGGAACCAAAGAGTATTGTCCGGAATTGATTACTTCACTACACAATTCCTTTACTTTATCCCATTGCTTCCTGAAAAGATAAGTCTGAGCCCATAATGTTTTGGCTGAACCACTGGTTACCCTGCCCGGATATTGATTATTCCCATTGGCATCATTCCAGTTTAATGGCAGGTACATTGATGCTGTATCAAGGTCTGCATCTATTTGCGCATAGATTGCATCAACAGATGCTTTTGGCTGTACACCATCTGCAGGATTGGTATAATAAAAATTAATGAGTGGTACTTCTCCATAAGCTTTCACCAGTTCAAAAAATGAATACGCACGGAAGAAATGAGCTTCACCCACATTCCTAAGAGATGCATCATCTGTAACCTGTAAAGAATCTGCAAAATAAAGCTCCTTGTTGGCAAGGTTAATCATCGTATAATGATCACTCCAATAGGTGTTAGTAGCCCAGTCGTTTTTTGTATATTGAAAAGTCTCAAACTCTGCATTTATCTCCGCACCATCTGTTGTGCTACTTCCTTTCTGTGCATCATCGTCCCTGATACTGTTAAAATCGAGCCAGGGTAAAGTGGAAAACCCGGCAAGGCTCCTTAGATTACTATATAAACCAAAACTCTGCGCTTCAAGCGTGCCCTGGTGCAAATCATCCAAAGTAGCGGTAAGCGGTTTTCTGTCCAAAAACTTCTCACAACCACTTAACACTACAATCAGTAATAAACTTGTGGAAGCTGAAAAAATTAATTTCATTTTATTTTTCATGATCTGAAATTATTTAGAATTAAAATGTTGCATTAAGGCCAAATGTTACCACCATTGGAATAGCGCCACCGGCATTATCATAACCAAATGCTGTGGCATCACCACCAAATTCTGGTGTATAACCATGATTATGTTTCCAGGTTATCAGGTTCTGCGCATTGGCATAAATCCTCAACCCCTTTATATGCAATGATGATAAAAAGCTTTGTGAAATACTATAAGACAACTGGATATTCCTAAGCCTGAAATAACTGCCATCTTCAATATTATAGGTAGAACCCTGGTAGTTTACCCGGTCAGCCTGGCTGATAATAGGCTCCCAGTTGGAAGTACCAGCGCCATGCCACCTGTTGAGCTGGAATGCAGCATAATTAACCCTTTGGAAAGGAGATTCCAATGAATTCCATGTTCTGAAAATTTCATTACCATAAACACCTGCACCATCAATGTCAAGGCTAAGATTTTTATAAGTAAGTGTTACGGATAAACCATACATAAAATCAGGAGTAGGGTTACCGATAAATGTCCTGTCATTGGCATCAATCACACCATCATTATTCAGGTCTGCATATTTCCTGTCACCCGGCCTTACAGTACCTAAAGAAGATTCACTGGGTGATTTGATAATATCAGCATAAGACTGGAAGATTCCAATTTGCTTATATCCATAAAATGAAGCAATCGGATATCCAGGTTTTGTTAAACTCACTGCTGTACCATTGTTTTGGAAATCCCTTTCAAGAACGCCTGTTGGCAAATCAGCAGCAAGGCTCAACACTTTATTTTTCATAAAAGTGATATTGCCCGATGCACTGATAGAAAAGTCCTTTGATAAGCTTTGGGTCCAGGTAGCCAGGAATTCTTCACCCCAGTTGCGGATGGAACCGCCATTGATCAATTCTGATTTAAGGCCTAAAGCGCTCCTGTCAACAAAAGTCATCAGGTCTTTTGTTGTTTTTGTATAAAATGTTCCTTCAAAATGCAGTCTGTTATTAAATGCATTTAATTCAATCCCAACTTCGTTATCCTGCACTGTTTCCCAATGCAAACCAGGGTTAGCAATATAAGACTGGTCTGCAGCATTATAAATATTAGTACCAAATATTGCCGCAGTACCTGATGTTAATGTTGGATAATATGGATATGGTATTGGGGTGCCATCGAGGTAAGTGGAGCTTTGATTACCCAATACACCAATTGTTCCCTTCAGTTTTAAATAACTGAATATTTTTTGATTGGCCATAAAGTTTTCTTTACTTATATCCCATGCTGCACCCACAGCCCAGAACTGCTGGTTACGGCTTGCTTTTGGTATTTGGGAAGAAGCATCATTACGGAAAGAAACATTTAAGAAATAAGTATTTCTAAAATTATAAATAGCCCTTGCCAACTCTGAAACTGTTGTCCTTTCATATTGTGAACCTGTAGCCAGCGTTAACACGTCAGACTGGAATCCATTATTGATATACCAGAAACGGGAATCATCCGGAATTGGTAAAGCGCCTGGAGTATTAGAAGGTTTTGAAGTACCACCCCTGTTGAAATTACCAAAATAATAAGTGGTAAAACCAGCTGTTAATGTTAAACTATGTTCACCAAATTTATTGGTATAAGTAAGAATTTGATCCTGCTGGAATTTCTTATATGTCTGGTTATTTTCATACACCTGTGTTGTCTGGTTATATAAAAGCGGTTCATCATTTACCGGATCATAAGCATAATATAAAGGACTGTAACTGCGGTAGTCAACAGTACTCATATCTGCATAAAAAGTTGAACGGAAATTCAGTTTTTTAGTGATGTTGATATCAGCATAAATACTTCCGACATTCCTGAATTCCTGGTTGATTACTTTATTCCATGTATTTTGCAGTTCAAGCAACGGGTTCACTACGCCTGAATTCTGCAAAGCAACATCAAGGCCTGAATATAAATTCTCAGTGATGGAGTCAGTGCCATAAGGATTTTGTACCAGGAAAGGTTGTGTTTTCGCAGATACCTGCGGCATCACTTTTCTTGCTTCATCTAAAATACCTGTAGCATCATAAGGGTAATTTGTTCTGGCGCTATTAATATTAAAACCTACTTTAATGGCTTTACTTACCTTCAACTCATCACTTACAGAGGCAGTCATTTTTTGGAGTTTTTCATGAAGTATTATTCCTTCATCATATATATAACCTAAAGAAAGATTGAATTTATTTCTTTCAGTGCTGGAAGAAACACTCAGGCTGTTATTGCTGAAATTCCCTGTCCTTGTAACTGCATCAATCCAGTCTGTATTAGCAGTCAGGAATGAATAATCAGGAGTAGAGACACCGTTATTTTCATTTTCTTCATTAAACAACAAATCAAATCCGGCAGCATCCACCATTTTGATTTTATTCACTAATTTTTTGAAACCATAAGAAGCAGTGAAATTCACTATTGTCTGACCGGCTTTTGCTTTTTTGGTGGTTATTACAATTGCCCCGGTAGCACCCCTTACACCAAAAATGGCTAATGAAGATGCATCTTTCAACACTTCAATTGATGCGATATCGTTGGGGTTTAAGAAATCAATATTATCATTCAAAATGCCATCCACTACATACAACGGATGCACCTGGCCAATACTAACAGTACCACGAATACGGATATCAGGTGCTGCACCTGGGGTTCCACTGTTAACAACAGACAGACCTGTCACTTTTCCCTGCAATGAAGCTATAGGGTTGGGGTTGGGTTTGTCGGCAACTTCTTTACCACTCACTGTGGATATTGACCCTGTCAGGTCTCTTTTGTTGGCGGTACCATAACCAATAACCACAATATCAGAAAGCTGAGCAGCAGTCGCATTTAATGATACATCAATTGTACTCCTGTTTGATACTGGTTCTTCCTGGGTTTGATAACCAATTGAGCTAAATATCAAAACATCGGATCCGGAAGCATTAATGGTATAATGACCAGTTAAATTTGTCACAGTCCCAACGCTTGAATTTTTTTTCTGAACAGATACGCCTGATAAAGCTTTTCCTGCAGAATCTGTTACTGTTCCTGAAACAGTGTTTTGAGCTGAAGATTCATTTACAAATGCCCCCATAAAGAGTAACATCAGTAATAATCTGGCAGCTAATACGCATTTGTGTTTAAAATGATTCATGATAACATGATTGATTTAAAATTCTGGAAATAAAAAGAGTAACCTTCTCAAAAAATGAAGGAAAATATATAGAATACAAGCATTCTAAGGAAGCCATTGCTGGCTCTAATTTGTTTATCATAACATGGATGCGGTTGCATCGCTCAATAATAAACCAGTAATTAATACAGGTGAAACAAGCAGACTGGTAAATTAATCAGCATTAAAATCACAGACAATTAAATATTTTATAACGCTGCAAGCTATTTAAATTTTTTTAACAATAATGTAAACAGACTTTTTTAATTAATGTAAACAGGCCACATCCATTGTAAAAAAGCAATTATATGTTATTTTGCCTAACAACCGTTAGTATTATTTTATTTTGATTATTTTTACAGCCAATTATTTTTATGGATTTGCACGATTTTCCCGCATTGTTTCAACAAAAAATAGATTCTGAAACAAAGATTGAGCCCCTCGATTGGATGCCAGACGCGTATCGCAAAACTTTGATCAGGCAGATCAGCCAGCATGCACACAGTGAAGTGGTTGGTATGTTGCCAGAAGGTAATTGGATAAGCCGTGCTCCTTCATTAAAAAGGAAAGCTATTTTAATTGCCAAAGTACAAGATGAAGCAGGACATGGCCTTTATCTTTATTCTTCCTGCGAAACATTAGGCACTAGCAGGGAGGCAACCATCAATGATTTGCATAGCGGTAAAGCAAAATATTCTTCCATATTTAATTACCCCACACTCACCTGGGCCGATATGGGCGCTATAGGCTGGCTGGTGGATGGCGCTGCTATTCTCAACCAGGTAATGCTCTGCCGTACTTCTTACGGACCTTATGCGAGGGCAATGGTGAGAATATGTAAAGAAGAAAGTTTTCATCAAAGACAGGGCTTTGACATTTTATATACTTTAAGCAAAGGCACTGATGAACAAAAAGCAATGTGCCAGGATGCAATCAACCGTTGGTGGTGGCCATCATTAATGATGTTTGGACCAAAAGACAGTGAAAGTAACAATACCGATCAAAGTATGAAATGGAAAATAAAACGCAAAACCAATGATGAGTTGCGGCAACAGTTTGTGGACATGTGTGCAGAACAGGTGAAAGTACTGAACATGACACTGCCTGATCAAGAATTAAAGTGGAACACTGAAACACAGCATTATGATTTTGGTGAAATAAACTGGGATGAATTCTGGAATGTTGTGAAAGGCAATGGCCCCTGCAATAAAGAAAGATTAGATGCCCGTCGTAAAGCACACGATGAAGGCGAATGGGTAAGAGAAGCTGCAAAAGCTTACGCAAAAAAACGTGCTGGCAAGAATAAACATATAGCTGCATAAAACTTAAAAAAATTATGCATGATTTGGCTTGCAAAAAAATAAAAGTAGGTTGATATAGTTTTTCAAATCGTGTATTGTATTCACAAAAAATAATTTTACAGAAAATAAATTCTTATGCAATCATTCATAAAAAAATATTATTACGGTGATATCCCGGATGATGTGGCAGGTAGCACAACAGTCATTTCAAAAGAAATAAATAAAGATGCAACCTGGCCTTTATGGGAAGTATTTATCCGCAGCAAACAGGGGCTTGACCATAAACATGCTGGTAGCCTGCATGCTGCAGATGCACAAATGGCAATTGAAAATGCAAGAGACGTTTATACACGTCGTAATGAGGGGGTAAGCATCTGGGTAGTTGAAAGCAAATACATCCATTCCACCAACCCTGATGAAGCAGAAAGTTTTTATGAACCAGCAGCAGATAAAATTTACAGACATCCTACATTCTATGATTTGCCAGATGCAGTGAAACACATGTAGGTTTCATTGATACAACTCAAAGTTTCTTCAAACAATCTTTCATGAACAAAAATTCAGAAATAAATACCAACAATAAAAATACTTTTCTGACAGATTATTGTCTTCACCTGGCAGACAACTCACTCATCCTTGCACAACGCAACAGCGCCTGGTGTGGGCATGGCCCAATACTGGAACAGGATATTGCTATCACCAATATTTCACTTGATATTTTAGGGCAGGCAAGAAATTTTTACCAATACACTGCAGAAATTTTGAACAGTTCAAAAAATAATTCTTCTGCAGCAGTAACAGAAGTTACTGAAGACTCGCTTGCTTTTTTACGCGACAACCGGGAGTTTAAAAATTGTTTATTGGTGGAACAGGAAAATGGTGATTGGGGCAAAACAATTTTGAGACAATTTCTCTTTAGCAACTATCAGTATCTTTTATATCTACAATTACAAAATAGTGCTGACGAAAAACTGGCTGCTATTGCAACAAAAGCAATAAAAGAAGTTACCTATCATTTAAAATGGAGCAGCGAATGGGTCATCCGCCTTGGCGATGGTACTGAAGAAAGCCATCAACGCATCACTCAATCAATACATGAACTCTGGCCTTTCACTGAAGAAATATTTATTAATGCAAAATATGAAAATGAATTGACTGAAGATAAAATTGCAGTGGATGTATCTGTATTAAAGGATGCATGGTATAAAAAAACTGCTGCAATTTTTGCCGAAGCTACATTAACTATACCTGAAAACGTGTTTGCCCAAAAAGGTGGTAAACATGGGGCACACACTGAAAAATTAGGATATATATTAGCTGAAATGCAGTTTATGCAAAGAGCATATCCGGGATGCATTTGGTAACAGCATTTTTTTGACGAATATTTTTTTCATACCATGGATAAATTAAATATACAGGAAAAAAAAGTATGGGACATTTTAGAAAATATAATGGATCCTGAAATACCTGTTTTATCCATACTTGACCTGGGCATTGTGAGAAAAGTGGAAGTAGAAGAAACTTCGCAAATGCCACCAGAGTTAAATATAAAAGTATTCATCACTCCTACTTATACCGGTTGCCCTGCAATGGATTTTATTGAATCAAATATCAGGCAGGTATTAACCGAGAATGGTTTCAACAATATTGAAGTCATTCATGTTTTATCACCAGCCTGGACAACAGACTGGATGAGTGATGCAGGTAAACAAAAATTAAAAGCTTATGGTATTGCACCACCCAAACTAACTCAACAGGTTTGTCTGGCAACAACCTTTAGTGATGAAGATGATGTAGAATGTCCACAATGCCATTCACACAACACACAGTTGATAAGCCGCTTTGGTTCTACACCATGTAAAGCGCTTTATAAATGCAACCACTGTCATGAACCTTTTGATTATTTTAAATGTCATTAAAACCAAAATAAATTTATCAGAACTATGGCTCCGGTATTATTTGAAATAAAAGACAATATTGCTTTCATTACATTGAACCGACCGGATAAACTCAATTCGTTTAACCGGGAAATGGCTTTATCACTACTGGAAAAATTAGATGAATGTAAAGCATCAGCAATAGTGAGATGTGTTTATATCACCGGTAGCGGTAAGGGTTTTTGTGCAGGGGAAGATTTGGCAGAGGTGGTTGACCCCAATGGCCCAGGCATGCAAAAAATTCTTGCTGAACAATTCAATCCCATCATTGAAAAAATACGTAACCTGGAGATACCTGTTGTAGCTGCAGTGAATGGAGTGGCAGCAGGTGCAGGCGCAAATATTGCTTTGTGTTGTGATATTGTTGTTGCCAAACAATCAGCATCATTTATACAGGCTTTCAGCAAAATAGGATTGATACCGGATAGTGGCGGCACTTATTTTTTACCAAGATTAATTGGCATGCAAAAAGCAAGCGCTTTGATGATGTTGGGTGAAAAAATACCGGCTGAAAAAGCAGAAAGCCTGGGCATGATTTATAAGATGTTTGAAGATGCTGCTTTTGAAGATGAATCAAAAAAAATTGCAACTACACTTTCGCAAATGCCTACACGTGGTTTATGGCTCACCAAAAAAGCTTTGAATAAAACATTTAACAATAACCTGGAACAACAATTATCACTCGAAGATGAATTGCAACAACAGGCAGCACAAACAAAAGACTTTAAAGAAGGCGTGCAGGCATTTATTGAAAAAAGAATCCCTGCCTTTAAAGGAGAATAAAAAAAAATAAACAGTTTTAATTCTATTTTGCAAACGTTTTTTTTAATATATGAGCAACGAAATTCCCGCATCGGTAGTAGCACACTTAATGCAGCATGACGCTTTCAGCCAATGGTTAGGAATAAAAATTATTGAGATAAAAGAGGGTTATTCAAAAATTGAAATGGTATTAAGACAGGAGATGACGAATGGTTTCTCTGTAGCTCATGGTGGTATTATTTTTTCATTTGCAGACAGCGCACTTGCCTTTGCCTGCAATAACAGGAACAATCTTTCTCTGGCACTTGAATGTAATATTTCATTTTTGAAACAGGTGAATGTAGGAGATACATTAATAGCTGAAGCCACGGAAATACATAATGGTAAAAGCACAGGTGTTTATTCAATCAGCATTACTAACCAAAATCAAAAACAGGTTGCTTTGTTTAAAGGTACCTGTTTCAGAACTGGTAAAAACCTGGTGTAAAAATTATCCTTCAAATTTCTTAAACAATGTGCTGGCTGTATGACCGCCAAAACCAAAGGTATTGTTCATAGCATACCGCACATCAGCATTAATTGCATCCCCCAAAACAAATTTCAAATGTTTCGGGATAGCATCATCAAGATTTTTTGTATTGATGGTTGGAGGTATAATACCATGTTGCAAACTTAATATGCAAATCACCGCTTCGATGGCACCGGCACCACCAAGCAAATGGCCGGTCATTGATTTGGTGCCACTGATTTGTAACCTGCTGCTATTGCCAAAAATTCTTTCGATGGCTGCTACTTCGCTCAGATCACCTTGTGGAGTAGATGTAGCATGAGCATTAACATAGTCCACTTCAATGGCTGAAATACCGGCTTCTTTTAATGCCTTTTGCATACCCCAGACTGCGCCCCTGCCATCAGGCGGTGTGCCGGTTAGATGATATGCATCAGCCGCCATACCAGTACCAACAAGTTCGGCAAAAATTACAGCATTTCTTTTCACTGCATGTTCATATTCTTCCAGTATCAAAGCACCGGCGCCTTCGCCCAATACAAAGCCATCCCTGTCTTTATCAAAAGGCCTTGAAGCGCCATGCGGGTCATCATTTCTTCTTGATAATGCCTGTGAGGAATTAAAACCACCAATACTGGATGCTGTAATACCAGCTTCAGAACCACCTACAATCATCATGTTTGCTTTATTGATACGGATGGTATCAAATGCATTGATGATAGCCATATTAGATGATGCGCAGGCAGCGACAGGACAATAATTAGGTCCATACAACTGATAACGGATAGAGATAATACCTGCTGCAATATCTTCAATTTTTTTTGGCACAAAGAATGGTGAATAACGAGGTACACCATCACCGGTAAAAAATTCTTTAGCCTGCTCATCAAAAGTCATGATGCC
This sequence comes from Bacteroidota bacterium, assembly GCA_018268035.1. Classification (GTDB taxonomy): domain Bacteria; phylum Bacteroidota; class Bacteroidia; order Chitinophagales; family Chitinophagaceae; genus Parafilimonas. The sequence goes on along the minus strand of JAFDXI010000140.1, from coordinate 7,078 downwards.
ACCATTGCCTGATGCCCAGATTACTCCAATATCCAATCTTTCTTGTTCAGAAAATGATGAGAAATCTATATTGCCACTTGCCACTGCTTCTTCAGTAGCTGCAATTGCATATTGTGAAAATGGGTCGTATTTACGGACATCTTTTTTGTTAAAATATTTTTCGGGGTTAAAATTTTTTACCTCACAAGCAAATTGTGTTTTAAAATTTGATGCATCAAATTTTGTTATGGGGCCAGCACCACTTTTACCTGCCAAAATATTCTCCCAAAATTCTTTAACTGAATTACCTAAAGGTGTTACGGCGCCAATACCCGTTATAACTACTCTTCTCATGTAAATGGTTTTGTGTATTTCTCCGGCAACAGAATATTTTTCAATAATTAAAGTTCATTCATTGACCATTGCCAGCAATTATTTTTTAGACTTTAGTCAACATTTGCAATAACAAACACATATCAAAATAAGCTAACGCATCGCAAACTTAGAAGTTAATTTGATAAACGTAAATAAAAAACCGCCTTATGGGCGGTTTTTTATTATTATTTAATTATTCGATTAAGGATTATCATCACCATTGCTATTATCAGAATTACCACTGTTATCCGGATTGATAGCTAAAGGATATCCATAAGTGCCATCATAACCTGGGTAAACACCTTCTAATCTCAAAGTGCCACTTGCATTATTCAAAATAGATTTCAGGTCATCCAAAGAATTTACATCCTGGCCATCTACACTTGTTATAATAAACCCTTCCTGTATCCGGGTGCCTTTTAATAAACCATCACCTAATTTTTTTACCTGGACACCACCACTGATATCATTCTTTTTAGCTGTTTCTTTATCAACAGTAACCAGTTCGCCACCAAGCTGATCAAAAGCTGTAGTATTTTTTACTACATCAAAATTACCAGCCTTGTTTTTTAAAGTAAGATTTACTGTATTTTCTTTACCATCCCTGATATAAGTAAGGGAGATTTTATCTCCGGGTTTGTAACGGCTTACCTGTCCTAATAATTCTGAAGAACTATTAATTTCAACACCATTGAGTTTTGTAATGAAATCACCTTTTTGCAAACCAGCTGCTTTGGCTGCGCCATCAGAAGCTACACTGGTTACATAAATACCAGGACCATCCTTAATACCCATCTGTTTTTTCTGTTCATCAGAAATACCATCAGGTACATAACTAACACCAATATAAGCTCTTTGCACTGCACCATATTTAATCAAATCATTAGCTGCTTTCTTTACTATGTTAACTGGTATAGCATAAGAATATCCGGCATAAGAACCAGTTGGTGATGCTATGGCTGAATTAATACCTATCAATTCACCATTTGTATTAATCAATGCTCCACCACTGTTGCCGGGGTTCACCGCAGCATCAGTCTGAATAAATGATTCAATAGCACTCCTGCTTTGATTAATTCCAATACTTCTCGACTTTGCACTTATAATACCAGCAGTAACAGTCACATCCAGGTTCAAAGGATAACCAACTGCTAAAACCCATTGACCTAATTTCACATCATCGCTGTTACCCATCACCATATATGGAAGATTAGTAGCATCAATTTTCAAAACAGCCAGGTCAGTACTTGGGTCTGTTCCCACTACTGTTGCCTTATAAGATTTACGGTTGCTGAGGGTAACATTGATATCACTTGCTCCATCAATTACGTGGTTATTGGTGATGATGTAACCGTCAGAAGTCATTATAACGCCACTCCCACTTGCCTGTTGATCAGGTATTGTGCGTGGGCCGCCAAAAAACTGGAAGAAAGGGTCATCATCTCCGAACAAATTACCAAAAGGGTTGCTGTTTTTTGAAGCAACAGTTTTGCCCTTAATCTTTGTTTTTATATGAACGACTGTAGGTGTAGCTGATGTAGCTGCAGCAGTAAAATCGGGAATCCCTGTGGGTGCATCTTTGTCAAAAAAACCAGCATAATTTACTGGTAATTTTCCATCATTTTGAAAAGATACAGATTGATTGCGCAACCAGGTGCCATAACCCCAGATACTTAATAAAGAAGTTGCAACGCTGATGGCAACAATTAATAATACATTTTTTAATTTCATTGTTAGAAGAATTTAATTTTTAAACCATACTAGTTTAACTAAAGGTATCATTCAATAAATGTGCCTTACTGATAGCAAAATAACAAATGTGTTTAAAGAAGCAGTCATAACAAAAAACCATTTAACAAAGATTTGACGAAGGTTGTCGTAGTACTCATTCTTCTCTCTTAAATTATTTCAATGGTAAATATAAAAACTAAATATTACAATATAATTTCTGAAAAATGAACGCTTCAACTAAATTATCCAATGAGCAATATCTGATCAGTCAAATAAGAATGATAAATCAAAAAAACTTAAAATGATTTGCCAATAATAATTTTTGGATTATATGAAAATATTAAAGAAAGAAATATCGAGAAAAGTATTTGCAAATTGATTATTAATCAATTTCTATCCTGCAAATTCACCCTAAAACTTCACCACCCTCCCCAGCTCCCGCTTCACATCTTTTTCTTTAATAGATGCTCTTTTATCATGAGTCTTTTTACCACGGGCCAGGCCTATTTCAACTTTTGCAAAATTTTTTTCATTGAAAAAAACACGCAACGGCACAAGTGTAAAACCTCTTTCTTTCATCTTTGCCTGTAGCCGCTTTAATTCCCTTTGTGTAAGTAATAGCTTACGGTCATGCACAGCTATATGATTATTTGAAGTGCCCATTTTATATTCTGCTATATAAAGACCACGCAACCATAATTCGCTTTTGTCAAACATACAATACGCATCATTAAAACTCACTTTGCCTTCACGAATTGATTTCACTTCAGTACCCAGCAACACTATACCGGCCACATATTTATCTTCAATGTGGTAATTAAAATAGGCCTGCCTGTTGTTCATTTCCTTAGCCATCATGAAATCATTGGTTAAACAAAAAGCAACAAATTGAAAGTATAATTTTTGGCAATAGTGATGAACCTGAAATGGTGATTAATCCTGCAGCAATTTTATAAGTGTGGAAAGTTTATCCTTCAGGTTTTTCCTGTCAACAATAAAATCGAGGAACCCATGTTCCAATAAAAATTCGCTGCGTTGAAAGCCTTCGGGCAAATCTTTTTTAATCGTTTCTTTAATTACCCGAGGTCCGGCAAAACCAATCAATGCCCCAGGTTCGGCGATATTAAAATCGCCCAACATTCCAAAACTGGCAGAGATACCACCAAAAGTGGGATCAGTTAACAACGAAATAAATGGCAGCCCTTCATCACTCAATTGCGTGAGCTTCCCGCTTGTTTTTGCCAGTTGCATCAGGCTGAAAGCACTTTCCATCATCCTGGCGCCACCACTCTTGCTGATCACTAAATAAGGCAACCTGTTTTGTATGCAATAATCAACAGCACGGCTGAATTTTTCCCCCATCACACTTCCCAATGAACCACCAATAAATTCAAAATCCATACAGGCCACTACAACTTCATTTCCGTTGATATCACCAACTGCAACACGCATACTGTCTTTCAGATTGGTTTTTGAATGAATTTCATCCAGTCTTTTCTGATAAGGTTTTAAATCAGTGAAGCCAAGAAAATCGGTGCTTTCTATATTATCAAAAAGCTCAGTGTATTTTTTTTCGTCGAATAATATTTCAAAATAATCTTCGCTACCTATACGATGATGATAATTACATTTCGGGCATACATATAAATTTTCTTTCAGCTCGCTGGTAGTGCAGATATAATGACATTCGGGGCATTTGCTCCATAACCCCTCCTGCATTTCTTTCTTCTCAGATGTAGAAGTGGTGATGCCTTTGCGCAAACGCTTAAACCATTTTTCTTTTTCATTGCTTCCCGGGGTTTCAGCACTTTCTTTTACTTCTTTACCTGGAAGCGATTCGTTTAACTCATCGTCTTTTTCTGCCATGATAAAATCAATAAGGTAAAAAATGGCGAACCGGCCAATAGCCCGTTCGCCAATGCAATGTATGATTTTTTATTTAAGCAATGGTAATGCTGTCATCAGTATAAACATCCATGATATTTTGCAGCATAGCTATTCCTTCGTTCATTGGACGCTGGAAAGCTTTACGGCCAAGTATCAATCCCATGCCACCGGCACGCTTATTCACAACAGCCGTTGTAACAGCATCTGCCAGATCTGATGCGCCTTTACTTTCACCACCTGAATTGATTAAACCAACCCTACCGCTATAGCAATTCAATACCTGGTATCGGCAAAGATCAATTGGATGGTCGGAAGTCAGTTCAGAATATACCAAAGGGCTTGTCTTGCCGTGTTTGGTGGCCAGGTATCCGCCATTATTGGTAGGTAATTTTTGTTTGATGATATCGGCCTGGATGGTAACACCCAGGTGATTGGCCTGGCCTGTAAAATCAGCAGCCGTATGATAGTCCACACCATTTACTTTGAAAGCATCATTCCTGGTATAGCACCATAAAATGGTGATCATGCCCAGCTCATGCGCCTGCTCAAAAGCTTCAGCGATTTCTTTCAACTGCCTGCGGCTGTTTTCACTGCCCCAATAAATGGTGGCGCCAATGCCCACAGCGCCCATATTCCAGGCATCTTTCACAGAGCCAAAGAGGGTCTGGTCAAAACTGTTGGGGTAACTTAAAAATTCATTGTGGTTTATCTTAACGATGAAAGGGATTTTATGTGCATATTTCCTGCTCATGATGCCCAGCACACCAAATGTGGAAGCCACACCGTTGCAGCCGGCTTCTACTGCCAGCCTGATGATATTTTCAGGATCAAAATAAACCGGGTTGGGGGCAAAAGATGCACCGGCACTGTGTTCAATGCCCTGGTCAACCGGGAATATGTTGCAATAACCGGTATTGGCCAAACGGCCATGGCCCAGCAATTGTTGCATGCTGCCCAAAACACGGTTGCTGCGGTTACTGTTATTCCAAATCCTGTCCAGGTGATCCGGCCCGGGGAGATGTAAGGTAGATTTATCTACTTTGGGAGTTGAATAATTCAACAAATAATCAGCTTTATCACCGAGGAGTTCAATAATTTTCGAATTAGCCATGAAAATATTTATTTAAGTATTAAAATTAATTGATACAAACAGTTTATCAATCATTTTGGGCAGCAAATATATGTAGTAATTATTGAAAGCATTGGCTTCAAAAAACTAACATCTGTTTTTGGATTTTGATCCGTTTCACCGCTCCAGGAAATTATTTATGTTGCCTGAACAGCCAGTCCATTGCCTGCATATCATTGTATGCTGCAATCCATGAAAAATGCCCTGTCTCCGGATACATGGTCAGACCAGGATGCGCACCTGCTTTTCTCAAAGCTTCAGCCATGTAGATTGCATTGTCAGGATTCACAGCAGCATCTTCTGCACCATGAAAAATCCAGATGGGGATATGAGCAATATCTTTTGCTTTTGATGTATCGCCACCTCCACAAACAGGCATTGCTGCTGCAAAAAAATTGGGATAACGTTCTATAGCATCAAATGTGCCATATCCTCCCATTGATAACCCTGTGATATATATCCTGTTGGTATCAACAGGCATTGTCGTGATGAATTTGTGAATCAACTCCATCACCAGTTCCATCGGTGTTGATGGTGAAGGCAACAGTTTGCCCGGAATACTTTTATTTCTTTCAAAATTTGACCAGGCCATTTTCTCCGGGCATTGTGGCGCTATGACAAATGCAGGATGTAGTTTCATCATTTCATCAGATGCAAAATTGAGGGCGCCCCATTTTAACTGCGAAATATTATCATTACCTCTTTCACCTGAACCATGTAAAAAAATAACGAGTGGGTATTTGCGAAGAGTATCATAATCCGGGAACAGGGAACGGTATTGCAAAGTATCACCTTTGTCATTGACAAATTGTTCGGCGCTGAAACGGGAGAGCTGTGCTTCAGATTTGTTTGCCAAAAACAATAAAACAAAAACGGAAATAAACAGTTGAATTCTTTTCATGAAAAATAATTTATTAAAAAGAATAAATGTACCTGAAAATTTCAAAATCAATAATTACTTCAGCAAACCCATGGTTTCATTGGGAAATTTGGCTGGGGTACACATCATACCTGTCCGCTAATCCTGAAAGCGTTTCGCGTTCCCGCAAGTCTTCAATATAAACTTTTGCTTTGAACGCAGCATCCAATTTTCTTCGTGTTTGTTACATAATTTCACTTGTTTAAAGTTATTGTTTTTTCAACTTAACAAGTGGTTTGATTTTGCAGGGGGTATTATATTAATTATAAAATATGAAAAATCTGCATTTGGCAATAATGCTATTAATGGTATTCATGCAAAGCTGCAAGTATCAAAACGGAAGTAATATAAAGATCACTCCTTTAACTGTATTAACTAAAACTGATACTTTTACAAGTAACAACATGACTTCCATTGATAGAACTGAATATTATCTCGTAGATGGAAATATGAATGACACAAGTACCCTTTATAAAAAGATTGATGATTTTATAAAAACAAAAGAACATACTAATCATGTTCAATTTTCTGTTTATAACATGGAATTTATAAAAATCACTTCTCAGTTAACAGTCGAAAAAATAAATGCTAATCCTTATATTTTAGAAAAAGGGTTGATGTTGGGCTATCCGCAAATTGTAACATACATGTGGATTAATGGGCGGTTTGGAGGAGTAATAAAATATAAGGATGGGAAAGTAATTAATTAATGAAACGATATGGTAATACTGGAACAAAATGATGACGGAATAATGCTCAGATGGTGTTATTAGCTCCTGCATCCTTGGTTCATTGCCAATTGCTTCAGGAGATAAATTTGTGAGCGGGCAGGTGAGTAATTCTATGATTAATCCTTCTGTAAATAATTTTCTCAACCAGCGCAACGCCACAGAAAATACCAGCCACCCAAGAAGCTGGTTAAATATTATCGTATTGGATGAACAGTTAAAACCTGTTATTACTAACGATGGCAACAACAGTTATTTTGAACAGGTAGGCAGTAGTGGCGGTTCATCTGTGCAGCAATACAACCCGCAAAGGCCGATAACAAAAAATGG
>JAFDXI010000013.1 GCA_018268035.1 Bacteroidota bacterium | reverse complement strand
GTTAAATTACCTGCCATATCTGCTTCAAACCAAGCAGATGCCGCCATGCTTATTTTAAATGAAAGAAGACTGGAACTGGCTTTTGAAGGGCAACGCTGGCTTGATCTGTTACGTTCAGGCAACGAGAATTTATTTGGGGTAATGAATAAACTTAAAGACCCGTCCGGAACACCATTAAACTATAATGTTTCAGAAAGTAAACTTATTTTTCCCGTTCCTCAAACGGAAAGAGACCTTAATAAAAACCTAACCCAAAATCCGGGTTATTAATTACCAGATAGAGCTCAAAAACAACAGATCAAATCGTGATGAGAAAAGCGTTTGGATTTTATTTACTCTATTATATTTTTTTGCCTGTTGCATATACACAAAGCAATGGTAACAATAACATACACGCATGGCTAACAACAGCTAACGGAAGTAAGCGTCTGGAAAAACAGCATGATATGTTATTTGCTGCCGATGCTGTGAACGATAAAAAAGTACAGGAAATATTTATAGATGATAAAATAACCTATCAGGAGATGGATGGTTTCGGAGCCGCAATGACGGGTACTTCGGCTTATGTATTGAATCGGATGCTGGAGCCTGGAAAAAGGGATTCGCTGATGAAGGAACTATTTGGCAGTGATGGGATAGGTTTGAGTTTTATCCGTCAGATGATAGGTGCTTCCGGTTATGAAATTGGCGGCGACTACAGTTATGATGACATATCTGGAGGCAAAACAGACCTGCATCTTGAAAATTTTTCAATAGAAAAGGACAAACATGATGTGGTTCCGATGCTTAAAATAGCCTTGGCGAATAACAGTTCATTAAAAATATTCGGTTCGCCCTGCAGTGCGCCTGGCTGGATGAAAAATACAGGCTCAATGCGGGGTACCGGTAATTCATATCTGCAACATAAATATTACCCAGTGTATGCACAGTATTTTGTAAAATATATACGGGCATACACGAAAGAAGGCCTTCCCATATTTGCAGTTACGATACAAAATGAGCCCGAGTATGGGCCTACTGCTTATCCAGGAATGATCATGACAGCAAAGGAACAAGCCGATTTTATAAAAAATCATCTGGGGCCGGCATTTACCAAAGAAAAAATCAGCGCCCGCATCATTATTTTTGATCATAACTGGGCCTCACTTTCAATGGCTGAAAAAGGATTCAAATATCCGTTGGAAGTGTTGGATGACCCACTGGCCTATAATTTTATTGCGGGAACTGGTTTTCATAACTACGGAGGGAGCCCCGAGCTTCAATCATTTGTTCATGATAAATATCCTGAAAAAGATATTTGGTTTACAGAAGGCTCCGGCGGAAAATGGATAGGCGGTTTTAAAGAAACTATACGGGAATTTGTATCTCGTGTTATCATAGGTAGTGTGCGCAATTGGTCAAAGGGTGTATGTCTATGGAATCTTGCATTGGATAAAGGAAACATGTTGCAAAAATCAAAAGACGAAAGTGACCAAAACTGCGCAGATTGTTATGGGTTGGTAACAATTGATACTTTAGGCAATATTGAACGTATGCCCGAATTTTATGCACTGGCACACGCAAGTAAGTTTGTTAAACCTGGAGCAAACCGAATTGCCTCAAATACCTTTCAACACTCTATCGAAAATGTGGCATTCAAAAACCCTGATGGTTCAATAGTTTTATTAGCCATAAACATGGGCAAAGATTCGTCCATGTTTAAAGTGAAATACAGAAGTGACAATTTACTGTATACATTAGCTGCAGGTGACGTTGTTACGCTGGTCTGGGATAATGCAAATTGATACCAATTCAAACTCTACAATAATGTTAAAAGTGAATCTGATCAAAACGTCAGTAAAATTCAGGAACCTGTACAGTGTTATACTATGCTTGTTTTTTTCGCACAAATTATCAGCGCAGACTTCACGGGTTACTATGAATTTGAACGGTGTTTGGGATTTTGAACAAACTACTACAGCATGGGTGCCTGCCACTTTCACTCGTTCAATCCCCATTCCTGGTTTAGTTCATTTGGCAACACCACGTATTGATGAATACGAGAAGTTTTTTAAGCGGCCGGGTAAAGTAGAAGCAAAAAAAGAACACGGTGTTTACAATATTGATTATACGCCAAAGTATAGCTGGTACAGAAAAAAACTGTTTATACCACACGATGTAAAAGACCTGGAAGGGGTACTCACTATTAAAAAGAGTCAATATGTTACACAGATTTTTGTGAACGGCATTGGCTTGGGCTCTTTTATGGAGTGTTATACACCTATAGAAGTGGCCGCTACCCGTGCTCTTAAATTCGGACAGGAAAATGAAATCATCATTAAGGTAGGCGATCGCTACTGGTTGCCAAGCGCTGCGGCTGGCAGCACCGATAAAGAAAAAGAACATTACTTACCCGGGATATGGGACGATGTTTCGTTAACATTTACTAATAAGTTGCGTGTGAATAAGGTGCTTGTGTTGCCGCATCTTAGGCACAAAAAAGTGACTGTGAAGATCAAACTATGGAACTTAAATCCTGCTCAGATTTACTTTGGAGAAAGCACTAAAGATTCGTTATTGTTGAATATAAAAATAAAAGAAAAGATTTCCGGAAAACTGGTAGCAGATAAACAGCAGCAGTATGTTTCCATTAGAGATCGGAATAATGAACTGGAGACAGAAATTCCTTTAACGAACATTCATCCCTGGTCACCGGAAGATCCATTCTTGTACACAGCAGAAGTGTCGGTGTTCTATAAAGGCAGGGAATCCGATGCCGTGCAAAAGAATTTTGGCATGCGGGATTTTGAACGCCACGGAAAATTCTTCTACCTTAATGGTAATAAGTATTATCTGCGCGGATCAAACATTACACTGCAGCGATTTTTTGAAGACCCCGACTGCGGTGGTCTTGCATGGGATAAAAATTGGGTAAAGAAGATGTTGATTGATATACCAAAACAGTTAAACTGGAACGCCATGCGCATTTGCGTAGGCATAGTACCTGATTTTTGGTATGATCTCGCTGATGAATACGGTCTTTTATTTCAAAACGAGTGGTTTTATTGGCAAAACCACGGCTGGGACGAACAGATACGAAAAGAATACACCGACTGGGTATGGTCAGACGGTTCTCATCCAAGCATTGCAATTTGGGATGGTATAAATGAAAACTGGGATGATTATATCGGAAATGTGTTGATCCCCGATTTGAAAGAATTAGACCCTACAAGGATTTGGGATGCCGGTTTTATGACATCCACCTCTATGCAAAATGATGATATGGATGAGCCACATCCTTACCAGGGCGTGAGTTTTTTCATGGAGAAAAACCAAGCTTATTATCCCCTGGGCGACCTTAATTACAAACCGGTTATTATGAAGGAATTGGAAGAATCTTCTTCAGCACAGTTGGTGAATGAATACGGATGGGTCTGGCTTTGGAGAAATGGTACACCCAGCAAACTTACTGTTGAAGTGTATGATAAATATCTTGGCAAAAATTCCACTCCAAAAGATCGCTGGCAATTGCAAGCATATTGGCTTCAACTGGAAACGGAATGGCTGCGAAGCAACCGTAATATTGCCGGTGTACTCGCCTTTTGCCATCTTACTAATAATTATGGCTATACAGGCGATTGGTTTGTTGGTAATATTAAAAACCTCAAACCCTCACCTGTTTTGCATTGGTTTAACCATGCCTTTGCTCCTGCAAATATTTTTATAAATCTTGTTGATGGGCGATATGTAAAAGAAGTGCCCGCTCATAAGCCTGGCAGCCAGTTGAATTTTACCCTGGTTGGTGTAAACGACCATAATAAAAATGTAACAGGCATTTTAACTGTAAAGTTGATAAACTCCGCGGGGAAAGAAATGTACAGGGAAGAATTTAATGTTGAACTTTCTGCTGCCGATAGGGTAAGTATAGCTTCCACAATAAAATTGCC
>JAFDXI010000139.1 GCA_018268035.1 Bacteroidota bacterium | reverse complement strand
TCAGAAATCTTTTAGTTTCTGATAGGAGACTTTTATTCCAAAAAGTATATTTAATAATGCAGTAAAATCAATACTTTCATGGACATTATCCTGTGTTTTTAAAAAAAGTCCGGATGGTAGTGATTAATCTTAAATTATTTATCCTTTAATTTTTAGTGAATGGTATTCCTGAATTGTTGGCAATTCATCTCTCTGTTGCAAACCTTTTCCTTGTTTGCTCATTGAATTGTAAAAAATTTCTTATACCCAAAATACTGTTTGTGCATTTGATGAAAAATTGAATAAATTTGTTTCACATCGTGAAATCAAAAAATCTGAATATGCATTTTAAAACACTTTTAAATGGTGTGGTCGTTGGTGTAATTTTAGGTGTATTATTTGCACCTGCGAGTGGTGAAGAAACGAGGAAAAAAATTTCAAAGAGAGCTCAGGGAATAAAAGATAATTGCGAGGATTTAGCGGATGAAGTTGCAGTCAAATTCAAGACAGTGAAAGCAAAAGCCAATGATATAATTGAGAACGCCAAAAAAAAATTCAATGATATGAAGGACGAAGCAGAATCTATGCTCAACACATAATATTACTTCTGTGGAAGCCTCCGTACCTGAGTTGTCCCCCCGGTAAATCGGGGGGATTTTTTTAATATATTCGTCACAGTAGTGCAACGCTTAAAAAAATATTTTCATCAATTATCATTGGCCAAAATAATTTGCATTGGCATTGCATTGATTTTAGTAACCTGGTTCTGGTTTTGTTTGCCATCTCATTTATTTAATGATCCAACCAGTTATGTGGTGGAAGATAGAGATGGCAATCTTTTGAGCGCATCAATTGCTGAAGACGGGCAATGGCGTTTCCCTTATACTGATACAGTTCCTGAAAAATTTATTCAATGCATTACAACATTTGAAGACAAACGTTTTTTTTATCATCCCGGTATTGACCCATTGGCATTAATGCGTGCCATTTTTCAAAACATACGATCGGGATCTGTAGTAAGCGGTGGCAGCACCATTACAATGCAGGTGATAAGGATGAGCCGTGGAGCGAAAAGGCGTAATATTTTTAATAAATTAATTGAGAGTGTTGAAGCTCTAAGGTTAGAGTGTACAAACAGGAAAAACACCATTCTTGCTTTGTATGCAGGTAATGCTCCATTTGGTGGTAATGTTGTTGGGTTGGACGCTGCTGCATGGCGGTATTATGGCAGGAACGCAACCGCATTGAGTTGGGGTGAAATGGCTGCTTTGACCGTCTTGCCTAATGCACCATCGCTGGTGAGGCCGGGCAAAAACCAACATGAGTTATTACGTAAAAGAAATTTGTTGTTGGATAAATTGGCCGATGAAAAAATAATAGATGCATCTATTGCAGAGTTATCAAAACTGGAACCATTACCCGGAGTGCCCAAACCATTACCACAATTAGCTCCCCATTTGTTAGACCGCTTTAAAAAAAATATTATCGCTGCAAAAGCTGCTGGCATAAATGTTACTACCGGCATCCATACAACTCTTCAAATTGATTTGCAGGAGCAGGTAAACGAAATTTTATTACGGTACCATCAACAACTGGAAGCCAATCAAATCCATAATGCTGCTGCAATGGTGGTGGATGTGGAAACAGGAAATATTTTATCTTATACAGGCAATGTGTATGAAACACAGGATTCATCATTGGAAAGCCATGTGGATGTGCTGGCAAGTAAACGCAGCCCCGGCAGCACATTAAAACCATTATTGTATTGTTCATTGCTGAGTGAAGGCAGCATGTTACCACAACAATTGGTGCCAGATATCCCCACTCAAATCAATGGATATGCACCAGAAAATTTTAACCTTGGTTATGATGGCGCAGTACCTGCAAACAGAGCTTTGGCAAGAAGTTTAAATATACCTGCAGTTAAGATGTTGCAACAATACCATTATCAGCGTTTCTACAATGTGTTGCAACAATGTGGGTTTACCACACTTAATCATCCTGCAGATTTTTATGGAATGAGCCTGATATTAGGTGGCTGTGAAATTTCGCCTTATGAATTATGCGGAGTGTATGCAAGTATGGCAAGAATGTATTTGCACCAGCGAAAAAATAAAGGCCTATGGAATAATGATGATTGGTTTATGCCAAAGTATAATGATGAAAATTTGTTTAAACAGCATGCAACAAAACCACAATCAAAACTTTTTGATTATACATCAATGTGGTTAACGTTTAATGCGATGAATGAAGTGATGCGACCGGGTGAAGAGGGCTTATGGAATATGTTTCAGTCAGCACAACGCATTGCATGGAAGACCGGCACCAGCTTTGGTTTCAGGGATGGATGGGCTGTTGGCTTTACACCAAAATATTGCGTAGTTGTATGGGTGGGTAATACAACAGGAGAGGGTCGGCCTGGCCTCACAGGTATTCAGGCTGCTGCACCAATTATGTTTGATATCTTCAGGGTGTTGCCTACATCAAAATGGTTTTCGCCACCACAATATGATTTTATGTATTTACCAGTTTGTCACCAGTCGGGTTTTAAAGCCGGAGATAATTGTACTGATGTGGATACGATGCTTGTTCCGGCTCGTGCATTACAGGCGCCGGTTTGCCCTTATCATAAAATAATTCATTTAGATAAAACCGGAACATACAGGGTTAACAGTAATTGTGTATCTCCATCTGAAATGTTGCATCGCTCCTGGTTTGTATTACCACCAACAATGGAATATTATTATAAACAGCATCACACTGACTATGCAACATTGCCTCCTTTTATGGCTGGTTGTACTTTCAATATGCAATCACAGTTAGATATTGTTTATCCCCAGGAAGGTGCACAGATTTCTATACCCAAAGAATTTTCCGGCGAGAAAGGAAGAACTGTTTTTACTGTGCAGTCAAGGAATAATAGCATCAAATTATTCTGGAGTATTGATGATGTATATATTGGCGAAACAGAAAATATTCATCAAATGGCTGTGAACCCTGCACCTGGAAAACATACATTAACTGTAGTTGATGAAAATGGTGATGCTGAAACAAGAAATTTTGAGATTGTTACGAGTGAATAATTTTTATTGCAGAAGGTTGAAAAAGTAATTTTGAAAACTGATAAAGCCTGAACGATTAAAATACCATTTGAATCATCATGTGCTGAAAAAAAACGAAGTATTTCTACTCCGTTTTTTTAATTACTTGTAAAATATTATTACTGCTCCATAAATGTTGCCTGGCTGGCAATAATTTTCCATTGGCCTTTTGTCTTTTCAAGTACATCCATGAATCGGTATTTGTTGGAATAAACACCTGCATCATTTTTTCCATTCTCTACCTGTATGCCGGTAACGATAGCAATTCCTCCTTTCAATACGACTTTCATATCTGAAAGAACAACGCTGGTGATGTTGGGCAAATATTGTAAGAGTTGTTGCTTGCCTGCCATCTCGCCGTTTGCTAATATAATGGTGGCATCATCACTAAATGTTGTAATAATAGCCGGAGCATTGTGTTTGGTAAATGCATCAGCAATGTTCCGCTCCAATGCCAATACGTTAGCTGTTTCATCATTCTGGCAAAAAGCTGTATTGTAAAAAGCAATAACTGCAATTAAAATAAGTAATTTCTTCATGTGTATTTTTTTTGATTAATGTAAGTCAGTTGCGTTGCAAAGCAATTTTATCTTTTCTATTAATGAAAAAAACCAGGAACGACAGACTACTTTTATTCTTAGTGTTAATAGCAAAAATGAAGCTAAAAATCTTTAGGATGCGTTAAATCTGTTTAAAGAAAATATCGCTAAAGAGAAATCCTGATAAAAAAATTTAGAACAGAGATAACTCACCTGAGCATATAATCAACTAAAGATTATTTCATTGCTTTCCATGCATTGATTAGTCCATTGGTGGATGAATCGTGCGCTGTGATGGTTTCATTGTTTTCCAGTTCAGGCAATACTTTTGAAGCAAGTTGCTTGCCTAATTCAACGCCCCATTGGTCAAAACTGAAAATGTTCCAGATGATGCCTTGTACAAAAATTTTATGTTCATACAATGCAATTAAATTTCCTAAAGTTTTCGGTGTGATTTCTTTTACTAAAAATGAGTTGGTAGGTTTATTGCCTTTGAAAACTTTAAACGGAACCAGTTTCTTGATTGCTTCAGGAGTTTTGCCATCTTTTAGAAGCTCTGCTTTTACTTCAGCTTCATCTTTTCCTTTCATCAATGCTTCAGTCTGTGCAAAAAAGTTGCTTAACAATTTTACATGATGGTCACCTATTGGGTTGTGTGATTTTGCAGGTGCAATAAAATCGCAGGGAATTAATAATGTTCCCTGATGTATCAACTGGTAAAAAGCATGTTGCCCGTTAGTGCCGGGTTCGCCCCAGATTACCGGGCCTGTTGCATAATTGGTTTCACTGCCATTCCTGTCAACATATTTACCATTGCTTTCCATATTGCCTTGCTGGAAATATGCTGAGAAGCGATGCATGTATTGATCGTAAGGAAGAATGGCTTCTGTTTGTGCTTTAAAAAAACTCACATACCATGTACCAATTAATGCCATCAGTACAGGGATGTTTTTATCAAAAGGAGATGTTTTAAAATGAACATCGGTTTCGTAACCACCTTTTAATAATTGTTCAAAATTGTCGTAGCCTATTGTTAATGCAATTGACAAACCGATTGCGCTCCACAAAGAGTAACGGCCTCCAACCCAATCCCAGAATTCAAACATATTCGCTGTGTCAATGCCAAATTTTTTTACTTCTTTTTCATTGGTGCTAAGCGCTGCAAAATGTTTGGCAACTGCTGATTCATCTTTGGCCGTATTTAAAAACCAATCACGGGCTGTATGTGCATTAGTCATTGTCTCCTGAGTGGTGAATGTTTTTGATGCAATCAAAAACAATGTTTCTTCAGGAGTTACTTTCTTTAATGTCTCAACGATGTGTGTGCCATCCACATTGCTTACAAAATGTGCTTCAATACCTTCTATCCAATAAGGTTTCAATGCTTCTGTCACCATCACCGGGCCGAGGTCGCTGCCACCGATACCGATGTTGACGATGTATTTTATTTTTTTCCCGGTATATCCTTTCCATTCACCACTATGGACTTTGTGGCAAAATGTTTTCATCTGGTTTAATACACGCTGCACATCTGGCATTACATCTTTACCATCACTGAGAACAGGCTCACCACTGAAATTCCTCAATGCTGTATGTAATACGGAACGGTTTTCTGTTTCATTGATTTTATCACCACTGAACATTTTTTCTATTGCATCTTTCACTTTACAATCATCTGCCAGTTGTAATAAAAGGTGCATTGTTTTTTGTGTGATGATATTTTTTGAATAGTCGAAAAGTATATCGCCAAATGTGATAGAAAATTTTTTAAACCTGTCTGCATCTTCATTGAACAAACGCTTCATGGTGATATTACCCATCTCGTCATTTTGATGTTTTTTCAGCAGCAGCCAGGCCTGAGTATTCGTCGGATTTATCTTCGGTAGCATTTTTTATTTAATTATAAGTTGTTAATAGAATTGCGGTAAAATTACAAATCATTCAGCACTTGGATGGTTTCATTTATCATGGATGCAGATACATCGAGATGGGTAACCATCCTTACCTGCGTTTTTGAAATAGCAATTACACCAATATTATTTTTTTGCAATCGGGCTTCCATCTCTGCTGCTGTCATCCTGCCTTTTACTTCGAAGATGATGATGTTAGTTTCTACAGTGAATATTTCACCAACAAAATCTTTTTTCTTTAAAATGTTTGCAATTTGAAACGCATGTTCATGATCTTCTTTCAATCTTTGGACATGATTGTCTAAAGCATAAATACAGGCTGCAGCCAGATAACCTGCCTGCCGCATGCCACCACCAAAAACTTTTCTTATACGCCTTGCTTTTGAAATAAAATTTTTTGAACCCAAGAGTAAGCTGCCAACAGGTGCGCCCAAACCTTTGCTGATGCAAATTGAGATGCTGTCAAACACTTCACCATATTGTTTGGGTGTTTCATTTTTTGCAACAAGTGCATTGAATAACCTGGCGCCATCGAGATGAAAGAAAAGATCGTTGGCATCACAAACTTTTTTTATTTCAAGTATGTCTTCAAAATTGTAACAACTTCCCCCGCCGCGGTTAGCGGTATTTTCGAGTGAAACTAATTTTGAATATGCTTTATGTACATCGTTTTTATTGTTGATGGCAGCTTCCACCTGGCCGGCATTTATGCGGCCATAATTACCATCAATTAAATGAACGGAGCAGCCTGAATTAAAACCGATGCCGCCACCTTCGTATTGATAAATATGTGAAAGCCTGTCGCAAATTATTTCATCACCAGGTTGTGTATGGCATTTGATGGCAATTTGATTGGTCATGGTGCCACTGGGACAAAATATAGCTGCTTCCATTCCAAACATATTGGCCACTTTTTCTTCCAGTGCATTGATGGATGTGTCTTCGCCAAAAACATCATCGCCCACCTGCGCATGAAACATCGCATCGAGCATGGGTGCAGTTGGTTTGGTTACTGTATCACTCCTGAAATCTATCATAGCTGCGAAATTATAAATGTAGCATTGAAAAAATCAGGATAATTTATATGAAGGTAAAGAAGTTGAAAACCGGGACAGGTGTGGAAGATGAAGTAATTGTTGAATAAAGAATTGTTATTGGTGGTTTGTTTATCATAATAAAAGGTCTCTGGATGTAGGAATTTTTTGAAATGATATTTTATTTTTTATCTGATGCAAGCAATGAAAAGAAATTATGGATATATATTATTTTTAATTCAAAATTTCAACGACTTACAATTAGTGCAGGATGTTGGAAATGGAAACCATTGCTGCCATGAAAATTTATTGTACAAGGGAGTGATACAACCGGGATGCCATGAAAAACTAATGCCGGTAACAAAAAAATTACATCATAAATATTTTTTTACCAATACTCCAATGAGGGGCATTTGTATAAATTCTTTTTTCTCTACTTTCAAAATAAAAATTACATATGCCAAAATTAAAAGAGCGCCTAACGATAAGCTGATAACAAAGTTGCCATAAAAAGCAGTGATGCCTTTGTGTATAAAATAAATGAGCAGTGATATGGCGATATATGCCAGCAATTTTTTCCAGGCATAAGGCACGTAGTATTTTTTTTGCCCCCATAAATAACTTACGACCATCATGCTGCAATAACAGGAGAATGTAGCCCATGCTGATGCTACATAACTGTAACGTGGGATGAATAAATAATTTATGATGAAGGTAATGGCTGTGCCTATTAAAGTGATTTTTGCGCCATCAATTGTGCGGTTGATAACTTTGTACCAGATGCTGAGATTGTAATAAATGCCGAGGCACATATTGGCGAGCAATAATATGGGTACCACTTTTAGTCCTGACCAGTATTTTGGTGAAATAAAATGTTGCCAGATGGGTAAAAATAAAACCACCACTAAAAACATGATGGATACTGTGATGACAAAAAATTTTGTTACACGGGCATAAGTTTTTTGTGGGTTGCCGGCTTCAGCCTGTTTAAAGAAAAAAGGTTCTGCACCCATCCTGAATGCCTGGATGAATAATGTGATCAGGATAGAGAGTTTATAACAGGCGTTGTAGATGCCACGTTGTTGATCGGCAAAACCGTGTTCATTGGGCAACCACCAACCGAGCATCAGCCTGTCAAAGGTTTCGTTGACCATGCCGCCAAGACCTGCTACCAACATGGGTAATGAATATGCCATCATTGAATACCATAATTGCAGATTGAATTTCCATTTTTTTGGCAAGGCCCATTTGCTGAGTAAGATTAATGTTAAAAGTGATGCGATGGCATTTGCCAGTAAAACATAAGCGATGGGATTGATGTCCGGGCGATAAACTACAACAGCCCAGCTATGTGGTTCTGCCTTTGCTTTTGCAGGGCAATAACTCAGAAAGAAAACAGTGAAACCTATATTGATGAGAATGTTGGCAATTTTAATAATAGCAAACAGCCTGGGCCTGCCTTCATAACGTAGCCTTGCAAAAGGAATGGTGGATAATGCATCAAGTCCGATAATAATTATGCTAAGCTGAATGAGTATTGGAAACTCCTGCAGCGTAGCAATTTTTGCCAGCGATTCCTGGTTGAGCCATAATAAACCGCTTAATAAAATACTGCTGATGATTAAGCTGATGGTAGCGGTATTGTTGACTTCATCAACGTTAAGGTCTTTTCGCATGAAACGGAAATAAGTCGTTTCCATGCCATAAGTAAAAATGATGTTGAACATGGGGATAGCTGCATATATAGCGCCCATTTGCCCATAGTTCTCTGTTGATATAAGTGATAGATAGGTGAGGTAAGGTGTGAGCAGGTAATTGATAAATCTTGCTGCTATACTACTGATGCCATACCAGACGGTTTCTCCTGCCAGTTTTTTGATGCTGCTCAACTAAAAAATTTTTGTAAAAATAATGACTATTGACGGACAATCTATGATGACTCTTTGTTTCATAAGACCTCACCCACCAAAGGTGGGCAGGCTCCCCAACCCCCTCTCCTTTGGAGAGGGGGCTAAAACCCTTACTGGTTAAGGATTTCAAAAGCTTTTAAAATTTTATGTTGCCATAAAAGAAAAATAATGATTGCAATGTTGTTCGTATAGTTATGTTATTGTTGAAACGTTAAAGGTGTTTCTATAGTTCACTATGCCTGATTTTTTTCCTGCTTTCTTTCAACAAAGATTGTTGCTTTTTGTTTTGAAGATTTTTTTCTTTCACCGCTTTGGGTAGTTTGGTGGGCACCCTTATTTTTTTTGGATGCAGGGCTTTGTTGACCAAATCATTCATCTTTTTTATGACGAGTGATTTATTGCCTAACTGTGTTCTTTCCGATTGTGATTTCACCAATAAAAAACCTTCTGCTGTGATGCGGTTTGATAGTTTTTCACTGATGATTGCTTTCTGTGCATCTGTGAATAGTGCTGATGCAAGAATCAGCCACCGGCCTTCTACCATCGTCTCCACTTTGTTTACATGCTGACCACCTTTGCCACTACTTCTTGCTGTCTGAAAAAGTATTTCACTGCTAATGTCCTGATTCATGATATTTTTATTGCGCAGCAAAAATAAATTACATGCGAACAGTAATACAAAGAGTTTCTGAAGCTTCTGTATCGGTGGATAAAAAAATCGTTGGTGAAATAAAAAACGGTTTGCTGGTTTTTCTTGGTATTGAAGATGCAGACAACAAAGAAGATATTGAATGGCTGAGCAGCAAGATTGTTAACCTCAGGATTTTTGATGATGGAAACGGTGTGATGAATGTAAGTGTAAAAGATGTTGAGGGTGATATTTTACTGGTGAGCCAGTTTACATTGCATGCTGCAACAAAAAAAGGAAACAGGCCATCATATATTCGAGCCAGCAAACCGGAAATTGCTATCCCTTTGTATGAACAAATGATTGCACAACTTGGAACAGACCTGGGAAAAAAAATACAAACAGGCATTTTCGGGGCTGATATGAAAGTGAAGTTGTTGAATGATGGGCCTGTAACTATTGTGATAGATACAAAAGCTAAAGAGTGATGATGCTTTGATGAAATAGTTTGTATCAAACAATTCAGAACAGGATGATTGATGTGAAAGCAGATTTGCCTGAATAAAATTTCTGTATAAAGCATTATTTCAAAATGTTGGTACAGTCTTAAGTTCTCCCCAGGCGAAATGGCAAAAACAGGAGCCTGGAAAATGCTTTTGTATATTTGCAGTTTTAAAAAATAAAATTTCCATACGGGGGTTGATATGAAAGGTAAAGTTTTAGTGGCGATGAGCGGTGGTATTGACAGTACCGTAACAGCGTTGATGCTGCATGAAGAAGGTTATGAAGTGGTAGGCATCACGATGAAGACGTGGGATTATGCGAGCAGTGGCAGCAGCAGCAAGGAAACAGGCTGTTGCAACCTCGATAGTTTTAATGATGCAAGGGCTGCAGCAGTTGATCATGGGTTCCCGCATTTTATTTTAGATATACGTGAAGAGTTTGGTGATTTTGTCATTGAAAATTTTGTTGAAGAATACCTCGCAGGCCGCACACCAAATCCATGCGTGATGTGTAATACCCATATCAAATGGCGTGCTTTATTAAAGCGTGCTGATGCTTTGGATTGTGAATTTATTGCAACAGGCCATTATGCCAATATTCATCAGCATAGCAATGGAAGATACTATGTCAGCAAGGGAAAAGATGAGTTGAAAGACCAGAGTTATGTATTGTGGGGTTTGCAACAGGACTTGTTGAAGCGCACGATGTTGCCTTTGGGCAAATACCATAAAAGTGAAATCCGCCAGATGGCAGACGATTATGGTTATCCTGAACTGGCGAAGAAGAGTGAGAGTTATGAAATATGTTTTGTACCTGATAATGACTACCGTGGTTTTTTAAAACACAGGGTGGAAGGATTGGAAGAAAAAGTGAATGGCGGATGGTTTGTAGATAAGAATGGTTTGAAATTAGGGAAGCACAAAGGTTACCCTTTTTATACTGTTGGCCAGCGAAAGGGTTTGGATATTGCATTGGGGAGGCCTGTGTATGTAACAGCTATTGAACCCGATACCAATACGGTAGTGTTAGGTGATGAAGAAGATTTGAGGCAGACAGAAATGAAGGTGGCAAAAATCAACTGGCTGAAGTATGATGGGGTAGAAGACGGTATGGAAACGCTTACAAAAATCCGGTATAAAGATAAGGGCGCATTGAGCAGATTATATAATAATGAAAACGGAGTCAGCGTACATTTTTATGATAATGTAAAAGGCGTTGCGCCTGGACAAAGTGCAGTTTTTTACGAAGGTGATGATGTGATAGGGGGCGGGATAATACAAAGACCGCAACCACTGTTCTGAGTAAATTACAGGTCAATTGTGAGAGACGTATTCATTTAAAAAAGTTATTCCTTTTTGAATCATCCGAAAACATTATTTAAAGATTTCAGCAATCATTTATTTATGCTTAATAAAATCAGACTCAACAATTTCACAGCCTGATTGATGTTGTAAACCAAAAACGAACTGTCAATAACGTTGAATCCTCTTATGTTATCATCACTTCAGCAGCATTTTAAAAAATAAGATTGTTGTTATGGGATAGATTTTATCTTTTGAATAAATCTTTTTCCTTTTATATAAACAATCAAAGTTTTATTTTAAGATATTCGCCACATACTAAAAAATATTCTCATGAAGCGTGTTGGTATTTATTTGCTATGGTGTTTTATTGGTTTTTCGATGAACCAGTTATCAGCTCAGTCACTACCGGTGAGGAAAACAAATTTTGATAACAACTGGAAATTTGCTTTTGGTAATGCTGCTGACCCGGCGAAAGATTATAATTATGGAATAGCCAATATTTTTTCCAAGTCAGGTGATGCGGGTAATACACCTGCTGCCAATGATTTTAATGACGTTGGCTGGCGCAATTTAAACCTACCTCATGATTGGGCTGTTGAGCTCCCGTTCGCAAATTCGCCAAGCGATGAAATGAAAAGTCATGGTTACAAACCGGTTGGTGGTTTATATCCTGAAACCAGCATTGGGTGGTACCGCAAACATTTTGAAATCCCGGCAAGTGATAGTGGTCACCGTTTTCAAATCCAGTTTGATGGTATTTACCGTGATGCAATGATTTGGGTGAATGGTTTTTTTGTAGGCAACAACAAAAGTGGTTATATGGGTTGTGCTTATGATATCACTGATGCTATCAATTTTCATGGAGACAATGTCATCACTGTCAGGGTGGATGCTACTGAGTATGAAGGTTGGTTTTATGAAGGCGCTGGCATATACAGGCATGTTTGGTTAAATGAATACAACGATACACATTTTGCAACGAACGGCGTATTTGTTTACACTGATGTTAAACAGGGTAAAGCTACTGTGAGTGTTCAGTCAACAATCGAAAACAATCATTTCAACTCATCATCATGCAATGTCGTTGCTTATGTTACTGACAGAGCTGGCAATATTGTTGGTAAGTCAATTCCGCAACCGGTCTCAATAGCATCCGGCAGTGCAACTACGATTACTCAGAAAATTGTTGTAACAAATCCCAAACTATGGAGTGTTGATGACCCTTATTTATATCGTACTGTTGTATTATTAAAAAATAAAAACAATACAGTTGATAGTTTAAAAATCCGTTTTGGCATACGTTCAGTTCTTGTTACTGACAGTGGGTTGTTCATCAACGGGGTTTATACAAAAATTCATGGCACCTGCAATCACCAGGATGCAGCAGGTGTCGGCTCGGCATTGCCTGATTACCTGCAATATTACCGGGTGCGTTTGTTGAAACAAATGGGTGTGAATGCATACAGGACGAGCCATAATCCTGCTACCCCTGAATTGCTGGATGCCTGCGATAGTTTAGGCATGCTGGTGTTGGAAGAAAACCGTTTGCTGAACAGCAGTGATGAATATATGAACCAACTTGAAAGGCTCATCAAACGCGACCGCAACAGGCCTTCTGTTTTTATGTGGTCTATCGGCAATGAAGAATTCGGCATACAGGAAACCAGTTATGGCAAACGCATTGCAGAAACATTGATAGCATTACAAAAACAGCTTGACCCCACACGTACCTGCACTTATGCGGCAAACGTTGGAAATAATACAATAGGTGTCAACGAAGTAATTCCTGTGCGGGGTTTTAATTATCATATTACTGAGATAAAAGATTATCATCGTGACCATCCCAAACAACCCATCATGGGCACAGAAGTAGCAAGCACAGTAACTACCCGCGGTGTTTATAAAAAAGATTCAATTATCGGCTACCTGCCTGATGAAGATATCAATTACCCGGGATGGGCAAGTACTGCTGAACAATGGTGGAAACCTTTGGCAAATGATAATTGGTGGATGGGTGGTTTTGTATGGACAGGTTTTGATTACCGTGGTGAGCCAACACCTTTTCAATGGCCCAATATCAATTCACATTTTGGTGTGCTTGATGTTTGTGGCTTTCCAAAAAATGTTTCTTACTACTACAAAAGTTGGTGGAGCGATAAAGACGTCTTAAATGTTTCACCACATTGGAACTGGTCTGGCAAAGAAGGGCAGCTTGTGGAAGTGTGGGTAAACAGTAATGCAGATAATGTTGAATTATTTTTAAATGGGAAAAGCCTTGGAAAAAAAGATATGCCACGCAATGGGCATTTAAACTGGAGTGTAAATTATGAGCCCGGGGTTTTAACTGCAATTGGTTATCGCAATGGAAGAAAATTGTTTGCTGAAGTAGCAACAAGTGACCAGCCCAATACCGTGATCGTTACTCCATATAAAACCACAATGCTTGCTGATGGAAAAGATGTATCAGTCATCAATATCAGTGTGATTGATAAGAATGGTGTTGAAGTGCCCGATGCTGACAACCTTGTCCATTTTTCAGTTAGTGGTGATGCGAAAATCATTGGTGTTGGCAATGGCAATCCAAGCAGTCATGAACAGGATAAGTTTAATGACACCATTGCACAAAGGCATTTATTCAATGGCAAATGCCAGGTGTTGGTGCAGTCTGGTACAACACCTTCTCTCATAAAGTTTGAAGCAAAAGCAGATGGTGTGGAATGGAGTGGCAGCACTGATATTGCAACCATACAACCCGGTACTCCGCATCTTGTTACAAATTTAAAAACTCCTTTTCCCATCAGTAAGATTGCCCCTGTAAAAATTGATAAGATGCTGGGTGCTGATATTTCTTTTCTGCCTGAATTGGAAGCTAAGGGAATGAAGTTTTCTGATAATGATGTTGAAAAAGATGCAATACAGATTTTGAAAGACCATGGTTTTAATTTTGTGCGGTTAAGAATTTTTGTTGACCCGCAAAATGATAGTGGTTATTCGCCTCAAAAAGGATTTTGTGATTTGGCACATACCAAAGCAATGGCCAAAAGAGTGAAAGCAGCCGGTATGAAATTTTTATTGGATTTCCATTACAGTGATTACTGGGCTGATCCGGGTAAACAATATAAACCCAAAGCATGGCAGGGAGAGAATTTTATGCAGTTACAAAAAACTGTGTATGACTATACAAAGATGGTGATGCAGTCTTTGAAAGATCAAAATACTGTACCTGATATGGTGCAGATGGGCAATGAAATCAATCATGGTATGATATGGCCGGATGGTTATATCAACAACATGGATAGTTTGGCACAATTAATTTATGCTGGCATCAATGCGGTAAAATCTGTTTCTCCTTCTACTTCCATAATGCTCCATATTGCATTAGGTGGGCAAAATGATGAATCCCGTTTCTTCCTTGATAATATGATTGAAAGAGGTGTACCTTTTGATGTTATTGGTTTATCATATTATCCAAGATGGCATGGCACTTTGGATGACCTGCAATACAATCTTGAAGACTTATCCAAACATTATAATAAGGATGTTATCGTGGTGGAATACTCACATAAAAAAAGAGAAGTCAACCAGATCGCTTTTGATGTTCCCAATGGCAGGGGCAAAGGCACTTGTATCTGGGAACCTCTTAATACATGGGAACAATTTTTTGATAAAGATGGAAAAGCAAATAAATATTTATACATGTATGATGAGATCAGTAACATGTATTTGAAGTAATTGAAAAACTTTTATTGAGATAATAAATTTCTATGCGGGGAATGTAATAACAGGTTGTTGCATTCCCCACAGTTTTTTTGATCAATAATGGTTACAACTTTTAATAATAAAATGATTGTGTTGAATTATAGAAGCATCAAATAAGATTATTTTTTTGTCAAGTATTATAACAACAAAAATTAAGCATGAATATTTCTGCCGGATTTTTTCCAATGCTTGACAAACTGTATGATTATTTTACCATACAGAGAATTTGTTCAGTTGATATAAGAAATGATTTCTTTGATGGCAGGCAATATTCCATTAATGAATTTTATGAGAATGCACAACCTTTTTTCCATCAGCCAGAAAAATTTTATACCCGGCTTAACTCACCTGCTGAAGTAGATATCGTTACATTATCCAAAAATGGTGACGATGTTTTCTGCGCTTATCCATCACCTGCTACAACCTGTTTTGAAGAAAATAATACTGCATACTTCAGATTGTTTTCTAACAACAACTCAGGCACCTTGTTGTTGTTTGTTCCTGGCTGGGGCAGAAAAAAACTTGATGCAGAATCTGATTTTTGCAGAAAGCTTTTAAAGCATGGAATTGATAGTTGTTTATTGGTGAAACCATTTCACCAGGAGCGTACACCTGCTGGTCAATATTCAGGTGAGTTATTTATCAGCCCATATATTTTTATGACCATTATGAATTTTAGGCAGCTTGTTGCTGAAATACAATTTCTCTTGCAACATTTCAGGAAGCGATATGCAAACATCGGTATCATCGGCATGAGCAGTGGTGGTTTCCAGGCGGGCCTGGCTTTGGATGTAGCACCGGTTGATTTTTATTTTCCAATCATCACAGCTGCAAAACTGGGATCACTGACATGGCAAAGTATTTTTACAAAATATATCAAAGACGATTTGATTAAAAAAGGTATTGATGAAGATCAACTCAATAAGGCCTGGGCAATCACTGACCAGTTGTTTCTTGGACAACATTGCAAAGCAAAATATATTAAACAATTCATCAGTTTATATGATGTGGCTGTAACAACAAAATATCAGTTCCTGCTGAATGATATTTACAACAACCCTGATAAAGTAGAAATGAAATGTGGCCATAGTAGTGTGATATTTTATTTTCATAGAATAGCCAATGAGATCATTAAAACAGTGCGGGAACGTTGTTGAAACATTGTTTTCAGTTTTCAATAAAGTAGAATAAAACTATTTCAGTAAAAGTGTAAGTAATGATTGATAGGAGAAGTGAATATTGCAAAATTAAAGGGCCGGAAAACCAGCCCTTTGTTTTAACCTTTTTCAAAACTCAATACCCGTCCACTTTCTTTTATTGTGTTCGTATTTTTTATAATCAAAGCGGTATAACCTGCCCGGGCGGTGTGGCACATCATCTTCATATTCGCCTGTATCAATCAGGAAGTCCATAGAGAAAAATTTCTTGCGGAAGTTACGACGATCCAGTTTAACATCAAGCACACCCTCATATAAATTTTGCAGTTCGCGTAAAGAAAATTTTTCAGGCAGTAGCGTCAGGCCCAATGGATGTTCCATCATTCTTTTTTGTAACCATGCATGACAGGTGTCAAGAATTTCTTTATGATCAAAAGCCATATCTTCTTTTTGAAGATTTTTTACAGCGTGCCAATGCAGTTCATTATCCAAAATTTTCAAAGCATGATGTTCAGTATTTAAAAGGGAACAATATGCAACAGTCAACACCCTTCCACCCGGGTGGCGTTTGGGATTGCTGAATGTCTTCACCTGTTCGAGATAAACATCTTCCATACCTGTCCTGCTTTGCAATACACGGTATGCTGCACCATCGAGTTCTTCATCATCATGTGCAAAATCGCCCAATAAACTCCATTTACCCCTGAACATTTCTATATCGCTGCGGATTAATAAGACCTTTAAAACATTCTGATCAAAACCAAAAATTACACAGTCAACGGTGATAGGTACCCTTGGATATCCTTCCACCAGTTTAAAAACATCTTTAATCATCGCCGGCTCTTTTGATTGTTTGGTTGTTGCGGCACTTTCATCTACAAGCATGACATGTTTTTTTATGAAGGGGTGTGTAAAATTACCACATCAATGGTTATCTTCAAAACATCTGGAAAATTTGGTGATTAAATTTTGATGGGCTGTTGAATTTTTTATTGTCAGTGCATGTGCAACTTCATTAGCTTTATTCTATAAAAACATTATAAAATATTAATGGGTAATAATGATTTTATTTGGATGTGGACAATTTCATTAATCATGAAATTATATTCAATTTATGGCTGGAGATAAATGAAGAATGTTTTTATAACGTTCTTTAAAAAAATAATAGTACCACTAAAATCTAAATTCTTACCTTGTGTCATGGGTCTCTGTTTTTAAAGTGATTGAATGTTTGTTCAATTTCAATTTACACTTTTTACAGGACCCTTTCTCATACATGAGACCTTAGTAACAACAATTGTAACCCCACAAAAACAACCTTATTAGTTTATTAAATTAATCCTTGAACAAATTGAAAAATCTGTCATCAATAAAACAGAAACGTAATTTATTTATAATAAAAATACTCCTTATGTAATATCCCTAACCTGTATTTGTATCTTTTTCTAATAAAGTATTACTTTATAATAATGTAATACTTCTTTATATTTGTAATACAATTATACAAAATGGAAACATCCGTATTAACAGTAAAAGGGCAATTGCTGATACCCAAACGCATCAGGAATAAATATGGAATAAAATCAGGGGTTAAAGTGATTTTTGAAGAAACAGAAAATGGGGTAATGATCCGGCCAATGAATACTGCTTATTTTGAAGGCTTTGCAGGTAGGTTTAAAGATGTAACCCCTTCGACAAAAGAATACTTAAAAGCGAAGAAGGATGAATCAAGACTTGAAGAAGCTAAAATCCGCAGGATCAATAAAACTTCAAAATGAAAAAAATTGTTTTTGATTCATACGCATTGATAACCTTTTTTAGAAAGGAACCAAAATATACTGTGGTAAGGGATTTACTTGTGCAGGCTGCCAATAATGAGATTGAAGCATTGATGAGTTCTGTAAATGCAGGTGATATTTTTTATATGATGGCAAGGAAATCCAATATCAAAAATGCGGAAGAAGTTGTAAAAGCCCTTCATGCTTTCCCGGTTCATTTTGTTGATGCTGATTTCAGGAATTGCATGGAGGCTGCTGCATTAAAGGCAAAATATAAATTCAGTTATGCAGATGCGTTTGCTGCTGCATTAACTATACAACAAAAAGCAATTCTTATTACCGGCGATCATGAATTTGATGCTTTAAAAAATGAGACAGGGTTTAAGGTGAAGTATTTATAGGATTCTTTCTCTTTCCCGGGAATAGACATTAGTATTTTGGTTTGTGCAGAATTTCAAATTGGAATCCCATGTGTTTAATTATCCTGATTTATATACGATGTTGTATTTTTCCAGGTGTAGTTAGACTTTGAAATGATAAAAGTCCACACAAACTCTAAATGTTTTATTCACTACTTTCATATGTCATTATAGCAACCTTATTGGCTAATAAAAAATTGCTCAATAGCATTATAAAGATTACAACGGTCATTAATAAAATGCTGGTAAAAAATAAGGTAATAAGGTTGGAAATTCTTTAGAAATTCTCTGTTACTAAGGTAATAAGGTTAAAAGTTGTTACATACTTCCGTTCTGCAAAGATTATAATTTTTTTAGCGCATTTTTATTTGCCATTTGCCATTATAACATACACAAAACTTTATTCGATATTACAAACTCTTTCGCTCATGAATTAAACCTTAGTAGCAGTGATAATTGTTTTCAGTAAAATAACCTTATTACCTTAGTAACAACTATTGCAATCCCCAAAATCAACCTTTTTAGTTTATTAATTTTTGTTCAGGATCTAACAGGAAATTTACATTGCTAAATAATAATAAATGACAGGAGTGTAAACGCGGTTTCCATTGATGTGAGTTGTTTCCAACAAAAAATTATTGTTTATCGTAACAATGAATGATAATAAAACTGAGAAAGAATTTGTTTCGGTTTTTCACCTTATTTTGCCATAAAGATTTGAACGCATGTATTCATCACAACAGGCGCAACAGCTCGAAAAATTATCAAAAGAATTTTTAAAAAATAATGCAACGGTATCACAACTCGAAACATTAAGGGATGTGCTGCGATTCCATGAATATCGTTATTATGTTGTCAGCGATCCGTTGATTTCAGATACTGAATATGACCTGTTGTATAAACAACTTGAAGCTTTGGAACATGCACATCCTGAACGCATCACCAAAGATTCACCTACGCAGAGAGTGGGCAGCACATTGAATGCATCGTTTCCAACTGTGCAACACCTGGTGCCGATGCTCAGCCTTGATAATAGTTATAATGAAGAAGACCTCCGCGATTTTGACAGGAAGGCAAGGGAAAACACAGGCCTTGATATAATTGAATATTGCGTGGAGCCGAAGTTTGACGGCGCCAGCATTTCCCTTGTTTATGAAAATGATGAACTCTCCCGTGGCGTTACACGCGGCGATGGAGTGGAAGGTGAGGAGATCACTATGAATATAAAACAGGTGCGTTCCATTCCTTTGTCTGCAAAATTTTCTGAGTATAATATTCAACTTGCAGAGATACGCGGTGAAGTATTGATGAGCAAAAAGTCTTTTAAAAAATATAATGAGATGATGGAGGCAGAAGGATTGCCTGTATTAGCCAATCCGCGCAATGCAGCGAGTGGCAGTTTGCGTATCAAAGACCCGAAGCTTGTAGCGAAAAGAAACCTTGAAGCATTTTTATATCATGTCAGTTATTTCACATTGTTGGAAAATAAAAATATCAATGATGAAAAACAACATGCAGGTGAAAATGGCACCGGCAATCAAATGCCGTTTACTACACACAGCGAATCACTGCAGATGTTGTGGAATCTGGGTTTCCGTTCGCCCGAAAAAGAGAAAAAAATCCTGCAGGGTATTGACGCAGTCATCAATCATTGTAAAACATTTGAAGCAAAACGGGATGACCTGCCTTATGAAATTGATGGCATGGTGATCAAGGTCAACAACCTTGCATTGCAGGATCAGTTGGGTATGACATCACATCATCCCCGATGGGCTATTGCGTTTAAATTTAAAGCAAGGCAGGGCACAACTATTCTTACAGGCGTTGAATTTAATGTAGGCAGAACAGGCGCAGTAACACCTGTTGCCAAACTTGAACCTGTATATATTGGCGGCGTTACCGTGTCGAGTATATCCATGCACAATGAAGATTATATCAAAGAAAAAGATTTACGTATAGGCGATACTGTGTTGGTAGAACGTGCCGGTGATGTGATACCTCAGATTGTAAAATCATTGCCTGAACTGAGGACGGGTAATGAAAAAGTTATTGAATACCCACGGCAATGCCCTGTGTGCAATAGCAATTTGTTTAAAGAAGCTGATGAAGCTGTATGGCGTTGTATCAATATAGAATGTGAAGCGCAGGTGATAGAAAAGATGATTCATTTTGTGAGTAAAGATGCTATGGACATCAAACATTTTGGCGCAGCCAATGTGATGAAATTTTATGAGTTGCAACTGCTGAAAGATATTCCTTCCATTTATACTTTGGATTTTGATAAGATCAGCGGGATGGAAGGTTTTGGGAAAAAATCAATTGATAATTTAAAAGCAGCCATTGAAGATTCAAAACAACAGCCTCTATACCGCCTGGTATTTGCGCTGGGCATCCGGTATGTGGGAGAAACCACGGCCAAGACTTTGGCCAATGCAGTGAAAGATATTTTTGAACTGGAAAAAATGGATATTGAAACATTGCAGTCGCTGGAAGATGTAGGCATCAAAGTAGCAACGAGTGTGTATGGATTTTTCCAGAATGATGATAACAAAAAAATGATACATCAACTGCAGGCATTGGGTCTGAACATGCAGAACACCAAAAAACAACAGGCTGCAAGAAGCAATACTTTAGAAGGCCAGGCATTTTTATTTACCGGCACATTGCATCAGCTCAAACGCAGCGATGCGGAAGCGATGGTGGAACAACGTGGGGGCAAAATAGTAAGCGGCGTCAGCAGTAAATTAAATTACCTCGTAGTAGGCGAAGATGCAGGCAGTAAATTAGAGAAGGCTAAAAAAATCAATACAGTCCGCATCATAACTGAAGATGAATTTTTGGCAATGGTGAAAGAATAATTTTTATCCGCCCCTTGATAGGATAACACCGATAAATGCCATTGCTAAAGAAATCAGCAACATGAGCCTTCCGCTCCATCGTGCTACCATTTTGAACCTGCGATTATGCACTTCACTCAGCAATCTTTTTTTTGCATGCACATCATGCCAGAAGCCTATTGCGAGTATGGAAAGGAAGAGAATAATTTTCACTATCACAAGGTTGCCATAACTGCTTTCCAGGAAAAAATCCAATGATACTTTTATACCGCGCAGGAATATGTTGGCAATGCCTGTTATCAGTAACAAAGCCATAGTTATATAACCATAAAAGCGGAATTTGATCCCTGTCTCCATCATGAGGTTGGCCCTGTCAGGATTATTTTTTATGGCAGGCAATAAGGCAAGCGGCAGGAACAACATGCTGCCCAACCAGAAGCTTACGCCGATAATATGAAGCCAGACACTAATGTAATACCATGTATTCATGGCCGCAAAAGTAAAACGCATAAGTATCACAACAAGCAAAGGGGTAAAATAGAAGTAAGAAACTACTTTAATTATTTTGTTGGTGATAAATGGAATGAATAAAAATTGTTGTAAAAAATTATAGCAATTTCATAGTTAGTTATTGACTTCACCAGGGAAGATTAAGAATGGTTTTTAATTTTTTTTGCCACAATTAAAAAATGAAATTTTCAGAGGGAAAACTGTGAAAAATGCAACCCCAATTTCAAGTGGCACTTGAAATCTATATTTTGGTTGATAAAAATGATGGCTCTAACTTTAAGAAACATTATACCTGTTAAAACAAAAACATGTTTACGTTATTTAATCAATTCAGAAACCTGATGTGGAATGCTTACAGCATTGGCGATTTAAAATATTTTCTTACTGTATAGGCAGCAATAAGAAAATTACCCGGGTGCCTATTGTTGCCGGTTGCAAACGGCAATGTGCCGGTTAGAGGCGTTACTGGGTTCACGGGCTTTAAACGAGAAGCACATATTTTTTAAAAAATTAAATTTTTTAAAATGAAAAACAGTTTTAGTTTCAAAAAAATTGAAGGCATGCTGAGCCGCGATGAAATGAAAAAGATTGTTGGAGGAAGTGGGGATGCAGGAAAATGTGGTAGTGGCTGTGATGGCGCATGTACAAATACGTGTCCGGATGGTACAACTTCTAACGGACATTGCTCAATTCACGGTACACATTGTTACTGTACATCGGCGTGCTGATACCTTGGCATATAATTATCTCTTGCTGTAGTGTTAGCCTGAAATATCGCTGTGCACTACAGCTTATTATCCTTATAAATATGTCTATTGTATGAAAATAAGTTTTTCGCTATTTATCTTGTTATTTATTATAGCAAGTGCTTATTCGCAAAGTTTTCACCCTGATTCTTTAAAAATAGGGGACCCTGCACCTCCACTTTATATACATAAATGGATAAAGGGTTCACCAATTGAAAAATTTGAGAAAAGAAAATATATGTTATTGAATTTTGGGCAACCTGGTGTGCGCCTTGCAGAGCGATGATGCCTCACCTTTCCAACTTAGCTCGTAAATACAGAAAAGATAGTGTAGTCATTATTGGTATTGATGTTGACGCCATGGCAAAGAAAATTCCTGAAAAGAAAATACAGACATTTGTTGACAGCATGAGCAAACAAATGGATTATAAAGTTGCCATAGAAGACAGCAACTTGATGGAAACTGCCTGGCTTGATGCGTTTGGAGAGCGGAATAACGGTATCCCAAATTCTTTCGTTGTAGATAAAGAAGGAACAATAGCATGGATTGGTCATCCACAAAATCTAGAAGAGGTTCTTTATAAAATAGTAAATAATACCTGGAATAGTAAGGAAGCGTTAACCAGGCGTAATTTGGTAAACCGCATTGCAGTATTGGATGATTCAATAAATGACTTCCTGAATAAAATTGATACAAATCATTTTCCACCGTACAATATTGAACATAAAGATTCAATACTTGAGTTGATAAACTTGATGATTAAAAAAGAAACAGTATTGAAGTATGCGCCTTTACTTGAGTCGCATATATTCGATATATTGCTTGTAACAAACCCGCATAATGCTTATGTGTATGGGAAGGAGCTATTTGAACATCCGGGCTTTACTGATATTTATTACGATCTTATAATAGAAGGTATTCAGTTTTATTCCGATAAATTAAATCTGCCGCCGGAAATTTATGAGTTAGGTGCGGAAGCCTATCAGATAGAAATTGATAGATACGAAATGTTTGGAAACATGAATATTCCTAAGGACTATAGCAAAATGGCAGATATGTATTGGCGTGCAAAAAATAAAAACAAAGCTATAGAATGTAAGCAAAAAGCCATTGAATCGCTGAAAAACAAAAAAGATTTCTTAGCAACTGATTTAGCTGCATTTGAATCTCAGCTTCAGTTATTCAAGAGTATGTAATTTAGCCTTTATGTTAATTGTAGTGGAAAAATAACTTTTATTAATCGTTTAGTCATTTAGGCCGTAAAAAATCTTTATAAAGATTTATAAATTTTCATGCGCTTTGTCAACAACTCAACGTGATGCCAGGCTATGCTATCAGAATTAAAATGGTAGTAAAATATTTTTCATCACTACCTGTACATTTTATGCCTTCTAATCGTAATGTCCTTTTAAGGAATGAATAATTATCTTGTCATTTTTTACTTCGTAGATTAAACGATGTTCCTGGGTTATACGGCGAGACCAATATGAAGACCATTCATATTTAAGTTGTTCCGGTTTTCCAATACCTTTAAATGGTGTTTCTTTTATACTTTCTAAAAGGGTTAGTATTCGGTTTTGAATTTTTTTATTACCCGAAATTTTCCAAAAGTCAACATCTTCTTTTGCTTTCAGGGTAAATTCTATTTCCATAACTCATCAATGTTGATTTTTACTGTTTTCCCTTGTCTTGCTTGTTTTGCACTTTCTCTCATTTTTTCTTCAAACTCAGCATTGTAACGCTTTCCCTTTATTTTACTTTTTTCAAAAGGAACTTTTAATGTTTTTGCCAATTGCTCAAAGAGATTTGCCTGCTCTTTATTTTTAGGATGTATTGTAATTACTTCCATGTATTATTTTTTATGGATACAAATATAAATTATAAAAAACAAGGTTTCGGGTTTTTAAAATTATCAGGTACTTTTTAAAAGTTCGTCATAAATCTTTTCGGAATGAAACAGATAATAGTTTGAAAGTTCTTTCTGTTACTAACACAAAGCAATGATCTACGAGCCGGTTTTAAAATGGTAGCAAGTAGTATGATAAAATATTTCTTCAACTCTATTGCTGCATGAATGTTGGTTAATGAAAATTTCAAACGATATTGAATTGCATTTTGTATTATTTCATATTCAGATGTTTTCTTTATTAATGAAAAACCTTCGAGAATCTCTTTGAATTTTGTTACAGGTGCACTTAAGTATAATAAATTAGAAAATGCCTTGCCTGTATTTGATACAAATTCAAATCAATTATTTAAGAAGTTATTATCATATAGAAAAAAAGAAGCCCAGACATTGGACAATTTTATTAATAAAAACGGTAACACATATTTTACAAATGACTCGCTGAAACTCCTGTTTGCTAAAATGTATAAAGTGTATAACAACAAGGCGATTTCATTTTTGAAAGAAAATTCAGAAAATTATTTTTCATTCTGGTATTTTATTAACGAGGTAATGCCTCCAACAATGGCTTTTTAGGAAATGATACTATATATAAGATACCTGGATAAATCATTTAAAACAATATTTCCTGCCAGGTATGTTAACAGCCCTGGTGGAAAATCAATTGCTGTTTATTAGAAAGGGCTGATAAACCCTTATGTGGAAAATGAATATGCACCATCATTTACGGGAACAGGCATCAATGGTGATAAAATAAAGTTGAATGATTTAAAAGGAAAATATGTGTTGCTTGATTTCTGGGCATCATGGTGTGGGCCTTGCAGAAAAACAATTCCAGGTTGGAAAGCGCTTTATGCAAAATACAATCAAAATGATTTTGTTATTATCAGTGTATCTACTGATTCGGATCATGATGATTGGTTGCAGGCGCTTGACAAAGAAAACATGCCCTGGGCCCAGGTCATTGACCAGGGAAAAAATGAAACAACTATTGCCGCTGATTTAAATAGTGTTCATTATATTCCATTTTATGTTTTACTGGACAAACAGGGTAAGGTAATCCTTGCTTCAAATGATGAATCGCTGATTACAAAAAAGATAAATGAAATATTTCAGTGAGTGATACAAATTCATTGGCATTTTTTAAGAATAAAAATGATTTCTATTTAGGTTTACCCCCATTAAAGTTAAATAAGCTGCTCCTTATTTAACTTTCCTTCATTTTTTTGAGAATGTTGATTGGCAAGAAAACATTTCTTTAATTTCAAAGTTGAAATTCAGGCATCATTTTAATTTTTATTAGTTTTACAATATGCAATTTCCGAAAGTAAAAGTGGTGACCGCAACAAAGAAGTACCTGCTTTTTGTTGAATTCACAGATGGCACAAAAGGAAATTATGATTTAAGCCATCTGTCAGGCAAAAGTGTTTTCAAGGCATGGGATACAAACGATAATTTTTTTAAAGTATTTGTTGAATCTGAATCAGGGGCTATCTCATGGCCAGGAGAATTAGATATTGACACTATTAATGTTTATTGTGCTATCAAGGGAATTGATGTTGATTCATACTTAACTAAAGAACAACCTGCCTTGTATTAGCAGTTTCTATGGTATAATCATTTGGATGTATTGGAATGATCACAACCCACCTCATTTTCATGCAACATATGGCGAGTTTGAAATTCTAATTCGGATTAATGATCTCTCCGTTTATTCAGGTTCGCTACCTTCACGGGCTTTTGGTCTTGTAATGGGCTATGCTTCATCAGCCTGAATTGACAGAAAATTGGATGCTTTTGACAGAGAGTAAACCTTTAAAAAAAATTAATCCATTAAGCTAATTTAGTTTGTTAATATGAAAAATATTCCTTTGAAACAAACTATGAATAGTATCACTTCATAACTTATGCAAATACCTCACAACATTCTTTCACTGAAATTTTCTTACTTCAGGTATTTTCCAAACCAGTCAATGTAATTGTTAAACCTGAACTGCATATAGCTTGGCACTGACAGTTCATGATATTGACCTGGATAAATAATAAGTTTTGTTGGAATGCCAATACTCCTCAATGCCTGGTACATCTGCTCTGCGCCAACAGATGGTACGTTAAAATCTTTCTGGCTTGCCATGAATAATGTCGGTGTTTTTATTTTATCAACATGAAAGAAAGGATAAGATAGTTTAATCCATAATGACGGGTTTTTCCAGGGCTGGCCTAATTCTGTTTCATACTGTGTTACATATTCATCCACGCCATACATACTGAGTTGTAAAGCGCTACCAGCGCCACTTGATGCTGCTTTAAACCTTGTAGTAGTTGCGATAGTATAATCAGTGAGTATGCCACCATAACTCCAGCCTGCAATAGCCATTCTTGATGAGTCTGCAATACCTTGTGCAACGAGATAATCAACAGCCCCGAGTATATCAACTACTTCTTTATTTCCCCAGTCGCCAAAGATGGCACGGGTATAATCTTTTCCCCTGCCACTGCTGCCGCGATAGTTCACACCTGCCACCGCATAACCTGCTGCTGCTAAAATATTCCGCTCCATATCAAATTCATAATCGTCCTGGTAAACAGGCCCGCCATGGATATACATAATCAAAGGAAGTTTTGCATGTGCAGGCGTATTGGCAGGACGATATAAGATACCTGATACCAATGTGCCATCCTTACTCTTGCTTTGAAAACCTTCCACCTGTATATTTTGCAAAGGCGCCAGGAAAGCATCTGTTGCATGCGTCAGCCTTCTTAAATTTCCATTTTCCAAAACATATAATTCATTCGGTGTTTGCGGGTCAGTCATATTCACTAACCAATCTCCGTTTGCCTGGTTCAATTCTGCTTTCCAGAAAACTTTTTTGCCATCAGCAAGCCTCGTATAATTTCCAGTAGCAACATCAAAAGATGCAACCAGTTGCTGCCTGTCATCTTCCATAATCACAATAATATTTTTACCATCCATGCTCCAGCGTGGCTGTGATATTTGTTTATCTGATTTTGCAGAAACTAAATTGGGTTGGCCACCTGTTGCACTGATGACTGCTAAAATATTTTCACCATACATTGTAAAATTTTCATCGCTGCTGCTTTGTAAATAAGCAATCCATTTTCCATCAGGGCTCCATTGTGGTGAGATGTCTTCTCCTTTCCAGGTAGTGAGTTGTTGTGGTATTGCCCCTTTGATGGCATCCATTACAAAAATATCATCGTTCTCATTTTTATCAGGGTCTGCTGTATGGTTACTTACAAATGCAATCTTTTTTCCATCAGGGCTCCATGCAGGATCTGATTCATTAAAATTTCCTGATGTTAACGTATCAATGTTTCCTGTTGCAACATCAAAAACATATAAATGCGTTTTCCTGTTATCAAGGTAGCCGCTGATATCTTCTTTGAAATGATAACGCGTAATAACATAAGGGTCGCGTACACCTGATGCAGCAGTATCTGAATAATCAATATCACTCATCACCAATAAAATTTTTTTACCATCAGGGCTCCACACATAATCTTCAATATCATTCTGCACATGTGTAATTTTTTTTGCTTCGCCACCCATGCGGTTCATCAGCCATAACTGTGTTGAAGCTTCGTTGTTTTGCTTGTCATCATTCTTGGCATACCGTGATGATAAGAAGGAGATATATTTATTGTCAGGGCTGAAACGGGCTGTTGTTTCATCATCCCCTGTATAAGTCAGTTGCAGATTGTAACTGCCATCCCAGCTCACCATCCAGATATCACTGCTGTGTTGATCAGCCGATGTATCCACTGTCGTTACTGTATATAAACACCATTTACCATCAGGCGAAACCTGCGGGTCTGAAACATCGGTATAACGCATGTAATCAGATGGGTTGATTGGCCTCTTTGTTTGCGCTGAAATGGAATACTGAAAGCATATTATAACGATGGGGAGTAAAAATATTTTTTTCATAAAAAATGTTTGTTTACCTGTGCAGAATCAAAAATAGAACGGAGATATTTTTTCTTGCAGGTAGTATTAAAAAAGATTTTGTTTAATTATTTAATAGCAGGCTGCAATTGTTTACCGGCAGGTTTTTTTTATAACCTGTCATTGTAATGATTGCAAAAAAAAAGCCTTCATGCAAACGTATGAAGGCTCCAAAATACAACAATAGCTTCAAAAATATTTTTCAGTTGAACCAAAAAAAATTTATATCACATTTTCAATCACCATAGCGCTGGCGCCGCCGCCACCATTGCAAATACCGGCTGCTCCAAATTTTGAATTATTTTGTTTGAGAATATTTAGGAGTGTAACAATAATCCTTGCACCACTGCAACCTAAAGGATGCCCGATTGAAACAGCGCCGCCATGTACATTTACTTTTGCAGCATCCAATCCCATCTTCTGTATATTCACAATGCCTACAACAGAAAAAGCTTCATTCAATTCAAAATAACTGATATCGCTTAATTGCAACCCGGCTTTTTCTACAGCTTTTGGTACCGCAAGAGAAGGAGTAGTAGTAAACCATTCAGGCGCCTGTGCAGCATCAGCAAAACTTTTTATGATGGCAAGTGGTTTGATACCTGCGGCATCTGCTTTTTCTTTGCTCATCAATACAAGCGCTGCAGCGCCGTCATTCATCGTGCTGGCATTGGCTGCAGTCACAGTTCCGTCTTTTTGAAATGCAGGTTTCAGTCCTGCTATTTTATCAAACTTTACATTAAAAGGTTCTTCATCTTTTGCAAATTTTATTGGGTCGCCTTTACGTTGGGGGATTTCAACAGGCACAACTTCATCATTAAATTTTCCATCGTTCCATGCAGCCTGGCTGCGTTTGTAACTTTCAATAGCAAATGCATCCTGGTCGTTGCGGGTGATGTTACATTCTTTAGCGCACAACTCAGCGGCGTTACCCATTGCATAATTATGATACACATCAGTTAATCCATCTTTGGCAAGGCCATCCACCATTGATACATCGCCATATTTATTACCCCATCTTAGTTTGGGTGAATAATAAGGCACATTGCTCATGCTTTCCATGCCGCCTGCAACGATGATATCAGCATCGCCTGTCATGATGCTTTGTGCTGCAATTGCAATTGATTTCATACCGCTGGCACAAACCTTATTGATGGTAGTGGCAATTACATTTTGTGGTAACCCTGCAAGCATTGACGCTTGTCTGGCAGGCGCCTGACCAAGATTGGCCTGTAACACACAACCCATAACCACTTCCTGCACATCGCCAGGTTGCAGACCTGCTTTTTCTACTGCTGCTTTTATGGCAATTGCGCCTAATTGTGTAGCAGAAAAATCTTTTAATGTGCCGCCGAAACTTCCGATAGGCGTCCTTACTGCTGAAACTATATACACTGTTTTTTTATCCATGACTGAAATTTAAGTCTGCAAAGATAACGCTTGTTAGTTTTTAATAAAGGAATAATTTGATACTATTAACACTGTTATTTGTGTATAATACAATTAAAAATCTGAAAATATTTTTTTATAAGATTTTGGCAGCCAAACTGAATCTTTTACTTTTAGCAGGTAAACATGTCACCAGTAAACTGCGGAAATTATGCAATTAAAAAAATACCCACATCAAAACAGGATGCTTGTTGCCGTAGATTGTATCATCTTTGGTTTTGATGGGAACCAGCTAAAATTATTATTGATAAAAAGAGGTTTTGAACCCCGCAAAGGTAAGTGGAGCCTGATGGGTGGTTTTGTTACACCAGAAGAAAATCTTGACCAGGCAGCATCCCGCATTTTAAAACAGCTCACCGGCCTGTCTGATATTTACCTGGAACAATTATTAGCATTTGGTGATCCATTGCGCGACCCTGCTGAACGGACAATTTCTGTTGCTTATTTTGCTTTAATTGATATTAGTAAATATGAAGAACAGATTAATCATGAATACAGCGCTGAATGGTTTCCACTGAAGCAATTGCCATCATTGATTTTTGACCATAAGGAAATGATTGAAACCGCAAAGGAAAAATTGAGATACAAAGCAGCTTTTCATCCCGTATTATTTGAATTGTTGCCTGAGAAATTTACAATACCACAATTGCAGGTTTTGTATGAAGATGTGTATAGTAAAATTTTGGATAAGGGAAATTTTAGCAGGAAAATATTGTCAACAGGTTTGTTGGTAAAACAAAAAGACAAAGAAAGAGCAGGCTCAAAAAAAGGGGCATATTATTATAAACTGGATAAAAGAAAATACCAGCTCAAATTCAATGCATTCCTGAATTTTATTCCAAATCCGCAATTGCAGTCATAGTATTGGTTTGAAAAATAAAAATGATTTTCTCCGGCTTAAAGCAAATTAAAAATGAAAAGATATTTGTTTGGATGAAAATAAATTTTATTTACAGGAGCATTAAAAATGTATTGGGCTTTATGATAGGTTTTTAAACAAATGTGTTTGTGAAAAATATCTCATCATAGTAATGGTGATGAATGTTGCCAAAAGAATGGCTGTTTGAATTCAATAGTTTCAATCGACATTTGAAAAATATTCGTCAATAAATTCATTACATGTTTTACATTCACACCCGCCGATTGAAATCAACTTAAAAAATAAACTAACGATTTACAATGAACAACCAACTCGTAACAAAAGATTACCTGGTATTTATTTTATATTTTATCCTTGTTGCTTCTTATGGATATTGGATTTACCGCCGTCGCAAAAGCAGGGAGCATGATTCAAAAGCATTCTTTCTGGCAGAGGGTTCATTAACCTGGTGGGCAATTGGTGCA
The DNA here is from genome assembly GCA_018268035.1 of Bacteroidota bacterium. GTDB lineage: Bacteria > Bacteroidota > Bacteroidia > Chitinophagales > Chitinophagaceae > Parafilimonas. The sequence goes on along the minus strand of JAFDXI010000139.1, from coordinate 36,781 downwards.
TCATTAATTTCTTCCAATATTTCTGCTGAGCAATTTGTAGGCATGAGTGGTGATGGATTTTTTGCCGGTGTGGCAGTAGCAGTCTATGAATGGGTGGCCGCCATTGCACTTATAGTAATTGCAGTTTGGTTTATGCCCATCTATCTTAAAAATAAGATTTATACCATGCCGCAATTCCTGAAGATGCGGTATAACGATACTGTGTCACTTATCATGACTGTGTTTTGGTTGTTTTTATACATACTCATCAATCTTACATCCATTTTATATCTCGGTGCTGTAGCCATCAGCGGATTAGTAGGGCCTGAGTTCCTGCACCCGATTATGATTGGCTTATCATTGTTTGCATTGATAATAACATTAGGTGGTATGAAGGTGATTGGATTCACTGATGTAATACAAGTGGCTGTTTTAATCATCGGTGGTTTTGCTACTATCTATTTTGCTTTACAACAGGTGAGCCAGCATGTGGGCAATAGTACTGGTGTTGCTAATGGGTTTACTACATTAATGAAAGAAGCTCCTGATCATTTTCACATGATATTTAAAAAGCCAACTGCTGATAGTTCTCAATACGACATTCAACGGTATGTGATATTACCTGGAATAGCCATGTATTTCCTGGGGCAGTGGATTGTAAATATTAATTATTGGGGATGCAATCAATACATTACACAAAGGGCGCTGGGCGCTAATCTCAACACAGCCCGCACGGGTATTTTGTTTGCTGGTATGTTGAAAATTCTGATGCCGATCATAGTAATGCTTCCTGGTATTGCTGCTTATGTTTTGTATAAAAATGGTGTGCCGATGACTGGCTTAAAACCCAATGTTGCGCCAGAAAATCTTTATATGATAAAAGATAAAGCTTATTCATCAGTGCTGGCATTTTTGCCTGCAGGATTAAGGGGGTTATCTATTGCAGCGCTTACTGCTGCTATCGTTGCTTCGCTTGCAGGAAAGGCCAATAGCATCTCAACAATTTTCACATTGGATATTTATAAAAAATATTTGGGTAAAGATGCCAGTGAAAAACAACTTGTGATGATTGGGAGGATAGCAATTGTAGTAGCCATGTTGTTGGGAATAATGCTTACATGGGATGATAGTTTGGGTATAGGTGGTGAAGGTGGTTTTACATTTATTCAAAAATATACAGGCTTTATCAGCCCGGGCATCCTTGCTATGTTTTTGATGGGTATGTTCTGGAAAAGAACTACAGGCGCTGCTGCTGTTGCAGGCATCCTTGTTGGATTTATTTCTTCTGTAATTTTAAATGAATATGCTGCACAATGGTTTGGCCATGAAACAATATTTTATACTGCTTTTCCTGTAATAAAAGCAGGTGTTACTAATTGGGAAATTCCATTCCTTATATGTATGGGTTGGTCAGGTGTCATCACTGTGTTGGTGATGGTAGCCATCAGCCTTGCAGGGCCGAAAGTCAATCCAAATGCCATCACAATAGAGCGTGGTATGTTTAAAGTTACACCACGCATTCTGACGATGATTGTAATCATCTTGTTATTGATAATGGCGATTTATGTGAGGTTCTGGTAAAAGTATCAGCTCGTATGATCTGCAATGATCACCCATTGACGATTGATTTTTCTAAACAATAAAGTAAAGTATCCGCCTGGATTTTTTCCGGTGGATACTTTTAAGCCCCATTTGCCCAACACAAAATAATATTCAGGCGAAAGTCTTTTGATTTGCAATAAATCAAAACTGAGTTTGCCCATTGCAATAGTGTCGGGATAAGCTTTTTTATACCGCTCTAAAGTTGATTGCCATCCATAGAGGGGAGGGTTACTTACAAACAAAAGACTATCGCTCTTCCAGTATGTTTGCATGAATGCCTCAATATTACCATTATTCCAGGCAATCATTTGTTCATTCATTACATTACGGATAGCAATAGAATCTTTGTCCTGTGAAAAACAAATATTGACAGAACCCAACAGGAGAATGATAATAATCAAGTTTTTCATCTGTATATGTTATTTAAAATTATTACTGAGTAGCACCTGTGATGAAGTCATTTGAAAACTTCAAAACTATAAAGATAAAGGTGCAGGTTTTTTATAGTATTTGAAAATTCTAATCCATCCTGGATTTTTAAATGATCCTGGAAATTTATTTAAAGTTAATTTTTAAAAATAGTTGCATAACTAACTATTTTTTTTTCTCTTTGCTAACGGTTGGAAAAATTGCCGGCCAAAGCACATTGATTAATAAAATAAAATCATACAGATGAAACGCTCCATCAGAAAAGTTGCAGTATTGGGAAGTGGTGTTATGGGTTCAAGGATAGCCTGTGTATTTGCAGGTATTGGTGTACAGGTATTGTTGTTGGATATTGTGCCTAAAGACGTAACCGCAGATGCAAAACCTGTACAAAAAAATAAATTGGTGAATGATGCATTGCAGGCCGCAATCAAATCGAGTCCTTCGCCGGTTTATACAAAAGATGTGTTGCAACGCATTACCACCGGCAATTTTGATGACAACATGAAAGACATTGCATCCTGTGACTGGGTGATTGAAGTAGTGGTAGAAAGACTTGACATCAAACAACAGGTATATGCTAAAGTGGAACAGTTTAGAAAACCCGGGACACTGATTACAACCAATACTTCAGGCATACCGATTCATATTTTAAATGAAGGCAGGAGCGATGATTTTAAAAAGCATTTTTGTGGCACACACTTCTTCAATCCACCGAGATACCTGCGCCTGCTTGAGATAATTCCCACCCCAGTTACTGACAGGGCTGTGGTAGATTTTTTGATGTATTATGGCGATGTGTTTTTGGGTAAAACAACTGTGCTGGCAAAAGACACACCTGCATTTATTGCAAACCGTATTGGTGTATTTGGTATGATGGCAGTGTTTAATACAATGGAAAAATTTGACCTTAATATTGATGAAGTGGAAGCGCTTACCGGCCCGATTATAGGCCGTCCAAAATCAGCAACCTTCAGGACAGCAGATGTTGTGGGAATAGATACTTTGGTAGAAGTAGCAAAAGGCATTGAAAAAAATTGCCCGCAGGATGAAGTAGCTGTTGCAGGTGGTTTTTCTATACCGGAATGGTTGCAAACAATGACTAACAATAAATGGTTAGGTGATAAAACAGGGCAGGGCTTTTTCAAAAAAATAAATACGCCTGCAACTGATGGAAAACCAGGTAAAGAAATTTTTGTGCTGAATCTTAAAACACTCGAATATGAACAGAGAAAAAAACCTGCATTTGACTCAGTGAAAATGGCTCAGGCTATTGAAGATTTATCGCAAAGATTAAAGATGTTGTTTGATGCAAAAGATAAAGCCGGTGATTTTTACCGCCATTTTCATTATGCATTGTTCTCTTATATTTCACATCGTATCCCAGAAATCAGTGATGAGTTGTACAGAATTGATGACGCCATGATGGCCGGTTTTGGATGGGAGATAGGCGCATTTGAAAGCTGGGATGTATTTGGTGTTGCCAATGTGGTACAGGCAATGAAAGCTTCAGGTTATACTGTTGCCACTTGGGTGGATGAAATGCTTGCTTCAGGTAATACTTCATTTTATAAAACAGAAAATAACAGGAAAGTTTATTACGACATTGTTTCTAAGACATACAAAACTGTATCATCAACAGATAATTTTATTATCCTTGAAAACTATAAAAATAAAATTGTATGGAGCAACAGCAATGCCTGGTTGTATGATATCGGTAATGACGTAGTGGCATTGCAATGGCAAACTAAAATGAATACAATAGGCAGTGAAGTGAATGATGCAATCAATAAAAGTATTGCAATAGCAGAAGAAAGATTCAAAGGCCTTGTGATTGCCAATGGAGGTGCCAATTTCAGTGCAGGCGCTAATGTGGGTATGATTTTTATGTTTGCAGTGGAACAGGATTTTGATGATCTTGATATGGCTGTCCGCATGTTTCAAAATACGACAATGCGGATACGTTATTCAGGTGTGCCGGTAGTGATAGCGCCGCATGGCTTAACATTGGGAGGCGGTTGTGAGATGTGTTTGCATGCAGATAAAATTTATGCAGCAGCAGAAACATATATTGGTTTGGTGGAATTAGGTGTTGGGTTGATACCCGGTGGTGGCGGCACCAAAGAATTTGCTTTACGGGCTGCTGATGAAATGCATCATGATGAGCCGGATAGCATCACATTAAAAAACCGTTTTCTTACAATCGCTACTGCTAAGGTTGCAACATCTGCATTGGAATCGTATCAATTAGGAATTTTAAGAAAAGGCCATGATGAGGTGGTGATGAATCCGCAACGCCGTATTGGTGAAGCAAAAAATGCTGTCATTGAAATGTATGATCAGGGTTATGTGCAGCCTGTTCAAAGAAATGACATTAAAGTGTTGGGGCGTTCAGCATTGGGCGCATTGTATGCAGGAATCAATGGTATGTGGCGGGCCAACTATGCAACAGAGCATGATGCTTTGGTAGCGAGGAAACTTGCTTATGTGATGTGTGGCGGTGATTTGAGCGAACAGACTTTAGTGAGTGAGCAATACCTGCTCGACCTGGAGAGAGAAGCATTTTTAAGTTTATGTGGTGAGCGCAAAACTTTAGAAAGAATAGAAGCTGTTATCAAAAAAGGCAGGCCAATTCGCAATTAGTATTTTATTTATTCAGAAAAAATACTGTAGTTGTTATCAAAAAAATTAACCTGTTCTTTGTGCTGGATAAAAAACAAATTACCGTTTCGTTCACACCTTAGCTATTACTTTGCATCTTTGTCATATAATGCATCGGTATCTGATACAACGATTTATTTTTTTCTTCCTGATGATTATGTTGGGTACTGCAGCTCATGCGCAGCGCATTCCTATCAGCAGTAACAGGTTGCCAGGTGATACTATCCCTGCGGGTTATCAATTAGACAGTCATGGCAACCTGATAAAGATTGATACAACCAATCAAACCCTGCAACACCGGAATAAATATGAAGACTCTATCACCATTTCCTATCGTTACTGGGATTCCACCAAAATGGAAAAAATAGATTCTTCCATTGATGATTTTTATACAAGATTTCCTGTGCCATGGACAAATTATGATCTTGGTAATTTTGGAAATGCATCCAAATCTTTCATTTTCCAGCCCAATATGGAGCCGGGTTTTGATGAGGGCATGCATGCTTATGATGTATATCGTTACACTAAAGAGAATACACGTTTTTTTCAAACAACCCGCCCTTATTCAGAGACGGTTTTTTTATTGGGAAGCAGAGCTGAACAGATGATTAATTTATTTCACACCCAAAACAAAAAAAGCAATTTTAATTTTGGCCTTGATTTTAAAATCATCAGTTCACCCGGCTCATATAAAAACCAAAGCACGAATATTACCAATAGCCGCATCAATACTTTTTATCAAAGTAATAATAAGCGATACAGCAACACTTTTATTTTCATCAACAATAAAATATTGTCATCAGAAAACGGCGGTGTAAAACCAGGTCAGAACCTTGACAGCCTTGCATTTAATGACCCCGGCGGAGCGTATGTAAAAATTGGTAATGACCTGAATACGGTGCGTACTATTTTTAATTCAACTATTGCTGCAGGTACGCAATACAAAGAGACAATGTTATTGATGCGGCAGACTTATGATTTAGGTCAGAAAGATTCATTGGTTACTGACTCTGTTACTTATAAATTATTTTATCCAAGATTAAGGTTTCAACACACGATAGAATACTCTAAAAAGAGTTATGAATTTCATCATTTCCTACCGATAGATTCTGACTATGTAAAGTATATGGATTTTTTGCCTATGGCAGATACAATCAGGTTTACTGATGTATGGCAAAACCTGTCTAATGATATTGCTGTGATTTCATATCCGCAAAAAAATAACCTCAACCAGTTTTTAAAATTGAATGCAGGCCTTGAATTATTGAAAGGCAATACAGATGCATTTGACATACATTATAACAATGTGTATGCAGGCGCTGAATACAGGAATAGGACACGCAACCAGTTGTATGATGTGGTTGCAGCAGGAAAGCTTTATGTGGCAGGCCATTATGCAGGTGATTATTCAGCTTATATAAGTTTACAACGTTCATTAAAACGTAATATCGGTTCTTTGAAAATTGGTTTTCAAAATGTGAACCGCACTCCGTCATTTGTTGCCGGTGAATTTGTTACTGACAGTATTAGGGCGCTAACTCCATCCATATATGGAAACGGAATCACTGCAAAACAATCACTCACTGCTTTCCCGGTGTTTAATAATGGCAGTTATAAAAAAGAAAATATCACAAAAATATTTGCCCTGATAAATATTCCACCTGCGAATCTGGAGTTGGGAGGGGAGTATTATTTAATCTCAAACTATACTTATTTTAAAGACTTTTATAATTCAGATCAGTATTCATCTTTGTTTAATGTACTGCATATATATGCACAAAAAAAGATAAAGGTTGCCAATCATCTGAGCTGGTATTTGGATGGGCATTTTCAACAGATTGCAGGGAATGCGCCCATACATTTACCATTGGTGCTGGCACGTACCCGTTTTGCCTTTGAAGGTAATTTTTATAAAAATCTTTTTTTATCAACCGGTATTGAAGCACGGTATAATACACCATATAAAGCAGATAATTATTCGCCACTAACGGGCCAGTTTTTCCCGCAGGATACCACAACAATTTCTAACAGACCTGATATAAGTGTTTATCTCAATTTTCGCATCAAAAGTTTTAAAGGTTTTGTTCGGCTCGACAACCTGAATACAGTAAATTTCTCCAATGGCATTTCATTTACAGATGTAAATTATTCTGCACCCGGTTATCCTGAGAGAAGTGTTTGGCTGCGTGTGGGGATATGGTGGAGTTTTGTAAATTAATTTGATTTTTTGCTTTCAAATTAGCGTTGATAATAACTGCTGAAACGCTTTGCAGCCCTGCGTTTGAGATAAACAGGTTGAAATGATTACAGGGAAATTATTTATATTGGTTAAGTTGTTTGTTTAATTATTTTAATCAATATTTATTTCACCTTTAAATACAAAGATCGCAGGACCGCAAAGCCAGATATCTTTAAATAAATTATCACTGAGTTTGTTAAACTCAACTGCCAGATGGCCACCTCTTGTTTTTACTTCTACACGGTTAAATCCATTGTCGTTGTGGGCAAACATTAAAGCTGATGCAGTAACACCTGTTCCACAACTCAGGGTTTCATCTTCAACACCTCTTTCATACGTTCTCACAGTGATAGCTTCTTCATTATCTATTTCCACAAAATTTATATTAATCCCCTTTTCCCTGAAATGTGCGTTGTACCTGATATCACGCCCTTCTTTCACTACATCCACATCCCAAACATCGGATACGGGTTTTACGAGGTGTGGCGATCCTGTATCAAGTATATAGCTTGCCACATCATATCTTTTTATATCATCCACATCTTTCATCTTTAGATCTATCCAACCATTATTTTCAACAGTTGCTTTGTGATCACCATCAACAGCATTAAAGAAATACTCATTCTTTTTAAGACCCTGGTCCATTGCAAACTGAACAATACTACGGCCCCCATTTCCACACATGCTTCCAGGTTTCCCATCAGCATTATAATATATCATTTCAAAATCATAACCATGTTTGGTTTGTATCAGCATCAGCCCGTCTGCGCCAATACCAAAGCGTCGGTCGCATAAAAAATTAACCTGTTCATTGGTAAGTGTAATTATATTTTGCCTGTTGTCAACGATTATAAAATCATTTCCTGCACCCTGGTATTTATAAAATGTCAGATTCATAAAGCTAAATAGTTGTGGAAGTGATAATCTCTAGAGTCCTTTTGATTAGCTTGTCAATTGTTTTGCCTGCATCTTCAGAAAATTTCTTTGCAACACGGTTGGCAATTACTGCACTTAAGCTTAAACAATGATGATCCAGTAATTTTCCCAACCCATAAATGCCTGCTGTTTCCATTTCGAAATTGATAATATTGTAATTACCAAACCGGAACGAAGTTAAATGATTTATGAGTTCGGGATTGGATAAACCCAACCGCAATACACGTCCTTGCGGCCCATAAAAGCCTGGGCAGGTAACTGTAATACCATGATGGAATCCATCAACAAAATGTTTTAATAATGTAGATGAAGCAGAAGCGATATATGGTTTTGAGAAAAATTCATTCAGTTGTGTATGGGCACAGAAATGTTGTAGAATATTTTTTTCTTCTTCGTTGTTGTTATGAATATAAAAGTTTAAAAGATTGTCTAAACCCAGGCCGTGTGTTGAAGCGATGAAACTATCTTCAGGTGCATAACCCTGTAGTGAGCCACATGTACCAATCCTGATAATGTTTAATGAAGTAAGTTGGGGAAGTATAACCCTTGCACGAAAATCAATATTCACAAGCGCATCCAGCTCGTTGAAAACAATATCAATGTTATCTGTACCAATGCCTGTAGAGACAACTGAAATGCGTTTATTTTTTAAAATACCGGTATGCGTGACAAACTCCCTGTGTTCTCTTTTTATTTCTATCGTATCAAAATATTTACTCACCTGTGCTACACGGCCAGGGTCTCCAACAGTAATGACAATGGGAGCAAGTTCCTCTGGCAGAAGATTGAGATGATAAACAGCTCCACGGTCATTTAGAATCAGTTCGCTTTCGGGAATACGCATTTGACTTAATTTTAAGGCTCAATATTAAAAATTTATTTGTCATTGAATAGTTTTGATGCTTGGCAGGTTTGTTATATTTTCGCACCCCGCTTTTAAGGTTCCGTGGCCGAGTGGCTAGGCAGAGGTCTGCAAAACCTTTTACAGCAGTTCGAATCTGCTCGGGACCTCAAACATCCCCCGCACAAAAGCGGGGGATGTTAATTTAGGATGAAACATTCTCAGTTATATGGTTGTATTGTGGTTTTACTGCTATGTGGTGTGTGTTACTTGCCCTGGAGTTATATCGGCGATAAAAACCTGGTCATAACAGGTATGAGTGCGCCTGGTACTTTGTATGGTAAACCAGGATTGATGCATATCCTCCTTGGTGCTGTAATGATCCTGTTTTTTTTAATCCCAAGAGTTTGGGTAAAACGAGCGAATGTTTTTATTGCAGCAATCAATCTTGCCTGGTCTATACGTAACTATATTTTACTTGCTACCTGTTTTATGGGTGAATGTCCTGAAAAACGATATGGCCTTTATCTTGAATTGCTTTTTTGTATAGGTATTTTAATCTTTACTTTTTTACCCGATCTGAATACTTTGAAATCAGAAGATTAGCTTCATTCAATTGTATAAAATGGAATAGGAGGTTTGTTGAAAGTTTTGAAATTGTCAATACTGATGCTGTTTACAAACAACATCTTTATTGTTTCATAAAAAATTGATATTACAGATTTCTTATTATGATTGAAAAATGGTATGATTAAAAATAAACCAATGAAAATTTTGATACGGGCTATAAGTCACCTATCAATTATGTCTTCTGATAATTTCCTGATACAGTGCTGAAATATTTTATGGAGACTCTGGTTTTATCTGAACTGCAATTTGCAACATCCTCGGGGTTTGGTTAGATGATTTTAAATTTATAACAGAGAGTTTCATTATTTTTTTCTCCTGGTTGATTTAATACATTTGTTTGTAATAAAAATATATATCAATTATGCGGAAAGGATTTGTACTAACAGCAATTGCAGCAATAATAGTTTGTACTGTTTTAACTGTATTGTTGAGTAAATGGTGGCTTATTGCATTGGGGATAGTATTATTTGTAACAGGTATGGGCATTTATGATATGGTGCAAAAGAAACATGCTATCATGCGCACATATCCTGTCTTTGGAAGGATGCGTTTTTGGATGGAAGCACTAAGGCCGAAGTTGTATCAATATTTTATTGAATCAGATATTGACGGAAGGCCGATCAACCGTATTGACAGATCTACAATTTATCAGCGGGCCAAACAACAATTGGATACAATGCCATTTGGTACGCAGTTGAATGTGTATGATGAAGGTTATGAATGGATGAGTCATTCCATTGCACCAAAATCTTTTGATAAACTGGATCATGATCCAAGAGTATTGATTGGTAATAAAGATTGCCTGCAACCTTATTCAGCGAGTGTATTAAATGTGTCAGCTATGAGTTTTGGATCTTTGAGTGGGAATGCAGTTGAGGCTTTGAATGCCGGTGCAAAAATTGGTGGTTTTGCTCATAATACAGGTGAAGGAGGCATCAGTCCGCATCACCTGAAATATGGTGGTGATTTGATTTGGCAAATTGGTACAGGTTATTTTGGTTGCAGGGATGAGGAAGGAAATTTTTCTGCAGAAGTATTTACCAAAAATGCAACCAGGCCTGAAGTGAAAATGATTGAATTGAAATTATCGCAAGGGGCCAAGCCAGGGCATGGTGGCATTTTGCCGGCAAAGAAGAATACGCCTGAGATTGCAGCAATACGACATGTAAAACCATATACTACTGTTTTCTCACCGCCATATCACAGTGCATTCAATACTCCGATGGAGCTTGTACATTTTATCCAGGAATTACGAAGTTTATCAGGGGGAAAACCAGTTGGTTTTAAAATATGTATCGGGAGGAAAAGTGAGTTTATTGGAATTTGTAAAGCTATGGTGGAGCTGGATATTTATCCTGATTTTATTACGGTGGATGGGGGAGAAGGCGGTACCGGTGCAGCACCGCAGGAGTTTTCAAACTATGTTGGTACACCATTAATGGATGCACTCGCTTTTGTTCAAAATATGCTGGTAGGTTTTAATATCAGGCAACACATCAAACTGATTGCTTCCGGGAAAATTTTATCAGGTTTTCATATTATCAGGGCAATGGCTTTAGGGGCAGATGCCTGTAACAGTGCGAGGGCTATGATGATGGCTTTGGGCTGTATCCAGGCTTTACAATGTAATACCAACAAATGCCCAACAGGAGTGGCTACTCAAAACCCATCTTTAGTGGTAGGTTTGGTGGTGGAAGATAAAAAACAACGTGTTGCCAATTATCATGAAGATACAGTGAATAGTTTTGTTGAGTTAATGGGTGCTGCAGGACTGGATAATTATAAACAAATCACAAGGTCTCTTATTTACCGAAGGGTCTTTATGAATGAATCAAGAACTTTTGAAGATATATTCCCATCATTACAGCCAGGTTGTCTTATTAATCGTGAGATACCTGAGAAATATATCCAGGATATAGAAACAGCAAGTGCTGATAAATGGTAGCTATTAATAGTGGCTATGGCTCTATTTGAAATTGCAAATCAACAATAAGATAATAAACCATTTTTATTTAGTTGCTTTCAGCATTGTTGTAAGTATAAATCATTTGTCTATTGAAAAGGTATTATAATAAAAGGGTAAAAAAATTTCTTTTACAATCCGGTTGTGAGTAATTAATTTTGAAAATAGTATCCGGCGATGGAGTTCGCCTTTAACCGTCCACTTATAGTGCGTCTGATGACTCCTGATCATAGAAATAAAAAGTCTTACTATGCTCAGGAGTTTATTTATAATAGGTGGTGGAAGTTGTTTAGGTGGTATAGCCCGTTACCTGCTTCAGCAATATATACAAAACCGTTTCCCATCATCATTCCCTTTTGGCACTTTATTAGTGAATATTTTAGGTTGTTTCATCATTGGAATTATTTATGACATTGCAACAAAAGGGAATATACTTTCACCTGCAACCCGTTTATTTTTAGTTACAGTTTTTTGTGGTGGATTTACTACCTTTTCTTCATTTGCTTATGAAAATGTGAGCATGTACTGGAGGGGGAGTTTTTATACCCTGTTTTATATAGTGTAATAAGCGTGGTAATAGGTTTTGGTGCTGTGCATGCAAGTATCATGATGATTAATTTAATAAATCGTATATGGAACTGAAATATGATTCAAAACTCCTTCGGATATTTATCGGGGAGTCTGATAAAGTTGGCCATCAACCATTATACAGCGCCATTTTATTTGCTGCACGCAAACAAGGACTTGCAGGATGTAGTGTATTAAGAGGAATTATGTCGTTTGGTGCATCCACAAGGGTACATACTGCTAAATGGATAGAGATATCGGAAGACCTGCCCATAGTGGTTGAAATTATTGATCACGAAGAAAAGATAAATGCTTTTGCACACCTGGTAGATGAAATGCTCGAAAAGGCAGGTTGCGGTGGATTGATGACTATTGAAAAAGCAGGAGTGTTATATTATCGCCATAAGAAATCAAATTAAAATACTAAGCTTCGAACAATTTATTCTTGCAGAAAACTCATTTTTTATAATTGAGTTCTATTCTTTTTTCTTCATTTTAGTAGGCTGAGAATTATATAAAATATCAAAAATTGTATTTTATAAAACGCATATCAAAAATAAATATGTATTTAATATTATTTTGTAGTTATGAGGAAATAAAAATTATAATGATTAATAAATAATTTTAATTAAAATTATGAATATGCACATATACAAATATTTACTTGGTATATATTTTATTTAATTGTAAAATATGTTTTCCGAATTTTTATCTTTAAAGACGTTATCCGAATACATTATTAAAATATATATGTGAAGAATAATTTTTATATTTAGAAAAAATATTTAATGTTGTTAAATATTAATAAGATAAATAATAACAATTATATAATATAAGTAAACGTTTTGCGTCTTTGCCAGGTGAAAGAAAAGGTATTTTATTAATTCACTTTAAACAATCATCTGCTATGGCGAAACAAATCTTTTTTCTTTCTTTCTTCACCTTTCTTTTCTTTGGGGCATTTTGTCAAACTGATTCCGTAAAATCGCGTTGGCTCACAATCACTGGTTCTGTTGATGGTTATTACCGGTTCGGTTTTGCAAACGCAAAAGACGAACAGGGTAAAGAAATTACGGACAACTATACCAGTTTTACTAATTCGCAAAACTCATTTGAGTTAGGAATGGCAAGTGTGCAGGTTGCTCATAGTTTTGGAAAAGCAAGCGCATTTATTGATCTGGGATTTGGCAGAAGGGCAGAAGAGTTTTCTTATGCTAACAGTGACTATTCATCAATGTTTGCGGTGAAGCAGGCTTACCTGAGTTATACTGTTTCCGATAAGTTCAAACTTTCGCTTGGCAAGTGGGTCACTCATGTGGGCTATGAACTGGTAGATGCTTACCAGAACCGTAATTATAGCATGAGTTATTTGTTTTCGTTTGGTCCATTTTCACATACTGGTATAAAGGCTGATATAGGGTTGGGTAAGAAAAGTGCTTTGATGGTAGGCGTTTCAAACCCGACTGATAATGCTACTACTCTTTCTTCAAGAAAATATGGATTGGCGCAATTCAGCACTTCGACATCTGATGAAAAATTGAAGGCATATCTTAATTATGTGGGTTCTTACGGAGGTAGTTTTAATTCAACACAACTTGATATGGTTGTGGTAAAAACATTCAGTGATAAATTTAATATAGCATATAATGGTACTGTAAAATTCTTAAAACCAGAAAGTGTTGATGATGCTGTTTCCTGGGGCTCGGCGTTGTATTTTAATATAGATCCTACCGAAAAATTTGGTGTAACACTGAGGGGTGAATATTTTGATGATGAGCAAAATGCTTTTGGTTTTGGTACTGATGTGCTGGCTTTTACAATTTCCCCCAATATCAGGATTAATAACCTGACAATCATCCCAGAGTTAAGATTGGATAATTGTAAGACTGCTATTTTTAAAAACCACTCTTACAATAACGCCTGTTCATCGTTAGCCGGACTTTTGGCTGTGACATATTATTTTTAATACAACTCAAAAGGGGGGGGTGATTTTTTATAGTTTAAAATATTATAAATAATAATATGTAATAAAATATGAACAGTTTATGTACAAAGTATAAAATATGTAAAAAATTAATAAAAAATTTTTATAAAATTGTATTCATTTAAGCTAATTAATAAATAAAAATTAAATTATTTTAGTTATGAGCAAACAAACATTAAAAAATTCAGTACCTTTTTTTGTACTGCTGATTGTGGCCGTTGCTACCGTGTTTATACCCACTTTGCCCAATTTTGACCAGGGTAATTATAATGGAGCCGATACTGCATGGATATTGGTCGCCACTGCACTTGTATTTTTAATGACGCCTGGTTTAGCCTTTTTTTATGGTGGCATGGTGAACCGGAAAAATGTACTTTCCACAATGATGAAAAGTGTTGTTGCCGCAGGAGTAGTGAGTGTACTTTGGATAGTAGTAGGGTATAGCTTATGTTTTGGTGGTCCGGTAAACGGAATTTTGCATGGCTTTATCGGCAAACCTTCTACTCATTTTATGTATAAAGGCGTTGCCTCAGGTGGGCCCTGGTCTATGGCACCTACCATTCCCAAATCACTTTTTTCAATGTTTCAGTTAATGTTTGCTGTTATCACGCCAGGGCTTGTTGTTGGGGCAATAGCAGAAAGGATGCGGTTTACAGCTTATGTATTGTTCACTGCATTATTTAGTTTACTGGTATATGCACCATTAGCTTACTGGAGCTGGAACCCGGATGGTTTTTTATTCAAGATGGGTGCATTGGATTTTGCTGGCGGCACTGTAGTACATATTTCTGCAGGATGTGCTGCCCTTGCAGGAGCAATTGTTTTGAAGCCGAGAAAAATGCATATCCTGCATAAAGAAACAGTCCCTGCAAACATACCTTATGTTTTGATAGGTACAGGATTGTTATGGTTTGGATGGTTTGGTTTTAATGCAGGTTCAGCTTTAGGTGCCAATGCACTTGCTGTCTCTGCTTTTTCTACCACCAATACTGCTGCTGCAGCCGCAGGATTATCCTGGATGTTTTTTGATGCATTGAGGGGTAAAAAACCTTCTGTAACCGGTTTCTGTATTGGTGCTGTTGTTGGGTTGGTGGCAATAACACCAGGTGCAGGTTTTGTGGCAATTCCACAGAGTGTGTTTATTGGTTTTATTGCAGCGATCATTTCTAATATGGCTGTATATCTCAAATCAAAAAGTTCACTGGATGATACGCTGGATGTTTTCCCCTGTCATGGTATTGGTGGAATGGTAGGCATGTTGCTGACAGGTATTTTTGCAACCAAAGCAGTGAATAGCGCAGGCAATGATGGTTTAGCTTATGGCAATGCAGCTTTCTTTTTTATACAGGTGAAGGCTATGGTATTTGCAGCAGTCTATAGCTTTGCAGCATCATTTATAATTTTTAAACTGGTTAATTTCATCGTTACTTTAAGGGTTTCATCCGTTGAAGAAGAGAGAGGCCTTGACCTCAGCCAGCACAACGAAAAATATATGGATATCCCAATAGCTGTTTCCGGTGAAGGGCTTTCATTGGCAGAAGTATAAAAACAGTTTTAAAGTTTAGAGAGTTTATCTAAAGGATAATATTGATGAAGATATTATCCTTTTGTTTTTATAAAGATGGTATGGGAGATGGAGATTTGATAATACTATTAATGATGCAACTATTTCATATTATTGGAATATTTATATTTTTCAGGTACTCAAAAGTCTCATTGTAGAATTCAGCTTTTCTTGTTGTATCTTCTTCTTCTCCTTCAGGCACAACGATGACCATGCCTTGTCGAGCTCTTGTTAATAAAACACGATAAGCATTCTTTAAGTATAATTTTCTTTCATCTTTATTAATGTTGTTCCATTTGCTTCCAACAAAAGAAAAATGCTTCCATTCACCACGACTATATCTAAAATCACCATCCCATGTAACACAGGCCCAGTCCAGCTCTAAACCCTGAACTTGAAATTCAGTTGCTACATCCTCCAAATAATATGAAGAACGAGTATCATCTTTGTCATCTAAAAACCAATGTATCGGATCCATTGGTGATTTTACATCTATTGCATAAGGTTTTAGTCTTATGGCCTGAGATGATACTACAATGCCATATCGCTCAGAACCTCTTGCTTTTTCTTTCAGCCAATTTTTTGCTTTTTTTAAATCGCGAGTAATAACAATTGGATATTTATCTTTTAGTATTAAAAAATTTTTTTTTGCTTCTTCAATATTTATATCTAAAAGATTCTTTACAAATAATGAAACATTTTCAGCACGAAATGAGCGCATCGAAACAGAAAGATGCAAGTCTTTGTTGAAGAAAACTGTTTTATGTTTTCCCAGTAAATTTAATGAGTGACCAGCTGCATATTCACTGTCGGTCAGTCTATCTGATATATAAACTTCCCATTCAGGAAATGAACGGTTTATTGATTCAATCCATTCACTAATACCCGCTTCTCCAGTATTGATTTCCTGACCTCCGCCAACAAGACATACTATTACTGCCCAGTCTTTATGCCTATTCATACAAGAAATAAGAAATTCTGGTTCAGAGAATGAAAAGTCAGGAAGATTTTTCTTTCTCTTCATAAAGTTTGTTGTTTGTGTGATATCCCAAGCTCTTTGTGCTTCATCAAAAATTGTAACATGTTCAAAAGGTGGCGTTGAATCACGTAAACAATCGTCACGAAAGTTGTGAACATTTTGAATCATCGATTTTATCTGACTAAAAACTTCACCTTTTCTTATTTTGTTCCCATTCTCTCTTTCTCTTTTTAATTTATCTCTTGTGAGTGCTTCTCGTAATATTACTACTAAAGGTCCATTACCAGAAAGGAATACAGTAGAGGATTTTTCATTGTCTTTATAATTCTTTGCACCTATATTCAATCCAACTAATGTTTTCCCTGCGCCTGGAACTCCGGTTATAAAACAAATTGCTTTTTTATTTTGGGATTTAGCGTGTTGAATAATTTTTAAAATCGCATCAGTCGTTATTGATAGATTAATTGCAGATGCATCAGTTCTTGCTATTTCTTCTACCTCATGACCACCATACAATGACATTGCTGCTTCAATAATTGTGGGAGTGGGAGAGTAGCGACCATTAGCCCAAGTATCAATATTAATATTTTCTCCATCAGCAAAATCAAGGACAGTATTGATGACTGTGCTGAAGTTTTCACCATTTGTTTTTATAGGAAACAAAAGGTTGTCATTATGAGGCATTTCTGAAATAAATACAAATGGCTTTTTTGATTCTGTACATATTAGAATTGGCGCAATTAAATTATCATGGCTGGTTTCGTGAAAGTTTTTCAAATCAAGTGCATAATCCCAAACTTGATCTATTGCATTTTGATAAAAATCTTTTTCTCCTACTTTGAATTCTATTACAAAAATTACATTCTTAATAATCAATACTACATCAATTCTACTACCCATTCTTGGAATAGTGTATTCAAAAAATATTTTTCCATTATAGTTGACTAAGACTTTCTTTAAAAAACTGATCTCATGATTCCATGCACCTTTTTGAGTTTGTTCATCAGGAAAATCACTATTGCGGGTTATTGTGCCAAATATTTCATTGCTTGACGAATTGATAAAGTTAGAAATGGTATCAGAATAAAAATATGAACTCATTTACTTTTAAAACAATTTTACTATAGTCAATTTTTAAATAATAATCTAAGTTGTAATAAGAAATTCAAAATTTCTTAACTTCCAATTTATTTCTCGCACAAATTAAGAGATTCTTTGCCTTTTTCCACATAACATATAAATCCAAATTTAGCAGTAATGCATTTTCATTTTTTGTTATGCATAAGACAATATAAACATGTAATCTTTTTCAATATGGCCATCATTTGTATAGGTATCTGATGAAACTTCGGTTAAGGATATTTCAATTGAAAGATATAATTGTTGGCGATACAAATACGGGAATATTATTTAGTTTCTTATTATACTTTTTACTTTAAATAAATTGTCCTTTCAATCATAAAAAATTGAGGTGTTAAGCTGGGAGAAAAATATTTTTTGCTTAATGTGTAAAAATTACACATATTTGTTTTTTAAAAAAATTTGCCTGCTTTGTATGAATGCATTGCTTATCAAAAATGTTTTGTATTTCTTCTATAGTATGAAATTATTTTCCTGATATTCTATTCTAAATATGTAAACGGCATTATAGGCTAATAAAAATATTGATATGCGTATAAAAAAATTATTACTCCCTTTCTTTTTGTTATTTGTTGTCTGCGCCAATGCGCAATTGTTATCATGGACACCTGACTTTATTCAGGAAAGTTCTTCTTCAGTTGTTATAACTATGGATGCTAATTATGGCAATAAAGGTCTGTTGAATTACACACCCACAACAGATGTGTATGTTCATATTGGCGTCATCACTAATCTCAGTTCATCATCATCAGACTGGAAATATGTGAAATTTTCATGGGGCACCACAACAGCCGCAGCCCAATGTGTTTACCTGGGTAGTAATAAATGGAAATATACCATCAATGGTGGGTTGCGCAGTTTTTTTGGCATTTCCAATTCATCAGAAACCATTCAAAAAATTGCCATCCTTTTCAGAAGTGGTAACGGTAATACTGTGCAGCGAAATGCTGATGGCAGCGATATGTATGTGCCCGTTTATGATAATGGCGTTTATGCACGCATTGATGTGCCATTACAACAACCCACATATTATCCCATACCAGAGCCTGTTGCAAAAAATGTTGGCGACCCGCTTGCTATCACTATGAAGTCAAGTGTAAGTGGTGCATTAAGTATAATGTTTAATGGCACTCAAATCAGTTCGGGTAGTGGTACAACTTTATCAGTCAACACTACTATTGCTGTCGGCGGGCCGCAAACTATCATAGCTAAAGCTGTCAGTGGTAGCACTGCTTATGATACATCAACATTTATTGTGACACCAACTGTTACCACTGCGCCAATACCGGTAGGTGATACGGATGGCATCAATTATGAACAGGGTGATACATCTGTAGTACTGGTATTATATGCCCCTTTGAAAAATTATATTTATGTAGAAGGTGATTTCAATAACTGGCAGCTTTCATCAAAATATTTAATGAATGTTACACCCGACAAACAGCGTTTTTGGATTAGAATAACAGGTTTACAAAAAGGGACAGAGTATGCATATCAATATTTAATTGACGGTTCATTAAAAGTGGCTGATTATAATTGTGAAAAAATCCTGGATCCTGATAACGATCCGTATATTTCTTCTTCAACATATCCAAACCTCAAAGCTTATCCAACTGGGAAAACAACTGGTATTGTGAGTGTGTTACAAACAGCAAAACAAGCTTACAACTGGCAGATAAATAATTTCAATAGGCCCAATAAACAAAACCTGGTTATTTATGAATTGTTAGTGAGAGATTTTACTGCAGCGGGAAATTTTCAAACACTGATTGATACTCTAAGTTACCTGCAAAGGCTGGGTGTGAATGCAATTGAAGTGATGCCTTTCAATGAGTTTGAAGGCAACAGCAGTTGGGGTTATAACCCTGATTTTTATTTTGCACCGGATAAAGCTTATGGCCCTGAAAATGTGGTGAAACAATTTATTGATGCATGTCATCAAAGAGGCATTGCTGTCATCATGGATATGGTGATGAATCATTCTTTCGGTCAGTCGCCTATGGTTCAAATGTATTGGGACAGTACATTGAATGTGCCTGCTGCAAACAGCCCCTGGTTTAATCAATATGCCAAACATGCATATAATGTTGGTTATGATTTTAATCATGAAAGCACAGCTACGCAGGACTTTGTGCATAGGGTGATTAATTTTTGGTTAACCAACTATAAGATTGATGGTTTTAGATGGGATCTTGCTAAAGGGTTTACACAAAAACAGACCTGTGATAATACTGGCAACAACTGTGATGTAAATGCCTGGGGCCAATATGATCAAAGTCGTATTGATATCTGGGAAAAATATTATGGTTATATGCAGGCTGCATCAACTAACAGTTATTGTATTTTGGAAATGTTTGCAGATGATAGCGAACAAAAAGTCGAATCAGCAGATGGTATGATGTTGTGGGGTAATGAAAATTATAATTATAACCAGGCAACAATGGGTTATAAAGATGGTTGGGATTTTAATTATGGTTTATATACCAGCCATGGTTTTGCAGACCCCAATCTTGTTACTTACCAGGAAAGCCATGATGAAGAAAGGCTGATGTATAAAAATGAACAATATGGAGCTGCCAGTGGCTCTTATAATGTAAAAAATATTCCTACCGGTCTTTCAAGAAATGGAATGGCGGCAGCATTCTGGGCAACACAGCCAGGCCCGAAAATGTTGTGGGAGTTTGGTGAGTTAGGGTATGATCTTTCAATCAACCGTTGTACTGATGGCACAGTGAACAGTAATTGCCGATTAGATCCAAAGCCACCACATTGGGAATACTATAATGATGCCAACAGAAAAGCATTGTATGATGTATATGCTGATCTCATTCACCTGAAACTATATCCTGATTATGCGTCAACATTTATCAATGGAACAACAGCTTACAATCTTTCTGATACAATAAAATGGCAAAGCATTTCTGGTAGCAACCTTCAGGTGATGGTGTTTGGTAATTTTGGTATAAAAGCAAAAACTGCAACTGTAACTTTCCCAACCACAGGTAAATGGTATAGTTATTTAACCGATGGAAATATCACTGTTAGTTCTACATCTTACACTGTTACTCTGCAACCGGGCGAATATTATGTTTATACAAATAAAGATGTAAAAGGAACAGTGCTGGCAGTGGAATGGCTTAATTTTTCAGCACAGAAAAATGGCATGCATTCAGTTTTCTTAAACTGGAGTGTTCAAAGCAGCGTTAATAATGATCATTATGAAATTGAACGCAGCAATGACGGTGTGCATTTTACAAAAATTGGTACAGTGAATGTTGTTAATGGCGCCAATATGAAAAAATATTCTTTCACTGATAATCTTCCTTTAAGCGGGATCAACTATTACAGGATAAAACAAATTGATAAAGATGGCAGCTATCAATATTCAGAAATAAAAAAAGTAAATATGGCTGATGCAATTAAACGTTGGAATGTTTATCCGAATCCTGCAAAAGACAAGGCGACATTATATCCTTTAAATAATTATACAAAAACTGATATTGCTGTTTGTAATCTGAATGGTAAAATAGTCTATCATACATCAGTCAGCAATGTAATGGCAAATCAGTCTATCAACATACCTGTTGGTAATTTGAGTAAAGGAGTGTATGTGATAAAAATAGTTACTGATAAAAATACCGATACACAAAAATTAGTGGTTGAATAAACAATTGAAAAAAAGAAAGAAAGCCATTGCATCATGCAGTGGCTTTTTATTTTCAGCGCTGCTGTATATTTTTACAGTTGTTTAATTCTCTATGATTGAAAATAATTTATACAAAAGGATCAGGATAAAATCAGTAAGTGAAAATGTAAAAGGTTTTAAAACATTTGTGTTGGATGATGATCAGGCAATACAATATAAGCCTGGCCAATATCTGACTTTAGTCAGTTATGATCATGATGAAGAAATACGCCGGTCTTATTCCATTACATCAACACCAGCTATAAATGAACCCTTATCTATTGGCGTAAAACGTGTTGAAAATGGTTTTTTTTCGAGGCAGTTGGTGGATGCTGCAGTTGAAGGTGATGAACTCATCACTATTGGTGCCGGGGGTCTTTTTACATTGCCTGAAAATATTAATGATTTCAAGCAGTTTTTCTTTTTTGCTGCAGGCAGTGGCATCACGCCTGTATTTTCTTTAATCAAAACTTTACTGTATGCATATCACTATGTCAATGTTATATTGGTTTATAGTAATGCATCACAGGAGAAAACGATTTTTTACAATGAGTTGGAATGGTTAAGAAAAAAATTTCATAGACGTTTTCAAGTAAAATTTTTATTCAGCAATTCAGTACAGCTTGCTGCTGCACGATTGCATAGGAATATGATTATTCAAATGCTGCATGATTTAAATACTACGTCAATTGCTGACACGTTATTTTATATCTGCGGTCCTGATGCATATATGCGGTTATGTATTTATACTTTACAGGAAAATGATGTGCCGCAACGTAATATCAGGCGTGAAGATTTTGCTATCAATGCAATCCGAAAACGGGACGCTGCACCACCAGATAAAAATTCCAGAACTGTTTATTTCAATTTGAATGGGAGAGAATATCATTTCAAAGTAAACTTCCCTGATTCTATTTTACAATCGGCAAAGAAAGCAGGGATTATTTTACCATATAGTTGTGAAGCTGGTCGTTGTGGCAGTTGCGCTGCAAAATGTTTGCATGGCGAAGTGTGGCATTCATATAATGAAGTATTGACTGAAAAAGAATTGCAGCAACATATTGTGTTAACCTGTGTTGGCCATCCTGTGAATGGTGATGTTACACTTCAGATTCCGGTATAAACATCAATGTGAATATTGCTGAACAAATGCTCGCACTTCTTCTACTGTTTTATCTGTGATGTCACCTGTTATAAATAGTTTTTGAAAAGCAGCGCCGGTTGCAAAATTGATTACCTGTTGGTTTGGCAGATGGTTAAGAATTCCATAGATCAAACCTGCCATAAAACAATCGCCGCTGCCCACTCTGTCAGTAACTGATTCGGATTGATATTTGGCGGAGACATATATTTTGTTATTGGTGAAAAGCGTCCCGTAATATTCAATAACTGATTTTGAAAAACGGAAAGTGTTTGCCACTATCTTACATTTTGGAAATTGCTGAATTATATTTTCAGATATTTTTTTTGCCTGCTCAGTAAAATATTCTTTTGTATTGTCAGAATCAATTGATGAAGGCAATTTTATTTTCAACATTGTTCCTGCAGCCCAGATATTTCCCATCACTATGTCACAATATTGAACAAGCTCAGGCATTATTTCATCTGCCCTTTTGCCGTATTGCCAAAGTTTTGACCTGAAATTAAGATCAACCGATACAGTGATATTTTTTTTAGCACATGCCTGGAGCGCTTCTTTACAAACGAGTGCAACATTTTCACCCAATGCTGGAGTGATAGCACTGAAATGAAGCCATCGGATGCCGTTTAATACTTTATCCCAATCAATGGTACCTGGTTGTAATTTACTAAAAGCAGTATGTTGCCTGTCGTAAATAACTTCGGTATGTTGTATTTCAGCACCTTTTGTGAGGTAATACAAACCCATTTTATCACCACTGTATTGAACTGTTGTTGTATCAATATTTTGTTTGTTTATCTGGTTGATGATGGAAGTTGTCAGAAAATTTTCAGGCAAGACGGTGCAATAGCAAACAGGCGTTTTCCATTTTGCCAAAGCTGCAGCAACATTAAACTCTGAGCCGCCTAAATAAACATTTAATGAATTTTTTTTAATCCATTCATCATTGGTGTCCGGGGATAATCTCAATAATAATTCTCCAAAACATAAAACCATTGTCAATAATTTTTTAATTACTGTCCATCTTTATAACAATGCAATTATAAAATCTTTATGGGAATATATTGAATTTGATATAATATAAAAATAAAGCCTGCTTAATCAAATCAAGCAGGCTTTTATCAGCAATGTCATTTTACTATGGAGTTGTTGAATATACTATTCCACCTTGAGTGGCAACAGAAGCATTACCATTGTTTTTATTTTTATTATTATAAATTAAATTATTTGTTGTGCTGAAGCCGCTGGCAGATTTGCCTTCAAGATTTTGAGGAGTGTTATAAATATAAATATCTACAACATCAGTATGTTTTCCAATTTTGTTGCCTTTAATCCTGAAAGTAGATTGCCTGAATGGAAATGAAGGCCGTGTGTCAAATGCTATTCCATGCATATAACCAGCATACTGTCCATTTAACCAGCCACTGCTGTCAATTTTATTATTTCTTACCCTTGTTGTGCCACAACCTAATACCCATATTCCATCACACAAAGTATTTTTGATAGTATTGCTGTCAATATTGGCATAAGCATTTCCGCCAATAACAATACCATTGCCCTGGTAGCTGTTCATTTCATATCCGCATCTTGTAACTGTGTTGCCGGAAATAATATTTTTTCCTTTATCAGCACCTGAAAGCATGATGCCTCCTCTGCCGGTTGAATCAACAATATTGTTATAGATATGAACATTTTTCAACCGCATTGGATAAGGATATTGGCCACAGCCATTCACCCTGTCTGCATTTTCGCCGGTGCTTCCAATATACATTCCTTCCTGATTCATTCTTTTAATCATACAATGATGGATAAAGATGCTGTCCATATACCAGTTAGGATAATATAAACTTTGATCACAGGTGCTGGCTACTTCCTGCTTTACCCAGAAACCATAAGTTTTATCATGGATATATATATTGTTGCAGGTGATGTGTGAAGACTTACCGTTTATATCAATGCCTACATCACCACTGGTGTGACCGGCAATTTCAATTCCGTAAAAATCTTTGGAACCTGTACCTGTAATTGTAATATTTGTGCAACTGTTGAAATTAAAACCATTTTGAAGTTTGGCTATACCACCTTCATTAATGAATACAATATCGTGCACATTTGCCATGCTAAAATATGTATAGTTAATACCAGCTTTTAAAACAAATGTATCCCCTGGATTGTAGTTGAAATTCTGGTCAACCCAGTTACCTGTATTGGTAAAATAAATTCTTTTGTTTTTGCTGGTTGCGTTTGAAACATCATTTGAATTTTGTTGTGTAAAATCAATGTCCTTCTTACACGCAAACATGGTTAAAGACAGTAATAATACTGTAATCAGGTTTTTCATTCTTTGGATTTTTTTATTGATTTTAAAATTTTTGCAAAGCCTCATCCCTGGTTTTGCAATCGCTGTAAATTTCTTGTATGACTTACTTCACAAAAATTTTACATGCAAAAACAAAATTATCTTTTGCATTAAACCCTGCGATATTTTTTAATCATAAAAAATAACCATAAAAGGTATTTATTTATAAAGTGTGTCTTTTACGAGCATGCCTCATTTAAATTCCTATTTTGTGAAAATAATTTTTCCATGGTAGTATTACAATCATTTAAACTTATCGGCAGATATTTAATTAACTACTTTTATTTTCGTTGTAAAAAATAAAACGCCAATGCAACTGAAGCAAACATGGAGATGGTTTGGGCCGGAAGATCCAATTCAACTATCAGAGATTAAGCAAACTGGTGCAACCGGCATTGTAACTGCATTACATCAAATCCCTCATGGAGAAACCTGGACAATTGAAGCAATCCAAAATAGAAAAAATATTATTGATGCTGCAGGCCTCACCTGGGATGTTGTGGAAAGTGTAACTGTACATGAATCTATAAAGACACAGTCTGGGGATTATAAAAAATATATTGAACAGTATAAGCAAACGTTGCGCAACCTTTCGGCCTGTGGCATCAAAACTGTAACTTATAATTTCATGCCCGTTACGGACTGGACAAGGACAAATCTTGATTATGTTATGCCTGATGGTTCAAGAGCATTATATTTTAATTGGTTTGATCTTGCAGTGTTTGATATCTATATTTTAAAAAGAAAAGCTGCAGCAGATTGTTACCCGGAAAATATTTTAAAAGAAGCTGAACGGAGATTCCGTCTTTACTCAAACCAACAGCTAAATGATCTTACTGCCATAGTGTTATTTGGCATACCGGGTGAAAAAAAACTGACTGTTGATGAATTAAAAAGTCAGCTTGACAATTATAAACATATTAATCATGCAACATTAAGACAACATCTGCAATATTTCCTCGAACAAATTATCCCTGTATGCGAAGCAGAAGGAGTGAAGATGGCTATTCATCCGGATGACCCACCCTTTGATATTTTAGGTTTACCAAGAGTCGTAAGTAACAAAAATGATGTTGATTTTATCCTGAATGCAGTTGATTGCAATAATAATGGATTCTGTTTTTGTACTGGTTCTTTTGGTGCATCACGTGAAAATAATTTATTGAAATTAATTTATGCAATTGATGACCGCATTCATTTTATACATCTTCGCAATACAAAACGGGATGAATATGGGAATTTTTTTGAAGCTGATCATTTAAATGGGGATACAGATATGTATGCTATTGTAAAAGCAATACTTTTTATTCAGCAAAAATTAAATACATCTATACCATTTAGGCCCGATCACGGGCATGTAACATTGGACGATATACACAAGAACACCAACCCCGGATATTCCTGTATAGGCAGGATGCGTGGACTGGCAGAATTACGTGGATTGATGTTGGGTATATGCAGAAATAACGGGTGGAAATAATTATAGGTGAAAAGAAGAATGTTATTATTCTTTTTTACAAGATTGTTTAAATCATATTGAGGGTTTTCATTTCAGAATAATTATAACAATCAGAATTTTTCCATTGCACCCAAACCAAATAATGCGAAATCATATTTCACCGGATCGTGTACATCAAATTTCTTCAGTTGTTCAGTTAATTCAACTGCTGCCTGCCAGTCAATTTGTTTTCTGCTTAACAAGCCCAAACGTTTTGCTACCCTTGCCACATGTACATCAACCGGACAAATCAATTGTGATGGGTGAATGTTTTTCCAAATTCCAAAATCAACACCCTTACCATCAGTACGTACCATCCATCGTAAAAACATATTCAGCCTTTTGCAGTTTGATTTTTTTATTGGTGTTGCAATATGTTTTTTTGTCCTGGCCGGTACATCATCCAGGCTAAAAAAATAATGATGAAAGCCGGATAACATTGCTACAACATCATTGCCCCATTTTGTAAAAGCGGTTTCTAAAGAATCATGATTGTGGTAATGGTATTGCAAAAATTCAATAAAGTATAAAAGGTCAGTTGTGTTAAAAGTTCTGTGTTTAAATCCCGATAATTTTTTTAATCGTTTTAAGTCCTCGTTCATGCAAAATTTATATGGCTGCATTTCCATCAATTGCATCAATTCAGTTGATTTGTTGATGATGGTTTTCCTGTTGCCCCAGGCAAATACAGCAGCAAAAAATCCTGCAATTTCAATATCCTGTTTTTTGGTAAATAAATGTGGTATAGAAACAGGGTCATCTTTGATAAATGAAAGGTGATTGTATGTTTCAACTTTACTATCCAAAAACTGCTTTAAATTATTTTCCTGTTTCATTTTCATGCAAAAAAACTGCATGTGAATAATTTAACCAAAGCATCCTGAAAAAACCGGTGTAGCCTGCTTAAATTGCGCTTTGCTATGGATAAATTTATTGTATCTGCGAGAAAGTACCGCCCACAAACTTTTGAAACGGTAGTGGGGCAACAACATATTACAACTACCCTTAAAAATGCTATAAAAAATAATCAACTGGCGCATGCATTTTTGTTTTGCGGTCCTCGGGGAGTGGGCAAGACTACTTGTGCAAGGATACTGGCTAAAACAATCAATTGTGAAAATCTTCGACCTGATGGAGAAGCCTGTAACCAATGCAATTCATGTAAAAGTTTTAATGAAGGTACATCATTGAACATCCATGAACTGGATGCTGCCAGCAACAATTCAGTTGAAGATATACGCACACTGGTTGAACAGGTTCGATATATGCCACAGGCAGGAAAATATAAAGTGTATATAGTGGATGAAGTACACATGTTGAGTGCTTCAGCTTTTAATGCCTTCCTTAAAACACTGGAAGAACCCCCGCCTTACGCAATTTTTATTTTGGCAACAACAGAAAAACATAAAATCATTCCTACCATTTTATCACGTTGCCAGATTTTTGATTTTAAAAGAATTACTACTAAAGACACTGTCGAGCATTTGCAGGAGATAGCGGATAAAGAAAATATCAGGACGGAAAAATCAGCATTGCAGGTGATAGCACAAAAAAGTGAAGGCTGTATGCGTGATGCTTTAAGCATCCTTGATAAAATTGTCAGTTTTACCAATGGTGAAGTAAATTATCAGAATACACTGGAACACCTGAATATTTTAGATGAAGATTATTATTTCAAATTGCTTGGTTATTTATTGAAACAGGATATCACTGCTGCCATGTTGCTGTATGATGAAATCAACAATAAAGGTTTTGAAGGTGATATGGTGTTGAGTGGGTTTGCAGAATTCCTGCGCAACCTGCTTGTAAGTAAAAGCCCAAAGGCTGCTTTGTTGCTTGAAGTAGTGGAAGGAATGCAGGAAAGATATGCTGCTACAGCGAAAGAAGTAAGTATGAGCTATCTCGTCAGCGCACTGAATATCCTGAATGAATTTGAGATTAATTTTAAAATGGCACGCAATAAAAGATTGCATGTAGAGCTTGCACTTATTAAATTAAATTACCTGCAACAAGCATTGGAACTGGTGAGTGATAACGGGCATGTGATTAAAAAAAAACGAATTGACGGGCCTGTTATTCAAAAAGTAAAAAATATTGAAACCCTCCCTTTGGTAAAACCAGGTGGTGATGAACCAAAACTTTTTATTAAAGAAGACCGACCCGAAAAAACAATTGCAGTCCAATCTAATGATACTTCTGAAAAAAATGAAAAGGTGCCACAGGTATTGAATACAGTTAAAGAACATGCACCAAAATATTCACCACCTAAAAATTCTGTTGGGAGTAAGAAAAATTTACTTGAAAACATCAAAGCAAAAGTAGGTACATCATATCATGTGGAAGAAGTAAAGGATGCGGAAGCATTGACCATTTCAAGATTAAGGGAAACCTGGGAAAAGTATGCTACTCTGTTGGCCGATCAGGCAAATAAACATTCTGTCATACAAACATTAAAACTGGCTAAACTGGATGTGGAAACTGATAATTTTTTTACTGTTACAGTGAGAGCACTTACACAACAGAAATTTATTGAAATGGAAAAAACATTGCTCTGTGATTTTATTCAAACAGAATTTAATAACCGCAGTATTAGTTTTAATATTTTGATTGAAGCCGGAGAACAGGTAGATGATATTCCAATACATCTTACTCTCAACAGCAAACAAAAGTTTGAACGTATTGCTGAACAATATCCATTGTTGAGGGATTTAAAAAACCGGTTGAACCTGGAAATTGATTATTGAGATAGGATTTTTATAAAAAAATTCATTATTTATTCTTTTGTCTTGCCATTTTCGCTGACTGTTACTAAAGCCTGGATATACAATTATTTCTGAATAGAAAATGCAAGCCTTATATTATACTGAATGAATTAAAATATTACAAAGTGAACCCGCTATGTTCCTGTTTACGAGTGTTTGCTGTATTGAGAAATTATTATCCAATTCATTGTTCAATATTGAAAATCTTCTTTCAATGTTTATCCAAAATCATTCCTCTAACTTTAATGTGTTACTCTGTACTTAGAGAGATATAATAGGCAAAGAGTATTACAAAACAAAACTGGTGTGAGCGCCTGTTATCTCATCGTTATTATAATTTTTTATTCATTTCTTGTTTTGCTTGTGACAAGTTGATATGGTTGAGAAATTCATTTTGCTCTCTTACTTATTTTCGATTTTCCGCTTCCGGATTTTATCCAGACTGTGCATTTCATTTTTGAAATATTAATTAACCTTTGTCGCACTGCTTTGGTATAACTAAGTTGGCTGTAACCTGGTGAGTGATGTTTTATTTAATTCGTTTAAAGTTGTGTGTTTGTGTTTATAATTTTAGAATTTCGCCTTGTTTGATTGCTTGACTGAAAGTAGATATGAAATGTTATTCTTTAACTGTCCTTCTTGGTCTTTGAATAACAGCTATAATGAACACTAAAAATGGTACTAACAGAAATAATGATTGTATTGTGTACCGCTTTTTTGATTCTTTAGATAGCAATTTGGAATCTGAAGATAAGTTCGATTTTTTTGAAACTGAGTATATGAACAATGGAATATAATTAAAGCCTATGCCCCAAAAGCTTAATGCCATCCATATTGCGTTCACATATTTTGCTTGATTGATTATGTATATACCTAATCCAAAACAAAATAGTACAGCTCCGAGATTTTCTAATAAAACTATTTTCTTCCCGTGTATAGCTCTGTCAATGGCTACTAAATTTTGGATCCTGATTATTTTCATGGTATCAATTGTGGCAATTTTTTATATGTTGCATTTCCTTTGGGTGTATTCATTTTTCTAAAATCTATTACACTTGATCAAACGTATGTTTCTCTTCTTTAATTATACAATCGCAATATACGACGTAATACATTTTTTGGATTTGTGAATGGTGTTGTTCTGAGCAAAAAAAAATTTTTTAACCGCTTTTATTTTGAATAGCAACACAAAACTCAAAATTCATATTTCATCCACCATACGCTAAGCATTTTTGTTAAGGCGGGAATTTGAGCTAATACATTTTTTTATCGCAGTCTATCCGGTTTATCGTGATTACCAAGATTTTAGAATATAATCTCATCTCAGGCTACCGCTATATCAAAGTTATATGTTGGTATAGATTTTCACAATAAATATGGTATATCCATCTTCCAAGAAACATCAGTGATTATTATGGGTTTTCAATGCTACAGAAATTGGGAACAATTTTTTATAATTCAGCATTTACATTCTGAATTATTCAGGAATTGTGATTTTGAATGATTGTGTTATCTTTTATTTACTATTCTGAGCTACATAAGTTTAATCAATCAAAACAACACTGTAAAACCAATTATGATATAATGCAACTTTTAAAATATGAAGAAGCCTTTCAGAACGCTTAATAAAAAGACCCTTGTTGAATGCTGTAATAATAGAAGGCAGATACTTTAAATATCGAAAAAAATCTTTTGAAGCCGGCCACTCTGCCTTACGCAAATGTTTGTTTGTTAGCTAACCGTGTCATACTGTTCCGGTCGTGGCAGGGCAAAACAATAGTGGGTTCATTGGTAGCAAATGATTTTATGTTTTTTAAAGTTGCCAATGCAACATCAGGTTTGAATGTAACGCCATCTGTTTTTTCATTTCGGATATTCTCTTCATTGTAGGAAGCATCACCTGCTAAAAAATAAGTAAAGTCATCACCACGAACCACTACAGATAAATGCCCTGTGCAATGACCCTGTGTCGGCACCAAAAATATTCGCCCGTCTTTTGTTATTGGGTGCGATGCAGAGAATCCACCTGTTGGATTCGCGGTAAAATCAATCAATTCCGGCTTAAACCAAATGGGTCTTCGTTGCGGTAAGTAGCCGCCTATCTTTCCTTTCACACTTAAATATTCTGCATAATTTTCACGGCTACCTATAATTCTTGTTCTTGGAAAATGGTCTAAACCACCGGTGTGGTCGTGATGAAAATGAGTAAGTATTACAGCCTCTATATCCTTCGCCGGGTCAATGCCCATTTTGTTTAACTGAAAGCCAATTTCTTCTGCAGGCGCAACCCTTATGGATACCATCTTTGTAAAAAAAGGATTCCACCTGGGTAAATATCCATGTATTGAATTTCTCCAGGTATCACCGGTGTCCACCAAAAAATTTCCTTCCGGATGCTCAATTAAATACACAAGTATTGGAAGTGGATCTACAAAATGTGGGTCTCTGAAAATATCAATTTTTCTTCCAATTCCTGAGCGATTATTATTTTGAGCCGTTTCCTGCAAAGTTTTACAAATGGCTTTACCTGTTTCTATGGCGGTTATTTTTATCATAAGAATCTGTGCTTTGTTGATGCAAAGTTCTTATGGAGTATTCAGTTGATTTTTGATTGAAATCAAAAAATGCAATTGTTACTTTTTAGCTCTCAACCTGCTCAATGTTTCCTGTGTAATTCCTAAATAGGAAGCTATAGAACCTAACGGAGCCTGTAAAAATATGGAAGGAAATTCGGAAACCATCGTGTCATAACGTTCTTTCGGTGTTTGAAATTTCAGGTGATAGATTCTGTCCGTGGCATTTTTTATATACTCTACCATCAGTTGCTGTGAAAACTGAAGTAAACCTATATTTTCTTTTGCAACAGTAGCCCAATGTTCATAAGCAATAGTTGCAACCCTGGTTTCGGTCAATGCTTCAATGCCAAACTTGCAAACCTGGTTATAAAAGATGCTGTCAACCGGCAACCCGATTTTATTTTCTTGCAAAAAATATAAGGTAACATCTTTATCTTTTTTTGCATAAAAAACTCTTGCTGTTCCTTGTTCTATGAAAAAAATATTTTTGGAATTATTATCTGTTGGTAAGATGAGTTCTTTTTTAGTGTAGGTTTTCCGATGAATGAATTTTGACAATCGTTCAGTAATATCATCTGTGAGCAGATGCTGAAATTTAAAATATTGAATGATGTCCATTGGTCATTGATATAGAGTTCATTTAAAGGAACACATAACGTTATAGTATTTGCGTTGTAATATATTTCATTGAGTGTTCTGTTTCTCCTCCTGTGGCTTTATGACTTTCCGGTAATATTTGCAAACTGGTTTAAGTCCACACTCTTCACATTTTGGCTTTCTTGCAACACAGATATATCGTCCATGTAAAATGAGCCAGTGATGTGCTTTATGCACCAGCGCTGTAGGGATAAATTGCAGTAATTGTTTTTCGGTTGCCAGTGGTGTTTTTGCGTTTACAGTAAGGCCAATTCTTGCTGACACCCTGTACACATGTGTATCTACAGCCATATTGGGTTGTTGGTCAATTACCGACGTAATAACATTTGCAGTTTTTCTGCCCACACCAGGCAATTTCATCAGATCTTCCACCGTCATTGGGATCTTTCCATGAAAATCTTCTTCCACCATTTTTGCCATTGCAATCAGGTGTTTTGTTTTATTGTTGGGGTAGGAGATGCTTTTGATAAAAGGGAATAAATCATCAAATGTGGTAGTAGAAAGCTTTTTAATGGTAGGGAATTTTTGAAATATGGCTGGTGTTGTCATATTGACCCTTTTATCTGTGCATTGTGCTGAAAGTATTACTGCGACTAATAACTGATACGGATTATCATAAATAAGTTCTGTTTCTGCAACCGGATAATTCTCTTCGAAGTAATCAATACAAAACTGAAATTTTTCTTTGCGGGTCATAAAAAAATTCTGTTCAGGTAACGAAATTACCGTTTGAACAGAATTTTTTCAGTAAATGTTATACAGTAGCAGTCTTGTGCAAAGCATAACGCATGATAGCCTGAATGCTTTGAGCACGTGGTGACTGCAGTTTCAGTGAATTAATTCGTGAAAAAGCTTCTTTCAATACATTGAATTTTTCACGCAATGCCCAGTTGGAAGAAAGCTCTTCGGCAATTGCTTTGCTTTGCACATTGTCTAACTCACCAGCTTCGTATAACAGTAAATCTTCAGGAGTAAAATTCGGCATAGAACCTGTTTTTTAATGAACAAATTTTTACTCACAGAATATTTGGATTTCTCAGTTGAATTTGCAACCGATATTCTTCAAACGGCAGGAAAATTATATTATTGTTTTGGGGTGGTATTTTTTTGGTTTTCTTTAGGCACCACTACAAAAACGTCTTCATTATCTTTTTTCAACAGGTATTTTTCACGGGCATATTTTTCTATTGCCTCAGGGTTGTTTTCAAGGTTGGAAAGATTTTTTTTTGTTTGTTCTATTTGTTGCTCGTAATAATCTTTGCTTGCTGTCAGCTCTTTTAACTGTCGCTGGCGGTCAATCTGCACAAAAATATCGTTGTGGTCCAAAAACAGCATTACAATAATAAAAGCTGCAGAAGCAATTACGTATTTGTTCCTGATAAACCTGATAAACTGAATTGTTGTTGGCATAAAAAAACCGTTGGCTTTGTAAAACTACAATTTCTGCCAACGATTTTTATTAACGTGTGGATATGTGTATAAATTGTTGAAGCTACACTTCTCTTTTTGGAAGAAGTGGAAGGGAAGAATTATTTACTGAATTTAATTTTTCCTTTAGGGTAAATAGCGCTCTTACCCAGTTCTTCTTCAATACGCAATAGCTGGTTGTATTTAGCCATACGGTCTGTGCGTGATGCTGAACCGGTTTTTATCTGGCCACAATTGAGCGCTACAGCCAGATCAGCAATGGTTGTATCTTCTGTTTCACCGCTACGATGGCTCATGATAGTAGTGTAGCCACTGCGTTGTGCCAGTTGCACTGCATTGATGGTTTCAGTAACAGTACCTATCTGGTTTACTTTTATGAGGATACTATTGGCAATGCCATTATCAATACCGCGTTGTAAAATTTTTGTATTGGTAACAAAAAGATCATCACCCACAAGCTGCACTTTGTTGCCGATAGCATCAGTCAATTTTTTCCAGCCGTCCCAGTCTTCTTCAGCCATCCCGTCTTCAATAGAAATGATGGGATATTTATTTACCCAATCAGTCCAGTAAGCTACCATTTCATCACTTGTGATTATTTTTTTTGTGCTTTTATAAAAAGTATATTTACCATCTTTCATCATCTCGCTGCTGGCTGCATCCAAAGCAATACCAATTTGTGAGCCTGCTTTATAACCTGCATCTTCTATTGCCTGTAAAACTGTTTCAATGGCTTCTTCATTACTTTGAATATCTGGTGCAAATCCACCTTCATCACCAACGTTTGTGCTATATCCTTTTTTCTTTAGAACGCTTTTCAGTTTATGAAATATTTCAACGCCCCATCTCAATCCTTCACTAAAACTGCTGGCGCCCATCGGCACAATCATATATTCCTGGTAATCAATTTTATTATCCGCATGTACGCCACCATTTAAAATATTCATCAATGGCATTGGTAACACTGTTGCGTTCACACCACCAAGATAGCGGTATAAAGGCAGGTCGGCTTCCATAGCAGCAGCTTTGGCAGCAGCCATAGAGACAGCTAAAGTTGCATTAGCTCCGAGTTTACTTTTATTGTCCGTGCCATCCAGTTCAATAAGTTTTGCATCGAGGCTGGTTTGGTCACTTACTTCAATGCCCTGTAGTGCTCCTGCAATTGCTGTGTTTACATTAGCAACAGCTTTCAACACACCTTTTCCTACATATACATTCTTATCATCATCTCTCAGTTCAACGGCTTCATGGATGCCGGTTGATGCGCCACTCGGCACTGCTGCACGGCCTAAAAACCCGGACTCAGTAATTACATCAGCTTCTACAGTGGGGTTGCCGCGGCTGTCTAAGATTTGCCTGGCATGAATTTTTACGATACTGCTCATAGTATGTTTTGTTGTTTTTGAAAAATTATTATGTAACCGGCTTCAGCGCTTTACTCATCATCGTTGTGTCACTCCCTTTTACTGTTGAATGAATGGCAGCTCCGGTGTTGCAAAGAAACAGAGTTTGTAGCAAATGAAAATTGTCTTTGATAATAAAAGTTTTAGAAGGAGCCCTAAGACTTTGCAGTGCATCGCACAGCCGCTGAATTTTCATTATTGGAAATTCATTATTTGACAAATAGAATAAAAGTGCTAAATAGCATTCATGTTTGAAGCACACGATTTTTCAAGGGCTGGTATCAGGCCATCACGCAAGAAACCATTATTCCCGGTAAAGGAGCCTTTGCGGCAGTACCTGAGAAAATATGGAAGGGAAACCATGTTGCCGGTATCATACCAGGACTTGTTGAGGTTTACTTATTCAGTGCCTTTAAAAGATAAAAATGGAAAAGATACTTTGTGGGATGTTGTGACTTATGATATGCATCAGTGGGTATATCTCAGGGAAGTGTTGGTGCAGGTATATGCCATTTTAAAAACTGAAGGCGACATGAGTTTTACACATCATCTTGATGTAAAGAGAATTGATTTTTGCGGTTTTGGAAACAGCCAGCCTTTCCGCATACAGATCATCAATAAATATAACGATAACTATGACCACTACTATATCAAGTTTGCAGATGCCAGCCGCATTTACGGTTTGGAATTAGAACATATTTTATCTCCTGACAGGATAGTATTTTTTACTGACCATAATACTTTGGTAGAGGAACATATTGCCGGTGTACCTGGTGATATTTTTTTAGATGTTAACCTGAAATATTCCAACACCAATGAAGTGAGGCTCGCAAAAGAATTTGTAAAGTTCAATGAAAGGTGTTTTGTGCGGTTGCTGGGCGATATGCGCAGTTATAATTTCATAGTGAACATCACTCCTGATATTGAAGATGTACAATACCGTATCAGGGCTATTGATTTTGACCAGCAAAGTTATGAGGGAAGAAAGAACCTGTATTTGCCACAATTTTTTAAAGAGAACTATAAATTTGTACAGCTTGTGCAGCAACATCTTGATATGGATTCCATCAGGCAATACCAGACAGAAGAACATACGTTGATGACTTTTCGGCTTGTATCTGCACGG
Source organism: Bacteroidota bacterium (assembly GCA_018268035.1). Classification (GTDB taxonomy): domain Bacteria; phylum Bacteroidota; class Bacteroidia; order Chitinophagales; family Chitinophagaceae; genus Parafilimonas. The sequence continues at coordinate 635 of JAFDXI010000139.1, read as the reverse complement.
TACAGGTTGAAAGAGTTGATTGATATAATGAGCTTTGACAATATTTCAAAGGAAGAAAAAATAAGCCAGTTGAAAGAAGAACTGGCTGCACACTTTCAACAACCGCTTTATCTCGCTGCAAAAACGATGGGACAACTTTTAAAGATTCATTTGAAACAATTGTTGCGAAAGAGCTTGTTGCTGGTACCAAAAACAAAAAACAGGTTTGATGATTAATGAAATATCGTGATGATGAACAGATTTCTCCTATGGTCGAAATGACGGAGTACATTGAATTATGAACAGATTTCTCCTGTCGTCGAAATGACGGAACATCATACTATGGAGCGTCACCTCGACGATAGGAGAGGTCTCACAAACAATAAAGATGATTGAAAAAAATTGATTGTTTAAATTGTTACGCTTTAAGTGTAATAATGAAAAAATGATGAACAGATTTCTCCTATGGTCGAAATGACGGAGTACATTGAATTATGAACAGATTTCTCCTATCGTCGAAATGACGGAACATCATACTACGGAGCGTCACCTCGACGATAGGAGAGGTCTCACAAACAATAAAGATGATTGAAAAAAATTGATTGTTTAAATTGTTACGCTTTAAGTGTAATAATGAAAAAATGATGAACAGATTT
>JAFDXI010000138.1 GCA_018268035.1 Bacteroidota bacterium | reverse complement strand
TGAAGGATACTGTACTTCTCCTCGGAGCTAAATTGACGTCTTGTTTTCATTGTTCCTAAATTTACTGTGACTAAATTGTTTTACAATTTTTGTCCAGTCTTTTAGGGGGCTAAGACACCACCATACCAGGCAAAACAATAAATATTATTTATTCCCTTTTGTAGCGGTTCTAAGAAGTTTTCTTTATTAAAATAAATAACTCTGACATTATCAGCACTGGTTTTAAGCTTATTCTCAAATTTTTCCAATGTTTCTTTATCAACCAGGTAATTAAACTTTCCAATACCAATTGGATTGAGTACATAAATACTTTTAGGAAAATATTCAAGTTCATAGTTTGACAAAATCCAATAGTCTGTCCTTTTCAATTCTTTACCCAGTTGTATTTGTTTAAAAGTATATTCATTAACCAGCCGGTCTTTATCATCATCAAGGTATTTTACAGGGTGTTTCAATTCCTCACCAGTAATCGAATCCTTTTTGACTTCAGTACTCACTGGTATTGGTTCAAAAAAACTTTTGAAGTTCTTTTTCAGAATGTACTTGAATCGCTGACCTTTTTTTACTGAAAGTTTTTCTCCGAGAACCTTCCATACTTTGCCAATGTTTTCATCTTCATCAGTCTGATTAAATATTTCATTCTCACCGAAAGGAGTAAAATCAATGGAGAGATATAGTTCTGTTCCATGAAACTCAAAGAGTTTTTCTGCAATTGTTTTCTCAATCTCCAATAACTTTTCTGACAAAGTTTTTGTATTTGGTGCCAAAAGATAAAATCCTCCACCACTTGAATAAATAATATTTCCATTTTGCAAGCCCAGTTCATCAATTATTACCTGTACTACATTATCAACTAATAACTGCAGATAAAAGCTTCTACCTTTCAGGTTCTTAGCTGCACCCTTTGTTACTATATTATAAATAAACTTTTGTATTCCACTAAGATCACCACCTATAAGAGCAAATGGTTTTTCATTTGCTGTCGGCAACCGCTCTAAATTATTATCATGTATATAATCGTAAAGACAAAGTGCAAAAGCCGCAGTTGTTTTTAAATGATCAAACAAACTGACATCAGGTAAATGTTGTGTACTGGACGGGATCCTGCTCGTATATTTTTCCAACAAATACAAAAAACTATCATTAAAGCTATGCAGGGTACGATTTTGAATAAATTTTACCTCTGTTTCAAAATCATCCCAAAGTTTTTTATAATTTTCATCAACAGGTTCAATCCCTATATCAATAGGAAAATAATTGGGTCCGGTGTTAATCGCTTCTAAAGGCAATTTCTTTTTGTAGTCTCCAGACGATTTCCATTTACCGGTAAGCGAAACACCTTCAAAAATACTTCGCATCCGTGTACGTTTAAAGCTATCCCATTTTTCATCTGCTTCTTCAGCAGCATCTTTCCAACCCATTCCATCTTGTTTATCCCTATCAATACCACTGCTATAATGATCTGCTTTTTGGATTAATATCTCCAAAAGGTTATTCGCTGATGGTGAGTGATGAGTAGCACTCAACCGCAATAGTTTATCAAAATTCCAGCCCTCTGTTAAATTAAGATATGGTGTAAAATGCTGTTGAAGATTATAAATAGCCTGTGCGGTCCACAAAACATGTTTATGAGTGTATTTTTGTGATTGCCAATGTTTCGGAGAAATACTTGGTTCCAGATTTTTAATTTCATTACTCAATAAATTGGAACTACTTGCGCTGTTCTTGTCGGCTCTCTGGTAGAACTTTCCAATATCATGCAATAATGCAGCTAAATAAACAACTTCTCTTTCCATTTTACTAATTCATTTAATTTTTTTTTCTTTTACCTCCCTCACCACCCCAAACCCATGGCTGGCGCTCTTGCCCAAGCCCAGATAGTTTGGGAGAAATACATTGGTGTTGAAGTACACATCAAACGCCATCAGCGGTACACCTTTGTAGCGGATCATCTTCTCACCTTTTAATTCCTGGATTTTTACTTCCACCGGTTTTTCTATATGCCAGCCGATGCCTTTGGCAAAGGAGAGGATATTGCCGGTGAGCATTTTTTCCAAAAAAGAAATTTTTTCTACCAGGCTTTGCATAGCATGATAAATGCCGTAATTCTTTTCATTCAAGGCAAGCCAGTTATAAATTGAATACCTGAATTTTTTATCCCAGGTATTCATATTAAAAGTATTCAGGTTTAATTTATAAATTTTTAAGGGCACCAGTTTATCCTGCAACATAATATCCCAACTCTTTAACCCGAAAAAATGATGTATCTCATCCACTCCATCACCCACACAATACAATGATGCTTTTTTATGAATCAGTTTGTATTGTATCAATGGATATTTATAAATAAAATGATCCCCATCATGATTATGAAAAATTTGATTTTGAAAACCGACTTTAGATATCACAGCACCCCTGAAAGATGAAACCAGGGGAGGCGCAATCCGTGCATCGAAAATAACCAACAGTGTTTTTAGTTTCAGCATCTGATACGAAGGGAATTAGTTTCGAGGTCTTAAAAATACAGATTATAGAAAATAAAGGGCAAATAATTTTTGTCTTCTCTTATTCAACCGACACATAATCGGAATCATTTGTCTTTAATTCACAAACAAAATTCTGTATGTATTGTGAAACAGAAAAAGCGTATATTATTGAAAAAGGCTAATCAATATTCAGCCCTTTTTTTATCAAAACAATCAGCAATAAAATGTTTAAAATCTATGGGTTGATATCTATAAAAAAGATGAAAGTGATAAAGCGATACAATTAATTTTAAAATCCCTCCTACTTTATCTCCAGCTTCTTAAACTCTTTCTTCATCTCTTTGAATTTTGCTTTGAAATCTTCATACCGCTTTTTTATTTCTTCATGATGGATATCTTTTTCAATATCTCCTTCCAGCACATTATCTGCTTTTTCCATAGCCGCAATTCGCATTTTGTTGAGGTACATCTCATGCCTGATATCATCCAGTTCTTTGCGGATGTCAACAAACATGGACAGGTATTTATTCAACCTGTCTGCTGTAGCTGCATCAGTTATTTTTGATTTACCATCATTGATATAATCATGCAGGATACGCAAAACATTGATGTCTTCGTTCATGTTGGATATCCAGAGCCTGTATTGCAAGTGCAAGTTCATTAAGGATGCCATAGTACATTGATTTGGTTGTCCGGTATGAATGTTTTGTAGTAAAAAATTTATTTAAGATGTGACCTTAACATCCAGGCTATCTTTTCATGTTTCTGCATCAGCGCAGTGATGAAATCTGCAGTGCCTGCATCCCTGAGCTCATCATTAAAATAATGGATACTTTCCCTCAAATGAATGATGATTGCTTCATGATCCCCGAGCATTGCTTTGATATAATCCATAGATGTATTGGCTTCAACAGGGTCTTCTGTTAAATGTGTGAGTTTACTGTATTCATGCAATGTTGCTGATGCATAGTGGCCAAGTACCCGCATGCGCTCTGCTACTTCATCAATGATATCTTCAAGCTCATGGTAAATACTTTCAAAATATTCATGCATACTGTGAAAATCCGGCCCTTCCACATTCCAGTGTGCGCCGCGTGTTTTTGCATACAAAACAAATTCATCTGCGAGGATAGTATTTAATGCATGTGATACTGACTGCAGGTGTTCTGACTTAATCCCGATAGCTGGTTCCATAATCTGTCATTTAAAGTGAACAATGAATTCGTGACTAAGGTAATAATGAAATCACATAGAAACTATGATTATAATCAATTTTTAAGGAAGCAATAAATTTGTGCAAAATATTTTTATTTGAAAGCAATAATTCTAAAAGATTTTGGCACTGTTGACAACCTGCAGCCTGCAGACATTCCACTGCCAATAATAAAAGATGAAGATGTCCTGATACAGGTAAAGGCTTTTAGCATCAACCCGATTGATGTAAAGACACGGGCAGGTAAAGGTGTTGCTGTAAGGCTGAAAGAATTTTCGCCAATGATATTAGGATGGGATATTGCAGGTGTAATTACGGCAACTGGTAAATCAGTTACTAATTTTAAACAGGGTGATGCAGTGTTTGGTATGATCAATTTTCCGGGCATCGCCAGTGCATATTCAGAATATGTTTCAGCGCCGGCCACACATATTGCCATCAAGCCAAAAAATATTTCTTTTGAAGAAGCTGCCGCATCCACACTGGCTGCACTCACAGCATGGGAAGCAGTGGTGGACGTTTTAAAAATACAAAAAGGCGACAGGTTACTCGTGCATGCCGCTGCAGGCGGTGTCGGGCATTTTGCTGTGCAGATAGCAAAATATTTTGGCGCTTATGTTATCGGCACCACATCCGCTACCAATAAAACTTTCGTTCTGGGTATTGGCGCAGATGAGCACATTGATTACCATACACAACCTTTAGATAAAGCCACCGGCAATATTGATAAAGTGCTCGACACTATTGGAGGTAATAATATTGACCAATCATTAAAAGTGATGAGAAAAGGCGGCATCATCGTCAGCATTCCCTCCGGCAGGAATGAAGAAGTAGCAGCAAAAGCCGAAGCAGCGGGGATGTTTGGTTACAGGATGCTGGTGCAATCAAGTGGTGAAAACCAGCAACAAATTGCAAAGCTGATTGAAACCGGATTTATTAAACCGCATATATCAAAAATATATTCCTTCGATCAAATTCAGGAAGCACACCTGCAGATAGAAAGCGGCAGGACTGTTGGAAAAATTGTTGTGCAGGTATAAGAATTTATCTGAGAGAATTTTATGTTACCGGCATTAGTTTTCTATGGCAACGTCCCTTGCGTCGCATCACTTCTACAGCATATTTTTATGGGAGCAATGGGTTGCAACTTTAAATTTCTTTCATTCAATCAAACAGCTTTTTATTCTATCCCCCATTCACGAAAAATTAATTTGATAACAATCATTTACCACGTTACTGATTTTAATTTCTCAATATTTAACAGCTGTTAATAAGCATGCCGGCATTGATGATTGAAGCGTAAATAAACATTGTTGTCCGATTAAAATTATTCAAAAAAAGCTGAAATCCTTTGTCAGTAAGGGTTCCAAGCCCGCTATAGGCGGATGAGGTCTTGAAAAGCAAAGAACTATCATATTTAGTCGGACAACAATAAAAAATAATATTCATATTGCTCCACCATCAACAACCAATTTCAGTATCAAAATTATTGCACAGGCAAACCAAGATTTTTTTCCATCGCTTTTATATCAGGTGCATGGCCGCGGAAATCTTTGAACATCACATTATAATCTTCAGTATTGCCACGTGATAAAATCATATCCCTGAACCGTTGACCGTTGGCCCTTGTCAAACCACCATTTTCTTCAAACCAGGAATAAGCATCTTCTTCCAGCATCTTTGTCCATTGATATGCATAATACCCTGCTGAATATCCATTGCCCCAGATATGCAAAAAATAAGAAGATCGGTAACGCGGCGGCACTTGTGGCAAATCAAGTTTTGTAACCTGCAATGCATGTTTTTCAAAAGCATCCACATCAGTGATTGTTGTATCTGCAGGAATGGTATGCCATTGCATATCCAATGCAGCAGCAGCGATTGCTTCTGTCAATGCATATCCTTCATTAAATGTTGAAGCTTTTTTTATTTTATCAATCAATGCCTGTGGTATGGGGGCACCTGTTTTATAATGCACTGCATAATTTTTTAAAACTTTCGGAACGAGTGCCCAGTGTTCATTGAACTGTGAAGGGAACTCAACAAAATCACGGGCTACATTGGTGCCTGAAAGAGATGGATAATTTTGATTGGCAAACATGCCATGCAATGCGTGGCCAAACTCATGAAACATTGTTGTTACATCATCAAAACTGATTAAAGCTGGTTGCCCAGGCGCAGGTTTTGTAAAATTGCAAACGTTATACACCACCGGTTTTGTGCCTAATAGTTTTGACTGATCCACCATATTGCTCATCCATGCGCCACCACTTTTATTATCGCGTTTAAAATAATCGCAATAAAATAATGCGAGTGGTTCTTTATTGGCATCAAACACTTCAAATACACGGACATCTTTTTGATAAACCGGTATATCATGCCTTTCCTTAAATGTTAATCCATACAATTGGTTGGCTGCATAAAACACTCCTTTCTCCAACACTGTATTCAATTCAAAATATGGTTTGATTTCATTTTCATCAAGGTCATATTTTGCTTTACGCACCTGTTCGCTGTAAAATTCCCAATCCCAGGGTTGCAAATCAAAACCACCGCCCTGCTGATTAATCAAAGATTGTATTTCTGCTGCTTCTTGTTTTGCCTTGCCGGTAACTGCAGGTACCAATTGATTTAAAAATTGATTCACTGCCTGTGGTGTCTTTGCCATCTGGTCTTGCAACTTCCACGCAGCATAATTTTTAAAGCCGAGTATATTCGCTTTTTCTGCGCGAATGGTTGCCAGTCTTAAGATCACAGTGCGTGTATCATTGGAATCATTTTTTTCTGCACGCACCCATGATGCATGAAATAATTTTTCTCTTGTATCGCGGTTGCTCAATGACTGCAATGCCGGTTGCTGTGTGGTATTTTGCAACGGAATCAACCAACTGTTTTTTAATCCTCTTGCATCTGCATCCTGTGCAAAAGCATCTTTATCAGTTGCTGACAAACCTGATAAAGTAGCAGCATCATCCACTACCAAAGCGCCATCTTTTGCAGCATTTACCAGTTTGTTGGTAAACTTTGCCATCAATGTTGCTTCTTCTGCATTAATGCTTTTGAGTTTGTTTTTATCATCATCAGAAAGCTGTGCGCCTGCCATCAGGAATTGCTGGCGATAATATTCAACAAGCCTCTTTGATTCATTATCAAGATGCAGGTTTGAAAGATTATTATAAATCGTTTCTACACGATGAAACAATTTATCATTCAGAAAAATCGCGTCATGCAATGCAGCAAGTTTAGGTGCAATTTCTTCCTGCAAAGCCTGTAAAGTATCATTGGTGTTGGCACCCGTTACCACATTAAAAACATTATTTACACGCCTTATCAGTTCACCACTTTTTTCCATCGCTACCAAAGTATTTTCAAATGTGGGTGCTGCAGTATTACCTGCAATCGCATCAATTTCTTTCAACTGTTGTTGAATGCCTGCTTCCAGTGCCGGGCCATAATCAGCGTTGTTTATTTTATCAAAAGGTGGCGCCTGGAAAGGCAAAGTACTTGGCTTACTGAATGGGTTGGTTGAGGGCAAATCATTTTCACTTTCCATCTGTTTATTATTTTTTTGAAACGACAATGCTGCAATCGCAAATGCAAATAACAATATGGCTGTTGTCTTCATTATAAAATTATTTGGTTAAAAGTAATAAAGAATGATGGGATAAGAAATGATATAAAAATTTGTGCTATGTATCAATCAAATTCAATAGTCAGGAATTAATTTGGTTATTACCCAAGTTAAACCATACTCATATTTATTGTATTTCTTTCAACTCAAAACGACCTGCAGGTGGCCGCTTGTCAGGATTATCTGCAATTAATTGCCTGAATTTATTATTAAATGCCTGGTGTATTTTTTTTGAATTACCCTGCTTGTATTCCGTACTCAGGTAATGTGGCAATGCAAAAAGTGTACGTGGAAATTCAATGATACTTACTGAACCATCTTCAACATTTTCTTTAATCCTCATCCAGAGATTAGGTTCAGTAAACGACCTGTTGCCAATGTAAGCAATTTCAGAAGTTTGTTCAATGCCAGATGCAGTTTCTTCCATAGCATCTTTTGATGTGGGAAGCAATATGTCCAGTTTTATTTTGCTGGATGGAACAGTTAAAGGTCCAGATGAACGCAAAAAAGTTATTTCATTTTCCTGTTTGAGCAGCGTAGTTAGCTTGCCCGAAAAATTCAGGAAATATCCTGTAGCAAGCACTTCAGCCAATGATTTTTTATGTGCTTCGTTATTGAAATAATATAAAATAATAATCACAATAATGAACAACAAAATCGTGATGCCAAGTGTCAGCCATGGATTTACAATCAACCATTGCGGAAGAATCTCATTTAAATAACCGTTTAAATAACCAGTATATGTTCCTGCAGTTGGTGCACCAGTGAAAAGCAGGTCTTTGATTGCAATATTTTCACGGATGGATTTGATAGTTGGTATCTTCATGAAACAAGGAAGTTTGTTACAAATTTATCAAACATAGAGTTGGTTTCATTTTCTTCGTCTGAAAATTATTTTTACAGAAATCTTCTATTACTTTGAACCCGTTATCATTAAACAAATTTTCCGGAAATGCAGCCATACATCAAACAAACTTTTTTATTCATCTGTATAATATTTTCATCTGTTGTTTCTGCTCAGGATGTAAGTCTTGCAAAACAAAAATCACAACATGCAACAGCAGCACAACGCATGGATGCATGGAATAAATTCAATGAAACAACAACAGTCAGTTTTGCGACCAGCGCACAACGTTTTGCGCAGTTGTTACCACCGGTGATAACAAAGAGAAATACCTGGGAAACCAAAGCATGGAAAAATGAAAAAGTACATACTCAAATCCTTGTTTTTTCTAAACAAAATATCAATGATGTAACAGTTGCAACAACTAATTTATCTGACGGCAACGGCCATACAATCAGCGCTGATAATATTTCAACAAGCTTTGTGCAATATGTTATGACGGATGAGTTCAGTGGTGGATGTGGTTACCGCAAATCAACAGATTTTGATTCATCAGAAGTGGAAGACATCATCAACACAAACATCAAATCATACAATTTAAAAAGAAACACCACACAACCTGTTTGGGTAACCATCCATGTGCCAGCCAATGCAATACCAGGAAATTATTCAGGTAAAATAATTGTGGATGCAGGTAAAAAATATGAGTTGACAATTTCATTAACTGTCATTGATAAATTATTACCATCACCCAAAGACTGGAAATTCCAGTTAGACCTCTGGCAACATCCGGCAGCAATTGCAAGGGTGCATCATGTGCCATTATGGAGCGATGCACATTTTGAATGGATGCGGAAATATTATACCCTGCTTGCAGGTGCAGGACAAAAAATTATTACTGCTAGCATCGTGGATGAACCCTGGAACCATCAAACCTATGATGATTACCCCGGGCTCATAAAATGGACAAAAAAACAAAACGGAAAATGGGTGTATGATTATTCTTTGTTTGATAAATACATTGAGTTTGTAATGAGTTGCGGCATCACTGAAAGGATAAACTGTTACAGCATGGTGCCCTGGAAAATCGCATTCAGATATTACGATGAATCATTGCATAAAGACACGGTGTTTACAGATGCAATCGGCACACCTGCATATAATACTTTCTGGGCAACAATGCTGTCAGATTTTACAAAACACCTGAAAGAAAAAGGTTGGTTTAACATCACCACTATTGCGATGGATGAAAGGCCGATGAAAGATATGCAGTCAGTAATTGCATTGTTGAAAACAATAGATAAAAACTGGAAAATCTCATTGGCAGGTGATTATCATCCCGAAATAGAAAATGATATTTTTGATTATTGTGTAGCATCAAGATGGGTTTATCCCGATAGCATTTTACAGGAACGTGAACAAGCAGGAAAAGTGAGCACCTGGTACACCTGTTGTACAGAAAAATATCCCAACCTTTTCACATTTTCACCTCCTGATGAACCGGTATGGATAGGTTGGTACACTGCCTCAAAAAATATGGATGGTTACCTCCGTTGGGCGTATAACAGTTGGCCAAAAAATTCTTTACTGGACAGCCGCTTTACTGCTTGGCCTGCTGGTGATACTTACCAGGTTTACCCCGGCCCATTATCGTCTATACGGTTTGAAAAATTAATTGAAGGCATCCAGGATTTTGAAAAAATAAATTTATTGCGAACAGCATATACGACCCATCATGAAACTAAAAAGATTGATGCTTTGAATGCTGCGCTAAGTGAATTTGTTATTAATAAACTGTCATCAGAAACAGCACAACAAATGATAGAAAAATACAAAGATTTATTAAACGAATAATAAAGATATAAACAAGGTTTTGCCCAGGCACAATTTAATGCATTCATCAAAAAATTCTAACTCAAAAAAATAAAATATGCAGGCAGCTATTTCAAAGTGTATAATGTTGATTGTTCTATTTTTTTCTTTTTCTTTTAAAAGAATAAATCCTGCTTATCATGTCATTGAAAAAAATTCTATCACAGTGATGACTTATAATGTTCATCATTGTGAACCTCCCGGAAAGCCCGGTACTATTGATGTGGATGCGATTGCTTCAGTGATTAAAAAACAAAAAGCAGATGTTGTTGCATTACAGGAAATAGATGTAAATACAAAACGTTCAGGCAACATCAATGAAGCAGCATTACTTGCAAAGAAAGCAGGATATCCTTCATTCTTTTTTGCAAAAGCAATGGACTTTGATGGCGGGCAATATGGTATTCTTATTTTATCAAAATATTTATTATCAGATACTAAAGCATATCAATTGCCAAAGGATTCCGTGAATGGTGGAGAACAACGCATGTTGGCAACAGGAACAGTAAATTTACCCGGAGGGAAATCATTTCTTTTTGGTTGCACACATCTTGAAGCCTATCATGAAAACAGCAGGTTATTACAGGTGAGAGAAATCTGCCGCATTGCAGGTGAAACTGATTTACCATTTATTATTGCAGGCGATTTTAATGCAAATGAAGGAAGCAGTGTCATCAATATCCTTGATAAAAATTTCACACGCAGTTGCAGTAATTGCCCTCCTACATTTTGGGAAGATGGTGAAACGGGAGCAATAGATTTTATTGCATCAAAACCAAAAAATGTTTTCAAAACATTATCACATGTTGTGGTACAGAATAAGGAAGCATCAGACCATTTTCCTGTTGTTACTGTGATGAAATTTCAATAAATCATTTTGAAAAAAATCAGTCAACCATTGTTTTAAAAATTCATTTCAATTTCTATCAAAGTAATTTTTTAAAGAAAGGATATAACTCTTCAGCCAGCACAGCATGGTCTTCTATACTGGGATGAAAATTGCATCCATGTGGTTGCATGGGTTTAAAAAAGAATAATGCTACCGGTTTATCTGTTGGATACAAAGCATCAATATTTTTTTTGATAGCAGTCAAACAATCCTGTAATAATTTTTTGTTGCTGCCATTTACCATCGGGCTGCTGAGTAATGCTATTGTTGCTGCCGGATATTTTGATTTCACCAATTGTATAAATCCAATATAATTTTTTACAAACAAACTGCTGTCAAATGGTTGTCGAGGATGTACACCATCACCATTACTCAGGTCGTTTGTGCCTAAAGCTATGCTTACAATTTCAGGTGAATATTTTTTGAAATCCCAAAGCACTGTATCATTTATCTGCAAGCTTCGCTTCTCATACACCAAAGGCATAGAAGGGGTATCCATATTCCAGGTACGATATATACCAATACCACTCACACTGCTCAACAAATAATTTGCACGCAACGCCCTTGCAACTCTTGGCCCGTAAGCATAATAAGCATTGTGCTGATCCTGGTAAATGCCCTGTCCGCATTTAACATCCGATGTATCTGCAAGTGCGCCGCAGGTAATACTATTGCCGATAAATTCAATCAATGGCGCTTTGCCTGGTGCAATAGATTTAATATTTGCTGCAGAAATTTTAGTGATAATAACAGGGCCGGTTGTTGCTTCTGTTGCTTTGTAAACCCAAACAATATGTTTGCCATCGTTACCTGCATCTATAGTTATTTGCTGTACTTTATTTCCTGTCACTTTCAACCTGCCTTTATAAACACCATCCAATTCATACTGTAAATAACTATGACTGTTGACATCATTTATAAAAGTATAAATGGAACAGGTTGTGCCTTTAAAACTGAAACCAAAATGTGCAGCAGAACTGATTAGCTCCAGGTTATTTTGTGCATTAATAAAAAACCTGCCATAAGGTTGTAGTTCAGTTGCAGTTAAGACATTTTCATTGTTTGTATTGTTTGTATGTGTTGTTGTGCAGGCTGCAAAAAATAAAAGTGACAGTGACAATAAATATGATTTCATGAATAGTTTTTGAATTTATATTAAAACGAATATCAATAATTAGTTATAACTTTCGTGAAATTCTTCCAAGCTGCTTATAACTTGTCTGTATGTACATAAAAAGGTTGCGGCAACACATAAATAAAACAGAAGTAAGATTTGTTATTGCAACACTTGTAATAACTGTGTCTGTTGCAGGGCTCAGCGCTTATTACCATCTCACCTGGCGTTCAGGTTTTGCATTAGCATTAGGTATGTTCATCATCTTATCAATTTTTGCTTTTCTGCGCAGGGATATTTTTTTACAAAAGCTATTAATATTTGGAATAGCAGCCGGGATTGTAGAATTGATGGCAGACTGTTGGCTTGTACGTTCAACCGGCACATTAGTGTATCCCAATAATGAACCGATGATTGCATGTTCGCCCTTATACATGCCTTTTGCATGGGCTGTCATCCTGGTGCAGATTGGTTATCTCGGATGGCTGATTAGCAACAAAGAAAAGATGTGGATGAGTATGTTGTGTTCGCTTGTCATTGGATTAGCAGTGATACCGTTGTTTGAACATTGGGCTAAAGGTGCAGACTGGTGGTATTATCAGAATTGCAAAATAATTTATAATACACCCTGGTATATTATTTTGGGCGAAGGATTGATATGCAGTATGCTGCCATTATTTTTCAAACACATTCATCGAAAAAAACATGCCTTACAAGTTGCATTGGGAATTATTGAAGGCTTGTGGATTTGGGTTTCTTATTTTATAGCTATTCATATCACAGATTAAAAAGTTATAACAATTATATGCTGAAAAAAGCTATAGATTTTTTTATTCCTGATTCTCTCAATGCTGACAGGGAGTACCTGCGCAGAACAAGATTGATAGCTTACGGGCTTTTTATTACAGCAGTATTCTCACTCTTTTATGTGGGTATTTCCTGGATAGTGGGTTATACAATGGGAATATATATTATGGTTTGGGCTGCTATTGTTTTTACTGTGTTATTGTTTCTGTTGAAAAAAGGAATTGATATTTTCTTCATCGCTAATGTATTTGGCTTAGCAGGCTTATTATCCATTGCAGGATGCATTTATTATTCTGATGGCCAGGCCTCACCTGTGCTACCCTGGTTAGCAACAACGCCTATTGTTATATTGCTTTTGGCAGGGAAAAAAAGTGGCATCCTTTGGGCAATCATTGCAATAATAACCATTTCATTATTTACCATATTGGGGTCACTTGGTTATATTTTTCCAAAAGCATTTACAAAAGAAAACCTTGCCTTTAACTTATCCTGTAATGCAGGTCTTGTATTGCTGATATTTTTTATTTCACTGGTTTATGAAAATGTACGGATAAGGGCACACGATATTATTGCAAGCAAGAATAATGAATTACAAAAAACATTAAATGAATTAAACGACACCCAATCTCAATTGATACAAAGTGAAAAGATGGCATCGCTGGGAGAATTAACAGCAGGCATTGCACATGAAATTCAAAACCCTTTAAACTTTATCAATAATTTTTCTGAAATAAATGCAGACTTGATTGATGAAACTTTAAAAGAACTGGAACAAAATAATATGGAAGAAGTTTTCGCTATCCTGAATGATATTAAAAGTAATTCTCAAAGAATACAACAACATGGAGGCAGGGCGGATTCAATAGTAAAATCCATGCTACAACATTCAAGGAAAAGCACAGGACAAAAAGAATTAACTGACATCAATACAATGTGTGATGAATGTTTGAGATTAAGCTTTCATGGATTACGGGCCAAAGACAAAAGCTTTAATTCTGATTTTAAAATTTATACTGACAAGGATGCAGGCAAAATCAATGTAGTACCACAAGACATTTCAAGAGTGTTGGTTAATTTATTGAACAATGCATTTTATTCAGTGGAAGAAAAGAAGAAAAATACAGAAGCCGGTTTTAATCCAGTTGTTTCAATCACCACAAAAAAGATATTGACAAGTGAAGGAAAAAATTTACTTGAAATAATTATTTCTGATAATGGCACAGGCATTCCAAAGAATATAATGGATAAAATTTTTCAGCCATTTTTTACAACCAAACCTACCGGCCAGGGCACTGGTCTCGGGTTAAGTTTAAGCTTTGATATTATCAAATCGCATAAAGGCACAATTGATGTGGACACACATGAAGGTGAAGGCACAAAATTTATTATTCACCTGCCATATCAGTAAACATCAATTTGAATTAACTCTTTTCTTAGCAGAAGATTTTTTTGCTCCTTTCTTAAATAATGAAGTAATCCACTGCAACATTTTTACCCACCAGGGAAAAGATTCATTCCAGATAAGCCCTTTCTGATACCTTCTGTAATCATGCCAACGATACAAAGCAAGTTCCCAGGGCTCATGCAGATCCCAGATTTTACAAAGTGGTGCATCATTGCCAGAAGCTTCAATGATATTGTTGACTGCCCTGCGTGCTGCTTCGTTAGCGCCTTCCATTGTAGCAAGATCAGTGTGTGTACGCACATAATCAGCAGCAAAAAATAAATTGGGGACATAAGAATGAGATTCAGGTCTAAGCCGCCAGGTATCAACTTTGTTAACCAACAATGGTTCTTTGTTTCTTGACAAATAATCGCCCTGTATGATTTTTTTATCTTTAAAAACAATATCCCGGTCAATGAACCAGGTATGTACCATATCATCTCTCAACATAGGCTTACCATCAACAACAAGAGATCTTTTCATTTGCTCCCACACTTCATTTTTTATTTGTTCAGCAGTGCATTGTTTTGCAGGCAGGTTATATAAAATCCCTGGCGTATCCCAGTCAGAAACATCAGTAGATAAAATTGTTTTCACTTTACCATCACCAAATTTTTCAGTAGGGAACCCAGGCCAGAATTGTGATTGAGAGATGGCAGTAACTGCCCATTTACTATCAGAAAAAATGATATGGCCTTTATTCAGTTCTGCTACTTCGTTGAGATAAAACTGTACTCCCGTCATCCATGAAACATCATTGGATAATTCAATGATACCGATAAGGGTTGGGTCAGCTTTCATAATGGCTGCTGTTTGTATGGCATTATTCACCACATCAATCATTGAAATAGCAGGGTCTTTTAGTATATTTTTTGTTTCATCACTAAACATTATTGAGTTAAGAAAATGATGGATAGTTTCACCTGGTTTTAAAATATCACAGAGTAATAAAGGAGCAGCCACTTCCACAGGCACTGCACAGATATAATAATCAGCAGTATGTTTTTCCAGGTCGCTATATTCTGTTTGTATATCTGGCAATTCAATTGCATCAGGATTTACTTTATGCGCCCATATACCTGAAATTTTTCCATCTGTACAATCAATTTTTTTCACATTAGAAAGAAAATGATAATGGACACCTTTGCTTACCAGAAATTGATGCCATGGGAATAACCATTGATCATTTGTTGGACCATTTAATATCCTGTCAGTTGCAACAGCAGGGTTTGCCATATTAAAAACGAGTTGCAAAAAAATATCGCCTCCTGTTTTTGTGCTTGCAGTTTTTGCACGGGCCGCCACTAAAGTACGGGTTAACCCTTTTGCCAATAAATCCCTGTATGCCTGATCCCGCTTAGAGCCTTCAGTATATTGCCACCAGCCTAATCTTTCATAATCATTCTCACGCCTTGCACGGCAACTCGTCATCAATTGCCAAACACGTGTGGCAAAAAATTTCATGTCATCATGTGTCAGGCCGGTGGGTTGATGTAATGATTGTAATAGAAACTCAAAATCTGAAATTGATTTAGGAAAACTGTCAAGCATCTCAATCGGATTAGCATTTTCTCTTGCAAGCATAACATGAGGAGCTGATACCAGGTTATCGAAAACACCATTTTTATTACCGGGAAACGGGATACGTTTCATGGTATCAATGATATGTTTATAAAATCCGGGGAAAAAACGGAAACCATGTTCTCCTGGCAAGGGATTCACATGATCGTTATCATCTGCATCAGGAACATTTACACTTCGTGCTTTGCCACCAGGCAGCTTTAGTTTTCTTTCAAAAACATGCACTTCAAAATTTCTTTCAATTAACTCATGAGCAGCACTCATACCGGCAACACCTCCGCCGATAATGATGACTTTTTTCTTTGGCATTTGAGATACACTTTATTTGTGAAAAAACAAGAGCAGCTATCAGCAGATATGAAATCAAATTTATAACATTAATATACATTATACAAAAGCTTAATTTGGGATACGGTCATTCACATTTTGTCACACTACAACTCCATGTAGCATTTGATAAATTTTAATTGCAGAAAGGATAAAGAAAAATCTTACCAATGTTTTTATGTTACAATAAGTTGATACTTTTTTTATCAACACCATTTTAAATATAGCTACCACTGCAAAAGAAATTATTTGCAGAAAAAATAAATTATTTACTTTTCCGCAAATAAAACCACTGTATGAGTTTATTCCGCACGAAATCAATTGAAACTTTATTAGCACAAGCCGAAGAATCTGACAAGGGCTTAAAACGCTCTTTAAATGCAGGAAATCTTATTGCATTAGGCATTGGTGCTATCATTGGTGCAGGCTTGTTTGTAAGAACTGCTGCAGCAGCAGGTGAACATGCGGGCCCTGCAGTAACCATCTCATTTATTATTGCTGCTATTGGTTGCGCTTTTGCAGGCTTATGTTATGCTGAATTTGCTTCAATGATACCAATTGCCGGTAGCGCTTATACTTATGCCTATGCAACAATGGGTGAATTAGTAGCCTGGGTGATAGGTTGGGCTTTGATACTTGAATATGCACTTGGTGCTGCTACAGTTGCTATCTCCTGGAGTGAGTACCTGAATAAACTCGTTGGAAATACAATACCGTATGAGTGGTGTCATTCGCCTTTTGAATCAAAAGTTATAGACGGAATAGTGCATTCGGGCATCATGAATATCCCCGCCTTGTTTATTTTATTTTTATTATCCATTCTGTTAATCAAAGGAACACAGGAATCAGCAAAGGTGAACATGGTTATTGTTATTATAAAGGTTGCTATTGTACTTGTATTTATTGCAATTGGCTGGAGTTTTATCAATCCTGCCAACCATACTCCATTCTTCATTCCTGCTGATGCATTACCTGCCAAGAATCCTGATGGATCAGAATATACATATACAGATTTCTTCAGGCATGGATGGGGAGGTGTCCTTACAGGAGCGGGCATAGTGTTTTTTGCTTTTATTGGATTTGATGCAGTATCCACAACTGCACAGGAAGCAAAAAATCCAAAAAAAGATATGCCGATTGGTATTCTCGGTTCATTAGTAATCTGTACAATCCTCTATATCCTTTTCTCTTATGTTTTAACCGGTGTAGCACCATATACTGATTTTGTAAGTACTGGTAAAGAAGCATCAGTAGCTTATGCTATACATACTTATATGACAGGATATGAATGGTTGGCCAAATTAGTTTCATTTGCAATATTGCTTGGATTTTCATCAGTAATACTGGTGATGCTAATGGGACAGTCAAGGGTTTTCTATACTATGTCAACCGATGGATTGTTGCCAAAAATATTCAGTGACCTTCATCCAAAATTCCGCACACCCTATAAAAGCAATATTGTTTTATTTGTATTTGTAGGATTATTCGCAGCTTTTATACCAGTGAATGTTGCAGGCGACCTTACTTCAATAGGTACATTGTTTGCATTTGTATTAGTTTGTCTTGGAATAATCATCTTACGCAAAAAAGATCCAAATCTAAACCGTCCTTTTAAAGTACCATTAGTACCATTGGTTCCTATCCTTGGCATATTAGTTTGTACAGCAATGATTATTAGTCTTCCTGAAGAAACTTTAGTTAGCGCTCTTATATGGATGGTGCTTGGCCTAGTAATTTATTTTAGTTTCAGCAAGAGAAACAGTAGATTAAATAATAACAACAGCCACTAATTTTTGATTTATATAATAAATAAAAAAAACCTTCATTATTGAAGGTTTTTTTATTATCCACATCAGTCAAATGTATTATTAATGGTATAGTTTTTGTCTTTCTTTGCCAAAGTTTTTTTCCGTGCCTATTTTAAAATCCACCTATTAAAAACTAAATCAATTAAACAATGAAAAAATTGACTTCGGGATTAATTGCAATTTTATTGCTCACAGTATTTTCATGCACAAAAGAACCATTAACTACAACTATATCTGCAAGTGCAGAAGTTAGCATGGCTTCAACGTCTAATGGTTTAGTCGGCAGACAACAACAAATCACAGTTCCAACAAGTGATTATACTTACCCCACATCGCAAGCTTTGTTATGGTTGCCGAAAGGGTATAATAAAGTTTCTCCTACCATTACATATCCATTGCTTATTTGCCTTGATGGTGTGGGTGAACAGGGAAAAAATATTAACCTGTTATTACACGATGGCACAGTAGCCAAACGTATAGCAGATGGTTGGGATGCTACAGCAGTTTGCCCAAATAACGGACATACAAAAAAATTCATCGTTTTTACACCACAATGCCCGATACCAAATGGTTGGGGATGGAGTGCGCCACATGTTAAAACAATGCTGGCTTATTTAAAAGAGAATTACCGGATAGACACAAGCAGAATTTATATTACCGGCTACAGCGCCGGTGGTTGGGGGTTGTGGAGTTGTGTGACTGATGACACCAGTCTTTGTAAACAGTTTGCAGCCATAGGCCCGGTGAGCTCAGCCAGTGCAGATCATCCAAACAATATTCCTAATGTAGATAAATATGGAATTGCATGTTGGAATATTTGCGGTACGGCAGATGCATTTTATAACAATGCAGTAAATTATACTAACATCATCAATACCAATAAACCTCCAATCCCTGCTATCTTAACAGGTCTTCAGGGTGTTGGTCACAGTGCATGGAACCAGGCTTATGATCCAAACTGGCGTGCCAACAATTTGAATTTTTACGAGTGGCTTTTACAATATAAAATAAGCAAGAAGCATAAATAATTTTTACTGCATTGGCCAAGAAAAGGCACAAGAGAAACCTCCATTTTTTTGTGTCTTTTATGTATATAAGTTTTATTATTTTATTTCTAATATATTAAAATAATAAATCAACTTTGATACAAATCTAATTTCTATGGCCACAACAATACTTATTATTTCCGTTTGCTATATAGCAGTTGTTTCTCTTGTTTTAAAGACTTTCCGTTACATGCGCGACAGAAATATTATGGACCCTGAAATGCATCAAATGGAAAATAGCTATAAACAATCTGCATAAACAAAACCAGTTTGAATCTGGTCAATGCAAAGGGTAATCAAAACAGAGAACGCGGGTGCATTACATCAACACTTTTTTCTGACTGGTTAAAAGAATTCCTATTTTTTTCTTCCTACACAAGTTATAGGCATCTTCATCGTTATAAGTTTTTAAACCCGGAAGATGAAGAAACTGATATTGCCTGTTGCGTTTTTATTTTTTTGTTGCACTTCTTTTCATTCTACGCAATTGTATGATTCGCCTTATTACATCGTTATCAACAAGTCAAAATATGAATTGAATGTATATGATGCAAAAGGCTGGCTGGTAACATACCCGGTTGTCTTTGGCAACAGTGATTTAAGGGATAAATTATACGAAGGCGATAAGAAAACACCAGAAGGAACTTTCACAATTATATCTAAAAAGCCTCATCCTAAATGGGACAGGTTTATGATGCTTAATTACCCAACACAGGAAGATTTTGAAAAGTTTCAAGAACGAAAAAATGAAGGCATCATTCCTGAAAATGCAAAGATTGGTGGTGGCATCGGCATTCATGGCACCTGGCCACATGAAGATTTTCAAATCAACCGTTACCGCAACTGGACAGACGGATGCATTAGCATGCGAAATGAAGATGTGGAAGAATTATATAACCTGATTCCTGTAGGCACAAAAGTCACAATCAGGTATAACTAATTTATTTTAGCTGCACCAAAATATTTATGCAAAACATCCGGCAACCGGATTCCTTCATCTGTTTGATTATTTTCGAATAAACAAGCTACAATTCTTGGCAATGCCAGCGAACTCCCATTCAACGTATGCACTAATTGACTTTTACCGGAATCATCTTTATACCTGCATTTTAAGCGGTTAGCCTGATAGCTTTCAAAATTGCTGACACTGCTCACTTCCAGCCAACGTTTTTGTGCAGCACTGAACACTTCAAAATCGTAAGTGATTGCACTGGTAAAACTCATATCACCACCACATAATCTCAAAATCCTGTAGGGCAATTGGAGTGATTGCAAAAGGCTTTCTACATGGCTCACCATTTCATCCAAAGCATCATAACTTTTTTCAGCTTCTACAATTTGTACTATTTCAACTTTTTCAAACTGATGTAAACGATTTAAACCCCTGACATCTTTTCCATAACTACCGGCCTCTCTTCTGAAACACGGAGAATAGGCTGTCATTTTTATGGGCAATGCATCCTGTTTTACAATCGTATCACGGTAAATATTTGTAACCGGCACTTCAGATGTGGGGATAAGATAAAATTTATCTTCATTTACAAAATACATCTGGCCTTCCTTATCCGGCAACTGACCTGTGGCAAATGCACTATTCTCATTTACCATAAATGGCGGAATGATTTCAGTATAACCCGCACTGGTATTATAATCCAGGAAATATTGTATCAAAGCACGCTGCAGTTTAGCGCCTTTACCAGTATAAAGAGGGAAACCACTTCCAGTAATTTTTGTACCCAGTTCAAAATCTATCAGTTTATATTTTTTTGTGAGTTCCCAGTGTGGCAAAGCATCATCTGAAAGATTTGGTTTCTTGCCACCTTCTCTTACTACTTCATTATCATCAGCGCCAAAACCTTTTGGTACTATTGCTGCTGGCAAATTGGGTAACAAAACAATTGTATCGGCAAGTTTTGTTTCTATTTTTTCAGCCTGTTGCTTTACTGGCTCCAGAGATTTTTTCCACTCAGTAATTTCATGCTTTAATGATTCAGCTTCCTGCTTCTTTCCTGCTGCCATTAACTTTCCAATTGCTTTACTGGAGCTGTTGATATTGGATTGTAACCCATCATATTCAGCCTGCAATTTTTTTCTTTCATCATCCAATGCAATCACTTCATCCACTAATTCTAATTGGCCAAAATTTTTTATAGCAAGCCTTTCTTTTACAAAGACCGGATTGCTTCTTAACACATTTACCTGTAACATAACAATGTCAATAGATTTGTGCAAAGATATTTTTGCAGACAATAAGCCCATCAAAAAATATTTTCAACAACTCAATCAATACTTTTAAAATTGTTGATGTATTTGAATCCAGGATACAATTTAAAAGAAACAGTTAATGTAAAAAGAGATGATATCCGGCAGGTTTCCAATATTATATTTGCACAAATGATGTTTGTTGATACTGATTTACAGCAGCGTTGGTGGAACCTGGAAGCGAAGCTGGTTGAGCGTTTCGGTAAGAAACCGGATATGGAAGCCATAATTTTTCTTATTGGCATCCAGGAAACAGGTTTCGTAAAGGATAAGTTCTCCAAAGAGGAAAAGCAGGATTTAATGCATGTAGCTATCTGCACCTTGTTGGCACCAAGTGGTTATTACGAACTTGAAGGAAAAGATGCAGATGGCTGGCCACATTTCAAACAATTAAAAGAGCATAAATCCATGTCTTTAATTGAACAGGAGAATTTTTTGAAAGACCACATTTTATTTTATTTCGAACAACAGAATTTTTAAAAATCACTTATGAGAAAATTAGCGGTATTCACTTTATGCCTAATGATCATGTCTGGCTTATCTGCACAGACCACAAAAAAAATCATTAAAAAACCTACTGCCAAGGCATTAGAATCAAAAGAAAAGTTAGTTGAGATTACAACTGATTTTGGAACTATGATTGTAAAGCTCTACGACTCCACTCCATTGCACAGGGATAATTTTATTGCCAAAGTAAAAGATAAGTTTTATGATAGTTTATTGTTTCATCGGGTTATCAATGGGTTTATGATACAGGGTGGTGACCCTGAAAGTAAAAACGCTGACAGTGCTGCTATGCTGGGAGGTGGTGAAGCTCCCGGAGAGATGATACCTGCTGAATTTAGACCTTATCTCATTCATAAAAAAGGCGCCCTCGCCATGGCAAGAACCAATAACCCTGAAAAGGCGAGCAGCAACTGCCAGTTTTATATTGTGCAGGGCAAGGCAGTAAACGATACATTGCTAAACCAAATTGAATGTAGCATCCGCCAGGGTGGGGATATTGGTTTTTACTATACGGATGAACAAAGAAAAATTTACAAAACTTATGGTGGCACACCTTTTCTTGACCAGAATTATACTGTTTTCGGCGAAGTGATAAAAGGTCTTGATGTTATTGATAAAATTGCTGCTGTACAAACAAACCCCAATGACAGGCCACTCAAAAATGTTCGTATGAAAATGCGGATGTTGAATTAAGGTTGTTTACTATCTGATTTTATTGAATATTTGTACATCAAATTTTTTTTATGAGTTTCCCTTCAGAATTAAAATACACCAAAGACCACGAATGGGTCAAATTAGTGGATGATAAAACAGCAATCATTGGCATAACAGATTTTGCGCAAGGCGAATTAGGCGATATTGTATTCGTTGATATCAGCACTGTTGGCAAAAGTCTTGAATCAGAAGAAGTATTTGGCACTGTTGAAGCAGTGAAAACAGTGAGTGACCTGTTTCTGCCGGTTGCAGGAAAAGTTGTTGCCGTCAATGATGCTTTATCCAACAACCCTGAGTTGGTTAATAATGACCCTTATGGTGAAGGATGGATGGTAAAGGTTGAAGTGAATAATCCTGCAGATATAGATAACCTGCTCTCATCAGAAGCATATCAGCAATTGGTTGGATAAAATCCACCTTTGCCATCACGAATGTCTTCGCCAGCTTTAAATAGTGAACCTGAATTGATACACCATCTGAAACAGCGCTCCCAGGCTGCTTTCAGTTATTTGTATGACCACTATTCTGGCGCTTTATATAATGTGATAATATCTATTGTGCATGAAAAGGAAACTGCCAACGATGTTTTACAGGAGGTTTTTATTAAAATTTTCAGGCAGATTGATCAGTATGACGCATCGAAAGGCCGGTTATTTACCTGGATGTTAAATATCAGTCGCAATGCAGGCATTGATATGCTTCGCAGCAAGCAGTATCATTCACAAAAGCAAAACCGTGAATTAACAGAGAGCGTATATTCATCAGCAGGAACAACCAACTTGAATACCGATAAGATTGGATTAGGCAATCTTATCAAAGAACTGAAGGATGAATATATGATATTGATAAAACTGGCATATTTTGAAGGATTTACACAGGATGAAATTTCGAAGAAATTAAATATTCCCCTGGGCACAGTGAAAACAAGATTACGCAGCGCATTGATAGAATTAAGATCTTTATTAAAGGAGTAATGGATATTAAAGATTATATAGAAAGTGGAATCAT
>JAFDXI010000137.1 GCA_018268035.1 Bacteroidota bacterium | reverse complement strand
ATTTTTTGCCGGGTTGGGCGAAATTTTTATTGATGTATTATTTATCGCAATGACATTGGAATAATTAACTGCGCCGGTAACACTTGTTGTTTGCAGGCGGTAATAGTTGTCGCCGCTGAGTGGTGTGGCATCGTTGTAATAATTGTGAATGGATAATGGTGAATTGTTAATGGTTAATTGAGAATTGTTACTGGTTAATGGTGAATGGTTAATGGAGGCGCTGTACACGGTTGACCAGTGTGCGCCATCACCGCTACGTTGTATGGCATAATTTTTTATGCCCGGCACATTATCCCACATGATGCCGTTGTGGTGTTGCCACCAGCGGCGTATTTTGGCAAAGATGATTTGTTTTTTGGTGAGGTCGTTGTTGTATCGGGCTAGGGCAAAGTTTGAACCGGCTGTTCCGCCTAAAATTATTTTACCATCGTTTTGTAAGACAGATGAAGTTGATGTTGTATAAGTGCTTATCGTTGTAACTGTTTTGCCATTTTCGCCAAATGAAGAGTCAATATTGCCATCTGTATTTAATCTCGTAAGTGCAAAATTAGCATAAGTAGTAAAATCATCATGAGACCAGCCTGATAATACTATTTTCCCATCCTTTTGTAATAAGATAGCTGTTCCTTTTGAATAATCCTGGCCAAATATTATATGTTGTATGCCATTGTTCCCAAAGCTGCTGTCAATGCTGCCATCTGCATTTATCCTCGCTGCTGCCATATATTCGTCGGATGAATTTTTCTTGATCAGTGCACTTCCGCAGCCAATTATTTTTCCATCGGGTTGTACAATGAGACCAGTAGCATTTAAGCCATTTACCGCATCGTCTTTTGATTGAAAAAAGGCGGAACCATTATTGCCAAAAATTTTATCCTGGCTACCATCAGGATTAAAACGATAAACAGTGCTTTTTGCATTAGTGAGACTCACTACAATTTGACCGTTAGATAATAAGGCTAAAGCATTAACAGTTGCCAACGATTTATCACCATCGGGTTGGCCTACAATGACGACACCACCATCACCAAAACTGTTATCCAAACTGCCATTGGGAAGATAACGTATTAAAAAGAGTTGCCTGGCTTCATTGGGGTCATTGATGATATAACCGCACACAACAATTTTTCCATCAGGTTGTACCATCATGTCGCTGGCTGAATTTGCATGAGAACTAACGCTTGTAATAACAACTCCATTGACACCAAAAGAACTGTCTAATTCACCATCTTTTTTATATCGTGCCAAACCCACTTTGTATGAAGGATGACCCATAGCAATAAACCCATCATCTGACTGAATTGATATGGCAAACACCTGGCTCATTTCATTTATGCTTCCTGCATGCCCATTGACGCCAAAACTACTGTCTATGCTTCCATCAGTGTTATACCTTTCAAACAAAAAAGTGGATGGGACGTCCTTTCCGCCACTACCTGCCGCTATTATTTTTCCATCACTTTGTAAACCTACTTTATTAATAACACCAACTATATTTGCATCAAGCGATATGCCATTATCGCCAAAACTTTTATCTAAAGTACCCGGCTGTGACATTAAAGCAAATGGTATAAGAGAAAAAACAAACAATAAAATCCTTTTCATAAAAATAGTTTTTAGTTTACGGAAAATCTATCAGTTCACCGCAACTGCGGTTGGTGCAATTCGTATTTGTAGTACAGTTTTTACTGGTATTTTCACAATCTACAAAAATGGTGTTGCCATATATAGCAGGCGGGTGCAAAAGTTTTTGGATGAAAACGGCGAAACGTTGTGCTATATAAAGCTCCGTTTGCTCCTGATTGGTAGCGCTTGAGCCAAAATTACTGCCATAACCAGGACCATCTCCATCCAATCCGTGTTTCATACTACAGTCCACATATATTTCACATTGTACAGAGTAATATTTTAGTATCCTGTACATATTGTAAGAACTGCCATTAGTAATATCAATAATACTTGCACTTGAATCAACTTTGAATGGGCCTTTATCATTTCTAATGCAGAAATCTGTGCTATTATATTGAAGTTCATCAGAAGGTGTGGATGGTGATAAATTCACATCTTGAGAAAATCCAGTTCTGTTAATAAATGGGAAAGTAGCATCCTGGTATCCATGAAAAAATATAGCCGGTGTTAAGTGTGCATCAGCAAAAAATGCAGGCTGTTGATTGATATTTTTATAAGGATTCCATGGCATGGGTGCGGCTCCCCACATTGAAAATATTGCTTTTATCTTAGGTTGGTAAAATGAATAAAAATCAAGGTCGGGTTCGCCATAATAAAAATCAACATCCAGCTTGCCTAAAACATATTGAATATTGCCCGATGTAATGGGCGGGGCATACAAAGAATCGTTCATGCTCTTTGAATACCAGGCTGTATTAATAACCGCATAGTCACCCGCACTCATGCCGCCCATATAAACAGTATTGGTGTCAATGCTCCAGAAATCGTTAAACTGGCTTTTGTTTCTTTCCCTTTTTATCATGCTGCGAAAAAAACCTCTTATATCCTGTTCTGCTATATATGGCGCTTTATATTGTTGAACGCTTTTATTGGACAAATTAGAAGAATCCAGCATTATACCCCTCCTGTATTCTACATTAAAAACCACAAACCCCCTTTGTGCCAGGAACAATGATATTTTGTTGATACCCGGCTGGTCAAAGTTGCTACATTCTGCAAAGCCACCGGAATGTGCCAACACAACGGCTTTCAGGGGACATGCAGCATAATTATGGTCTTTGGGATAATAAACATAATATTTTAGAGCGCTGCCATCGTTTAAACATTCATCTGTTTCCGGCGGGGTGCAACCCTGCGGTTGGCCATACACATCATTTTTATATTTAATGTCGGCCAGGAGCGCCGGTAAAGGGTTTTTGGCATAAGAAAGTGTATCAATATGAATGTCATTAAATATTGCGGCAGTTAAATCCAATGAGCAATCCAGGTTGGCGGTGTCACAGGGTGTGAGCTGTGCATTCATCTCCCCCCCCCCCCCGACCGATCCCCTCTTCTCTGAAGAT
>JAFDXI010000136.1 GCA_018268035.1 Bacteroidota bacterium | reverse complement strand
TTACCAAAACCATCGCCATCTGCATCTTCATACCAGGTTACGCCGCCATCTTCATCAATTAATCCATCGCAATCATTGTCTTTGCCATCGCAAAGCTCTGGTGCTCCAGGATAGATAGTGTTATCTGCATCATCACAATCAAGATTATTAATGACATAATACATCGGAGGATTAGCACTACAAACACTTTGACTATTATTGGGGTCGCCATATCCATCACCATCGTAATCTGCATAATACGTCTGCTCGCTGTGAACATGCGGATCATAATCATCGCAATCCGGCCCCAGGGAGGTAGGATTGTATCCCAAAGGAATGGAAGCGCCATAACAGACCTGCTCTTGCCCTGCACTGAAGTTGTCGCTATCCATATCCTTGTACAACATGGCGCTTTGCCATTTGGTATCGTCATTGTCATCACAGTCTGTATTGTCTTCCACGCCACATGCAGCCGGGGTACCTGAGCCATAACCATCACCATCATTATCTGCATACAATATTTTCGTATCATCACAATCTGTATTATCCGCAACATATCCTGCGGGTGGTGTAGATGAGCAGGCAGTTGTTGTATTACCCGCATCTCCAAATCCGTCCCCATCATTATCTGCATAATAGGTAATAGGTGTTTGCAGAGATGCATCGCTGTCGTTGCAGTCATCACCATTTGTGGTTTCACTGTAACCGGCTGGAATGGTAGCGCCATAGCAAACGGATTCCTGTCCTGCATCATACCCATCGCCGTCAGCATCAATATACAATGTGGCGCTCTGCCATTTGGTGGCATCTGTGGGAGCACAGTCATCTTCATTGAGCACACCGTCATCATCCAGATCACTGTCGTAATTAAGCACTACATTATCTGAATTTACAACTAACGAATATCCCAATGGCATATCCAGCTCAGAAAAGCTGCCGCTGATCGTGCCGGAAGACAGGCTGATGATCATATAACTTCCATCAGGCACATTACCTATACTGATAACTTTTAGTTTTCCCGCCAGTGCAAGGTCGCCGGATCTTGTGAGCTGATCATGACCGGATCCCGCGCCACTGGCATCTTTTACTTCTATTTCCAGCGTACTGTTTGAAGACAAAGGCTGAAAGCTGCCGTTGATGCTCAATGTGCCGGGCGAAAGGCCGGGTGCAATGGTTCCGTTATTGGTCATGGCTGTATTATTGTTGAATACACCATTTCCTCTGATGATCCCGTTAGCCGTATTCTTAATAAATGGCACATTTACATCAGAGGCGCCTGTGATTAGACTTGAGCCGGATTCTAATTCAATAATTCCTTCATTTTGAAAATTACTGGCATTGACCCAATAATTATTATTAAAAGTGTAAGACCAGCCGGTAGCAAGCCTGAAAGTTCCTTTATTAATAAAAATAGAATTTTCACTCAGGTTGGTTTGCCCCGACCATATAGAGTTATCGCCCGCTGTAGGAGTTATTGTCCCTTCATTGATAAAAACTCCGTTATTAATATAACCGGCTAAATAAATACCCGTTCCTGAAGAAGATAACCTAAGTTTAGCAACATCAGAAGAATAATTTTCATTAGATAGTTTTCCGCCACGGAAGTCAAGTGTGCCGTTTACCGTTGTTTCTGCAACACCGCCTAACTGGGTTTTAACCAGAAGGGTGATAGCCGCAGGAAGATTGCATAGAGCATTTGATTTCCATATACTCTGCCCACCATCCAGATTGATCACTGCGTTGCCGGAGGCCGTAATATCACCACCATTATAGTTGACGATCCCATAGGTAGTGAGCTTTGCATTATTTGCAAAATTGATATCACCTGTGTTGTCAAAACTCATTCCATAAGAAGGATCGTTATGGCCTGCAAAAAGAAGTTCTGCGCCTTCCTGGATATTTAGTGTGCCTTCATTGATAAATTTTACATAGGGTTCCCAGGTATTGATACCACCTAAACCAAACAGACCATGGCTTCCTGTTTTTATAACGTTTATCGTACCGTTTGGTTTGTTATGGATGGTACCAGGAGAGTTAGGAAAATTGCTTCTTACACACATATACTCCCAGTCCGGGGTGAAGTTGATAGCGCCTTCGTTATTAATGGTAGTGCCGTTGATGTAGCATTGTACGTGGATAAAATTCATGGTTCCGCCTGGTTTAATGTTCCAGGTGTTACAACCCGTGCCATAACTGCCGCAGTTAATATTGGCAATGCCGCCGCTGTATATTTCCCATGTGCCGCAATTGCCCGCCCATCCTTTATTCCATTGTAGGGTGCCATATATTTTAAGGTCAACACCATCATCTGGTCCTGCCGTCAAGTTGAAGTTTTCAGTGTTGTCAATCGTTAAGGTACCGCCTGCTTCAATAGTTAGCTGGTCAATATTGTCAGTGATGTTACAGGAAATGTTAGTTCCAACGATAATTGAGATCTCACCATCTGCGCTGGTCGGGTAATGGGCTGCGGCAACCCATCCGGTTCCGTCATAAGTTTGCCAGTTGGCGGCGTCATTCCAATTGCCTGATTGTTTGCTGCGGTAGTCGCCGGTTGATTGAGCATGTGCATGCATTGCCATGAATGCTGAAAGGCCTAAGAGAAGTAATCGTGTTTTCATAACATAGAGTATTAATGATGTTTTAAAAAGACTGAGTGTTATATTTTAATAAATGAAGCCATCATAGATTAGCCATATAATTGAAGATGAAAGTAGAAATCTGCGGAAGTAAAAACAATAGCATTTTAGTGGTAGAAGGGCTATCTTATCTGTGCGGTTTTTTCCCAAAAAACTTATTCAGTGCCTCTGTACGGTTGTTTACATGTAGTTTGTCATAAATATTAAAACAATGGCGGCGTACTGTTTCGGTGCTGATGCTTAACCGGAAAGCAATTTCTTTATACAAAAGGCCTTTGGAAAGGTGTTGTAATATTTCTTCTTCGCGATTGGTGAGGGAATATTCTACTTGAGCCGGACGATGAAAGGCTTCGATCACCTTACGGGCTACCTGGCTGCTCATGGGGCTGCCGCCATTAACCACTTCTACAATGGCTTCCAGAATTTTGGAGGGTGCATCGCTTTTCAGGATATATCCGTGTGCACCTGCCTGCAGGGCGCTGAACACATTATCGCCATCTTCATACGCTGTGCACATCAGGCAAAGCAGGGCAGGGTTTTTCTCTTTAAAAAAGCTTACCAGTTGTATCCCGCTTATACCGGGCAACTGAATATCAATAAGTGCCACATCAGCATTGTTGTATGTATTATCATTCATGCAGCTCTCTGCATCACAGTAATCTGCCACACAGCAAAAGCCCGGTGTATTATCAAGTATAAGTTTTAATGCATTGCGATAATCCGCTTTGTCTTCTACTAATAATACACTTATCATATAATAAAACTAAGAAAGCTGTTGATAATTTATATAACACTTTCGTGTGAGAGCGATGTTACCGGCGCTTCAAAATTTATAACCGTACCCTTATGGTTTGTTATGTGTATGCTTCCCCGTACTGCATTAGCATGTTTATGCATGTTGCGCAGACCATTACCGTTTGAATCGGTAATGTATTTTTCAGGTATGCCTTTGCCGTTATCTTTAATGGTTATTCTGAATTCCTGCGAAATGCTTATGTAAATTTCTACCCGTGTTGCCTCCGCATGTTTTAAAATATTATGCAAGGCTTCTTTTATCAATAACAGTATATGCCTTCTGTTGGCGCCGCTAATTTTTACAGACGGTATTGTTTCTGCAATATGAAAATTGTACAGGATGTTTGCATTATTTAGAGTTTTTGCTGCATGCTGCCTGAAGTAGGCTATAAGGTTTTCCAATGTATCGTTATTGGTATTCAATGTCCAGATTATTTCGCCCATATTTTGCAAAAGCTCTTTTGATTGCCTGGATATCTTTTCGAGGTACATGCCATGGACATGATCGATATTAGCCCTGGTAGTTTCTGCAAGAATGCGGATAGTGGAAAGGCCACTGCCCAGATCATCGTGCAGTTCTGTGGCAATGCGGGAACGTTCATCTTCCCTTGCTTTATATGCGGCCTCTGCTTTTTCCAGATCTTTTGCCTGTATTATTCTTTGTTGCTCCAGCACTTTTCTTAACGCTTTTATTTTTTCAACCGTTTCCTGTTTCAGTTTATAACCAATAGAAGCGGAGAAAAATATTGTTTCGATAAAATACCCGATCACTATCCATGCAAGGTCGCTTATATTGAATAGTTGCCCGTTAAAAAATAGTTCAACGCAGGCGGAGAATATCCCGAAAGCAATTAAAGACATGATGCCTATACATAAATACAAAAAGAATGGATTTTGTCTGCGCCTGAGCGTGCTGATTAATGTAATGAATGCGAAGACAGCAAGATATATTCTCATGGTGATATACAAATAGCTGTGCATCGTACCGGTAGCAGGAAGATTAACAGAGAGATTTTCCCAAATGATATATCCAAAGATCAGGGGCAATAAAGACTTATAATAATACCAGATGAGTCCGTCTTTTTTGCCAAGCATTAATGCCTCTTTCCAGAATAAAGAATAGGCTGCATAAGTAAGCATCAGGAATAGCTGATCTTCGGCTAAATTTATTTTAAGAAAAGGGTATTTTATAAAATGGTAATCCGGCCCCGGGCCTATGGTCAATATATAACACAAATACACAAAAACGCTCCATAAATAAACGCCGTACCGCAGCAGCAGGCTATCCCGCTTATTGAAATATAAAATGGTTTGATAAACTGCTGCCAGGCATAAAGCGCCGGCTCCGAAAATTGTAATATAATAAGATAACATAGGTTTTAAAGCAGATGTAAAACAACTATTTTATCGTTTAAAAATAGTTTATACAACATCTTCCAGGCAAAGTTTTTTTAATTCAACCACCATTTTTATTTTGGTTCCTTCTCCGTTTTCTATACTCAACGTTCCGCCAACAGCTTCGGCGTGTTTTTGCATATTGCTTATGCCATTTCCTTTTGATGTTTTTATACATTCAGATGGAATGCCTCTGCCATTATCCTGTATCATAATTTCAAGATATTCTGTAACACCAATTTCTATCTCTACATAAGATGCACCTGCATGTTTTGTAATATTATGCAATGCTTCTTTTACCAGTAAAAAAACATGCCTGCGTTTAATACCGCCTATTGATAAGCCTGGCAATTGTTCTGAAATGTTGAATGAATATAGAATGTGCGCTTCTGTTAAAATAATTGCACTTTGTTCTCTTAAATAACTAATTAAATTATCAAGTGTATCATTGCTAATGTTTAATGCCCAAACAATTTCATTCATTTTTTGCAACAACTCTTTTGAATGCATGGATATTTTACGATAGTTGTTGCCTGATAATTGCATGTTTGCTGCATTATTCAATTCGCTTAAAATCCTTATAGTGGAGAGGCCACTCCCCAGGTCATCATGCAGTTCGGTTGATATACGGGATCGTTCCTGCTGAATAGCATATTGTTTTTCAAGTGCGGTTTTCTGTTTCTGTATTTTTTGCCTGATGTATAACCTTGTAATGATAAAAATAATTGCACTTAACAAAACAAAAACCAGACCTTTAAACCAATACGTTTGATACCAGTAAGGAAATATAATGAAATTACATACAGCAAATTTTTCATTCCAATCCCCACGCTGGTTCGCTGCCCGAATTTTTAATGTGTAATTGCCTGGCGCTAATGAAGCAAGTTGTAACTGATGCGAATATTCCAACGGAATCCAGGTGGTGTCACTTCTTCTTAATTGATATGCATAAGATGCAATGCCGGCTTTGGTAATATTGCTTGTGGTTAAGAAAACAGATAAATTATTTTCTGAAGCTTTTAGTTGTAAATTTTTTCTGAAATCAACCGGCTTGTTATTTACCCGTACTTCTGTTATTACCGGGTTTAAAGTATCTGCTGAAAAACTTATATCAGCGGGGTTAAAATAATCAATGCCGTCCATGCCGCCCATATAAATAATTCCATCACTCGCAGTGATAGCAGACCAGCGGTTGTATTCAGTATTAACCAACCCATCAGACTGATAAAAATTATAAAATTTTTTTGTGGCAGTATCTAGGCAACTCAATCCCTTTCCAGTACCTATCCATATCTTACCATGGTGGTCATACGTTAAGGAATAAATAGTATTATCTGAAAGTCCGTTAGCTTTTGTGTAATGGGTAAACCTGTTACTTTTTTTGTTGAAATAATCCAAGCCTGATGTGGTAGCAATCCACAGGTTACCGGAGGGATCAAACAAAAATCCCATTATTGTATTGGATGATATGCTGTGTGGGTCATTGTTATGATGTACATATCTTTTATAGGTTTGACTTTTATGGGAAAGCGCTATCAGCCCCGATAAGCTCGTTCCTATCCAGAGTGTATCGCTTTGCCAGTAACACATATTATAATCAGTGGTGCCATTCAAAAAAACGGGATAGGAAGTTTTGCCATGAGCAATTCCTGATGTCAGGTTTATTAAAGTGTTGTCATAAACTGGAATATAATTAGCAAACCGTTTAATATAATCTTCGTTACGGTTTTTATATAGCCAGTTGAAATACGCATTATTCTTGTCCCCGTATTTTAAAATATTGTCCTCGAAATTTTTGATTTGCTTTATTTCAGGGATTTCATTTTCTTTTTTAATTTCAATGTCTTGTGTTTTGATGTTAAAAACTGAAATTTCTGGTGTCCCAAAATCATGTTTTATTAATAGTTTATTTTTATAGGGATAAATACCAAGTATAATATCGCTGAAAAGGCCCTGGGTATTCCTTTTATCATGTATTAAATGATTGAAAGGTTTTTTATTTAAATCATATTGTATAATACCTTTTCCTCTTGTCGCAATCCATAATATATTATTTCTGTCTATAAAAACACTTATGCAGGTATAACCAAGGTTTTTATTTATATTTCCAAGCGCCTCAAAACATTCTGCATCTTTTTGCATATACAGCAAGCCTTTTGATGAAGCAGCCCAAATATTTCCATCCTTATCTTCAATAATATCAAACAAATTACACGATCCCGTTTTTCTGAAAATATTGGCCGGTTCGCCGGGTAGGTTCCAGTAAGAATAATCAGATGGCCCTTTCATTACATAAACCCATTTTCTGCCTTTGCCATCCCAAGCAAATCGTGGTTTACTGAATAAATCTTCTACTGCATAAAACTTATTGGTACCTGCCAGCCAATTACACCTCGTTGAATTTATACCATAGTATTTATTCCTGTTATAGGAAAGGCTATCAAAAAATATATTTATTCCCATATTGTTTTTAAGAGAACTGTCGTAATTGTATATTTTTATTTCCCTGGCAGTCATGTTTCTTTTATCAAGTATAAAACTATTTATCCCGCATAATAAAAGGTAATCTTTTGATAGCAGAATAATATTAGTGAATTCATTTGAAGGATGTGTGTCAAAATGTACTTTGTAAAATTTTTCAGAAAACGGGTCAAATCTTCCCGCCGAGTTATTGATGATTAACCAGAGGTTTTCATTATCGTCCTCCACTATATCAGATATATTGCCTGTAGGAATTGAATAAGGATCTTCGGGATTGTTTTTAAAAACCTTGAATTGAAAGCCATCAAATTTATTTAAGCCATCGAATGTTCCAAACCACATAAGCCCTTTCTTATCCTGGCAAATACTGATAACAAAATTCTCGGAAAGCCCTTGCGCTGTGGTATATGTTCTAAAATCCTCAGTGTGAAATTTTGTTATTGTCTGTGTTGACCTTTTTATTGTTGAAGTGTAAGCATTGATTTTTCCAACTGAGTAAGCTTCATCTATTTTTGATGTTGCAGAATATTCTGAAGGCAATGATATTCTATTTGAATGGAACCTGATTGTAATTAAAATACATGTAAGCAGTATGATAACTTGGTAAGATACCCGGTGGTGTTTTTGTTGTAGCATGGATAAGATTGGGTTTATACTGAAAAATCATTTGTCTTTAATCCATTTGCTTCATTTGTAAAATAACTAAGATCAGACTAGTGTTTGACAACAACGAATTTAATCAATTTTTTTTTACATGATTGCAATGAAATTAAAAAGCCGTTTAATTATTAAGCGGCTTTTTATATTGTTTGATCATGAATTACACCACTTCTTCCTTCGCTGTTTTACTATACTCATCCATCAGTTTACGTTGCATATCATAAGGCACTGGAGCATATTCTGAAAATGTACTTCTGAACCTGGCACGTCCCTGTGTCAGTGAACGCAATGATGAAGAATAACCATCCATTTCAGCTAATGGAACTTTGGCAGTTACTTTCTGAAAGTGGCCTTCCGCGTCAATACCTTCTACTATGGATCTTCGTGTTTGCAGGTCACCCATTACAGCGCCTGTAAGATCATCAGGGCATAATACTTCCACTTTATAAACCGGTTCAAGTAATTGAGGGTCTGCATCTTTAAATGCCTGCCTGAATGCCTGTAACCCTGCTATTTTAAATGAGATATCATTACTGTCAACCGGGTGCATTTTACCATCATACACACTTACACGGATGTCCCTTGCATAAGAACCTGTGAGCGGCCCGTTGTGCATTTTTTCCATCACACCTTTTAAGATTGAAGGTAAGAAACGGGCATCAATAGCGCCACCAACAATACAATTATAAAACACCAGTTTGCCACCCCAGTCAAGATCGTAAGTATCACGGCCACGCACATTTAAACCATGAGGTTCTGCCATGCCTTCAGTCCAGGGTTCGATGCGCATAAACACTTCACCAAACTGGCCTGCGCCGCCACTTTGTTTTTTATGACGATAGTTGGCATCTGCTTCTTTTCGTATTGTCTCACGATAAGGGATTCGTGGCTTTGAAAATTTTATATCAAGTTTTGAATTGTGTTCTATTTTCCATTTTGCAACAGCAAGATGCATATCACCCTGAGCATGTATTAACAGTTGTTTCAATTCTGGAGAAAATTCAACTAATAATGTCGGGTCTTCTTCCTTTAGCTGGTGCAGTGCCTGCGATAATTTTTCTTCTTCTCCTTTTTTAGATGATTCAACAGCAACAGTAATATTGGGTGGAGGAAAATCAATTGGTTTTAATTCAAAATTTTTCCCTTTAGCATGCAGGGTATTATTTACATGCGTATTTTTCAGTTTAAGAGTAGCGCCGATATCACCTGCAGTTAATTCATTTACCAAAGTGCGTTTGTTGCCTTCAACAAAAAATAACTGGTTGATTTTTTCAGTAACATTTGTGCTTTCATTTTCTAATTCCATCCCTGTTTTTATAGTACCTGAAAATACTTTGAAGTATGAAAGTTCACCTACATGTGGTTCGCTCACTGTTTTATAAATAAAAATGCAGGCCTGACCGTTTTCATTACATGGTACATCTTCGCCTTTTATGTTTTTTTGGGGAGGCATTTCATTAGCGCTGGGACAGACATTATCAATGAAACCCATTATCCTGCCGCTGCCCATATTGCGTTCTGCACATAAACAGAATAAAGGAAAAATATCATGGTTAATCATTGCTTTTTTTAGTCCATCTTTCATTTCGTCTTCATCCAGTTCGCCTTTGTCAAAATATTTTTCCATCAGGCTTTCATCATTACTTGCAACAGCTTCTACCAAATCACGGTGTAGTTGATCAGCTCTTTCTTTTTCTTCATCAGGTATTGGTAATTTATCCGGTTTACCGCCTGTGTCTTTAAATTTATACATTGTCATGCGCAACACATCAATGATTTCATGAAAACCTGCTCCCTGCTGACGGGGATATTGTACTACCTGTACTTTATTACCAAAATGGTTTTTTGCTTCTGCCACTGTTCGGTCAAAATCTGCATCATCTTTATCAAGTTTATTGACGGCAAATATCATTGGTGTCTTAAACTCTTCAGTATATTCCCAGATAATATCTGTAGTAACTTCAACACCCATTTCTGCATTGAGCAACATGATGCCTGTGTCTGCAACACGAAGAGCGGAAATTACTTCGCCAACAAAATCATCATAACCTGGTGTGTCAATAATATTTATTTTATAACCGCGCCATTTAGCGTGCATCAGTTTACTAAAAATAGAATTGCCGCGTTCCTGCTCCAGTTCGTGGTAATCACCTACAGAATTTTTCTCGGTAACAGAACCGCGGCGTGATATCAATCCGGCTTCAAATAGCATACACTCCGCTAAAGTTGTCTTGCCGGAGCCGGCATGGCCGAGCAAGACAATTGATTTTACGTGCGTGGTATCAAATTCAGGCATAGCAAAAGTTTTTAATGATGAAGAAAAGGCCATTGAATTATAAC
Source organism: Bacteroidota bacterium (assembly GCA_018268035.1). GTDB lineage: Bacteria > Bacteroidota > Bacteroidia > Chitinophagales > Chitinophagaceae > Parafilimonas. The sequence continues at coordinate 8,839 of JAFDXI010000136.1, read as the reverse complement.
TGCAGTCTGAATACTTAGTAGTTTAAAACAATATTTTCTTCTGTATGTTTTTATTCAATGGCCGGTTAATTTTTTTGAAGCCTTGATTGAATTGATTTTATTCTGAAGAATGAAGTGTTTGTCCCGGTAATTTTAATGTTGCAACCGGCAATCCTGATTTTTTTACAGGAAGTATTTTATTTTTATTTTTTATTGCAATCGTTTTATCAAATCAATTTAAAAAGCTCCTATTAAATGATGTGAATTAATGCACCATTGTTACAAAGTGATTGAAATCGTTACGAAGTTCGCTTAATGTTGTTTCAAGAGATTCGTAATTGTTGTGCAGGTCTTCATGATGTGATGACATGTTTCCGGGAAATCCTGCATCATTGTTGCCCGAGACCTCATGTGAAAGATTGCGGTCATGCATTTTTACCGCATGTTTAAGATCATGAATGTTAATAAGCTGAATGTGTAACTGGTTTTGGAGATGTTCCAGTTTGCTTTGTTCTTCTTTGGATAAAGGATGATTAACTACTTGTTGTAATGTGTTTTGCATCTGGTGCAATTCATCACGATGGGAACGCAATGTTTCTCTCCAATCGTTGCATTCCCTGGTCAAATGGGAGATTTCTGTCTGGACCATGGGATTAAATTTTAATGAAGAATACTCCTTTAATGCGGGAGGTAATCGCAGAACTAATGTAGCACTTATTTTTTTAAACTTCAAGCTAATTTTTAAAAAAGATAAAGCAGGAGGAACAAAAAGTTCACAAGTTTCAAATAACATTAATGGGGCATCGGGTATTGAAAAATTTTCATACATACATTTACTATGAAGTATGGTAGAAGTGTGTTTGAAAAAGATAGTTTGCAGAGAGAAAAGCTTAGTCAGTTTTTGTTCTTAGCATGGTTTAAATTTACTTTTTTGATATGAAAAGTTTTTAAGAAGATAAAGAGCAGATTTCTTATGGCAACAATATTATTGACAGGTGGTACGGGTATGATAGGAACTTATTTACAACAGTATCTGACTGGAAAAGGATATGATGTAATTGTTTTGATAAGAGATAAAACAAGGCTGCAACAAAAACCAATAAACCCGAAAATAACTTATGCAGGATGGAATATTGATGATGGATTTATAGACAAAAATGCGATAGCAAAAGCTGATTATATTATTAATCTTGCAGGAGCTGGTGTTGCAGATAAAAGATGGACAAATAAAAGAAAAAAAGAAATTGTTGAAAGCAGGACTAAGAGCTGCGAATTAATTGCACAGGCATTAAAAGAAATGACTAATCAAGTGAAAGTTGTCATCAGTGCATCTGCTATCGGTTGGTATGGAAATGATGGAGACAACAATAAAACAGGTTTTACAGAAGATGCTCCTGCTGCCAATGATTTTTTAGGTGTTACCTGCAATCAGTGGGAAAATAGTATAAAGCCTGTTGAAAAATTATATAAGCGCTTATGTATTTTCAGGTTGGGAATTGTATTCAGTAAAAGCGGTGGAGCTTTGGAAGAATTTAAAAAACCAATGAAGAGAGGCTTTGCAGCAATTCTGGGAAATGGTAAACAGGTAATAAGCTGGATTCATATTGATGATCTTTGCAGGATGTTCCTGTTTGCTCTTGAACATGAAAATATGAAAGGGGTTTATAATGCAGTATCGCCAAAACCTGTAACCAATAAATCATTGACGATACAACTGGCAAAACAATTGAGGAATAAATTTTTTATTCCTGTACATGTTCCTTCTTTTATTTTAAAAATCATGTTGGGTGAGATGAGTATTGAAGTATTAAAGAGCGCAACAGTAAATTGTGATAAAATTAAAAAAGCAGGGTTTACTTTTTTGTATCCTTCTGTTGAGGCCGCTTTAGAAAATCTGAATAAAAAATAAATTCATTTTGTAACATAGATTCACTATTGCAATATTGAATCAATTAAAAAACATGATCCGGTTTTACTAACTGCGGATACTGCTTTTGAAATTTTTTTATTTCCGGAATCGAAACATATTGCACATAGCCACTGTTGGGATGGTGTTCAATATAATCCTGGTGATAATCTTCAGCTTTCCAGAATTTGGTAAATGGTACAACCTGTGTAACGATGGGTTTACTGTATATGCCGGAAGCGGTCAATGATTTAATTTGGTTTTCAATAATTGATTTCTCCTGTGGTGTACGATAAAATGCAATAGAGCGGTATTGTGTGCCAAGATCCGGCCCCTGCCCGTTTATCTGTGTAGGATCCTGTCCGGCAAAGAAAACTTTAACCAGTGTTTCAAAATTCACTTCTTTGGGATCGTAATATACATCTACTGTTTCTGCATGGCCTGTTTCACCTGTTTCAACAGATGAATAATTTGGATTGTTTGTTGTGCCACCTGCATAACCAGAGATTGCTTCTTTTACGCCTTTTACACTCTCAAATAATGCTTCTTCATGCCAGAAACATCCGGCAGCGAAAGTGGCAATGCTGTAATTTTTTAACTGGCTTTCTGCAGGATGGCTTTCTGATGATTTTACATTCTTGTTTTGTGCGCAGGCAATGAGCGCTATCATCGAAAATAAAAAAACTGAAAACTGTTTCATATCTTCTTTTTTGTATGCTTAAAAATAACAGGAGGTCGCTTTCCAAATTTACGTAGTATGCACCGGCTGCAGATGTTAACAAGAATAAAATAAACTTCAGAATAATACTGGATGAGTCGTTATGATTTAATCAGAACTCAATGACAAGAAATTTTCAAAGAAAATAAAAGTGCTTTTGGTATTGGTAAGAAATTATTTAATTCTCATATTCGTCAATGCCCTGAAAGTTATATGCTGTTTTTTTTAATAATTTTACATCTACCTTAGCAGGTGGGAGAGGAGAATAGTAAATAACTTATTCATTCTGCTTAAATCAATTTTTATTCAACATTAATCAAAGGGAAAAGATATGGAGATTGTATTAGAAATTTTATTAGGCCTTGTCATGTTGATTTGTTTTTTAGGCGGTGCAAACCTTTTACTTAAAGGCGCAATGCCGTTTCTGCCTCCCGGTGTTTCCACTCCACAGGTGTTAGACAATCTCTTCAGGTTTTTAAGTGGTATTTATTTTGGAATGGGATTTTTGTTGGGTTGGGTTTTATTGCATTTGGAAGAAGTGGGTAATATCGTTTTTAGTATTGGTGTTGTCGTTATTTTTTCCGGTATTGGCAGGCTGTATTCGCGAAGTAAGGTGGGTTCCGCAGGAAAATATTTTGATATTATAATGTTAGTAGAAATTGTTTTGGGGTTGTCAATTATTTTACTGAAAGTCTTTAATTGATTTTTCTTTTCTTTCTCCTGCAAGTATGTAATCTTTTTTTTCTTCTTCTGTTTCGGGCAATACAGGAACAACAGGTCTCTTTTTTGCCTGGTCATCAATCGCTACAAAAGTGAACCATGCAATGCTTAAAGGTATTGGAGTATGGTTTGATGCATTGCGAACTGTTGCATCTACTTTTATCTCCATTGAAGTTTTGAAAGCGCGGGTGATAATAGCTTTAATGGTTAAAATGTCGCCAACTTTTGCTGCAGTAAAAAAACGGACCTTGTCAATAGATGAAGTAACACAAATGCCATCAGCATGCGTTTGCGCACACACTGCTGCAGCAATATCCATCCATTGTACGAGCCTGCCACCTTGCAGTATGCCCAAAGGATTCGTATCATTTGGACATACTACTTCTGTTTTGATGGTAGCAGAATAAGAAGGTGACTTACCTTTCATATTATGATGTTGATTGTGATGCTGTTCTATATTTTTAATTAGTCACTGTTTATAATTCTTCAAAATGCGCTGTGAAATGACGAAGAAATTTCGGCTCTTTCACAATGCGTAAACCTCTCGTTGTTTTTCTGTTTGTATAAATATCATCAAACACTTCTATTACATAATCAATATGGCTCTGCGTATAAACACGGCGTGGTATGGCAAGGCGAACAAGTTCCATTGGTGCGGGTATCAATTTACCATTATCATCATATTTTCCAAACATCACTGATCCTATTTCAACAGCACGGATACCTCCGATTTTATATAGCTCACACACCAGGGCCTGACCAGGATATTCATGAGCAGGAATATGCGGATATAATAATCCTGCATCCACATAAACAGCGTGACCGCCGATTGGATATAAAACCGGAATTCCCTTTGCACGGATATGTTCGCCAAGGTATGCAGTACTCCTGATGCGATAATTGAGGTAATCATCTTCAAACACTTCACGCAAACCTATTGCGATAGCTTCCATATCTCTTCCTGCCAAACCACCATAAGTAGTAAACCCTTCTGTTATGATCAGCAGATTGGTGCAGGCTGTCGACAACTCTTCATTTCTTAAAGCAAGGAAACCACCGATGTTAACCAATGCATCTTTTTTGGCACTCATTACACAACCATCAGCAAGTGAAAACATTTGTTGTGCTATTGTGCGATAACCTGTTTGTTCAAATCCTTGTTCATGATGACGGATAAAATATGCATTCTCTGCGATGCGGCAGCAATCTATAATATATAATACTCCATATTTTTTACAAACTTCCGCTACTCCTTTTGCATTGGCCATACTCACTGGTTGCCCACCACCAGTATTGTTGGTGACAGTGAGGATAACAGCGCCGATATTTGCTGCACTATATTTTTTTATCAACTCTTCCAGTTTTACGATATCCATATTTCCCTTAAATGGAAATTCAGATTCATGATCTGATGCTTCAATGCAAGGGATATCATAAGCTTCAGCACCACTGAATTCAATATTGGCGCGGGTGGTATCGAAATGAGTATTGCTGATAAAGACTTTTCCTTTTCCACCGAGATAACCATAAAGAATTCTTTCTGCAGCACGGCCCTGGTGAGTTGGTAATATGTGTGGGTAACCAGTAAGATCTTTGATTTCTGCTTCAAGCCTTTCCCAACTTTGAGCGCCTGCATAAGATTCATCGCCACGCAATATTCCTGCCCATTGCTCGCTGCTCATCGCAGAAGTACCACTATCAGTCAATAAATCAATAATTACCTGTTGAGAATGTAGCAGGAATGGATTGTAGTGTGCTTCCCTGATATAATTTTCACGTTGTGCTGCTGTGGACATGTGAATGGGTTCCACAGATTTAATCTTAAATGGTTCGATAATCGTTTTAAATGGCATGCTTAATACAATTTTAGGCTGCAAAAGTGCTGCAAATAACTTAAATAAAAATCTTGCATTAAATGATTTAAGTCATGTTTTGCATCAAGCTTTGATTGTAATTGCTGCAAAAAGTTTTAACAACTTTCCAAAGCGATTATGAACAGATCCAAATAAAATTAAAGTGATGTTTTAAATGGAAGCACCTGCAAAATGATATTAACTTGAATATATTGTTTAAATAAAAATAGCTTTTGAAAAATTAAATTGTTGATTGCAAAACCATTTGCTTCATCTTGTTGATCATTTGTATCCAGCTTGGATATGCTCCGGTTTTTGTAGCCAGGTCCTGTGACACAGTTTGCAATAGCTGCAATTTTGTTACACCGTTTTTTTCAGTAAATGTTACTGTAACCAATGTTTTCCCGGGCCACTCCGGATCCATACCTGCATCAACAGGGTTAATCGGATTGCCTTCTTCATCAGCATTGATTAATGTGAATACAAGTTTTTTGTTGGGTATAATTTCTTTGTATTCTCCAATGCACCAGCAGTCACCAAATTGAGGGTTTGAAACGCAGGAATGAAAATTGCCTCCGGTTTTTATTTCAATCTTTTTGAAAAGGATTGTGCAACCTTCCGGTGCATACCAGTGCATTAATTTTTCAGGGTCTGTCCAGGCATTAAAAACTTTTTCAATGCCAGCATTAATTGTTTCTTCAATGAAGACTTCATTTTTTGTTACTGTATTTTCCATTTGATTATTTTTTTGATTTTTTAATCTGGTTAATTTTATTTCTTTTATTTTTCTTAATAATTTTTGATTGTAATTCTTCCTGTTCTACAAAATTTTTAAGTGCTTTTAATCTCCCTTTCCACAACTTGCTGTATTGTTCAACCCAATCATGCACTTCTATTAGTTTTTCCAGTTTTGCTTCGCAAAGCCGTTCTCTTCCGGATTGCCTGATGTGTAAAAGACCACATTCAGAAAGTATTTTGAGGTGAAGCGAAATAGCTTGCCTTGTTACATCAAATCGTTCAGCGATTGTATTAATTTTTACTGGTTGCGTTGCAATCAGTCTGATTATCTCTCTCCTCGTGGGGTCGGCTATGGCCTGGAAAACATCCCTTCTTATTTCCATAATATGCAAGTATTTGCTTGCAAATATAAATGCAAGCATTTACCTGCGCAAATTTTTTTTGAAAAAAAATTTATGGTTTGTAAAATAAGGGGGTAAAAACAAACCGGTACAATTTGAATATATATAAAAAGTGCTTAAAATGCACTGCTGGCGGGCTTTTCAGCTTTTTTTATTGTGATTGGCAAAAAAAACGAAACGTACCATTTTGGTACGTTTGAGGTTAATTTAAAGAACCTTTAATGCTGGTTTAAGAATCTTTATTGCTGTTTGTCAATTTTGGCTTTAATTTCAGCTATTTCCCTCTGTATGACATCCAAAACCTGAAGTACATTTTCTATTGTTGGCTCCTCTTGTGTCTCTTGGCCCGAAAACCGGGTTTTAATACCATTTGGATCATTTACCTTACCTTTTACCTTACCTTTTACCTTACCTTTTAATTCATCATTTTGATTTTCGATTACCTTACCTTTTGTTTCCAAGTCTTCACATAATAATTCATGTATAGGAATACTAAAAAAATTAGAAATTTCAATTAGTTGTTCTAAAGACGGTTCAGTCCGCTTTAATTCATAATTACTCCACGTGGCACGGTTAACATTAAGATAATCAGGTATTTCCGCTTGTGTAATACCTCTTTTTTTTCTTAGCAGGTGTATGTTTTTCGAGAAAAAATTCAACACGAGAATAAAATATTTTAAAAAAAATTCAACAAAAATTAGAATTCAACAATTTGTTGAATTATATTTGTGTCTGTTTTAGCGACATGAAGATAAGCACAAAAAATAGATTTAAAACAGGGGGTAGAGACATCACCAGGGCCGCAATGATTAAAAAGACGGCTGAGATAACAGGGGTTTCACAAAGGCATGTTCAAAGGATGGTAAACGGGTATCAGAAAATAACTGATAGAAACGAACAGGTATTTGCCGTGTTCATGGACTTGACTGAAGGAACCAATTCCCTTATAGAATCCGTAAAAAAAGTAGCTCCATTTAAAAAGCCTAAAAAATTGTAAGATGAAATTGGTTGACGGCAACCTTCATATTGAGTTTGACGAAATGGCAAATGCCATTAGTCGTGCTGAGAGTAGAGATATAAAAAAGGTTGAAAATTATCTTTTTAAATCAAACTCAACGGGCAACCGGTCTCTGCCTTTCATAAAAGATGAGGCAGATAAGCGCAGGGTTCTTTATATCTATGAAGGATTGTCTAATAAGTTTAAAAACATCGTATTTCAAACATTCGGCAACCCTTATGAATACTTCGCCAGGCAACCAATCAGAAATCTTATTGAAAAAGATTTTAAGGCTGAGGCCTTTTATATGGCGTACAGATACAACGACAACTGCTCACTATCCGGTAAACATATTGCTGATTATACTACCGCAGCCTCCTGGCTGAATATGATTGCCAGGCATAAAGAAGACAACCGGTTTGTCAAAAAAGAGTTAGGCCTGACAATGGATGCATTTTGGAAAAATGTATGTGAATTAATTATGGGTGAAGGCGTAAAACTGCCAGCATCTTATCGCCGGTTAGTAGTAAACGAGGATAGCGCTTTTAAAAAGTACATAAAAGAAGGATATAAAAGTCTGATTTCTCCTGCATTTGGTAATCACAATGCCGCCAAAGTCTATGATAATCATATTTCGGGCGATTTGCTGCTTGAACTGCTGGCACACCCATATCAATATGACGATGTGTATATAGCGCAACGTTATAATGTTTTTGCTGTTGAACACAATTTGAAACCAATAACATCGTCCACAGTAGGTGTTTGGCGCCGGGAAAAGGAATATCTTATTCTTATGCAGCGTGAAGGCAATGCCGCATTTAATGAAAAATACAATCGCAGTATTCCGGGCAAAAGGCCAAGCTCACCTCTTTATCTCGTGGAGCATGATGACAACCATCTTGATTTTCTATTTAAGGATGAATATGGTAAAGGCAGAGAAAAGTATTTTCATCGTTATAAAGCCATCGTGGTTATTGACAGCTTTAATGACCTGGTTTTAGGATATGCTTATGCTGAGAATCTTACAACAGAACTGGTTTACACAGCTTATGCCAATGCAATGCATTATATCAACCGGTTAACCAATGGCTGGTTCTTACCTTATGAAGTGAAGAGCGACAGATGGTCAAGCAAATCACTCACTCCTTTCTATCAAAAACTTGGTAAATATTATGACACGCCTGTTGGCAGCAAACATCGTGGATATATAGAACAGTTTTTTAGGACGCCACATTGGAAACGTGCGCAAAAGCTTAGCAGTGCCGCCAACTGGACAGGTAATAATATGACCGCCAAATATCGTGGTGTAAATACCGAATATGTTGATGCTAACATGAAAAACCGGCCACAAATAGGCCATGAAGCCTTTGCGCAGATTGAAGGGTTCTTTTACCGGCTTCGACACATGAAACAGGATAATGGATTGAGCAAAGAACAGGAATGGTTACAGGCTTTCAATGGATTGACATCAGATAATAAACGGCAAATTGATGAGGAGCAACTTCTATATGCTATCGGCATAAGTCA
>JAFDXI010000135.1 GCA_018268035.1 Bacteroidota bacterium | reverse complement strand
CTCCTAATCCTGAGCAGAATCCGGTTATACAGGGTTTATTATTTTAAATCAGTTTTTGGCAGCCTGTAACTCAATAGAATCAATAATTTTATTTTAGATTAAAAACGTTTAGGACAGTATTGATTTTACACAATAAAAAAAGCAACAGAAATTAACTTACTAACCCTGTTGCTTCTTTTAAACAAAACCGGAGTTTTGTTCAATGACATCAGGCTTTTTACGGCCTTCAATCGTTTGATTCCTGATTTTCTGACTGCTTATTTCTGTGCTTCGGCCTGAGCTTCCACGCATCAATTTGCAGTCATCATTTCAAAAATCTGTTTGATTTCATTGCTGTTGCTGTCTTGCTGCAACCGCTACCGAAATAACGGTCAGTTCAAGCGGCAACATTAAATTCAATCTTACTATGTAAATGTACGATGCTTCAACCTCCTTTTCCAAATTTTTCTTATTGCTTTTATCAACGCGTTTTATACTTTTTCATGCAGGAAATTGCGGGCTTATAAACATATTTTTCGGGGATATAAACAATATAAATAAATTGCGCATCTTCATTCAATAAAATCATTCTTATGTTACGAATTGCTATGCTTGGTTCAGGCTTTATTGGACGCTTTTATGCTGACTCCATACACGGGCAGCGAAGTAAAGACAAGATTATCTGTATTTATGCCCGCAAAGAAGAAAACGCAAAAAAATTTGCTGATGATTATAGCTGTGAACATTACACAACCAGCATGGAAGAGGCTATCGCTCATCCTGATGTGGATGTAGTATGTATTGCTTTGCCTAATTATGTGCATGAGGAAGCAGTGATGCTTTGTTGTAAACATAAAAAACCTGTTGTAACCACAAAGCCTTTGGGGCGCAATGGTGATGAAGCATTACGTATGTTGAAAGCAGTGGAAGAAGCTGGAATATTTAATGGTTATCTTGAAGACCTTGTTTATACTCCTAAATTTTTAAAAGCATTTAGCAGTGTAAAGAATGGTGCATTGGGAAGAATTTTATGGGCCAAATCAAGGGAAACACATCCCGGTCCGCACAGTGATTGGTTTTGGAATATTGAGTTGGCAGGGGGTGGTTGTATTCTTGACCTCGGTTGCCATTGTATTGAAATCACACGCAGCTTTATCGGCAAAGGCATTAAACCTGTGGAAGTGATGTGTTGGGCTGAAACACAGGTGAAACCAATAGATGCAGAAGATCATGCTATTGGTTTGGTAAAATATGAAAACGGTTCAATCGGGCAGTTTGAAGTAAGCTGGACTTTCAGGGGTGGCCTTGACCTGCGTGATGAAGTGATGGGTACTGAAGGTACTATCTGGATCAATAATTTTTTGAGAACTGGTTTTGAGATGTTCACTACCGGCAAAGGCGCTGATTATGTTGCAGAGAAAGCTGAAAGCAACACTGGCTGGCTCTTTCCTGTTGGTGATGAGGTCAATGATCTTGGATATAACCACATGTTTACTGATATGTTCAGGAGTATTGAAAATGGTGTACAACCCCAGGAATCTTTCTATGATGGATATGTGGTAAATACTATTATTGATGCGGCTTACAGGTCGGCAAAAACAAAACTGTGGGAACCTGTAAACCTGCAGGTTTGGCGTGGACAGGAAGGCCTGTCAAAAGCAAGCAGCCTGGTTGACTATGATGAAGACAATTATCTGGTAAAAGAAGAAGTAACACATTACGGCGCTAAAAAACTGATTTTAAAAAATAAACATACCGGGAAGATTGAAGAACGCATTTTAGAATAAAATACTTTCGTGTCTTTTATTAAATTGAAATAAATCAGTAATCGTTTTATACCGGTAATTTCCATCATAGGGATTACCGGCTTTTTTTAAGGTGAAATTAAGTAGTTTCGCAGCCAAAAAATATCTATATCTATGCAGACAACACTGGTAATATTAGCAGCGGGCATGGCAAGCCGCTATGGAAGTATGAAACAAACTGAAGGTTTTGGCCCGAGTGGTGAAACTATTCTTGAATATTCAGTTTATGATGCAATTGCTGCAGGTTTTAAAAGAGTAGTTTTTATAATCAGGGAAGATTTTGCTGAACCTTTTAAACAGGCATTAGAACCTAAACTGAAAAGCAGGATAGAAATGGATTATGTTTACCAGTCAATGGATAAATTTACTGAAGGATACACTATCAACCCTGAACGCACCAAACCCTGGGGCACAGCACATGCAGTGCTTTGCTGTAAAGGAAAACTTGATCACCCGTTTGCTGTAATTAATGCTGATGATTATTATGGGAAAGATTCTTTTCAAAAAGCATTTAATTTCCTGCAGAATGGTTGTAATAAAAATAAATATGGCTCTATCGCTTATGAGTTGGTGAACACTTTAAGTGAACATGGCACAGTAAGCCGCGGAGTGATTTCCATAGATGAAAACAACCAGATGACCGGGATAAAAGAAAGGTTGAAAATTTCAAGAAAGGGTAATGAGATTGTAGATGATGAAGAAAATGGAAATTTTTTCAAGCTATCTGAAAACACAAAAGTCAGCATGAACTTTTTCTGTTATGATTCCACTTTCATTGACCTTTGCGAAAGTGAGTTTAAAAAATTCCTTGATAAAAATGCACAGGAATTAAAAGCTGAATTTTTAATCCCTACTGTAACAGATTATTTTATTAAATCAGGGCAAGGACAGGTGGAAGTAATACCAACATCTGCTAAATGGTTTGGTGTAACGTATAAAGAAGATGCGCCTTTTGTATCAAGGGAAGTGAAAAGGCTTGTTGAGAAAGGAGAGTACCCTTCAAACCTCTGGGCATAAGAAAAATTATTTTTTCATTGGCTTCAATGGAGAATAAATCAGGTTGTTTATTGTGACAGGCTCATCGCTTGTTAATTGAATTAAATCAAAAGGCGATGTCGGGAAAAATATTTCTGTCATCACTGTCAATCCATCATCAGCAAATAATTCAACTGAGCTGGCATCAGCTACTAAAGTGGTGTGTATATTTTCAGCAGTCGAGATTCTTGGCGCTGAGCGTTCTTTAGCAAAGTCCTGTTGAAAATCTGCATTGCCGGTAGCGCCACGGTTGATATAGAATTCCTTTTTTGCTTCATTGTATCCGACAAGGAGCCTTTCATTTTTTTCATTGGAAAGTTTTACTGCAAAACTCTTTGCATCCTTTACTGTAAAATCCAGTTTAAATGACCTGGGTGCATTGACAAGATCCGGGGTGAGATCATATTTTTTATAAACAATAAGATTAGGGATAGCCTGTGCTTTTCCAGTGAGCACATTTAATTCAACAACAGGTTTTGATGTAACATAAATTTCATCACCCACATGCACAAGGTTCAGGTTGCGGGGTATAGTCATGGCACTACGCCAGGCAGATGTAGGTACAAGTTGCCCATAAGCCCAGTTGCTCATCCATCCTAAAAATATTTTTCTATCATCGGTATTGCTCCATGTAACACCTGCATAATCATCAGGGCCATAATCAATCCATTTTATTTTATCGTTGAATGGGGTAAATGTTTTGCCATCAAAATTTCCAACAAAATATTGAGTAGCAGATCCACCGTTGGGCCCGCCGGGATTGATGCTTACAATTAAGACCCAAACTTTTTTTCCATTATCATCAAATGAAATTAAATCAGGACATTCCCAAACACCACCATGCGCTCCGATGCCTTTACCGAATTCTCCCTGTTTGGTCCAGTCTTTCAGATTTGGAGATGAATAAAATTCTACATGGTCTTTTACAGCCAATGTCATCATCCATTCATTTCCATCTGCATACCACATTACTTTGGGGTCACGGAAATCCTCATCACCCGGATTTTTTAAAACAGGGTTGTTTTTATATTTCACCCATGTCTTGCCACCATTGGTGCTGTAAGCAATACTTTGGTTCTGAAAAGTTTTTGTATGCGCCCTTTCGCCTGCTGTATCATGCTGTGTGAAAATGGCTACCAACGGAGGTTTTTTTGTTGAACCAAAACCTGAAGTATTGTTTTTATCCACTACTGCACTTCCTGAGAAAATATAACCAAGTTTATCCGGGTATAATGCTATAGGTTGTTCTTCCCAGTTAACGAGGTCTTTACTTGTTGCATGGCCCCAATGCATCGGCCCCCAGACAGATGCGCCGGGATAGTATTGAAAAAAAAGATGATAAACTCCGTTATAAAAAACCATACCATTAGGATCATTCATCCAATGTTCTTTTGGAGTAAAATGTATCAATGGCCTGTTTGGGTCTTCGAAAGTCTGGGATAAAAGAAATTGAGCACATAATAAGAAACTACAGAGAAGGGGCATAATTTTTTTCATGGCATCCATTTATACTTACGTCAAGATAAGCATTAAATTTTATTCAATAAAAAAACGGCAGGGATTACTTTCCTGCCGCTTTGAGATTGTAAGTTGAAATGAATTTATTATTTACCATGGCCGATGCCATAATATACAAATCCGTACTTTTTCATTTCTTTCCTGTTGTAAATATTGCGCCCGTCAAAAATTACATTGCTCTTTAATTTTGATTTTATCAAATCCCAATCCGGTAAACGGAACTCTGCCCATTCTGTTACCAACACAATTGCATCTGCACCATCTGCTGCACTGGTAGCGTCTTCTTTTAATTCCACTTTATCTCCCAGCAAATGTTTTGCTTCAGGCATAGCGACAGGGTCATAAGCTTTGATATTAGCGCCTGCACTATGCAATGCTTCAATCAAAACAAGTGATGGCGCTTCACGCATATCATCTGTTTGCGGTTTGAAAGAAAGCCCCCAGATACAAAATGTTTTTCCCTCCACATTTCCATTATAATGTTTATTGATTTTTTTAAACATTACACTTTTCTGGTCATCATTCACATCTTCCACTGCCTGCAAAATGCGCATGTTGTATTTGAATTCCGCTGCTGTCTTTATCAATGCTTTTACATCTTTCGGAAAACAAGACCCGCCATAACCAATACCAGGATAAATAAAACGGTTACCTATGCGTGGATCAGAACCAATACCATTACGAACTTCATTAACGTTGGCGCCAACCAATTCACACAAATTGGCGATATCGTTCATGAATGAAATTTTGGTTGCTAACATAGCATTGGCTGCATATTTTGTCATTTCTGCAGAAGGGATATCCATGAATAAAATAGGATGGCCATTCAATACAAATGGTTCATATAAATGACTCAGTAAGTTTCTTGCTTTTTCATTTTCAACACCAATAACAATACGGTCAGGTTTCAGGAAATCATCAACAGCAGCGCCTTCTTTTAGAAATTCAGGATTGGAAGCCACATCAAAATCATACGATGCTTTTCTTTCTTCCAATGAAGTTTTTATCGCCTTCTTTACTTTCGATGCTGTGCCAACCGGCACTGTACTTTTTGTTACAACAATCAGGTAGCCTTTCATTGAACTGCCCACCTGGCTGGCAACCTGTAATACATATTTCAGGTCTGCACTACCATTCTCACCCGGAGGTGTACCCACTGCAATAAAAACGACTTGAGCCCCTTCAATTGATTCTTCAAGGCTGGTGCTGAAGTTGAGCCTGCCTTTTTTGAAATTGCGCATCACAATATCTTCAAGGCCTGGTTCATAAATAGGTAAAATTCCATTTTTGAGGTTGCTGATTTTTTCTGTATTCACATCAATACAAGTAACCTCAGTCCCCACTTCTGCCAGGCATGCGCCTGTTACCAATCCAACATATCCTGTTCCTACAACAACAATTTTCATAAGTATTTATTTTTATTTTTTCCTTTTTTACGTGTCCTGTTTACCAGGCATATCTCATTAATAAATTTTTCTATGATGAAGTAAAGAGTTTGTTCTCATCTTTAATCCGGACAATTTTTTATAACGATGAATGATACAAAGCATTGTATTTAGCAGCACAGGTTTGCATGCTAAAGTCTTTATTGTACAAAGTTTTGTCGTTATTCTTTAATTGCCGGATGGTAGCAACATCTGCAGCAAGAAAAGACCGCACTGCTTTTAATAAACTTTCTTTACTTACATCTTCACTCAAAAAACCAATATCTTTTGTTACAAGGTTGATAACGCCACCCACTGGTGTAGAGATGGGTATAGCTCCGGCAGATAATGCTTCGAGCAAGCTTATCGGCATACCCTCAAAAATGGATGATAAAATAAAAGCATCAGCGCAAAATAAATAGTCGCTGACATTCGTAACTTTTCCCAACATAAAAACATTTGCCGGTTTGATGGCTATCAATTCATCATAAATGGATTTGTCATCGGCTACATAATCACCTAAAATAACAGCAATCACATTTTCATTTGTCAATTCCTGCATTACTTCCAATAACAGTTTCTGATTTTTTTGCCTGGTAATTCTTGCCACATTCAATAAGACTTTAGTGGAAGTATTTTTTTTCAAACTGTTTACCTGATTTTGTGTTTCGCTGAATTTTTCTGATGGCTTTACTTCATCTGAACCGTTATAAATTAACGTTTTCACATAAGCGCCATATTCTTCCACAGCGCTTTTGTGCACTTCATCTGATATGGTAACACATTCTATGATATGCCGTCTGAAGAAATATTTAAACATCTTTCTTCCATGTGGTGGTGCGTCCTGTTTTGCAAGGTTGTGCAGCGTATGCACTTTTTTAAACGGATATTTTAACCTGAAATAAGAATAGAAACAATAGTATCCTGAATGTAAATGTGTATGCACCACATCGGGCCTTAGTGATTTTAATGTTTTATAAATCTTCAAAAACATTTTCGGATCAATGCCTGGCTTTTTACCCAATGAAATAAATTTCACTTTTTTATCAAGCATGGAAAGCGGCAAATGTTTTTGTGGGTCATGGGTGTACATCGAAATCAGCGTTACATCATAGTCAGGATATTTTGCCAGTTCATTACACAACTGTATGCAAAAAACCTGGGCTCCTCCCCATCCCAAAGCTGGCACCATCTGAACAATTTTATACATAACGCTGTTTAATTATTTTGTTGTTTTTTTTTCATTGCCAAACCATTGAGCATAAAAATTAGTGCCCAATAATTCATCGAGTGAAGCAGTATCTTTCAGATAAAAATCTTTCAGCTTTGCTTTCACTTGCTGCATTGTATCATCACTTATTTCCACATCAGCAACCGGTTGTTTATGTTTGGATGTATTCAGCTCAAACAATTTATTTTTCAGCATCTTTCTTTTGTTCACCGGCATGATGGGGTCAACAATTTTGTCAACAATCCATTTTTTCAAAGGGCTTTTTTTCAAAATAGATTGTTGCAGTAATTTACTTTTCAATTCGCCTGTTACATTTTTTGGTGTGAGATCAGGCATAAATGTTTCATCAATTTGTAAGAAATGAAAAACATTTTTTAATAATTCTTCCGGTTTATTTTTCAGGTCATCATAGTCCAGCACCAACAACTGATCTTTAGAAAAATATTTTAAACAGTTTTTTATTTGTTCAAAATAAAAACCATGTTCTATATAAGAGAAGTCGTTATTATCGCGGGTGATTTCAAAATTATTTTTTGGTGCATACAATAATGCGGTTTCAATATCTCTTTGTTCACGCATCATTTTCCTGAAATAAAAATAAGATGATATGGCCCTTGCCACCGGGTTGCGGACAATTAAAATCAGTTTTGCATCCGGTTTTTTTTCTGCAATCTGTTTTAATAATGTTGGATAAAAAATATAATTGACTGCAGCGTGCAACACTACCGGTTCGTTGTTATAAGCAGGTGTTTCCATCAATAACCTTTTGTTGAGTTGTTCCGGTTGTGGAAACTTTACAAACAGCGGAATATCTTTTAAAGAATTATAGCAGAAAATATCAGGATGCTGACTCATCCAGTCATTCAGCGTGGTGGTGCCGGCTTTTTGAATACCAACTAAAAAAGTATCAGGAAAAGGCGCTTGTCTCGCTCCTTTAATTTCACTCATTCAAATCGTGATTTTATAAACATTGAAAGGTTAATTGTTTTCAATGTTTGGTTCACTTTAATTACGTTCAACAACAAACCAGGGGTTCAGTAAATTTTCCTTGTTGTATTGTAGCTCATTACCGGTTTCATAATTATACACTTTACAACCAGCAAATTTTGCAACGGCATGACCTGCTGCAGTATCCCATTCCATAGTGGGAGCGAGGCGTGGATAAATGTTGGCCTTGCCTTCTGCCACTAAACATAATTTTATTGAGCTGCCGGAACTGATGAGTTCCACTTCACCATGAACCTTTCTTTTTTCTTCAATAAAACTTTCTGTTTCAGGTGTGTTGTGGCTGCGGCTTGCAACCACTGTATAAACTCCAGGTACATCGGCCCCGGGAATTTTTTCAGCAGAAGCCATATAAGATTCCACTGATTTATTGTCGCTACTATTATACGTAAATACAAAGCTGCCTGTACCTTCTGCACCATAATAAGTTTTACCGGTTACAGGTACATATACCACGCCTGCAACAGGATAACC
Source organism: Bacteroidota bacterium (assembly GCA_018268035.1). Lineage (GTDB taxonomy): Bacteria > Bacteroidota > Bacteroidia > Chitinophagales > Chitinophagaceae > Parafilimonas. The sequence continues at coordinate 9,111 of JAFDXI010000135.1, read as the reverse complement.
GTTTTCAATCAATGCAATATTTACAGTGAATTCACCATTGCGTTTAATAAATTCTTTGGTGCCATCCAACGGGTCAATGAGCCAGAATTTTTTCCAATCCTTCCTGTCAGCATAAGCCAGTTGCTTACCTTCTTCACTCAACATTTCAATAGAAAGCGGAGATAATATTTCTTTAATTGCAAGATGGCTTTTTTTGTCTGCTTCAGTTAATGGAGAATTATCAGTTTTAATTTCAACTTTAAATTCTTCTCCATACACTTCAAGAATTTTTTTTCCTGCTTCGATAGCAGCTTCAATAGAAATCTTCAGGACATCATTCATGGGTAGTATAATTTTTTTTAAGGGCGGCAAGATAATACATGGCCGCTTAACTACCCAATTTGTGCGGTTAAGGATGTGTTCGATTTAGACTAATTGAGGCTGATAACTTTTTTCAAACTGCCTGCCAATAATGTGGTACTAAAACCCATACATGCTATTAATGCAAATGACCAACGCAGGCTGGATAGCTGGGCAATGAATCCAATAATGGGCGGGCCTGCTAAAAATCCGAGAAAGCCTATTGTTGAAACTGCTGCCAATGCAAACTGTGGCGACATGTTTGAAGACCTGCCTGCAAGTCCATACACCATTGGTACAACACAGGATACTCCTGCACCTACTAATAAACAACCTATTGCTGCTGTTTCCAGATAAGGTAAAGTAATCGTGATGAGCAAACCTGCTGCTATCATGCAACCACTTGCTTTTAATATATTGGTAAAGCCAAATCTTGTAATCATTTTATCACCCAAAAATCTTCCTGCTGCCATAGTGCCGGTAAAACAAACATAACCGAGTGTGATAAATTTTTCCGGTGCATTCACAACGCTTTTAAAATAAACACCGCTCCAGTCTGCCATTGAACCTTCACATATCATACAGAAAAATGCAATGAGGCCTAACAACAGTATAGATTTATCAGGCTTTACAAACAGCTTTGGTTTTTCCTCATGCACATTGGATGATGGTAATGTGAATTTGTAAAACCCGGAGATTAAAACAGAAATCAAAATTGCAATGACTACAAAATGGTATAATGGTGGAATATCAGTAGATACAAAAATGCTGCCTAATAAAGCGCCACTGAAACCGGCAATACTCCATAACCCATGAAATGAAGCCATGATAGACCTGCCATACATTGATTCAATACCAACAGCCTGAGTATTCATCGAAATGTTGAGCAGGTTGCCCCATAACCCAAATGCAATTAAAATGATTATCAGCAACCAGGATGTTGTTGCTAATGGTATCATTATTAAAGTGAGCGGAAAAAATATGGATGACCAGATTAATAATTGCCTGCTGCCAAATTTTGAAATCAGCCAGCCTGATAAAGGCATACTGATTAGTTGGCCGACAGGTAAGGCAAATAAAATTCCTCCCAGTCCTGCATCGCTTAAATGAAGTTTATCTTTTACATCAGGTATTCGGCTTGCCCAGCTTGAACTGGTCAGCCCTGCAATAAAAAAGAATACGCTAACTGCAATCCTGTTGAGCCTGCTGTTAACCGGTATTGAAATGTTCATACTCGTTCAATTTCTTTTAAAAAATTAACCGGCTTTTTTTAGCTGGTATTTTATTTCCCTGATACCCGGCTCTTTTTTTTCTTTTATTTCAATTGAATAATCTTTTTCCATGATTGATGAATGTACCACAAAATCCGCTGTTGTCCTGTTTGCTGCAATAATGATATTTTTCCTGAGTGCTGCTTCTAAAACTAATTTTAAATTTTTGTTGTTCTCAATTTCAATTGCTTCTCCAAAAATAATCACTGCATCAATCTTGTTTTCTTCAATCAGTTGTCTTAATTGTCTGTAACCACCAAAATTGCCGGGTTGTATAAAATTTATTTTTTTATTCAGCGTGCCTTCCAGGATATTTTCTGCAGAGCCCATCGCTGTTATGTTATGATTGAGTAAAATGTTTTTATTGAAATAGGACCATTCTATCAAGTCTGTTTTCTTGGTGTCAAAAGTTACTATCGCTATGTTCTTAATTTTTTCCATTTAGTTTTTATTCGTTAAAAAAAAGCACCAATCTCATTGGCTGAAACTGATGCAAATCGTTATTTGTGTAATTAATACGCATTAATACCTCGAACAGGAAAAGGTAACCCTGTTAAAATTGTATAACATTGATAACCAATAAATTAAACAAGAATGCCGGCGATGGTTGCGGAAAGGTAAGAGGCTAATGTACCACATATAAGCGCTTTCATTCCTAAGGTAGCCAGGTCTCTTCTACGTTCGGGGGCTAAGGCTCCAATTCCGCCTATCTGCATACCTACACTGCTGAAATTGGCAAAACCACAAATGGCGATGCTGATAATCAGCAAACCTTTATCAGTTAACATAGGAACAGTTTTATCAGTAAGGTTTTTAAAAGCAACAAATTCGTTGATAGTAAGTTTTTGGCCAAGCAATGTTGCTGCATTATTTACATCCTGCGCAGGCACACCCATGCTCCATGCAAAGGGATAAAATATTTTTCCAAAAATATAGTCAAGTGTCAAATCAAAATGCGGATTGAATAGATGGCCAATATGTACAAGTATAAAATCAAGTGTTGCAATAATTGCAATAAAGCCGATGAGCATCGCAATAACATTCATTGCAATTTTAAAACCATCAGCAGCGCCATGAGAAATTGCATCAATAACATTGGCATAAGTGCTACGCACTTCCAGTTTTACTTTGCCGAGGGTTTCACTTTCTTCGGTTTCAGGATAAACAATTTTAGCAATCACTAAGGCTCCTGGTGCAGCCATTAAACTTGCAGTTATAAGTTTTGGTGCAAGATCCATTCCGGCTTCAGCGCCCATATTGGCATACACAACTAATATTCCTCCGGCTATGCAGGCAAGACTACCACTCATGCTGGCTAATAATTCGCTTTTTGTCATGCCTTTTAAATATGGTCGTATCAACACCTGCGCTTCCACTTGCCCTACAAAAGCGCTGGCAACATTACTCAATGCTTCTGCACCACTCACCCGCATAATAAAATTCATAGCCCTTGCAATAACAGCAACAATTCGTTGCATGATATTATAATGATAAAATATGGCCACCAATGCACACACTAAAATAATAGTAGCTGTTACATTGAATGCAAATACAAAACCGCCTTTTAGATAGTCTGCTGTGCTGCCATCATTCTGTGTTACTGCAATTCCTGAAAAAACAAACGATGACCCTTTTCGCGCAAATGCCTCAATATCCTGCATGCCATGGCCAAGCCATTGAAAAAATTTTCCGATAAATGAAACTTTTAAAACAAGGACAGCAATTGTCATTTGTAATAGAAGCCCGCTAAATACAAGCCTGTAATTAATTCGTTTTTTATTGTTGGATAAAAGGTATGCCAGGCCAAGGATAAGTATGATGCCAAAAATGCCCTGAAATCTTTGCATGTAGCTAAGTTGGTTTTCAGGGCTCAATTTAATAAGATTATTGAAAGCATCATCAGTAATTTATTTTTAAGACTTTCAGATTTTAATGAGCAACAATGAATTTGAATCTGTATTTTGTATTCCCGGTTGTGAATTTATTTTTATAAATACTGAATAAAGATTGATGCAATGAGGAATATTTTTTTAACTGTTGTTGCAGTGATTTTAGTTTTTTCAGATTGTGTTGTTGCGCAAAACAGAAATGTGAAAGCAACTGATGTCACCAGGCCTCTCACTACAGTTATCAATTCATTTTATGTAAGTAATAAAGCGCCATTGTTGCCTTTAAATTTTATCAAGCTGCCTGCAGGAAGCATTAAACCAGGTGGCTGGATTTTGAAATACCTGCAATTGCAAAGAGATGGGTTGACAGGACACTTAGGTGAAATCAGCGCATGGCTGGATAAAAAAAATAATGCATGGTTTAGTGGCAATGGCGAAGGTGACCATGGATGGGAAGAAGTGCCTTACTGGTTGAAAGGTTATGGTGACATGGGATATATTTTACACGATGATACCATCATTAATGAAACAAAGAAATGGATAGATAAAGTTTTTGAAAGCCAGCAACCCGATGGTTATTTCGGGCCAATAGCAAAACCTGATAAAAATGGTAATATTGATCTCTGGCCAAATATGATTATGTTATGGTGTATGCAATCTTACTATGAATACAGCCATGATAAACGGGTGATCCCTTTTATGTCAAAATATTTTAAATGGGAATCTACAATACCCGATGATAAATTATTACAAACCTATTGGGAAAACAGCCGTGGTGGTGATAACCTATATAGCATTTACTGGTTGTATAATTATACGGGTGAACATTGGTTGCTTGATCTCGCAGAAAAAATTCATCGCAATACTGCCAACTGGATGCAACAGGATAATTTACCCAACTGGCATAATGTAAATGTTGCTCAAAGTTTCAGGGAGCCTGCAACTTATTTTATGGAAACAAAGGACTCTGCTTTTTTAAATGCTACTTACAATGATTTTTATTTAATAAGAAAAATTTATGGACAGGTACCAGGAGGAATGTTTGGCGCTGATGAAGATGCACGTAAAGGTTATACAGATCCGCGGCAGGCTGTTGAAACTTGTGGCATGGTGGAACAAATGTCTTCTGATGAAATTTTAACCGGAATCACTGGCGACCCTATGTGGGCAGACAATGCAGAAGATGTTGCATTCAATACTTATCCTGCAGCAGTGATGCCTGACTTCAGGGGGTTGAGATATTTAACAGCACCGAACATGGTGGTAAGTGATAGTAAAAACCATGCACCGGGTATTCAAAATGCTGGACCGTTTTTAATGATGAATCCTTTCAGCAGCAGGTGCTGCCAGCACAACCATTCACAAGGCTGGCCTTATTATGCAGAGCATTTATGGATGGCAACACCGGATAATGGTATTGCTGCAATCTTTTATAACTGTAGTGAAGTAAAAGCAAAAGTTGGTAATGGTAATGATGTTACATTTATTCAAACAACTCATTATCCATTTGATGAGCACATAAAAATTGAAGTAAAAACAAAATCATCCAACAATTTTCCATTATACTTAAGGATACCTTCCTGGTGTGATGATGCATCAGTTGTAATTAATAGGAATACCGTACAAGTTGATGCAAAAAAATCATCTTATATCAGGTTGGAAAGAGAATGGCAGGATGGAGATATTATTGAACTCACATTACCAATGAAATTGAAATTGCGCACATGGACAGAAAACAAAAACAGTGTGAGTTTAAATTATGGGCCACTTACTTTTTCATTAAAGATTGCAGAAGATTATAAAAAAATGGATAGTAAAACATCTGCAATCAGTGATTCAAAATGGCAGGCAGATGCAGACCAGTCTAAATGGCCTGCTTATGAAATTTATCCTGCAAGTAAATGGAATTATGGTTTGTTGGTTAATGATAAACCTTTATCAGAACAGTTTACTATCATTAAAAAAAACTGGCCTGACAATAATTTTCCTTTTGCCCAGAACACGGTGCCTATTGAAATAAAGGCAAACGGAAAAATTATCCCACAATGGGGTTTGGATAAATATGAATTATGCAGTGTATTACCACAAAGCCCTATAACTGTTGATTCAAAAACAGAACAGGTTACATTAATTCCGATGGGTGCAGCCAGGTTGCGCATATCTGCATTTCCTGTAGTAAAATAACAGGAATATTTTTCTGAATTGAATAAATGATAAATGCTGCTGTAATTATTTTAAGCAACAATCATTGAAATATTTAATAAGCAGTTTAGGTTTGCAGCGATGCGCAAATTTGAAGATACATACCAACATAAAGGTTTACGCAAGAAGCTGGTTGATTTGCTACGCAACAAAGGAATTACAAGTGAATTAGTGCTGGAAGCCATGTATAATATACCGAGGCATTTTTTTTTAGATTCTGCTTTTGATAAGATTGCTTATGAAGACAGGGCTTTCCCGATTGATGCGGAACAAACCATTTCGCAACCTTATACAGTAGCTTACCAGACACAGTTATTGAATATCCATCGCAGTGAAAAAGTATTGGAGATAGGGACGGGTAGCGCTTACCAGGCAAGTGTTTTGGCAGAATTGGGTGCATGGGTTTTTACTATAGAAAGACAAAGAAAATTATTTGATAATAATAAGCAGTTTGTTTTCAGAACAAAATATCCTAATATCAAATTTTTTTATGGTGATGGGTTTGAAGGCTTACAGTCCTATGCACCTTTTGATAAAATATTGATAACGGCTGCAGCGCCTTTTGTTCCTCCGAAACTTGTTCAGCAATTGAAGCCTGGCGGGCTTATGGTGTTGCCGGTTAATGATGGTGATAAGCAACGAATGTTGCGCATTACAAAAAAAGATGATGATAATTATGATGAAGAATGGTTTGATTATTTTTCTTTTGTTCCCATGCTGACAGGGAAAAATAATTAATAATATTGCTCATAATTTTTTTATAAAAATATCAAACCAACATATATGTCCATACGCATTTTTATCACCGGCGGTACATTTGATAAAGAATACAATGAATTAAATGGTGAATTGTTTTTTAAAGATTCTCACCTTCCTGAGATGTTGAAACTTGGCCGTTGTAAAATTGATGTGGACATCAGGACATTGATGATGATAGATAGTTTGACAATGACTGAAGAAGACAGGGAGCTCATCAGGCATCAATGTGAAACTGCAGATGCTGATAAAATTATCATCACACATGGCACAGATACAATGACGGATACTGCAAAAGTGCTTGCTGAATCCATCCTGAATAAAACTATTGTGCTTACTGGCGCTATGATACCATATAAATTTGGCAGTTCAGATGGTTTATTTAATCTCGGCAGCGCCATTGCATTTGTTCAAACATTACCCAAAGGTGTTTATGTGGCAATGAATGGCAGGTATTTTAATTGGGATAATGTGCGTAAGAACAGACAAACCGGAGAATTTATCGAACTGAATAAAGCTTAATATTTTCAAATAAGTAGTTCACGGCAAATGTCATATTTTTGAACCTTAATTTTCATATATGGATAAAATAAGGGCCGCTATCACAGCAGTAGGCGGTTATGTTCCGGAGTACAAGTTGACCAATAAGAAACTTGAAACTATGGTGGATACAAATGATGAATGGATTAAAACACGTACAGGAATCAGCGAAAGAAGAATTTTAAACGAAAAGGGAAAAGCCAGTAGCGATTTGGCTGTACCTGCTGTCAAAGAAATACTTGAAAATAAAAACCTTGACCCACTTGATATAGACTGTATCGTTGTTGGTACAGTAACGCCTGATATGATGTTCCCTTCCACATCAAATATTATTTGCCATAAAATTGGCGCAAAAAATGCATGGGGTTTTGATGTGAGCGCTGCATGTTGTGGTTTTCTGTTCTCACTTGAAACGGGCGTTTCATTTATTGAATCAGGAAAATACAAAAAAGTGATTGTAGTAGGCGTTGATAAAATGAGTGCAATTGTAGATTATACTGACAGGGCTACCTGTATCATCTTTGGTGATGGCGCAGGTGCAGTATTATTGGAACCATCAACTGATGATACCGGAGTACAGGACAGTATTTTAAAAACTGACGGTACCGGAATTGAATTCCTGCACATGAAAGCCGGTGGCTCACTTGAACCTGCATCACATGAAACAGTTTCTGCAAAAAAACATTTTATTTTCCAGGAAGGTAAAACCGTATTTAAACATGCAGTTACCGGTATGGCAGATGTGTGTGCAGAAATTATGCAAAAAAATAATCTTTCATCTGACGATATTGCGTGGCTGGTACCACACCAGGCCAACCTTCGGATTATTGATGCCACTGCTAACCGTATGGGATTGTCGAAGGATAAGGTTATGATTAATATCGGGCATTATGGCAACACAACTGCCGCTACTATTCCATTATGTTTGTGGGAATGGCAGAACCAATTAAAAAAAGGCGACAATATTATTCTTTCAGCTTTTGGAGGTGGCTTCACCTGGGGCGCTATCTGGTTGAAGTGGAGTTATGATGCATAAAATTAATGCTCTACCGATAAAAGTATTTCGTTGTTTTTTATTGTTGTGATAGAATATGTTTTCTGCTTACACATTCAAAAAATATCACTAAAAATTCCTTTCAAATTGCATTTTCTATTGTTTGCATTTTTGAACAGCAATAGATGATGAAGTTATGGTTGATAGGTTATGCAGGCAATATTACGGGTTATTGTGATTTTAATAATAAGTGTTTACCTGTTAAAGACACATGGGATATTTTTCCCAATTCATAAAACAGTTATTTTTTTTGTTTGGTAATTTAAACATTGTCTTACTGCTTATATTTCAATAGCTATTCTTTCAAATTCGGCTAAAATTTCTGATGAACTTTGAGCTACAAGTTTACTTTCCTTGGCAAGTTTCTTTTTTAAGACTTATCTTTTGTTGAATTGATTGTAAAGGCTAAGTGCTTCATTTATATAGCGGTTTCGTGCAAGGTTTAACTCAGAAACAACTTTCTCGGTTTCTTCAAAAACGCTGTCGTCAAGTTTGAGTGAAAGAGTTTTCATTATCTTCTTTTTGGTAAAGTATATACTTTTGGTATATCCTAAAAATTAAAACGCTCGTTCACCCATCACAGCTAACGTTTTTCAGCTTGGCGTTTGTGGCGGATTTTAACCGATAAATTTCAATCGAAGAACGGATTTTCAATTAACCGAAAACGTTCAATCGAAGCCGTTCACCCGCCATAACGCCAAACTGATTACAAGCAGCCGTTTTTGTCATTTGTTTTCAGTTGTCATTCTTAGTTCTGTCAAAACTTTGTTGTTGTACGTTCGCCCTTTCTCCTCGGTCATCTACAATGTGGGTCTGTGTCCAACCGCAGAGTGTTGCCTGTGTGTTGGCACAAGGCAGGCTCTTTTGCAAGGTTGGCTTTTGTGTGTCGGCTTTGTGTGCCTTGCAAATGTGCCTGACTTGGTGCGTTGGCAAAGTTTGTATCGTCCTGAAAAAAGTTGACGCTTTTTTTTTGATAATCCTACTGCAAGTTTACAGTTTATTTGTTAGTCCTGAATACCGTTTACAAATTCTATTTTTGCATTGGAGATGAAACAGAAGT
>JAFDXI010000134.1 GCA_018268035.1 Bacteroidota bacterium | reverse complement strand
TACCACTTCGACAATACAGCACAAATAGGTAAGGCATTAAGTAATATCATTACTTTGCCTAATGGCGAAGTTTATTGTCAAAATTTTTCGGGTCAGATATTATACACCAAAAGCGATTCTCTATTGCTCAATCACAACATCAGTGCTGCCGGAGATTATTACCGTATGTATTATCTGCAAGGTAAAATTTATACTTTTAATAGGGATACCATTAGATGTTACAACCCAATAACCCAGCAAACAAAGTTTTTTCATTTACCCAAGCTAATTGCTCATATTACTACGCGAGTAGCGAATATGCTATTACTTATTAAAGAAGACGGAAGTTGTTTTAAAATAGAAAATGAAAAGCTTGTTGATTTAAAACTACACCTAAAAACGCCTTTTTATTTTGTACAAAATACAGCACAAGGTATTGTGTTGTTGCAAAAAACTAACAACGAGAAAATAAGGGTAATAAAGAATGGTATGCAACAATATTTTAAAGGCATATCAGATAGCGTGTTTTTATATGGTGTAAAACAGATTGAAGATCATCTTTATTTATGTACATCTGGCGGAATTTATGGGTATGATAATCAGCTAAACCCATTATGGGGCGGCCGTGCTTTGTATGCCGATAAAAGAATATCATCTGTAATGATAGATGCAGAAGGAGCTTATTGGATAAGTACTTTGGACGATGGCATATTGTATGTACCCAATATACAGCTAATGGTTTATGGCCTTAATGAATATCAGTTTACTAATTTGGCACCTTATGTACACAATAAAATATTGTGTGGTACTAGTAAAAACAAGTTGCTGCAATTTGACCTGTACAGCAAAACGTTTAAACTACTTTATAAAGGTCAAAACAAACACGAAGTAGGTGCTATTTTGTATGATAGTATTAGCAAGTACATTGTGTACTGTGCAGATAAAATATATTTTATTAGAGAGTCAAAATTGTTACTTCAACGTGCCTATTCTGTAAAAGATATTTGTGTTTTTTCGCCAGGTAATTTTTTATTTAGTTTTTCTAATAATTGCTGTATTCTATCGCCACCCATTATGCCCGTAAAAACGGCTTTGCCCAATTGGCTTAGCTATTCTACAACAGATAACGAGTTGTTTTTTTTGGGTATGGAGGTTCAACGTACCCGGTCGGTATGCTATAGCCAGGAAGACTCTTGCGTGTTGGCAGCCTATTCTAACGGGCTATTTTTAAAAAACAAAAGTGGTATATACGAGCTTAAGTATAAAGGTAGTGCTATAATGAGCAGCCAATTAAAGTTAGCTAATGGTAAAGTGTGGATTGCAACATTTAACAGGGGTATTTTGTGTTACAACATTGCCCAAAATAAATTTACACAAGTGCCCCTAGACACAAATACATCTATTCAAAAAATAGCCGTAACCAATGAGGTTCTTTGTTATATTGCCGACGACATCATCTGCAGTTACAACCTAATAACCGGGCAATTTAAAAAATGGAGTACTGCCGATGGCGTACCTGCTGCCGAATTAAAAGATATTTTAATAGATGAAGGTACTCTGTATGTAGCCACTAGTGGCGGTTTAATATCATTTCCGCTTTCTTTGAAGGCTGCTAACGACGTAGCCCCAAAAATTTTTATTCTACAAGCAAAAAATAATGGTGTAATTATCGATAAAAATAGTCCTGTTTTTTTAAATTCAGATGATAATAATCTTGAAGTTTCTTTTGCAGTACCTAGTTACAAAGGCAATCAAAAGATAGTGGTTCAGTATCAGTTGAATAATGATAGGTGGAGCACTTTGGGTACTGCACAGCGCAGTATTAAATTATCTCATTTGTCGGCCGGTTCTTATTTGTTGAAGATAAGAGCAATTAACGAAGACGGTCTGTTGAGTGTAAATACAGGACAATTTCATTTTAATGTATTAGCACCTTTTTATCAAAAATGGTGGTTTATTTTATTATTGGTATTGGCTACTGTATTTATTGTTCTGGGTATTAGCCGATACCGCACAAAGTTGCTTGTACACAAACAAAAGCAAGCCCTCGAAGCCACCGAATTAAAACGCCAGTTAGACCTTTCTACTCTCAAAACATTACGGGCACAAATGAATCCACATTTTATTTATAACGCACTCAATTCAATACAAGGTTATGTGTATAGTGGAGAAAAAGAATTGGCCAGTAAATATCTTTCTGCATTTAGCGATTTATCACGCTCACTGCTCGATAGTTCTTCTGCTACAGAAGTTTCTTTGCACGAAGAGATAAAACTTATAGATTTATATCTACAATTGGAATGTATCCGCCTACCCAAAATTAAATACATCATCAACATTGCAGATGAAATAGAACAACACATGATTTTTATACCCGCAATGATTATACAGCCTATAGTAGAAAATGCAATCAAACACGGCTTGGCAAATAAGCCAGAAGATGGGCTGCTTATGATAAACTTTATCGAACAACAAAAGACCTTATTGATAACGATTGAAGACAATGGAATTGGCCGTAAAAAATCTAACGAATTAAACCAACGTAAAAAAGACAAGCCCAATTCTTATGCCTCGAATGCTATTGAAGACAGAATAGCCTTATTAAATAAAAACCGTGCCCAACCTATTGTTCATACCATAGTAGATAAACACCAATTGGGTGTAGCAACAGGTACTTTAGTTACACTTACAATCCCAATAGATAATGATTAAGTGCATTATTATAGAAGATGAACCACAAGCTGTAAAAACACTCAGCTTAATGATGGCCGAATATTACCCCGATATTTTAGTAGCTGCCAATTTTGACAAAGTAAGTACTGCTGCAGAGTTTATTAAATCAGAACTTCCCGATTTTGTTTTTTTAGACGTGCAGCTCAATGGAGAAATAGGGCTCGATTTAATTAACCACTTAAGTAAAGAAGAACTTAATTTTGAAATAATTTTTACAACCGCATACAGTGGCTATGCCCTAGAGGCATTTACGCTAAGCGCGATTGATTATATTTTAAAGCCAATAGACGCTGTGCGCATGCGCGAAGCCGTAGCAAGAGTATTGAAAAAAAAGAGCATAGGCTTAGAACAGTTACAGATTTTACAACAAATTTCAACTGTAAATACTATCGAAAGAATTGTATTGAAGAATACAGAAGGTAAACATTTTATATACACTAAAGATATTATTTATTTAAAAGCCAATAATGTCTATACTGAATTTTATGTACGTAGCAGACAAAAAATTGTAGTTTCAAAACCAATGAAGGACTATGAAATATTATTACAGCAAAATGACTTTTTTAAAACACACCGCTCTTACATCATTAATATCAAAAATGTAAAAACATATCACCCCACAACTTTAGAAATAGAGCTTGTTAATGGCTCTGTAATTAGCTTGTCGCGCGATAAAAAGAAAGATTTTGAAGAACGAATGAAGGCCTAAATAATATCACTTTTGCAAAAATGATATTCAATTAAGACCAAAACCGTTTGCAAAGATATACTTATGACTTTTCGCTAAACACATCCCCCCCGGACACTTCTTTACTAAATTCGTCTCAGAAGTGATGAGCCTGCTTTTTTCAGAACAATTGATAAAGTGTAGCCTGCTAGCATTAGCTGCCAAATTTCTTAATGAACAACCGAAAATTTCCCTTGTTTAAAAACGGTCTGTTGATGGGCAATCTGATAAAAATAAAGGCCGTCTGGGTAGTTGCTTAGCTCAATTTCGGTTTGGCTTGCGGGTTGATTATAAAGTACCCGACCCGCTATGTCCGTAATCTTCAGCTCCAGCCCGGAGCCGTATTGCTGGCTATTGAGCGTCAACCTGATATGCGTATTGGCCGGATTGGGTGTTAAAGTAATGTCTGTGACCGCGGATTCAGAGGCTACTGCGACCGGAGCCGGGCAATGACAAATACCATTGGTATATCGGAAACCTGCTACAAAGGAGGGCAGATCCGGAACGACAACATTCGGAAATCCATCATTAAGATTCATGAAAGCGCTATCATATTGCAACACTGGTCGGACATTATTCGGATTGAGAATGCGATCTATGCGCAGCTTATTATTATATGTTCCGATGCCTAGGTAGAGATTTCCGTCTGGAGCGGCTTGAATACTATGGGCCACATAATGAGCTGAGAATATGGTATCGTAGGGACTAGCCATAGCACTGCAATTTGCTGATAGTTTGTATTGCAATATTTGGCTCACCTTATTTCCCATTACGCTGACGTACAATTTAGAGCCATCCGGTGAGAATTCTAAGCCCAACGGATAGGCAGCGGTGTCATCCATCAAAATAGATTGGCAATGATTGCTCAACTTGCCGGTTAGCGGATTAAAATCATACAGGTCCAAGACGGGTCTGATTTTGTCAATTTTATTGACTACACCCACTTTAGTACCTGCGGGGTTGAATTTCATTTGTCCTAACATTCCATTGACATTGCCGTTGGGTAGTGTTTCTCCAATACGAGGGTTAATACTTGTAGCAATAGTTGCGGACAAACCGGCACCGGTAAGGTGCCAGGCAACAAATGTGTCTGAGAACATTTTGTGGCCAAGTATCCAATAACCATTTGCCCCGTCCGACGCAGCACATAGTTTCTCTGTTCCGCTATCTACAAGATGGATATTCTTCTTACCTGCTATGATACCTCCAAGCCCTCCACTTTCCGGACTCTGCCAGTCTAGGCACATATTTACAATGCTATAGTTATAGCCTAAAACAGGTTTATTTAAGAAATACAAATTGCCCATATCGGATGTAAAAACGTAGAACAGACTATCACTTCCGGGTAGCGGCACAATAATGCTACTCTGTTGAGAACCTGTACTACCATTGATCCCAATACCATTGAGCATGGGCTTATTATGTTTATTGAAAACAGTAGTGCCATCTGTGTAAAATAACAGACTTCCATTAGCATCCGAAATGCAGGTTGTGCCGGCTTGAAAGTATTGACTACCGGTTTTGCCGGATATATGAATTGGGGGGGCAACATTAAAGCTTAGCCCATCACCTGCCCCAAAAAGCCAGATATTACCCTGCTTTTGTGCCAGACAAATAGAGGATAGACTTAGGCAAAGAAAAAAAAGTATAACATTACGCATAGTGCATGTTTTAAAAATGACGGAAATTTTTCGCTCAATAAATATCAATCTGCACATCGCCATTGTTCAGGTCTGTCCAGGTAATCGTGTTGTCACCACAGCAAGGGTTGCTATCTAAAACACTACTCCCGTACAGTGATGTTGCATAAGTAGATTGTCCCTGATCCGTTCCGCTGACTTCAACTTTATTTGAACGGCACATACAGGGAGCC
>JAFDXI010000133.1 GCA_018268035.1 Bacteroidota bacterium | reverse complement strand
ACATCTTTCCAAATCAATTTCATATTCATTACATAGAACATAAAACGGCTGAACAAACCATTTTCAGCATTAGGAATAAGGGTTGTTATTTGCTTGGGAGTGCCTGAAAGTAAAGCTGATAAACAAGGTCTGTCAATTTCTACATATTCCTTGTCTGTTCTGCGATAATATGAGATAGGTTCGTGTTGAAAAGCATTGCGAAAACCATCGCTAAAGTCACCGTAATCGCTTTTAAATGCTTTGGCAAGGGTATCGCCCTCTGTTTCAAAAATAAGCCCTCTTTTGTCGCTATCGCCCAATATTTCTAAAAAGCCTGTTGCACTGTTATTGGCAGGAATGAACAACATTTTTTGCGGTGGTTTCTGTGGTTTTTCGGTGTTGGCATCTTTACCCTTGTTTGCGTTGTACTCTTGCATATCCACCTCAAACTGTTGCTTCATTATCTTGGCTTGGTTTCTTAGTGCTAAATGTATGGGTTCAACCAATTTTCTGCAATGAATTAAAATGCCTTTCCCTGCTGATGCTTTGGCAGAAATGAAAATGAACAAGTTTGTATTTACTGGATTGTCGCCATACTTACCAATGAGTTTAGGAAATGCCACACTTAACGTAACCAATGAGCCTAACAATAAAATATCCCTTTCCTCTTTGGTGGTGGCTACACCTGTAATGTGTTTTAAAAACTCTGGTATTGTAGCAAACACTGCATCGGGCAAAGTTGGCATTTGTTCTTCGGGCTGTGCTTCTTCTTGATCCGTTGCCTTTTGCTTGGGTTCAAACTTTTTGTGTTCTTGGGTATGGTGTGAATAGGCACTATTTACGGCAGTCTTAATTTCTCTTTCAGATAAATCAAAATGCTGTGTACATAGTATTTCAGTATCGGATTGCGATAAACCAACTCTGTTGCAATTAGAAGCAAGCAGATAAATATAATTATTTCTGTTTCCATCGGTGTATGATGCTTTTTGGTTTGTGAATTGAATTTGTTGATTGAATAAAAATGTAATGTTGAGGTCTTCGGGTTCTGCCGTTTCTATTGGAACAACTGGAGCAATAGCCGTAGGCGTTTGCGATTGTTGCTCTTGAATGAATTGGGGCAAAGCCACAATGAATTTCTCGTTTTGGATGGTTCGGTATGCGTTGGGGTCGTAGCTCATAAAACAAAGCCTTGTAACATCTTTGCAGCTTGGGTCTGCCTTTAGTCCCGTAGCATCCTCATAATACTTCTGCACTTGCAAATAAGCAATGTCGTGGTGTTCCAGTTCGGTGCTTACCTCAACAAATACTTTTAAGCCGTTGCCACTTGGACTGATGAAACAAAGTGATGTGTAGGAGATTTTACAAATGATTACAAACGCAGTTTGCAACTGTTCTGGTGTGAGCTTGTCAAAATCTAAATGCACAAAGCCACTGTACATTTCAAGAAAAGTCATTTGCCTTTTTTCGGTAAATACAGCCGAAGGCGTAAAAGCTAATAACTGTTTCTTTTTGTTGTCGGCTTCTGCCTTATTGCCTTGTGCAATAAGATTGCGGATTTCTTCTACTTCCGTTTTGTACTTGTCGGAAATAATGTCTTTACCTATCAGCAGTAGAGATTTTTTTTCTACCGGGATAGTAAAGTTTCTAAATATGGTACTTGATGCCATTTCTTTTCTTTCTTATCGGTTAAAAAATTCTATTTGCGTTTGTTCTTGAGTATGTACTCGGTAGCCATAGCATCAATTTCTTCAGTAGAAGATTGACGGTTACGCTGCAACCAGTCGTCTAACTCGGAACGCTTGAAATAGAGTTTCTTTCCCTGTGGGCAGAAATGGGGAACATTCTTTGTACTTGTGAGTTTGTACAAATGTGAGGGGCTTACATCAAGGTACTTGCAAGCCTCGTTGAAGTTTAATACTGTTTTTTGCAGTAAATTTTGCTCATCCAGTTTGTTTGCAATTTCGGTGAGCTTGTCTAAAATTAAATTGTCTTGTGCCATCATTTTATTTTTTAAAATTTGATGGAACAAAACTCTACAATGCAGTAGGGGCAAAAGGTTCAAGTGGTCTTATAGGTTCAAGTACAGGAATAAACTTGAACCTTGTTGAACCTTTTTTTATGGAAAATATCTATTAATTGTTTCTAAAATCGCCTCTTGGGTTTCTGTTTTCATTTTGCTTTTACCCCTTGACTTTGAAAAATTGGATGATGTTATCAATACTGCTGGTTTATTCTGTTCTTCCTTAGAATAAAAACTCATTGACTTTTCTATGTTGGTTTGTGTTAGCCTTTGGAAATGCTTACCAATACTATCAATTATGAAAACAAACACAGTTGTTTTACAGCCTAAATAGATTTTAATTTTATTTGGTACAATTTCAGAAGAGGTTAGCAATTCAACCAATGTTTCAACTGATGTTTTTTCTTCATTAAGAAAATTGAAATCAACACATAAATCATCAAATAAACTTTGTAAGGCTGTATGTGTTTTTAGTTTGCAACCAAAGGAAAGTTTAGGCGGTTCACTTGGTTTTGTTACTGTTACGACTGGTTTATTGTTCTTGTCTAAAACTACCTGCTTTAATTCAACCATTTCGGTATCATTGTCCATATTGTACATATAGAAGTCCGATACACTTTCAAACACATCTAATAAATTTGCTTTGAAGTTTGATTGAATAGAAAAATATAAACACAACAAACTGTTTTTTAGGTAATCCAATGTAAAATAGGTGAGGTCGTTGGGTTCATATTCTTTTTCTGAAAGCTCATTGTTGATTTCATTGGCTAATACTGCAATGCCCTTTAATGATTTAACCCCTATTTGAAACGAAACATCCAATGATGGGTCTTTGATTAATTGATTGCTTAATGTAGCGTTGTAATACCTTAAAATTTCAGCATCTATTAACGCTTTGAAAAAGTGTTGCTGTAAATTATTTGGTTCGGATAATGGGCAAGTAAAGGACAAATGATGAAAAGAAACACTAACAAATGGCTTAACATTTTTAAGTAAATCTGGAAATGGTTGTAACAGGCGTTTTAGCCTGTTTTCATTGCCCTGTAAAGTGTTTGTTTGAATTTTGCTAACTTCTCTAATTGTCTCTTTTAATACACTTTCATCAAAGCTAATTAGCCAGGGTTTTAATTGTCCGTGATATATTTCGTTTAATATTTTTGAGTTCATTATAAGCCAATATTTATTTTGTTAGCTGCTACTGTTTTCTTTTCATCAATTACATTAGCATAAATCTGTGTTGTTTTTAAATGCCTGTGTCCAAGCAACTTTGATACTGTGAAAATATCAGTACCTAAAGTAAGCTGCAACGTGGCGTATGTGTGTCTTGCACAGTGGAAAGTGATGTGCTTTTCTATACCTGCCTTTACCATCCATCGGTATAAATCAGCATTACGGCTATCGGAGTAAATTAAATCGGGAAATACCGGGTCTGTTGGCTTTCCTCTTTCACCTAATAAATTATAGGCTTCATCAGATATGGGCAATGTTTCAGATCCTTTTGTTTTTTGCTGTACAAAACGGATGTAATGCCCTAACTCTGCCGACTGTTGCATTTCACTCCATTTCAATTTCTGAATATCGCTAAAACGTAATCCTGTAAGACAAGCAAAAATAAAAGCCCTTTTCATCAACTCGTTTTTGCATTCGGTTTTGGCTAAGGTCTTTAATTCATCAAGGGTTAAAAACTCTCTTACTGGTTCGCCCTGTGGCAAGCCTTCCACCATTTCGGCAGGGTTGGTTTTTAGTATGCCATCCCTCACAGCTTGTTTGAGTGCTGCTCTAAATTTATTAAAGTAGCTGTATTTGGTATTGGTTGAAATTGCCTTTTTGGTTTTGGTGCTGGCTTCTTTCAACAGGTAATCCCTGAAGCCATCAACAAAGGCCTTATTGATTTGGCTGAATTGTATATCTCTTGGGCAATACTTTTTCAAGTGCTTTATGGTACTATCCCAATTGCCATAATTCCCTTTGCTGTCTTTTCTCTTTTCAGCCAGTGCCTCCATATACATAATGAAATACGTTTTTAGCTTCTCCTTATCGTGGAAATCATAAGTGCTGTTTTGTATTTCCAAATGCCTTTTACTGCGGATGGTTTCAGCCAATGCCAGTATCTTTTTATTTTCTTCTTTTACTGCATTGGTTAGCTTTCCCTTTTCGGGGTCGGGTGTTAGGTATAAATTCAAATACTCATACTGGCGTTTGCCATTTGAGTAGTACTCTAAATAAAGGCTTATTTTTTCGCCTTTGAGCCGTTGCCTTAGTGTTACTTTCATATTCTTATCAGTTAAATAAATTATCAATTGAAGCCCTTTTGATGATGGTGCGACTGCCCAGCTTTGCCACCGGCAAACGATTACTTTTTATCATCCGTTGAATGGTCCATCTGCTTGCACCCAAAAGGGTAGCAACTTCCAGTATGCTTAAAAATTCTTTGTCTCTT
>JAFDXI010000132.1 GCA_018268035.1 Bacteroidota bacterium | reverse complement strand
CCTGTAAGCAAGCCAACCTGGATATTCCGCTTCAGTTTATCAATATGAAATCATAATAGAACTTGATTTTGTAAAAGCTTTAAGTTACCTGTTTTTTATCCTGGAAGACTTACCTTACTGGTAATCATTCAATTATTGGTTCTTTGCCAGTATGAATTATTTCTATACCTTTGCGCTCCAAATTTTTATTTCCCACAAGGCTCAATAAGAGTTCCGGCAGTCCGGGAACGCCAGTAGGGAGTAATCTTAATAAGATTATCATGCCAAAAGTTAAAACAAACTCCAGCGCCAAAAAGCGTTTTAAATTAACCGGCAACGGAGAAATTTCTTATCAAAAATCATTTAAACGTCACATCCTTACCAAAAAATCTACTAAACGTAAAAGGAACCTGCGCAAGAAAGGTTTTATTGATGATACCAATAAAAATTTCGTATTGCGTTTATTGCGCCTGAAAGGTTAATTCCGGCAATCGAGTAAAAATTAATTTTAAAACAATTACCTGTTGCTGGTTTGAAACTTGACCAGGTCAACAGAAATAAAAAATATCAATTATGCCACGTTCAGTAAATGCAGTTGCTTCAAGGGCAAGAAGAAAAAGAATTCTTAAGCAAGCCAAAGGGTTTTATGGAAAGCGTAAGAATGTTTATACGGTAGCAAAAA
The DNA here is from genome assembly GCA_018268035.1 of Bacteroidota bacterium. Taxonomy (GTDB): domain Bacteria; phylum Bacteroidota; class Bacteroidia; order Chitinophagales; family Chitinophagaceae; genus Parafilimonas. The sequence continues at coordinate 15,716 of JAFDXI010000132.1, read as the reverse complement.
ATATTGTTGAAAAAGGTATGACCTACAGTTATGTAGGCCGTAAGAATAAAAAGCGCGAATACCGCCAGCTATGGATTGCCCGTATCAATGCCGCTGTAAGAGAAGAAGGTTTGACCTACAGCCAGTTTATAAATCTGTTGAATAAAAAGGGGATAGAGCTCAATAGAAAAATTTTGGCTGATCTTGCAATGAATGAGCCGGAAAGCTTCAAAGCTCTGGTTGCATCTGTAAAATAAATTACCTTAAAAAAATATAAACCCCGCTATCAGCGGGGTTTTTTTTATTTGTTGATTATTTCAAACAATTACTTTTGTAAACGTTTTTTCAAAACCTTATATGTATTAGCAACTGAAATGAATAATAGTTACACTTCGCTTGTAAAGCAAACCTTTCATTTTCCTCAGGAAGATTTTAATCTTAGTGATGATGGTTATCTTGAATTCAACGGGATTGATATTAAAAAGCTGATTGATAAATATGGTACACCATTAAAGCTTAGCTACTTACCTAAAATTGGGAATCAGATAAAAAAAGCAAAACAAATGTTTGCCACCGCTTTCAAAAAGCACAAGTATGATGGCAATTACAATTATTGTTATTGCACAAAGAGCTCTCATTTCTCATTTGTTGTTGAGGAAGCCTTAAAACATAATATCAACCTTGAGACTTCTTATGCTTATGACATTGAAATCATCAATCAACTTTATAAAAAGAAAAAAATATCTAAAGATATTTTTATCATTTGTAATGGATTTAAACAAAAATCTTATACAACAAGGATTGCACGGCTGATTAATAGTGGCTTCAGCAATGTGATTCCGGTATTGGATAACAAAGAAGAACTCCAGATGTATAAGCGTAGTGTAAAACAGCCATTCAAACTTGGCATCCGTGTAGCTGCAGAAGAAGAACCTACATTTCCTTTTTATACTTCAAGGTTGGGCATCAGGGCAAGAGATATTTTGGAATTTTATGTGGATGAGATTGAAGGTAATGAAAATAAATTCCAACTTAAGATGTTGCACATCTTTTTAAATAAAGGTATTAAAGACGATATTTATTACTGGAGTGAATTAAACAAAATTATCAACCTGTATTGCCAGTTAAAGAAGATTTGCCCGGAACTGGATTCAATTAATATCGGAGGTGGTTTTCCTATTAAACATTCTTTGGGTTTTGAATATGATTACCAGTTTATGGTTAATGAAATTGTTGTTAATATTAAAAAAGCCTGCAAGAAAGCCAAGGTGCCAGTGCCAAATATTTTTACAGAATTCGGTAGCTATACTGTTGGTGAAAGCATGGCACATATTTATAGTGTAGTGGGGCAGAAGGTACAAAACGATCGTGAACGCTGGTATATGATTGATTCTTCGTTCATCACTACTTTGCCTGATACATGGGGTATCGGTGAAAAATTTTTATTGCTGCCCATTAATAAATGGGAAAATGAATACCAGCGTGTGGTGCTTGGTGGTATGACCTGCGACAGCCATGACTATTATGATTCTGAAGAACATATCAATGAAGTGTTTCTTCCAAAAATTGAAAATGATGGTAATGGTTCAGACCCGGCTAATAAAGAGCCTTTATATGTTGGATTTTTTCATACTGGTGCTTACCAGGATCAGATCAGTGGTTATGGTGGTATCAAACATTGTTTAATTCCATCACCCAAACATGTAATTGTAGGTTATGACAAAAACGGAAAATTAGTTGATTGGTTATATGCCAAACAGCAATCTGCACAAAGCATGTTAAAGATTTTAGGTTATTTATAATTTGTATTAAACCTAATGTTGCTTTTTCATTCTATCATTACCAAAATAAAAACAATGAAAAAAGCATTTACTTTAATGATAGCAGCCTGTGCTTTTATTACATTTTCTGCATCAGCTCAAACCATGTCTGGAAAAAGTGGGAAAATGGGCATGGAAAAACAGTATTTAATTGATTCAATGAAACTGTCATCAACTGTTGCTGATTCTGTTATTTCAATCAGGAGCCAGGCAAGGTCTCAAATTAAAAATATAATGAAAGACCAAACCTTAAGTGATGATCAGAAAAAAGAAAAAGTAAAACCCATCAAGCAGGAAATGAAAACAAGACTCGCACAGTATTTGTCAAAAGATCAGATAGCAAAATTGCAGGATATGCGAGGTGATATGAAAAAGTCAAAAGAGAATTAAAAAAATAAATACTTTAAAAAAGCTCCTTTACAAAAGGGGCTTTTTTATTATGGCTTGACATAAAGCAAATACTTTTCTTTGAAATATTCTTCAGAAAAAATTTCATATAATGAAATCATTCCGGGCCTAAGACCGCTCTCAGAAATTTCCTGGTGAAGGTCACCACCTTTCAGGCAAATCAATCCGTTATTAAAAGTGTTATTATTTTTTTTACTGAGTAATGGTTTGCTCCATTTCCATAAGTCTTTTAAAGGAGCAACGGCACGCGAAACAACAAAGTCAAATTTCCTGTCTTTTATTTCTTCAGCACGCTTATGTTCTGCTGAAATATTTCTTAACTGAATAACATCAGCAATTTCCTGTACTACTTTTAGTTTTTTACCAATACTGTCCACAAGATGGAAATGGATGTTAGGGAAATAAATGGCTAATGGTATGCCTGGAAATCCCCCCCCGGTACCAATATCAATAATAGATGATCCATCTTTAAAATCAAAAGTGGCAGCAATACTTAAAGAGTGCAAAATGTGTTTTAAATACAGGTGTTCAATATCCTTCCTCGAAATGATATTGATTTTTTCATTCCATTCTGAATATAATGTCCTCAATGCTTTTAATTGTTCAATTTGTGCTTCAGTAAAATCGGAGAAGTATTTTAAAATATATTCCATGCACAATACTTAAGTTAAATGTTCAATCCCATTTACGGGATGGTTTTTTGAAGAGCGATGGAAAGAAAAAAAGATTGTACAAAAACATCCATATATCAAAGAATAAAAACATTGAAAATAAATCACCCTCGTTTAATTTCTTCATGCATTTATACCAGATGATTGTTTGTACCAATAAACGCAGGGCAAAAATCCCAACAGCAATATACCAATTAAAAAATATGGCGGTTATAATGGTTAACGGATAAATCAAAGTTTGCAAAGTAGAATATAGACCCAGCAATAATTTATGTGATGGCTTGTAATATTTTGCTGTTGTATAGTGCCTGTTTTTTTGTTGCATCCAGCTACTCCAGCTCTGATGGGGCTCGCTTAAAGTATGTGCATCTTTATCAATTACTATTGCTGTATTTGTTTTTGTTGCAATTTTATTGATAAACAAATCATCATCACCACTGGGTATATGATTGATAGATGAAAAGCCTTTGTTTCGAAGGAAAATATCTTTCCTGTATGATAAATTTCTGCCTACACCCATATATGGTTTACCTGCCAGAGCATAAGAAAAATATTGCATCGCTGTATGAAAGGTTTCAAATCGGATGAGTTTGTTCAACATGCCCGGATATTTTTTGTAGGCGCCATAACCCAAAACAATTTCGATGCCGGGTTGATATGCATCCTGCATTTTTTGAAGCCAGAATTCACTGGCAGGAATACAATCAGCATCTGTTAATAAAAGGGTCTCATGTTTAGCAGATTTAATACCTACAGACAAGGGAAATTTTTTGCCTGGTATGCCTTTGGCTTCCTGCTTTAAAGCAATAATAGAGAGGTCTTTAAATTTTTTCTGAAACTCTTCTAAAATATATTTTGACTCATCTGTAGAATTATCATTAACCACAATTATTTCATGCGTTGTCCTGTATTCCTGTAACAATACACCTGGTAAATTTTTCACCAGGTTGCCTGCCTCATTTTTTGCACAAATAATTATAGTAACAGGGTATTCCTGAGAAGCAACCTTTTCTTTGTTTTTATAATTAGCTAACCTTAAGAAAAAATTGAAATAGTACCAAAGCTGCATTAATGCAACTATTCCAAGGAGTAACGGAAAAATATAAGTATAATGAAATGATGACATTAGTTACAAAAATACTTTAGGCTTTTAATCTATGACAGAATAAAAAAATGATGTGGATAATTGATCACTTATGTTGACGAATTATAATAAGAAACCCCGCCGGTAATAGCGGGGTAACTTTTTTATTTTTAAAAATACTTATGGTTTTGCTGTATCTACAGGCACGGGTTTCAGTTCACCTGATTTTTCAGGAGCCTGGACTCCTGAAGTGCCCATGATCTGTTGCATTTGATTTAATCTATCCAACAATTGTTGTGCATTTTGTTTTTCATAACTCAAACCATCAGCCTGCCAACCGGTAAGCGAGTTATAATATTTCATCTGTTGTTGAAGGTCTGTTTTTACTCCTTTACCAACACGTTCTGCCAATGCTTTATCATCTGCTAAATATGCAGCCTGCATAATGGCCATTGAAAGTTGATTGTGATCATTGCCACGGCTTACCATTCCATAAGGGAAATTTTCCTGCAACATATTTTTGTCACATCTTTCCAAAACAGCTTTGGCTGAATCTTTTTTATTTTTATTTATCAGGTCAAAGGCCAGGTCCACTTCTGCTTTGCGGATTGTATTAAGATGCCTGCGGTTTTCTTCATCAAAATAAACGTTAGGGAGATTGCAGTTGCCAAAAGCAAATTTTTTCATAACTACATCATACGTCCAGTCAGTATTAACAGGTGAATTTTGAACTGGTACCAGGCGGTATGATAAACCGTCACGTCGAATAAAATCTCCAAACCCTAAATCACTATATGGCATAGTAAAATATATGGGGCGTTGCCATTTATTGGCTGCTATGATATTCAATATAGCCAGGTCATTTTTATAAATAGTATTTTTTGGAATAGTAAATCTTACAGCATCTACAACGCTATCATCTTTGTTTACAGTTCCATTTGTCAACACTAAATTTTTATCAACCGGAATAGCTACTTTATGAACGGGGTAGGTATTGTATTGATTTCCGTTTTGAGCTCCCACCAGTGAAATGTTTGAACCAACATAATCTTTCATCATTTGATAAAGATCATAATAGCGGTTTTCAGGAAATTGTGGGTTGGCATTAAAGAAAATCACATCACGATTATTGCCTTCCAGTTGGTCTGGCGCCATCAACACATCAATAGGATTGCTATTATTTACTTTGTAACGAAGCTGATTAATATACCAATCTGTTCCTAATAAGCTTGTATTGATTACGCGAATATCTGGTCTTATTCCTTCCACTTCCTGTGCATACCATAGAGGATAAGTATCGTTATCACCAAAAGTGAAAAGAATAGCATTAGGAGCACAACTTTCAAGGTAGTCTTTTGCAATGTCTCTGGCCAATTCTTTTTTATGCCTGTCATGATCATCCCATTCCTGTTGGCCCATTAATGCCGGTACAAATAATGAAATGACTATGCCAGCATAAGCGATAGGTATTGGTGATTTTAAATTCTTTATTAGATAAGGAATACCTGCAGCAATCGCAGCAAACAAAACACTAAAACCGATGCCAAGCATTACACCACCACCTGATGTAATACCACCAATTAAGAATAAAGCACCAAATACTCCACCTCCTGTTAAAACTGATTTTAATAATTGCTGATTCCATTTTGATGCTAACTCAATAAAATATGGAACAGCAAGGCCTATCCATATTGAAAAGGCATAAAATGAACCTGCAAATGCATAGTCACGTTCACGTGGTTGGTAACCAGCCTGGTTCAAATAAATGATGATGGCAAACCCTGTAAAGTAAAATAAAAGGAAAGCCACTAATGCATCACTGCCTTTACGTTTGAAATGATAAAACATGCCAATCAATCCCAAAATAAATGGCAGCATAAACATTGTGTTATGCGATTTATTATTCTTAATACTATCGGGTAAATAAGTTTGGTTTCCATACATTGAATTATCAATGATGGGTATTCCGGTAATCCAGTTCCCGTCTCTTGCATTGCCTGCGTATAAACCTTGCAGGTCATTCTGTTTACCGCTAAAATTCCAGAAGAAATAACGCAGGTACATGAAATAGTTCTGGTAAGAAATAAAGAAGCGGATATTATCCAAATAATTTGGGGCACGTTCATAAGTGCCATCCTGGTTTTTCTGGATACCCATAAACACAGCATAATAATCAGCATGGTTTTGATCATTGCTGGCATCCCACATTCGGGGGAAAATCATTTTATCTTCTTTGTTATAGATATACTGATAGCTGCCAACTGTTTTTATGTATTTGCCGGTTGTACTTTTTTCGTAAGTATAAATCTCTTTAGAATCTATGGGTTGTGCTGTGAATTTCTGTCCATATAAAATTGGCCAGTCTCCATATTGGGAACGGCTTAAATAACCCACTAAACTCATTGGGTTATCTACATTATACATATCTACTGCGGGGTTAGCATTACTACGGATAAGTGTAGTGAGATAAGAACTGTAACCAATCAACATAAAGGCGAGACACCACAAACCGAGACGCATATAATACCATCCTTTTTTTGCAGCAAAGCGAAGGCCCAGCCACAAAAGGAATGCTATAATTATGAAGAAAGAAATAAAGCCTGAGAAAAATGGAAGACCTAATGAATTAACAGCAAAAATATCAAAATAGCCAGCAGTTTTAATTGAGATTTGTATTACACCTACCTGCACAATGCCTACAAGTACACAGCCAATAATAAGGAAAATATAAGCACCTCCAAAAAGTTCCTTCTTGTCCTTATTAATAGATTCTACTCCATATAAAATTCCAATAGCTGCAAAAGCTCCAAATAGTATTAACCAGGCCACTGTTGTATCCATTGGTATGCCGCGTGAACTGTCGGCCGTCATACTGGCGTTTATCAATCCTAACAGCAGCCCTGCAATGCCACCTATGATTGCTAATCGGATAAAATATTTCCTGATGACATCATATTTAAATTGTTCACGTTTGCGGAAATAATAAACCAATACAAGAGCCGGTATGGTCAACAGGTTCAACAGGTGTACACCTATGGATAAACCCATTAGGAAAAAAATCAAAACAATCCATCTGTCTGCATCAGGTTCATCAGCTATATGTTCCCACTTCAATATTGCCCAGAAAACAATTGAGGTAAACAAAGCACTCATGGCATACACTTCACCTTCCACAGCACTATACCAAAATGAATCAGTAAAAGTATAAGCTAAAGCGCCAATAATACCAGCGCCCATTATAGTAATCAGTTGCACTTTTGTCAGCTTACTGTTATCGCGGCTGTTTCCCAGTGCAATCCTGCGGGCAAAATGGGTAATAGTCCAAAAAAGAAACAGGATGGTGAAACCACTGGCAAGAGCATTCATTATATTAACTCCTTTCGCTGCCGTCATAGGGTTATCACCAAATAAAACGATAAATACCCTGCCTATCAAAACAAACAGAGGTGCACCTGGGGGGTGGGGTACCTGCACCTTAAAACAGCTACTCACAAATTCACCACAATCCCACAGGCTGCCACCTGCTTCGCTGGTCATGATAAATACTGTACATGCAATAAGACAGACTACCCAGCCTGTGATATTATTAATACGCTTAAAGTTCATGAAAGAGTTTTTGAATGATCCTGGTTTCTTAAAATGGCAGCAAACCTAATGTAAACATTTGAAAAAGGAAAGAGGGATTTAGATTTTATGAATTGTTTTCAGTCTGTTTAGTGAAATTGTAAATTATCAGCCTGTTTTTAGAAGATAAATAATAATTCAAACAGCTCTTCAAATCTTTAGATTCCCCATAATTAAGAGCACTTTTGTTTTTTAGTCTTTGTTTTATATTTGAAATTATTATTTTGAAAAAAGCCCAGGCAAATTTTTGTGAATATAAAAGTATTTGATGATGTAATGTTTCAATTTCTTGAAAGCCCTTATGATAATGAAACTATAAAGCTTTTGTAAACAGGTTAATTTCTGACAAATTTGTTTGTATTGGTATGGAATTGGTTTAATAGATACAGATTTTAAGACAGAAATTATTTTATCACATTTAAAATACAGAATCATGAAGAAACAATTTGTAGCAGGCGCCATCATTGCATTGGCCGCTGGAATCGCAACAGTACTTTACAAAAAGAACAGGAATAAATTGAAAGGGGCAACAGCCATACATTAAAAAATGAAAGATTAAAAAAAATGGGCAAATAGCCAGATGAAATAGCATCTTTAATCCAGATATTTCAATTTAATCATTATACCCGCCTTTGGCGGGTTTTTTATTTTTCCGCATATTAATTTTCAGAAAATGGTATGTGAGTCTTTGTTTGAAAAACATCAGCGCTCATTAGAAACAAAAAAGAATAGTATGTAGTAATTTTACCGGTAGAAAATAAACTGGTACTGAAGTGCCAATATTAATTTTTTGAATCGAATGAAATTATACCCGGAATCTGCTGAGCAGCAACTTGAGTTTACCAAAATTAAAGAACACCTGTTATCCTTTTGCAATACTGCGTATGCAAAAGAAAAATCTTTGCACCTGCGATTGCATACAAAAAAAGAAATTATCACACTCCAGTTGCAGCAGGCTTATGAATATAAATTGATAGCTGCGCAGGGGCAGGTTTTGCCCACTGATTTCAGCAGCAATATAAACCGGGCCCTTACATTATTAGGTATTGAGGGTAGTGTTTTGCAAGCTGAAGATTTTATTCTCATTCGCAGGCTGGCAGTAAATACAGAAAGGATATATCGCTGGTTTGATATAGAACGCAAACTTGCTTATGCTGCATTATATAAAGTGTTAGAGCATTCCTATTATGAAAAAACAATCATACAAATGATTGATGAAATCTTTGATGATGGTGGCAATGTAAAAGATAATGCAAGTGAAAACCTGCAAAAAATAAGGCATAACCTGAATAGGAAACGCAATGAACTGAGGCGTGTTTTTGAACGCGAAGTAGCCCGATTAAATAAAGCCGGATACAGTGCTGAAATTGAAGAAAGTTTTAGTAATGGCAGGAGAGTAGTTGCTGTTTTTTCAGAATATAAACGACAGGTAAAAGGCATCCTGCATGGCGAAAGTGACAGCCGCAAAACTGCATTTATAGAGCCGGAAGAAACGATTGAATTAAACAATGAAGTTTTTTCATTGCAGAATGAAGAACGCAAAGAAATACTACGCATTTTAAAATTGCTGACATCAAGGCTTTCTGTTTATCAGGCATTACTGCAAGGTTGGTTGCAACTGGCAGGTGAGCTTGATTTCATCCATGCAAAAGCAAAATTTGCAATTGCTATCGGTGGTAATTATCCTAACATTACAGATAAAGCTTTTATTGACTTAAAAAATGCATATCACCCTTTGCTTGTATTGCATAATAAGCAAACATTAAAAGAAACAATTCCTGTTACTTTAAGATTGGATGAAAAAGACCATATACTCGTTATCAGTGGCCCTAATACAGGTGGCAAAACTGTTACAATGAAAACGATTGGCCTTAACCAAATGATGATGCAAAGCGGCTTACTGGTGCCTGTTCACCCTGATTCGGAAATGGGGATTTTTAAACAGTTATTTATTCATATTGGCGATACACAAAGTATAGAGTTTGACCTTAGTACTTATTCCTCACATTTGTTGCACATGAAGTATTTTGTAGAAAATGCCAATGGTAAAACTTTATTTTTTATTGATGAGCTTGGAAGCGGCACTGATCCTAATCTAGGTGGTGCATTTGCTGAGATAATTTTGAATGAAATAAACCGAAAGCATGCTTTTGGCGTAATTACTACACACTATTTGAATCTGAAAACTTTTGCTAACAGGTCTAAAGGTGTTGTAAACGGTTCTATGATGTTTGATGAGCAAAATTTGCAACCTTTGTATAAGTTGACTGTAGGAAAACCGGGTAGTTCTTATACATTTGCAATTGCTGAACGGATTGGTTTGCCAAAACATCTTATTAACCAGGCGAAAAAATTAGTAGATGAAAATCATTTCAGGCTGGATAATTTGCTCAATAGGACTGAACAAGACCTGCAGGCATTACAAAAAGAAAAACAGGAACTGAGACTCCTGCTGGCAGAAAATGAACAGCTTAAAAAACAATTATCAGTTCAATTCAATAAAGAAAAACACAACCAGCAGGTAGAATTATTAAAGCATCAAAACAAAATTACAGAGGAGCGCATTACCTATCTGAAAGATACTGAGCGCAAGCTGAAACAGATGGTGCTTGAATGGAAGAAAACCGAAAATAAAAATGAGGTGTTAAAACAGATTCAGGAAATGCTGTTTAAAAGAAAGGAAAACATTATAAAAAATAAATTTGTTCAAAAAATTGAATCGAAATATAAGGAATCAACAGCGCCTGTTCAGGTAGGTTCGAAAGTAAAAATGAAAAAAAATTATCAGGTGGGTGAAGTAAAAGAGATAAGGGGCAAGAGAGCTGTTGTCCAGATCGGGGTTTTACCGATTAATATTGACCTGAATGATCTTGTGGCGATTGAAGAAAAATAATTTCTAAGGAATTTAATTTAATCTATGCCGGCATTTACTAAGGTTCTTTTCATTGATGATGATACTATAACAACAAAGATTAGTGAGCGAATGATGAAGCTGATTCATTTTGCTGAGGATTTTGTTTCATCAGGTGATGGGCAGCAGGCGAGGGAATACCTGATGTCAAATGTGGATGAGTTACCGGATATTATTTTTGTTGACCTGCACATGACTGTAATGAATGGATGGGAATTTCTTGAATGGTTTCAAAAATGGTCAGCAGAAAATAATATTGAAATACCTGTATATGTGCTTTCTTCCAGCTTGTCAAAGGAAGATTTTGACCAGGCATATATTTATAACGTGAATGGTTATATTGTTAAACCAATGAAAGCTGAACAATTGGCTGAGATAATGAGCAAGTACCCTGTTTAATAATCTGAAGATTTCTGTATTAAAACTTTGTCAATACTAACATCTGTTTATTTTTGCCACGCTTAAAAAAAATTAAATATATAATTATGGCTTCCAAAACAGATACCTTCCAATCACCAGATTATTTCCTTGTAGATGAATTGCTAACTGAAGAACAGAAATTAGTTCGTGAAAGTGTCCGCAATTATGTAAAAAAAGAAATTTCTCCTATCATTGAAGATTATGCACAACGTGCGGCTTTTCCTGAATTTATAGTAAAGCAATTAGGTGAATTGGGATGTTTTGGCCCAACCATTCCAGCAGAATATGGTGGTGGTGGTTTGGACTATATCAGTTATGGATTGATGATGCAGGAACTCGAAAGAGGTGATAGCGGTGTGCGCTCTACTGCAAGTGTACAAGGGAGCCTTGTGATGTTTCCTATTTATGCTTATGGCAGTGAAGCCCAACGGATGAAATATTTACCTAAACTGGCAAGTGGTGAGTGGTTAGGTTGTTTTGGTTTAACTGAGCCTGATTTTGGCAGCAATCCTGCAGGAATGATTACTAATTTTAAAGATGCAGGTGATCATGTTATATTGAATGGGGCTAAGATGTGGATTAGCAATGCACCATTTGCACAAGTAGCAGTTGTGTGGGCTAAAGATGAGCAAGGCGTTATTCATGGTTTAATAGTTGAACGTGGTATGGAAGGTTTTACAGCGCCCACTACACATGGTAAATGGAGCCTGCGGGCAAGTGCAACAGGTGAGCTTGTGTTTCATGATGTAAAAGTGCCTAAAGAAAATATTTTCCCTAATGTAAAAGGTTTAAAAGGCCCATTGGGTTGTTTGACCAAAGCCAGATATGGTATTTCCTGGGGTGCATTAGGTGCAGCAATGGATTGTTATGATGTGGCTTTGCAATACAGTAAAGAAAGAATACAATTTGATAAACCAATTGGCGCTTTCCAGTTGCAACAAAAAAAACTGGCAGAGATGATAACTGAAATTACCAAAGCACAGTTATTAGTTTGGAGGCTCGGTGTTTTAATGAATGAAGGCAGAGCAACACCTGCTCAGGTGAGTATGGCCAAAAGAAACAGTTGTGAAATTGCTTCAAAAATTGCAAGAGATGCAAGAACTATGTTGGGTGGTATGGGCATCACTGGTGAATATAGTATTATGCGCCATATTATGAACCTCGAAAGTGTACTCACTTATGAAGGCACCCACGATGTGCATTTGCTTATTACAGGTATGGATGTTACAGGCTTTAATGCATTTAAATAAAATTGCAATACAGTTATTGTAGCTGTAAATAATTTTTCACATTCTTTTGTTTTAATAATTTCATGAAGGACAATCAGGCATTTTGGATATTCATAATTGAAGCCATTTATTAAACACCAACGTTTATCTAAATATGATTGTCAGATAAATAATGAATATAAAAGCGTAGTAACAATAACTGCTTTGCAGCATTCATTCTTTAAGCATATACTTGCAGATGCTATACCGTATTTTTCTAATTGGTTTGATGGGCAGTGGTAAAACCTTTTGGTCTGAAAAGATATATCAGCAATCGGGTATTCCTGCTTATGATTTGGATAAAGAAATTGAATTGAGTGAAGGTAAAACCATTGCTTCCATATTTACTGAAAAAGGGGAGGCCTATTTCAGGCAAAAAGAAAATGAGGTATTAAAAAGTTTCGCCTGTAAAAATAATTTTATTCTTTCCACAGGTGGTGGTGCCCCTTGTTATTTTGATAATATGGATTGGATGAACAGAGCAGGTGTTACTATCTGGATTGATGAGCCAATAAATATTATTGTGGAAAGATTGAAACCTGAAAAATCACAAAGACCATTGATAGCTCAAGTGAAGGATGAAGATTTGCCTATCTTTTTTTCTGATATGCGGAATAATAGAAAACAATTTTATTCAAAAGCAAAATATCATTTAACAGGAAAGATATCTTTAGAAAATTTTCTTGAAATAATTTCGCCCAATGAATAAAACATTTTTGATAACGGCTGCCTTTCTCGGCGCAGTTGCCGTTATGCTTGGCGCATTTGGTGCACATGGTTTAAAAAGCAGGATGGCGCCAGATGCTTTTGAAGTTTTTGAAACAGCAGTAAAGTATCAATTTTACCATGTGTTTGCATTGCTGGCTGTTGCAATGCTTTCAGGCTTTATTCCATCAGGCAATTTGTTACAATGGAGTGGCAGGCTTTTCATTGCAGGCATCATCCTATTCTCAGGATCGCTTTATTTGCTTTCTTATTTTAAAATGACAGGCAACAGTTCAATGAATTGGCTTGGCGCTATTACACCTTTTGGTGGTTTATGTTTTATTGCAGGATGGATATTGATGGGTATTGCAGCATTCAATAAATCTTAATTGTAATGATAGAGAAATAGCGCAATTAATATATACCTCATTTTCTTTTTATAATATGCCTTTAATTTTTTTTCGATTAGTTGTAACATCCTTTTTTGCATAACAACATGGTATCCGTTTCCAAAACAGTATCTATACCAACTGGTTTAAATGCGCTTTCATTTAATCTGTGATCTGTATTTTCGAGGGTGAATCCGTTTTGTAGCAGTATGTCTATACAATCTTTATAATCTGCATTAAAATACTTTTTAAGTTTTTCTGCATGGATTTCAATTAACATAACAAGTCTATCCTGTTGTAATAATTGTTTCATACCGTTTAATACATTCCATTCTGCACCTTCCACATCAATTTTTATAAAATCAGGTTTAATATTTTTTTCTTGAATAAAATGATCCAGATCAATACTTTTAACTTCAATATACTTTTCATTTAATTGGGAATTAATCACCAGGCCCGGGTTTGGTTTTTCTTCTACAGGTATTCTGATAAATTCATTTTTATCAGATACTGCCAGGTTGTTTACTGTAACATTATTGAGGCCATTAATTACAATATTTTTATTGATCAGGGTAAGGCATTTTGGATCAACTTCAAAAGCATTGACGATACCCTTGTCTGCGAGCTTCCCTGCAATACAGGTAAAATAGCCCAAGTGGCTTCCAATATCTAAAACCTGACTGTTTTCATGGATGTAATTAATGAAAAGTTTTGTAGCTATTGGTTCATGTATCCTGCCTTTATCATACCGTGGATAAAACCAGATTTTAGAATATGCATCACTTGTGTCGAAGGCAATATCTATGTTTTCTATATGACGTTGCCAGATATTTATATTTTTAAATTTATCATTTTTAAATGTATTGTATATTTTCTTAACCGGCTTCAATACTTGAGCCGACCTCAAGAATTGCCTAACTGACTTTTTCATCATTATTTGAATTACACTGTAGTTGTAAAAAAAAATGCAGTGGGGAAAAAATCATCAGCAGCTTAAGAAAAATCATTAAAATTTTTGGCAGGGAGGATTTTTAAAATGACAAACTTCGCATCTTAAAGACTGTAAATTATATTAAGTTATTCATTTAAATCAAATTTATTTTTTGTAACTAATAAATACTAAAACTTTCCATCGCTGAATATTTGAAAGGAACAGTAATGTAAAAACCACTTTTCCCTACTCTTGTTGAACCGTTTATATCAACCAAAACTTTGTTTGATAAAAATGCCTGTAATGCATTTTTAAAAATATTTTTCATATCCACACTCATACTTGAGGGAATGCTGAATTCACTGCGTCGTGGGATATGCATTGTTGTATCAAGAACATATTTGCCTAAATAATTATGATTGATATAGACATCGCAGTTGATATGTTTTAAATCAACGCCAAAATTATTGGGGTTGAAATAAACAAGTTCAAGGCTGATTTTACTATTCACCAGTCCCACGCTGTCAATTTTCAGATTTTTCATGCCTCTGTATTCAAAGGATTGAGGCTTATTGCAGGCGGCAATTGAAATCAATAAAAGCAATGGGATTATGAAACGCATCATCAAAAATCAGTAAATAGCAATTCATGAAAAGCTATTTTAACGAATATTAAATATTTTTTTTCGAGGTTATTATTGAGCTGTGTATTAGTGATGTATGATAAAAATAATTAGCAATTTATGTTTTTGTTAAACGTACTGATGGATAACTTTAAATAAATTTTCATTGTATGCGTAAAGTGATAATTATGGTATGCGCAGGTTTTTTGTTTTGTATTGCAACTGTTAATGCACAGAAGAACAATGCTGCCAACAAAGAGAAGATTATTGACCTGACCCGAACAATTGAAATACAGCAGAAAGAGCTTGCCAGCCTGGAAAGCAATCTTGATGAACTTAAAAAAACTGCATCTGATAAAGCCGAAGCTGCCAGTAAATCTGCTGATGCAAATAAAAAGGCAGCCAATAATTTAAAAGGCAATGAATCTGAAAAGAAAAAAGCAAAGCGTGCAGACAAAGCAGCCAGCAGGGCAACCAGTGATGCAAAGTCTTTACGTCTGGCTAATGAAAAAGTCAAAAAAGCAGAAAAGAAAATTAAATCCTTGCAATCAAAGATTGAATCAAACCAAAAAAAGTTGGAGGAGCTAAAGCATTAATAAAATATCTATTGGAATTTTCTTTGAAAAATATAAACAATTATTGTAATCCGCATAAACAATTTTCTTTATAAAAATTATTGAGCAATATAAAGATTAAGGTCGTCAAAAAATCAAGCTAATATATTATTTAGGTCTAAAAAATATCCTTCAAAAAACCTCATATTGTCTTAGCCCCCTAAAAGACTGGACAAAAATTGTAAAACAATTTAGTCACAGTAAATTTAGGAACAATGAAAACAAGACGTCAATTTAGCTCCGAGGAGAAGTACAGTATCCTTCAGGAGG